>CAVQZU010000082.1:0-161411 GCA_963718485.1 uncultured Acidobacteriota bacterium
AGCCTCACCAGCTTCAAAGAGTTCCTGGGGCTGGCGCCGAAAATCCCGCATTGCCCTGGAATGAATTCTTCACGAAAAGAGTCTGGCTTTATTGCCCGCCACGGCGTGGGAGAAAGCAAATATAGTCGTCCAGGCGCGAAGCGGGCAGGGCGCGCATTTTGAAGTCGAGAGAACGGTCACCCAAAGGGTTTGACCATCGAAGCGATAACTGATTTCAATTCGGCATAGTCCCGCGAGACCGCGATGGCCACGGGTGGCCGGAGGATCAAGCCTTGCGGAAAGGCCAATTGTAGATGCGCCCTAATTGTCAGCGGGGCGCCGATGTAATGCCGCCGGAACCACCAGGCCGTCTGGGACGTCGGGCACGCCGATGTTCAATAGCGGCATGGCGATATTGGCGCGCCGGCTCGACCAATCAATGTAATCGGGTTGGCAACATTTTATATCCAGCACGAAGGGATTTTCTGTATCCGTCGGGTCGCCGGGTTTTACAGCGTCGACTTGGCCGTGCACTCCATCGAGCGCCAGTATCGTCTGGGCTAGCTGCTTCCATTGCGCCGGTGGGGTGCGGCGAAATGCCAGCCGCAGAACAAACTCATTGTCGCCGCGAAGCTCGTAGCGATGCGAGTGGTCAGTTTTCCGAGATCGCTGATCTGGCCTTCATTTCCACGCGTTGCGTCGAAGGAAATGGAGGTTCCGCAGGCGTCTCGATATATTCCCGACGCCTCGGGCGATATTACCAAGGCCTGTTTTTTTCGCATCGAAGCCGGAAGGAAGCGGAAGGCGCGACTTCCGCGCTTGATTCCATCCAGATCGGGGCGCCGGTCCGTGGTATCACCGTGAGAATGCGCCTGAATTGCGCCGGCGAGGGTAGGGAGGGATTCAGGCCGGGCGGTGCAGCCAATAATGCTGCCTGCGAGTGGATCCCAATTGCGTCGAGCATAGAGGAGAGCAAAATGTGCTTGTCGGAGCTGTCGGCATACTTGTTGGCAAAAACATCCCCTGCTGAATGTGGTTGATAACCCGCGGCACCGAAGGGTAAATCTACCGTGCGAATATGCTCTGAGACGTAACCGTAAAGCGCTTGTATTTTTTCAATTTCACTTGCGCAGTTGTTTGTGAGCTCGTTTGCTGTGGACCGAATTTCCGCACTGGGCTCGTCGCGGCTATGCTCCAGTCCTGCGTACCAGCGCGAAACCTCATCCCAGCTCGCAAAACTTGTAAGCTCGACGTCGGCTGGCTTTGCCTGCGGCGTGGCGTCCCTTGTTTGCTGGTCTTCGGATGGAACCGAGAGATTGGCGTGCTTCCAGCGGTAGACAATTCGATCCGGGGACGAAGTTATGTCGGTCGAATAAGGGAAGCGGGGTGAGCTGAGAGTCACCTGCCGGGATTTCGGAACGTCCACCTGAAGATTTTCGCCGAGCACGATCGCGTCGGTCAGAAAAGTGTGCTGCATCCAGAACTGGCCGGGCGCCTGGGGATGTGTGACGCGGGTGACAATCTGATACTCGATCGCGTCGCCAGGGTTCAGCTCGGGGATTGCGATGCTTTTCTCTTTGTAGTTTCCGTACGCGGGAGCATCGCGAATGACCGGCGCCGGAGCTTCTTTAACGCCGTCCAGATCTCGCACTCAGCTCGCTGCCGTCCGGCTTGAGAGTGCGCACATTCCGGAATTGCAAGTCGGCGGCCGCAGAATCGTAATCAAAAGAGATCTGGCTGAATTTTCGCGCGCCCACAGCGGACTGAATGTGGATTCGAGCCGACACGGTGCAAGTCTGCGCGCCGTCGGGCTCGAGTCGGATCGATGTAGTGTACTTCTCAATGACGTAAGCTTCTTGGGCATATTGCAAACCGATCCTACTGCTGGAAATAGGGGCTTGGGCCGGGAGCTTAGAAGATGCCGCGCGTTCCGCAGAGCGATTCTGCGTCCAGGCGGTGGATGCGACCGTCAGAACGAGGATGCCAGCAAGACGCGTCCGGTAACCTTTCACCTATGCTCCCTGTTGAAAACCTGCGGCCAGTGTAGGCATGGTCTTTGAATCCCGTAAAGCCCTGCGGCGCGAGGTCGTGAGCAAAATGGAACTGTTCACTCTCTACGTTTGTCCAAGCGGCCTCCGCTGACAGGTCGCGCGCGGCCAGCGAGGGTAAAGCAACTTCATGGCAATCAAAGGGTTACTCACTTCCTATAATAACTATATATGTAGCAATAGCTGGCATCGGGATTGACCGCAATTTCAATCAGGGCCGGCGGGCTTCGCCGAGCTCGGAGAATTTGACATATCGATTCCTGGATTCAGAGGGCGGTAGCCAGAAGAAAGTCTTTATTTCCACAAGGGAATCGGGTTGACACGAATTGTTGTTTTCCCTATACTTACGCGGTTGTCTGGAAGGCCTTCGGGCCAGGTGTGGTGAAAGGGAAGTCTTCCTCCCCGGAACAAAGAGCGACGGAACGGGGATTGGAAGAGCGGCCGAAATGGGGCGCCAGCCCCGCAAAGCCGTGTGAAGCCTCTCCGTTTTCAGCAGATGCAGTTCACTCCTCGGGGTGAAGCGAAGCGTCAGCGCGGAGCACCTTGTAGTACCTCAAGGTTTGGCGACCTTTCTGTTCATGCACCCGCAGAACTCTGCGCGGGAGGATTTCTCGCGTGCAGGCTTCTGAGAGTGCGGAGCTTTGCGGAAGCGAGGGAAAAAGACGTGCCGACGTTTTCACAATTGGTGCGGAACGGCCGGGAAAAAATCCGGACAAAAACAAAATCGCCTGCATTGGAAGGGTGTCCGGAGAAGCGCGGGGTTTGCGTTCGCGTTTACACCCAGACGCCGAAGAAGCCGAACTCGGCGCTGCGGAAAGTTGCGCGCGCCCGGCTGACCAACAGTGCCGAAGTGACCACGTATATTCCCGGTATCGGGCACAACTTGCAGGAGCACTCGATCGTGTTGGTGCGCGGAGGCCGCGTGAAGGATTTGCCCGGCGTTCGATATCACATCATGCGTGGCACGCTGGATGCGGCGGGCGTGGAGAATCGCAAGCAAGGGCGCTCGAAATACGGCGCGAAGCGGCCAAAAGCCGCTCAGAAGTAGGAGAGCAGAAAGATGCCTCGTAAAGGTTGGGTTGTTCGACGAAGGATTGCAGGCGATCCGGTCTATAACAGCGACCTCGTGCAGAAGTTCATTTCGAGCATGATGTACGACGGGAAACGATCGACCGCCCAGGTGATTTTCTACAAGGCCATGGATCACGTCGCGCAGAAGACCAACGATGATGCGTTCAAGCTGTTCAAGAAGGCCGTCGAAAACTGCAAGCCCATGCTGGAAGTAAAGACGCGGCGTGTCGGCGGTGCGAACTATCAGGTGCCGGTTGAGGTGAATCCCTTCCGCCGGCAGTCGCTCGCGATTCATTGGCTGGTGCTGAATGCGCGGACGCGCTCGGGAAAGTCGATGACCGACAAGTTGGCGGAAGAGATTATGGACGCGGCAAACGGGCGCGGCGGGGCGGTCAAGAAAAAGGAGGACGTGCACCGCATGGCGGAGGCCAACAAGGCTTTCGCGCATTATCGCTGGTAGCACGGACTGAATTTCGGGATGCCACGGCAAGTCCAACTCGAGAAGACCCGGAACATCGGGATCATGGCGCACATTGATGCGGGCAAAACGACCTGCACCGAGCGCATCCTCTTTTATACGGGTGTGACCTACAAGATTGGCGAAGTGCACGAAGGCACTGCCACGATGGACTGGATGGAGCAGGAGCGCGAGCGCGGAATTACGATTACGTCCGCGGCGACCACGGCTTT
The DNA here is from genome assembly GCA_963718485.1 of uncultured Acidobacteriota bacterium. Lineage (GTDB taxonomy): Bacteria > Acidobacteriota > Terriglobia > Acidiferrales > UBA7541 > Palsa-295. The sequence goes on from CAVQZU010000082.1 coordinate 3,789, forward strand.
CTGGAATCGGTTCGATCAGAAATACCGCATCAATATTATTGATACGCCGGGCCACGTGGACTTTACGGTGGAAGTCGAGCGTTCGCTCCGGGTGCTGGATGGGGCGGTTGCGGTATTCGACGCGGTCGCGGGCGTGCAGCCGCAAACAGAAACCGTATGGCGGCAGGCGGACAAGTATCGCGTGCCACGCATCGCTTTCATCAACAAGATGGATCGGGTCGGCGCGGATTTCGATCATTCGATCCGGACGATACGGCAGAGGCTTTCCGGGCATCCGGTACCGATACAGTATCCGATTGGGCGCGAGGAAAATTTCATCGGCGTCATCGACTTCATCGAAGAACGGGCAATCATCTGGAAAAGCGAAACGCTCGGCGCGGAATATGAGATCGTGCCGCTTGAAAAGCTTTGGGATGCGCAGTACTTGAACTCGCATTCCGAGCTGGAAACGGCTGTCAAGGCTTCGGCGCTGACTCCGGAGTTCTACAAGGAGCACCGCGACAAAGTCGTCGAGTACATCGCCGAGCACGACGACGCCATTCTGACCAAATACCTCGACCAGCACAAACTGGAGCCAGCAGAATTGCGGGCGTCTCTCCGCAAGTCAACGATTGGATTGAAGCTGGTGCCGGTGGTGGCTGGTTCGGCTTTCAAAAACAAGGGCGTTCAGCCGCTGCTCGACGCGGTGGTCGATTATCTGCCTTCGCCGATTGACATACCGCCGGTCGAAGGCATGGACCCTGATACCGAAGAGCCGGAGTTGCGGCGTCCGGCGGACGACCAGCCGTTTGCGGCGCTGGCCTTCAAGATCATGACCGATCCCTACGTCGGCCATGTGACCTACATTCGCGTTTACTCGGGTGTGCTGAAGGCGGGGCAGAACGTATACAACTCCACCAAGAAGAGCCGCGAACGCGTCGGCCGGTTGCTTCGGATGCACGCCAATAAACGGGAAGAAATTGAGTCGGTCGAAGCCGGCGACATTGCGGCCTGCGTGGGCTTGAAGAATGTCACGACCGGCGACACGTTGTCTGACGAAGAAAAGCCGATTCTGCTTGAGAATATCGATTTTCCGGCACCGGTGATTTCGGTGGCGATCGAGCCGAAGACGAAAGCCGACCAGGAGAAAATGGGCACCGCGCTGGGAAAGCTAGCCCAGGAAGACCCCACCTTCCGCGTGCACACCGATGTTGATACCGGCCAGACCTTGATTTCGGGGATGGGCGAGCTGCACCTGGAAATCATCGTGGACCGCATGATGCGCGAGTTCAGCGTGCAGGCCAATGTGGGGCGGCCGCAGGTCGCCTATCGCGAGACGATTCTGAAAATTGCCGAAGGCGAAGAAAAATATGTGAAGCAGACCGGCGGCCGCGGCCAATACGGGCACGTAAAGCTCACCGTGCAGCCCCTGCCGACTGCGAACCACGAAGACATGCGTGATATGTCAACCGATGAGCTGGATGCGCTCGCGCAGAAGGTGGCGGGCAAAGGCGGCAAGTGGCGGTATGATAAGGATCATCGGCTCCTGTTTATCGACAAGGTTTTTGGCGGCGCAATTCCGAGAGAATACATCCCCCCCATTGAAAACGGCGTGAAGGAGGCGATGGAAACCGGTGTTCTTGCCGGCTACGAGATGGTTGATCTCGCGGTAACTGTGATCGACGGCAGCTATCACGAAGTGGACAGCTCGGAAATGGCGTTCAAGATTGCAGGATCGATTGCGTTCAAGGAAGCTTGCCGGAAGGCTAATCCTCGGCTGCTTGAGCCGATCATGAAGGTGGAGGTGGTGGTTCCCGAGGATTACATGGGGACCGTGATTGCGGACCTGAATTCGCGGCGCGGCCAAATGCAGGGGCGCGAGTCGCGCGGGGGGACCGAAATCATCAACGTGCTGGTGCCTTTGTCGGAGATGTTCGGTTACGCAACCGACATTCGCAGCAAGACGCAAGGCCGCGGCAGTTTCACGATGCACTTCTCGCATTATCAGCAGGCACCGAACAACATTGCGGACGAAATTATTGGCGGGAAGAATGGGAATAAAGGAAAGAGATAGCGGGTCCGGGAACGTTTAGCAGAACGCTGGAAACAAAACGGAGCGGAGAGAGATATGGCGAAGGAGAAATTCGAGCGCGTAAAGCCGCACGTAAACGTGGGGACGATTGGGCACATCGACCACGGCAAGACGACGCTGACGGCGGCGATCACCAAGGTGCTGTCGAAGCACAACCCGAAAGTATCGTTTCGGGCGTTTGATTCGATTGACAATGCTCCGGAAGAACGGGAGCGGGGAATCACCATCGCGGTGTCGCACGTGGAGTATGAGACGGCCAACCGACATTACGCGCATATCGACTGCCCGGGGCACGCCGACTACGTGAAAAACATGATCACCGGTGCGGCGCAGATGGACGGAGCGATCCTGGTGGTGGCGGCAACCGATGGGCCGATGCCGCAGACGCGGGAGCACATTTTGCTGGCGCGGCAGGTAGGGGTGCCGGCGATTGTGGTCTTTCTGAACAAGTGCGACATGGTGGATGATCCGGAGCTGCTCGAGCTGGTGGAGTTGGAGGTGCGCGAGTTGCTCAAGAGCTATCAGTTTCCGGGCGACACGATTCCGGTGGTCCGGGGCTCGGCGCTGAAGGCGCTGGAAGGCGATGAGAAGTGGGAGAAGTCGGTGCTGGAGCTGATGGAGGCGGTGGACAAGAACATACCGCTGCCGCAGCGCGATGTGGACAAGCCGTTTGCCATGCCGATCGAGGACATTTTCTCGATCTCCGGCCGGGGCACGGTGGTGACCGGACGGATTGAGCGCGGCAAGGTGAAGGTGGGCGAAGAAGTGGAGATTGTGGGCTTCCGTCCGACGATGAAGAAGACGGTGACGGGCGTTGAAATGTTCCGCAAGCTGCTCGATGAAGGGATGGCAGGGGACAACGTGGGGCTGCTGCTGCGCGGCACCGAGAAGGATGAAGTGGAGCGCGGGCAGGTGTTGAGCAAGCCCGGATCGATCACCCCGCACACCAAATTCAAAGCCGAAGCCTACGTTTTGACCAAGGAAGAAGGCGGGCGGCACACGCCGTTTTTCACCGGCTACCGGCCGCAGTTCTACTTCCGGACAACCGACGTCACCGGAGATGTCAAGCTGCCTCAGGGAGTGGAGATGGTGATGCCGGGAGACAACGTGTCGGCGGAGATCACGCTGATCACACCGGTGGCGCTTGAAAAAGGGCTGCGCTTTGCGATTCGCGAAGGCGGCCATACCGTCGGCGCCGGAGCCGTCGCGGAGATTATCGAGTAAACCATGCCTAACGGAGAAAAAATTCGCATTCGTTTGAAAGCGTACGATCACCGCATTCTCGACCAGTCGACGCGGGAGATTGTCGACACCGCTAAGCGCACCGGGGCTGATGTGGCCGGGCCCATTCCTCTGCCCACGGTGATCAATCGCTGGACGGTGCTACGGTCGCCGCACGTGGACAAGAAGTCGCGCGAGCAGTTCGAAATGCGCACGCATAAGAGGCTGATCGACATACTCGAGCCTACCCCGGATACGGTTGATGCGCTTATGAAGCTCGATTTGCCTCCGGGCGTTGACGTCGAGATTAAAGCGTTCGGCCGGGAACACGCGGTCAAGTAGTTTGCAAGTGCGCCACTAACGAAGGAAAGAGCATACGAGATGGCAGTCAACGGAATACTCGGAATCAAGCTGGGAATGACGCAAGTCTTCGCCGAAGACGGCACGGCGGTGCCGTGCACGGTGCTTCAGGCAGGGCCGTGCGTGGTGGTGCAGCGGCGTACCAAGGATAAAGACGGCTACGACGCAGTGCAACTCGGCCTGGTGGAATTCATCAAGCCGCAACGCGTAAACAAGGCCTTAACCGGGCACTTCAAGAAAGCCAACCTGGCCCCCATGCGCTATGTTGGCGAGTTTCGGACGGAAAATGCGAAGGACGAAACCAAGCCTGGTGAACGCGTTCTGGTCGACGGTTTCAAGATTGGTGAATTGGTCGACGTGACCGGTGTGAGCAAGGGTAAAGGTTTTCAGGGCGGCGTGAAGCGCTGGCACTATGCCGGCGGCGATGCCTCGCACGGCTCGATGTTCCATCGCGCTCCGGGCGGAATCGGCGCGAGCTCGTTTCCTTCCCGGGTGTGGAAGAACCAGCATTTCCCGGGGCACATGGGCAATGAGCGCAAGACATCGAAGAATCTGCGTGTGGTTCGAATCGATGCCGACGAGAATTTGCTGCTGGTGCGCGGCGCGGTGCCGGGCCCGGCGGGTGCTTACATTTTTATTCGCAAGGCGAAACCGTAGTTCAAGAAACGGCGAGAGACGACGATGCCAGTTGTGGACGTGAAAAACCTGGATGGAGAGACCGTCGGCCAGCTAGAGCTTGCCGATGACGTGTTCGGCGCGAAAGTCAACGAACACTTGCTGCACGAGGCGGTGCGGCATCGCCTGGCGGGCGATCGTGCCGGAACACACAAGACGAAGGATAAGAGCGAAGTCAGCGGCTCGGGCAAGAAGCTTTGGAAGCAAAAGGGCACCGGACGCGCGCGCGTCGGATCGATCCGGTCGCCTCTGTGGCGCCACGGTGGCACCGTCCACGGACCGGTGCCTCGCAGCTACGATTACGCGCTGCCCAAAAAGATGATTGTGGGGGCGCTGCGGTCGGCGCTATCGGCCAAGGCGGCGCAGCAGAAGCTGACGGTGGTGGAGGCCTGGACGCTGGAGACCCACAAGACAAAGGCGTTCCGGCAATCGCTCGGAAAGCTCGAGGGGGAAACTCGAACGATTTTGCTGGTGGCAAATGCCCCCAGCGTGAATTTGGAGCGGGCCAGCCGGAATCTCGAGGGTGTGACGCTGGTCCCGACGACGCAGCTTGACACCTATGATTTGATGCGCCACGACCATCTGATGCTTTCCCGCGAAGCGGCCCTCAAGCTGAGCAACGGCCTTTCGGCGGTCAAGTCCGATTCAGGTGCTGGCCAGGGAGCCGCGACCAAACCAACGCCGGATGAGCCAGCCAAGAAGAAGCCAGCACCCGCGAAGGCAAAGGCGGCGGTTGCGAAGAAGCCTGCTTCCAAGGTTGCCAAAAAAGCAAAGGCTGCGGCAAAGCCCAAGGCGAAAAAGGAATAGTTTATGGCGACGCGATTGTATCAAGTGATCCGCCGGCCGATCATCACCGAAAAGGGCCTGGGCGTAAAAGAGACTCAGCACACTGTGGTATTTGAGGTCGCCGCCGACGCCACCAAGACGGAAGTGAAAGAAGCGGTACAGCGCATTTTCAAAGTGAAAGTGGCCCAGGTGCGCACCGCGATTTTTCACGGCAAATTCCGCCGCCGGGGACGCGCCGAAGGTTTTCGCAGCGACTGGAAAAAGGCCTACGTGAAACTGGCGCCCGGCGAAAAGATGATCGAATACGCGGAGAATCTGTAATTTCAGCGGTTTCCGAAGACTGGCCTTTGGAAGGCTCGAGGCAAGAATGGCACTGAAAACATTTAAACCGTACACACCGGCGCGGCGCTTCCTGACCATGCTCGACAAGAGCGAGATCACCAAGGAGACGCCGGAAAAGTCTCTCACCGAATCAAAGAAACGCAGCGGCGGCCGTAACTCGCATGGCGAGATCACCTCATGGCATCGCGGCGGCGGACACGCAAGGCGCTATCGCTCGATCGATTTCCGGCGAGACAAGACGGGGGTTCCCGCGAAAGTTGCCGCAATTGAATACGATCCCAACCGCTCGTCACGGATCGCGCTGCTGCACTACGCGGACGGCGAGAAGCGCTACATTCTGCAGCCGGTGGGCCTCGAAGTGGGCATGACGGTGCAAAACGGCGAAGGCGCGGATATTCTGCCGGGAAATGCGATGAAGTTCCGGCACATCCCCCGGGCACAATGGTTCACAACCTGGAGTTGTTTCCCGGCAAGGGAGGGCAAGTGGTACGCGCGGCAGGCGGCGCGGCGCAACTTCTGAGCAAAGAAGGTGACATCGCTCTGGTGAAGCTGCCTTCGGGTGAAGTTCGCAAGTTCAGCGTGGAGTGCATGGCGACGATTGGCCAGCTTGGGCAATCTCGACCATGAAAATGTGACCTACGGGAAAGCGGGACGCACGCGGTGGCACGGGAAGCGACCGACGGTGCGCGGAGTGGCGATGAACCCGGTGGATCACCCGCACGGCGGCGGAGAAGGCCGCGTGAAGGGCAATCACCCGCAGACTCCGTGGGGATTTCCGACTCTGGGGGCGAAGACGCGCAAGAAGCGTAAGAGCAACCGGATGATCGTGGAGCGGCGCAAGCCGTAGTTTGGAGCAGTTGAAAATATGAACCCGGCGCGGCGGGGAATTGAGAGCCTTATGACAGCGACACGTTCGTCTCGACGTGCACCACGCCGGAATGCGCGCCCGCGGAAGGCAGCTCCGCGCCGCCCCGTAAAGCCGGTGGCAAAGGTCAATTCGAAGTCAGTTCCGGCACCGCAGGTATTGTTGCGGCTGTGCCGGAACGGCTGGGCCGTAATCGTGGAGAAGATACCCAACGCGCAGGGAACGAGGTTTGTATGCCCTTTCTGCCCTCTTTCGCACCGGGTATCGGGTCCCGTGCGGGGGTTTCGCAAGCTTCGGCGCGAGAAATGGGTGAAGCTGCGACGGGTGGAGGAATAGAGGAAACATGCCTCGTTCATTAAAGAAGGGCCCGTTCATTGATGGCCACTTGCGAGTGAAGGTGGAGGCGCTGAACGCCCGGAATGAAAAGAAAGTGGTGAAGACGTGGTCGCGGCGGTCGACGATTCTGCCCGAGATGGTGGGGCACACCATCGCGGTGCACAACGGGAGGAAGTTTATCCCGGTTTACATCACCGAGCAGATGGTCGGGCACAAGCTCGGTGAGTTCGCTCCCACCAGAAGCTTTAAGGGACATGCCGTGAAAGCGGCGCTTGAGAAGGCAGCGGGGGCGGCGGCTCCGGCAGGCGGCGCTCCGGCAGGCGGCGCAGGCGCGCCCAAGGCCTAAGGCGAAGGGCATAGACGATGGCGACAGCTACCCAGGTACACGGTCAGATTGAAGGAATGGCGACCGCGCGATTTGTTCGCGTGTCGCCGCAGAAGGCCCGGCTGGTGATCGATTTGATCCGCGGCCAGCGCGCCGAAGAAGCGCTGCAGACGTTGCGGTTCACCAAGAAGCGCATTGCCAAAGATATCGAGAAGACCTTGCGCAGCGCGATTGCCAATGCGGAGCGCAAAGCGGATGATTCCGGCGCGTCACTGGATGTGGACGCGCTGTATGTGACGCAGTGTTTCGTGAACGAAGGGCCGCGCTGGAAGCGGATGCGGCCGGCTCCGATGGGCCGCGGATTTCGGTATCAGAAGCGGACCAGCCACATCTCGGTGGCGGTCTCCGAGCACGTGCGCGCAGCCGCGGACCGCGCGGCAGCGGCGGCGGCCGAAGCGGAAGCATCGAAGGGCCTGCGAGGGGCGGTGCGAAAGGCTCGCAAGGCGGTTGAGAAGCGCGCGAAAGAATCGCAGAAGAAGAAGTAGGAGGGAAATTTGGGGCAGAAAACACATCCGTACGGATTTCGGCTGGGCTACAACAAGGGCTGGAAATCCCGCTGGTTCGCCAAACGGGATTACGCGGACCTGTTGCACGAAGACGTGCATGCTGCGCAAGCAGCTGAAGGAGCGGCTGAAGTCGGCCGGCAGTGGATTCGATCGACATCGAGCGGGCGGCGAACAAGCTGGTGGTCCGGATTTATACCGCGCGTCCTGGAATCATCATCGGCCGCAAGGGCTCGGAAATCGACAAGCTCAAGAACGAAGTGCAGAAGCGTACCAAGCGCGAAGTGCACATCGATATTCAGGAAGTGCATCGGCCCGAACTTGCGGCGCAGCTGGTGGCGGAGTCGATTGCGTTGCAGCTTGAAAAGCGCGTGGCATTCCGGCGGGCGATGCGTAAGGCGGTCGATTCGGCGCTGCGATTCGGCTGCAAGGGTATCAAGGTGCACGTTGGCGGACGCCTGAACGGTGCGGAAATCGCGCGCAAGGAATGGTATCTGCAGGGGCGGCTGCCGCTGCAGACGCTTCGCGCGGATATCGATTACGGGCTGGCCGAGGCGCAGACCACCTACGGCATCATCGGCGTGAAGTGCTGGATTTACCAGGGCGAAAAAATTCCGCCGCGCGGCAAGCGCGGGGCGTCTGGCAGCGCAGGCGCGGAAGCATAAGGAAACGGGCCAGTCATTATGTTGATGCCGAAAAAAGTGAAGTACCGCAAGCAGCAGCGCGGGCGGCGCACCGGAAAAGCTTGGCGCGGCGGATCACTGGCGTTTGGCGATTACGGGCTGAAGGCGCTCGAGCCGGCCTGGATCACCGACCGGCAAATCGAAGCGTCACGCGTCGCGATCACGCGGTTCATCAAGCGCGGCGGAAAGCTGTGGATCCGGATTTTTCCGGAAAGCCGTTCACGAAGAAGCCTGCCGAAACTCGTATGGGCAAGGGTAAAGGTCCACCGGAGCGCTGGGTAGCGGTCGTAAAGCCCGGCCGGGTGATGTTCGAGATGGCGGGCGTTGATTTGGCGTCGGCTACTGAGGCCATGAAGCTGGCGGCGAGCAAACTGCCCATCAGGACGAAGTTCGTCACACGGGCGGAGGAACTGTAATGGCGAGCAAGGCGGAAAGAATCGAAAAGTACCGCAACATGAATCGCAACGAGCTGGAAATTCAGGAGCGCGATCTGGGCGAGCAGATTTTCCGTCTGCGGTTCCAGATGACCACCGGGCAGTCGGAAGGTTTGAAGAAGCTGCGGGAAGCCAAGAAAGATTTCGCGCGCGTCAAGACGCTGTTGCGCGAAAACGAACTGAGGAAAAAGTAATGGCGAAGGAAACAGCGGCGCCGCAGCAAGGCGCTCGCGAACGCGGCGCGCGGCAGGAACTGACCGGCGTGGTGACCAGCGCGAAGATGCAGAAGACGATCGTCGTAAAGGTCACCCGCGCAACGCAGCACCCGCTCTATCGCCGGGTGGTGCGATCGGGGAAGAAATACTACGCGCACGACGAATCAGGCGAAGCGCGAGTGGGCGACACGGTTCGGATCGTTTCCACGCGTCCGCTTTCGAAACTGAAGCGGTGGCGGCTGAAGCAAGTGTTGTCGCGCTCAACGCGCGTGCAATAGGCGAAGGATAAGGGAGCACGACAATGGTTCAGATGCGGACATGGCTGACGGTGGCCGATAATTCGGGCGCCCGTCAGATCACTTGCATTCTCCCGATTGGCGGAGATGCAGGGTTGACGGCGGGTCTTGGGTGACGTGATCACAGCGGCGGTCAAAGAAGCGACGCCTGACGGACAGGTTAAAAAGGGCAAAGTGGTGAAGGCAGTGGTGGTGCGGACGCGGAAAGAACAGCGCCGCAAGGATGGAAGCTACATCCGCTTCGATGACAACGCCGCGGTGATCATCAACGATGCGGGCGAGCCGGTGGGAACGCGCGTGTTCGGTCCGGTAGCGCGCGAGCTGCGCGAGAAGAAATTCACCAAGATCATCTCGCTCGCTCCGGAAGTGTGGTAGCGATGGCAAAAGCGCAAGAAGCGACCGGAGCCAATCGGGCATTCGCCACGGCGACACCGTAAAGGTGATGGCCGGGCCGGTCAAAGGGCAAGACCGGGCAAGGTGCTCACGGTGGATCCGGCGAAGCACACGGTAACCGTGGAGCACGCCAACATCATCAAGAAGCATACGCGGCCGAACCCGTCAGAAGAATGTGCGCGGCGGAATTCTGGACAAGGAAGGGCCGATTCACGTGTCGAACGTGATGCTGGTTTGCCCGGGATGCGGCAAGCACACGCGCGCGGGACACACGACGCTGCCGGATGGAACCAAGGTGCGCGACTGCCGGCGCTGCAACACGACATTTGAGAATTAGACGCCAGCAAGAAGTGCTGATGCAGAGAAAGGCTAGAAAGTAGAAATGATCAGCCGTTTGCATGAAAAGTACCGAAAAGAAGCTGTGCCGGCGCTGACCAAGCGCTTCGGCTACTCGAATACCATGGCCGTGCCGCGGGTTTCGAAGGTGACGGTCAACATCGGCCTGGGCGAAGCGAGCCAGAACGTGAAGCTGCTGGACACCGCGGCGCAGGAACTCGGCCAGATCGCCGGGCAGAAGCCAGTGATCACCCGCGCGAAGAAGTCGATCGCGAATTTCAAAATCCGCAAGGGCATGCCCATCGGCTGCATGGTCACGCTGCGCGGCGAGCGGATGTATGAGTTTCTTGACCGGCTCTCGCCAGCGTGGTTTTTCCCCGCGTGCGCGACTTCAAAGGGCTGCCGCCCAATTCATTCGATGGTCGCGGGAACTACACGCTGGGACTGAAGGACCAGCTGGTTTTCCCGGAAATCGATTACACCCGGGTCGACAAAATCAAGGGCATGAACATTACGATTACCACCACGGCCCGTAACGACGAAGAAGGGCGCGAGCTACTCAAGCTGCTCGGCGTGCCCTTTCGAGCGTAAGGAGAGGATTCAGGATGGCGCGCACTAGCCAAATGGCAAAGTTGAGAAGGAAGCTGAAGTTCAAGGTCCGTAAGCGGAATCGCTGCAGGATCTGCGGCCGCTCGCGCGCCTTTTTGAGGAAGTTTGAGATGTGTCGTATCTGTTTCCGCGGCTTGGCGCTCAAGGGCGAAGTCCCCGGTGTGGTGAAGGCCAGCTGGTAAGGAAAACAAGAATGACAACCGATCCCATTGCCGATTTGTTGACGCGGATTCGAAACGCCACGCGGGCCAAGCACCCCCGGATCGACATGCCGTCGTCCAAGCTGAAACTGGAAATTACCCGCATCCTGAAGGAAGAAGGCTATCTCGCGAATTACAAAGTGGTCGACGAGAAGGGAAAGAAGAACCTTCGCATTTTCCTTCGCTATACCCCTGACCGCCGCAGCGTGATCACCGATCTCAAGCGTGTTTCGCGCCCGGGCTCGCGCCGGTATGTGGGGAAATTTGGAATTCGCCCGGTGGTTGGCGGCATGGGCATCTCCATCGTTTCAACGCCGCGGGGTGTGATGACGGGGCAGTCGGCTCGCAAAGAGGGAGTTGGCGGCGAGTTGCTGTGCGAGGTTTGGTAGAAGTTCCAGGGAACGAGGTTTGAAAGGTTATGTCGCGAATCGGAAATAAGATTATCCCCCTGCCATCCGGGGTGAAGGTGCAACTCAAGCTGGAATCGGTGGAAGTGCAGGGGCCCAAGGGCAAGATGATCGTGGCGGTGCCGCGCGGAATCCGGTTCGAGCAGAAGGACGGTACGCTTGTAGCGCAGCGCGAAACTGAAGATCACCGCGCGCTGCATGGCCTCGCACGAGCGCTGGTGGCGAATGCAGTGACCGGCGTGACGCAGGGTTTCAAGAAGGATCTCGACATCGTGGGCGTCGGATACCGCGCCGAGGTAAAGGGCAAGAACATCGTATTGGCGCTTGGGTATTCGCATCCCATCGAGTTCCCGATTCCTGAGGGCATCCAGATGGCCATCGAAAAGCAGACGCACATGACCGTCTCGGGAGCAAACAAGGGTCAAGTAGGGCAAGTGGCGGCGAATTTGCGCGCGCTGCGTCCGCCCGATCCGTATAAGCAGAAGGGCATTCGAATTACCGGCGAACGCCTGAAGAAGAAGGCTGGTAAGGCCGGAGCGAAGACCTCAGCATAGCGAAGGAAAAGGAGAACCAGAGTGGCGGCACCAGTTCGAAGATTATCGCGCGTGGCTCATCGGCGGCGCATCCATGTGCGCATGCGCAAGAAGATCTGCTGGCACGACCGAGCGTCCGCGGCTTTGCGTGCACCGTTCGAGCAGGCACATTCGCGCGCAGGTCATCAACGATGAAACCGGAAGCACGATCGCGTCGGCTAGTTCGCTGGATGCGGAAGTGAAGGCGGTGATCAAGGGCGGCGGCAACATCGCGGCATCGAAAGTGGTCGGCAAAATCGATTGCGGAACGCGCCACGGCGAAGGGCGTCGAAAAAGTTGTGTTTGACCGCGGTGGCTATCAGTATCACGGCCGCGTTCAGGCGCTGGCGGAAGCGGCCCGGGAGGCGGGCCTGAAGTTCTAAAAACTATGCCGAAACAAGAGCTTAAAGATACGCTTTCCGTTCGCCGGCTGATTGAGACCAATCAGGCGAATCTGAAGGACCAGGTGGTTTCGATCAACCGCGTCACGAAGGTTGTGAAGGGCGGCAAGAACCTCAGCTTTTCGGCGCTCGTGGTCGTGGGCGACCAGGGCGGCCACGCCGGATTCGGGATGGGCAAGGCGCGCGAAGTGCCCATGGCGATCCGCAAAGCCATCGAGCAGGCCAAGAAGAATATGGTGAGGCTCAACCTGAAGGGATCGACGATTCCGCACCAGGTGATCGGGTATTACGGTTCCGGACAGGTGCTTCTGAAGCCGGCGCCGGAAGGAACTGGCGTGATTGCCGGCGGTCCAGTGCGCGCGGTGATGGAGGTTGCGGGAATCCAGAACGTGCTGACAAAGTCGCTCGGGAACCTCCAACCCCCACAACGTGATCAAAGCGACGTTCGATGCGCTGTTGCATCTAAAAGATGCTGCCAAAGTGGCGGAATCGCGAGGACGTGGAACGGAGGAAGCGGTCGGTTTCGTAGCTTCCGCGCCATAAGACCATGGCTACGACAAAACAAGAATTCGGGAACGCTGAAAATCAAGTGGATTCGCAGCTTCATCGGCTGCCCTCGCGACATGCGGCAAACGATTCGCGGGCTGGGATTCCGCCGCATGCAGCAGGTCGTGGAGCGAGCCGGACACGCCGGAAACGCGCGGAATGATCGCGAAGGTTCATCATTTGGTCGAAATTCAGGACTAGGGTCGATATGGAATCGACATTATCGAATTTGAAGCCGCCGCGCGGCTCGCGCCACCGCAAAGTGCGCGTGGGCCGCGGCATGGGATCGAAGATGGGAAAGACCTCGGGCGCGGGAAACAAGGGGCAGCAGTCCCGTCGTGGCTACTCGCGCCGGCCGGGTTTTGAGGGCGGCCAGATGCCGCTTCACCGCCGCCTGCCCAAGCGCGGTTTTTCCAGCCCGTTTTCGAAGTCCTTCGCGGTCGTGAACGTCGAGACCTTGAATGTGTTCGCCGCTGGCGATACGGTTACGCCGGAGTCGCTCGCGGCGCCATGGGCATCGTGCGGGCGCATGCGCGATGGCGTGAAGATTCTTGGTAATGGCGAACTTGAAGGTTGCGCTGACCGTCCGGGCGCATGCCTTTAGCAAGTCGGCGCAGGAGAAGATCACAGGCGCTGGTGGGAAGGTCGAAGTCATGCAATGAAGAAGCTGGTCGAAGCATTCCGGAACATTTTCAGCACGCCGGACCTGCGTAACCGCGTCCTGTTTACGCTGGGGCTTCTGGGTGTGTACCGGCTCGGCGCGTTCATTCCTACGCCTGGAATCAATACCGACCTGCTGCAGCAGCTTTTTGAACAGAGCCGCGGTTCGGTGCTCGGCATCATCGACCTTTTCAGCGGCGGCAACTTCCGCCGGCTCACGATTTTTGCGCTGGGCATCATGCCCTACATCACGGCGTCGATCATTCTGCAGTTGCTGGTTGTCGTGTGGCCGTACCTCGAGCGCTTGCAAAAGGAAGGGGAACTCGGCCGGCGTAAGATTACGCAATACACGCGCTATTTGACGATCATCTTGAGTGCGTTTCAATCGTTTACCATCGCGCTGACGCTGACGCGGCAGAATCTTTCTGGCCAGGCGCTGGTCTACAACCCCGGCGTGCGGTTCATCTTGATGACGATGCTGACGCTGACGACTGGCTCGGCGTTCATCATGTGGCTGGGCGAGCAGATCAGCGATCGCGGCATCGGCAACGGGATGTCGCTGATTATCTTTGCGGGCATCGTTGTGGGTTTGCCGCGCGCGGTTGGCGATCTGTGGGACAAAGCGAAGACCTCGCAGTGGGGATCGTTTACGCCGATCGCTCTGATTAGGACTGCTGGCCCTGATGGCGGGGGTCATCGCCTTCATTGTCTTCGTAGAGGGCGGGCAGAGACGGATTCCCGTGCAGTATGCCAAGCGCGTGATGGGCCGCCGGGTAATGGGCGGACAGATGACCTATCTGCCGCTACGGGTCAACTCAGGAGGGGTGATACCTCCGATCTTCGCGAGCTCGCTGCTGACGTTCCCGCAGACTCTGGCTCTTATATTTCAGAACAAGTCACCGTTTTTTGACCGCTTTGCCAAGGCCATCAGCTGGGGTGAGCCTCTTTACACCCTAATTTACGTGACCCTGATCATCTTCTTTGCGTTTTTCTACGTGGGGATTATTTTTAATCCCACCGAGCTTGCGGACAACATGCGGAAGTATGGCGGTTTCATTCCCGGCATCCGTCCAGGGCGGAACACTTCAGAACACATCAATCGCATTCTGTCGCGTTTGACGTTGGTTGGTGGCGTGTATCTGGCGATTGTCTGCTTGCTGCCGGAATGGTTGATCTCCGGGATCCATTTGCAGCACCTTCCGGTCTGGCTGGGCGGCAACTGGTTTGATCAGCATATGTGGCGGTTCGTACTGGATGGTCTGGGAGTGCAGTTCTATTTCGGCGGGACATCGCTACTGATTGTGGTTGGCGTGGCGATGGATACGGTTCAACAGCTGGAGGCGCAATTGGTGATGAGGAATTACGAAGGATTCGTTGCCAAAGGGCGCCGGGTACGGAGTCGTCGAGGGTGATAACCGTCATTCGGCGGTGGGAATGCCTCTTAATCACGCACTGATTCTGCTGGGGCCTCCCGGCGCAGGAAAAGGCACCCAAGCGAAACTCATAGCCAAACGATTCGAAGCGCCGCACCTTTCGACGGGGGACATGTTTCGCGATGCGGTCAGCCGCGGCACCCCCACCGGACGCCTGGCCAAGCCGATCATGGAAGGCGGCCGACTTGGTGCCGGATGAAATCGTGATGAAGATGGTGGAAGAGCGGCTGGCGCAGCCAGATTCGGTCCACGGTTTTGTTTTCGACGGGTTTCCGCGGACCTTGCCGCAGGCCGAGCAGCTCGACAAGATTCTTGACCGGCTGGGTTTTGGCAAGCCGATCGTGATGGATATTCAAGTCGATCCGGAGAAGCTGTTGCGGCGTTTGACGGGACGCCGCACTTGCAGCGTCGGAGGCGAAATTTACAATATTTACGATTTGCCTCCGAAGGCTTCCGGCGTTTGCGATAACGACGGCGGGAAATTGATTCAGCGTGCCGACGACCAGCCGGAAGTCGTGAAGCAGCGCTTAGAAGCGTACGAGCGGCAAACCAAGCCCCTTTCGGATTACTACCGGAAGCAAGGCGCGCTGGAGATAGTGGATGGCGCGGCCAGCATGGAAGACGTAGGCCGCACGCTGGCAAGGATCGTGGAACGTGCGGCAAGCAGAGATGGTCATCTGTAAATCGCCTGCGGAGCTCGAGAAGATGCACCAGGCAGGCCTGATCGTCTGGGGCGCACTCGAGAAAATGCGTGCGATGGTGAAGCCGGGCATGTCGACAAAGGAACTGGACGAATTCGCCGAGGAGTATACGGTGCAACAGCACGCGCGACCGGCATTCAAGGGCTATCGCGGGTACCCGGGGTCGGTTTGCGCGTCGATCAACCAGGAAGTCGTGCATGGTATTCCGTCAGCAGTCGCGAAAGCTTCGCGAGGGCGATATCCTGTCGATGGATTTCGGCGTCGAGTTGAACGGCTATTTTGGCGATGCCGCGCTGACCGTTCCGGTGGGCAAGATTTCAGCGACGCGCGAAAAGCTTTTGCGGGTGACGCGGGAATCGCTCGAGCGGGCCATCGAGAAAGTCCGGCCGGGCAACCGGCTGGGAGATGTATCGGCGGCCGTGCAGCAGTGGGTTGAAAAGAACGGTTATTCGGTGGTTCGCGAGTTTGTAGGGCATGGCATCGGCACCCGGATGCACGAGGACCCGCAGATTCCGAACTACGGCACGCCCGGGCAGGGACCGCGGCTTCAGGAGGGCATGGTGCTCGCGATTGAGCCGATGGTGAACACGGGAGGCCCTGCGGTGAAGGTTCTGGACGACGATTGGACGGCTGTGACCGCGGATGGCAGCGATTCGGCGCATTTCGAGCACACGGTAGCCGTCACCGCGGACGGGCCGTGGATATTGACGCGGCCGCGCGAAGCCAGCGGGCCAGTTTGGTAGACAAAGACAAGTGAAGAGCGGAATTCGGGCATAGACGGGAGCACATGGCGAGAAGGCCAGAGCCGGAAAAAAAGAAGCCGGGTGAGGGAAGCGGGAAAGAGGACGCCATCGAGGTGATGGCCACCGTGATCGAGCCCCTACCCAATGCAATGTTTCGCGTGGAGCTTGAGAACAAGCACCAGGTGCTCGCGCATATTTCGGGCAAGATGCGGAAAAATTTTATCCGTATTCTGCCGGGCGATCGCGTAGCGGTCGAGCTTTCGCCCTACGACTTGACGCGGGGACGAATCGTTTACCGCTACAAGTAGTGCGGCGAACAGCAGGGAAGGACGGAGTCGAATGAAGGTACGGGCGTCAGTAAAGAAAATCTGTATGAAGTGCAAGATCGTCCATCGGCGCGGAGTGGTGCGTGTGATCTGTGCGAATCCGAAGCACCGCCAGCGTCAGGGCTAGGAGAAGACAATGGCACGTATCGCAGGTGTGGATTTGCCCCCGAACAAGCGGCTGTGGATCGGCCTGACGGCGATCTATGGCATCGGGCAGCAGCGCGCGCGGTCGCTTGCTGAGAAGGCGAACGTCGAGGCGACGAAGAAGATCAAGGACCTGACCGAGGAGGAAGTAACGCGTCTGCGCGCCGCGATCGAAGCCGAAGGCCGGGTGGAAGGCGATCTCCGCAAGGAGATGCAGATGAACATCCGCCGGCTGATCGAAATTCAGTGCTATCGCGGGCTGCGTCATCGCCGCAATCTGCCGGTCCGCGGCCAGCGTACGCACACCAATGCGCGCACCCGGAAGGGCCCGCGCAAGGGCGCCGTTGCCGCGAAGAAGAAAACGATGGCCCGGAAGTAAAGCACCTGATTGCGGGCTCGCAAGCGGCCCGCGAAGAAGTGGCCAGAGGAGAGAAACGAGCGTGGCAAAAGAAACCAAGGATGCAGCGGCCGCCCCAGCAGCAGGGGCAAAACCGTCGAAGCGCAAGAAGGAATTCCGGAAGAAGAGAGAGAAGCGCGTGGTGCCGCACGGCATCGTGTGCATTCAGGCGACGTTTAACAACACCATTGTGACGCTCTCTGATCCTGAAGGACGCGCCGTGAGCTGGTCTTCGGCGGGCTCGGTTGGGTTCAAGGGGTCGCGCAAAGGCACACCCTACGCCGCGCAGCAGGCCGCTATGACGGCAGCGGGAGTGGCGCGCGATCAGTACGGCATGAAGTCGGTCGAAGTACGCGTCAAGGGACCTGGTGCGGGCCGCGAGTCGGCGGTGCGTGCGCTGGCGTCCTCCGGCTTGCACATTAACGCCATCAAGGACGTCACGCCGGTGCCGCATAACGGCTGCCGTCCGCCCAAGCGCCGTCGCGTCTGATTCGAAATGTTTTCGACAGTTGATGCAAAGGAGGGAAGCACTTGGCAAGACATCGCGAAGGAGTTTGCCGGTTGTGCCGCCGGGAAGGGATGAAACTCTTCCTGAAGGGCCTCCGGTGCTATACCGAAAAATGCGCCATCGAGAAGCGCAACTTCGTACCGGGCCAACACGGCCAGGCGCGGCGCGCGAAGATGGTTGGTTACGGCGTCCAGTTGCGCGAAAAACAAAAGGTAAAGCGCACCTACGGGCTGCTGGAACGGCAGTTCCGCTCATACTTCGAGAAGGCTGTTCGCGCCAAGGGGCCGACCGGCGGAAATCTGGTGATCGCACTCGAGCGCCGGCTGGACAATGTGGTCTATCGCATGGGCCTGGCCGGTTCGCGCGCCCAGGCCCGCCAGTTGGTGTTGCACGGGCACATCCGCGTGAAGGGGCACAAAGTCAACATTCCCAGCTATCTTGTGACGGTGGGCGATGAGGTAGCGCTCAAGGAAAACATGCACCAGAACGCGATGGTGCTCGAAGCGCGCAATCTGGCACAGAGTCAAGGCGTGGCTCCGTGGCTCGATATCGACCGGCAGAACTTCAAGGCGCGCGTCGTGGCGATGCCACGCCGTGAGGATGTGCAGACGCCGCCAATGAATGAGCAATTGATCGTCGAGCTTTACTCGAAGTAGCGCGATCTTTCACTTCAAATACGTCCGAGGGTTTGCAAGGTCCGCCGCGGGCGGACCAGGAGGAGTAGAAATATGTGGAAGGGCTTTCAGAAACCAAAGCGTCTGGCAGCAGAACCGGAGACACTGACCGACAAGTATGGGCGGTTTTCGGCGCAACCTTTTGAGCGCGGCTGGGGAACGACCGTTGGTAACGCGCTGCGGCGCGCTTTGCTCAGCTCCATCGAAGGTGCGGCGATCACGGCGGTAAAGATCGAAGGCGTTCTGCACGAGTTTTCACCGATTCCAGGTGTTGTCGAGGATGCAACCGATATCATCCTGAACTTGAAGCAGGTCCCTCTCAAGTTGAACACCGATCAGCCCAAGACCATTACCCTGACGGTCGACACGCCGGGACCGGTGACGTCGGCTCGAATCGAAGAGGACGCCAATATCGCCGTGCTCGATAAGAACGTGTACATCGCAACCGTCAGCGAAGGTGGGAAACTCGAAATGGAGTTGCGTGTCAAGAATGGCCGCGGTTATGTTTCCGCCGACAGGAACTTCGACGAAGATTTGCCCATTGGCTACATCCCGATCGATTCGGTTCATTCACCGGTCCGCAAGGTGAACTACGCGGTGGAAGCGGCACGCTTGGGCCAGATGACAGATTACGAAAAGCTGACACTCGAGGTCTGGACCAACGCGGCGATCACGCCTCAGGATGCAATTGGTCTCGCTTCGAAGCTCGTGAAGGATCACATGAGCATCTTCATCAACTTCGAAGAGACCCCGGACCTTCCGGAGGAAGCGGTTGAGAACTACGCCGATCCGCGACTCGAATTCCTGGACCGCTCCGTTGAGGAGCTTGAGCTTTCGGTGCGGTCGTATAACTGCTTGAAGAACGCGAATATTCAGAACCTTCGCGAGCTGGTGCAGAAGACCGAATCCGAAATGCTCAAAACGAAAAATTTCGGCCGCAAGTCGCTCAACGAGATTAAGGACATCCTGCACAAGATGGGTTTGAGTCTCGGGATGAAATTCGACGAGCACGGCCGCATTATCTGGCCGCCGCTGCCGAGCCAGACTGCGCCTGCTGCTTCGGAGGAAACCACGGCTCTCTAAGCCGGGAAAGAAAACATGAGACACCTTAATTCCGGCTCCAAGCTTGGACGCCAGCCGGCCCACCGCCGTGCGACGCTCCGTAACCTGGTCACCAACCTCATCGAGCGAGAACGCATTCAAACCACGCTTCGCCGCGCCAAGGCGGCGCGTCCGATTGCCGAACGCATGATCACTCTCGGCAAGCGGGACTCGCTACATTCGCGTCGCCAGGCAGCGGCCTTCTTGATGACTGTGGACGCGACAAAGAAGCTTTTCAGCGATCTCGCACCGCGCTTTGCGGATCGCCCCGGGGGCTACACGCGCATCGTGCGCTCTGGTTGGCGCATCGGGGATGGCGCCGAACTGGCCATCCTTGAATTCATCGGCTCGGAGTTGAAGAAGAAGGAAAAGAGGCAGCAAAAAGCCGTAGCAGAGCCAGAGCCGGAAGAAAAGGAAGCCGCCGTCAATAAGAAGTAGGTTCGTTGAACCCCCGTCGTGGGAAGGCCCGTTCACAGCCGTGGGCGGGTCTTTTGTTTTTTGGTTTACCCGTGTTTGGTTACCAGCTGATCCAAAAAGAAAAGCCTCCTGGGGTCGAATTCCGCCGTGATAAAAGGGTGGCAAGGAGCATCCCCGGGCCTTGAAATGACTGTGGCTAAAGGAACGATGCGATCGCGCTTCCGGTGGGGATATACGATGTGAAAGCCGACGCCTGCGGGTTCGGCACGAAGAGACAAAAGATTGCCGCCCAGCAGTAGACAGCATACTCGCGCGAGCCTCTTTAGATTAGAAACGGCTTCTTCTCTGCCGTCACCGGCGAGAAGAAGCCCGTTTTCTTTATGCTCCTTGCGTCACTCAGTTCTTCGTCTTCTGGCGCTCGCGCACGTGTCCCCAGAGAAGCACCAAGCCAGCGATGATTTGCGCGGCCGTGCCACCGCTGGTATCCAGCAGGACGTCAGTAATCAGTGGAGTGCGGCCGGGGACGAAGGATTGATGAAATTCGTCGAGCGAGGCATAGCCGGCCACAATGGCGATGGCGGCGAGGGCCCACACGAGGCGAGTGTCCTGACGACCTGCGCGGATGGCCCGAAGAACGAGCAGGCTGAAGATGAAATATTCAATAAAATGCCCGCTCTTTCGGATGGTGTGATGGATCGTCAATAGCGTGGCGTATGAAGCCTTTGGCAACAGCCAGTGCAGAATGGGAACGATGACGGACGAGGTGTGCTGGTCGGTAAAAGCGCCGGTCGAGAACAGCGAAATGATGATGGCCCAGACCAGCGCCGGCCACCATCGCGCGAGCCAACCCATTTGGGTCGCCCCGCCAGGGGCGCAGCCGTTCACCTGCGTGGTGTGGAGATCTGTTTGAGCCAAATTATTCGAGCCGGTAATTGGGAGCTTCGCGGGTAATGATTACATCATGAACGTGACTTTCGCGGAGTCCCGCGGAAGATATGCGAATGAACCTGCTGTGCTCCTGAAGTTCGTTCAGATTTGCCGCGCCGCAGTATCCCATCCCGCTGCGCAGACCGCCAACCAGCTGCTCGACCAAGCCCGATAAGGGACCCTTATAGGAAACCTGGCCTTCGATGCCTTCGGGCACAGACTTTCCGCGTTCGGCGCCTTCTTGGGCGTAGCGATCTGCCGACCCTGCTTCCATGGCGCCGAGCGACCCCATACCGCGGTAGGACTTAAAGGTGCGGCCTTGGTAGAGAATCGTTTCACCCGGTGATTCTTCGGTTCCGGCGAAAAGTCCGCCGATCATCACCGCGGAGGCGCCGGCCGCGATTGCTTTCGTGATGTCGCCCGAGAATTTTATGCCGCCGTCGGCAATGACCGGTACGCCGGTGCCTTCGGCCGCCCGGGCTGATTCGAGAATCGCCGTGATTTGCGGCACACCCACGCCAGTCACGACGCGAGTGGTACAGATCGAACCCGGGCCGATGCCAACCTTGAGGCCGTCGATGCCCAGAGCGATCAAATCGCGGGCGCCTTCGGCGGTCGCCACATTGCCTGCCAGCAGTTGCAGGTCGGGGAATTTGCGCTTCACCTTGCGGATGGCCTCGATGACGCGGGTAGTGTGGCCGTGGGCGGTGTCGATCGCGATAGCGTCGACTTTCACACGCGCCATTTCTTCGGCACGCTCCAGATAATCGCCTGTTGCGCCGATGGCTGCACCTACACGGAGGCGTCCCTGTTCGTCTTTGGTCGCATTCGGGAATTCAATTTTTTTCTGAATGTCTTTGACGGTGATCAAGCCCTTCAAATTGAAATCCTTGTCCACTACAAGCAGCTTCTCGATACGATGGCGCTGCAGCATGTGCTCGGCTTCCTCGAGCGTGGTGCCAACAGGAACGGTGATCAGATTGTCTTTGGTCATCACGCTGCTGACGGGCTGGTCGAGGTTGCGTTCGAAACGCAAATCGCGGTTCGTCAGGATCCCGACCAGGCGTGGTCCGCGCGTGACGGGAACGCCCGAGACCTTGTACTTGTTCATCATCTCGAGCGCCTGGCGGACGGTCATTTCCGGAGCGATGGTTACCGGGTCGACAATCATGCCGCTTTCCGAGCGCTTTACGCGGTCGACCTCCTCCATCTGACGTTCGATGGTCATGTTGCGGTGGATGAAGCCGATGCCGCCCTGGCGGGAAATCGCGATAGCGAGGCGGGAATCGGTTACCGTATCCATGGCGGCGGCCACGATGGGGATATTCAGCGCGATTTTGCGCGACAGACAAGTGCGCGTGTCGGCCTGCGCCGGCAAGACGGACGACTTTCCGGGCAGCAGTAGAACGTCATCAAACGTCAAACCCTCGGGAATGGGTCCGTCAATCATCTGCTCTCCGATCAGTTTTCTCTTTGCGCGGGGCTTGCGAACAAGCAGGCCTGAAAAACAGAGGAGCCCAGCCGAAGTCGCTGGGCTCGCAATCGTTTTCATTTTTGGAGAAAAAGGAAAACATGAAATCGTAAGCTATCATAGTAGGCCCTTCAGCTTTCCAAAGCAAGGTGTCGGCGCGGCCCGCAACGATTTCTGAACAATTGAGGATGGCGGAGAAGGAAGTGGGGATGTAGGCTGGATTTCTCACGCCCTGGCCGGTTGCAACCGGAGGGGGCTATTTTCAGACAGGTCTGTTACGAATCGTTTGCCGCCTCATGAAGTTGTTGCGATGGGGAATGGCCACGTGCAGAAAAAGGGGACATCTCGTTTTTTTGCTGCTGTGCATCAGCTGCTGTTGACAGCACGCGGTCGGGAGAGACTGAGCCACAAGAGCAGCAGCAACTGGGCACTGCTGTGCACCCGGTGTTTGCCACGGTGGAGGTACCGTAGTCGGTAGAGTCGTTCGATGGTCAAGGCCAGCATCGTGAGGAGCCAGCCGATCAGCAGACTGTTGGCATGATGATGACAGATATGCTCGAGACCGTGACGGCTCTTGGCGTCGTTGAAGCCTTGGTTCTCGATCTCCCAACGGCTCTTGGCCATGCGGAACAGAGCCTGCGGGCCCACTGTGGAGCCAGGGAAATTCGTCAGCCAGTAGGCTTCCACCACCGTGCCGTCCGGCTTGTGCTGGCGATAGAAGAACACGCGAACGGTTTCCCACGCGAGCGTTTCCCAGGGATCGAAATCCTCCGCGTCCCAGAGCTCCACACGATCCGCTCCATGCTGAAAAACCGTGGCTGGAGGCCCGCAAGGAAAACGCTGCTGGGCGGCGGCAAATAGCTCCGGCAAGTTGTCTTTCAGCCGTGCCACCACCCGGAGACCGAGATCTCCTGCCGTATGCAGGAACGGTGCGGTGGCGAATTCACCGTCCGCGACCACATACTGCGCCAATCGTTTCCCCACGCTCCCGATCACCCGCCGCAACAAGCGTTGTCCGGCCGCGTACTCGCTATCGCCGGGTCCGTAGGGTTCCCCCATCGCAGGGCAGCGACAGGCCGGTGCCCACCACGCTGATCATCACCAAAGAATGTTGATAGCCCTGAATCTGTTTGGCAGCGTTCTGCTGCGGCCGACAGAGCGTGCAACCCTGCTGAGCCCGCCATCCCGCACCGGTGCCATCGATGGCCAGACCGATCCAGCGGCAATCATCAAAGGCTTTGTTGCGCTTGGCGCCACGGATGAGGGAGAGCAGGGCTTGCCGGGTGGGACTGGGATCGAGCCGCTCGGTGAAATAACCCAACGTATCGTCACAGAATGGCGTGGCGATGGAGAGTGTTCGTCGCGCCGAGGAACGCGCCAAAGCCTCGACCGCATGAAAACTGGATTCCCGGAGGATCTGTCCGATCAGCAGGGCCCAGAGCAGAGCCTGCGCCGGAATCTGGGGTTGTTGCCGACCGTCTCCGGGATCCTCGAGATACCGTCGGAGGCGAAGACGCCGTGTCACATAGTGGAGCAGATGACGTGGCGTCGCGCAGTTCATTTTTTCTTTTTCTTAGGCTTCTGGCGCTCCAGCATGAGCAGTTGTGCGTTGGCCGCCAGCACTTCGCGGACCGCGTCTTGAAACTCCCGCCCCGCCTTGACCCGGCGCCGCACCTCGTCGACCCAATCCTTGGGGATGTGCTGGACCTGCTTTTTCCCCTGAACCATAAAGGTCAGCGACCAGACCGGATGTCCCCGGTCATCGGCACAATGACAGGTGGGCTTGCCGCAGCGGAGATGCGAAAGGGAGAGGGAGCCTGGGAGAGCATCGGCGGGGATAGAGAAACGCCGCAGCAGCTGGAACTTGCGCTGACGCAATCGAGAAGCAAGTGGTCCTTGGCCTCGATGAATCATCTTAATGTATAACTACCATAAGACACATCGCAAATCAACCTACATCTGTGAATGCGAAAATAGGAGTCTACTGCGGAAGGGGTCGCCAGAGGGACAAAAGAGCGTTCTGACAGAACTAGACTGGGCTAGCCCCCGTCAATCTTCCGAAACGGCTGCGCGGCCCGCCCGGCAGTTTCGCGAACCCGGTCACGGAGAAAAGATAATCGCTTGCTTCCGCATGCATTGGCTTGCTTGTCAGGGCCGCAGGTTTTTGCAGGGGCTCCTCAAGGTGCGAAGCGGTGGGGACTGGGCCGCTTTGCAGGGCCAGAGAGAATAGGAGACGGAGCACTCGCAACAGAGCACCTGACTGACATGCCGGTTCGATTCTGTGCACGGCTGGAAACTGGCAAGCGGTTCCTGAAAAGACGGCATCTAGAATCTTCTTTCCGTTGGGCCGTGGGGACTAGCGGAGGTCGGGCGCGGTGAGCAAACCGGAGACCGCGGTTCATGGGTTGGCGTAGCGAAGGGCTGCGGTTTTGAGCATTTCCTCGCGATCTGATGCCAGCAGGTAGCCTGCGGCGATGAGTTCGTCGAGAGATGCGCGATAGGCTTTTACATAGCCGGCCTGATCGCCGTAACGCGCGGAGAGTTGCTCCTTGGTGAACGGTTGCCATCCGCCCAAGTTGCCGCAGGTTTGGTCGATTGAGGTCGTCACCGCGGGCGAAAGGGAAACGGGCACCGGCTTCCCGACGGGATGAAGGACATCCGGAAAGCGGACGCCCCCCAGGGGTTGGTCGTCTTTATCGGTTGATGGAACTTCCAGGGTCGTACCTGGCAAGGAATTGAAATGTGACCCGTCAGAGGGTGCGGGCCCGAGCTTGAAGAGGGTGCTGGGCGGCAGAGCCGGAGCACTTTTGGCGGAAGGTACGCCGAGCGTGTGCTCGAGCTCGAGCGCTACCGCTCGCAAGTAGGGTGCATAAGTGAGTGTGTTGAGGTCCACCAAGATGCCTTCGTTGCACTTGCGGCTCAATGAGTTTCCGCCCTTTGCTTGGCCGTGAGGACTGGGCCAATCGTAACGCCGCATTCGTTCGGGGCGCTCGGCTGTATCGGTAACACTGGCGCGGAGACGGTAGAAATCGGTGTAGTTGGCAATGTCAATGTAGAAGGGATCGCTTTGGGAATGTTTCAAGAGATCCGCGGGCGCGAGTGGCTTGGCGTTCGGTAAAACGTAAGGATATTCGTTCGAGCCATTTTGCGCCGCAAGTTGGTTTAGCGCGAGCCAAGCGCCCACCCCGTCGACGGCCAGCGCTCCGTCGAAAACTGCACGCCCCGATTGAGGATCGGCATTGAAGCCTTCGGCGATGAACGTGTTGATGTAAAAACCGCTCTGGCTGATGCCGGCTAGAATCAGCGTGCGGTAAGTTCCTGGATCGAAGGAAGGCTTCGGATCGATTTTGGTTCGGCCGGCGAGCAGGCGTCCGAAATCACGCATGACGACTTCGCCAACACCTTCGGCGTTCTTTGGAACACCTGCCGCGACGCCGTATTGCCACTGAATGCGAGCGTAGGAAGTGGCGTGGTCGAAAAGAAAGCCGCTTCCAAGGCCTGCAGGGTACATTACCGAGCTGGGTGGCCCTACGGCGGGGGCGTTGTGCAGCGTGCCGAGAAGAATCGGTGAGCCGCGATTTTCTACCTCGACGACGATGACTGAATTTGACGCCGGTTTTGCCGGGGCGATGACTTCGAATTCGGCGGTGTATCGGTAATTTCCGTCGCTGTCGTGATCCAACGCTTCCAGTCCGTGAACGTTTTCTCCGGGCGCGACAACGCCAGAGACGGTTCCCCAGGTTCGCGTGTAGGAGACCGCATTGAATCTGCCAACGGGCTGGGAACCCAGAACCGATAGGCCCTTGATTTGTGAGGCGGGTCGAGGAGAGCTGACTATGGCTGTCGGCGCGTTCGGGGGAGCATCAGCCGCTGATCCCTGCGGCTTGGCCGATCGCGCGCCGAGAAATCCGCTGGAAACCGCGATCATGGCCGCGCACGACAACCAAATTTTCCTGTGCCGCGACGTGTTCATTCATTCCCCTTACGTGGCGTCAAGGGACACGGGCCCCGATTTACGGGGCAGGCCGTAGTCTACATCATTTCGGCCCGACGCATGGCGCCCAGACCGAAGGCAAAGGCACAGCTGCAAATGAGCCGGCGAGCCGCCGATGTCACGGAATGGCCGTTTCCTGCAGGGCATTAGAGCCCTGGGCGGACCAAAGCCGAGGTGGTCCCATGGGCTCAAGGGCGCGTTGGAGCCCGACGCGTGGGGCCGATCCGCGTTTCGTGGGCCTCGACAGCAAAGGCCGCCTCTGGCCTTTAATTCATTCAGGCTGTAATCGGACCCGTATAGGCGATAGGGAGTATTTGGCCAGTCGCCGTATGGGCTGATGCGGCGGCCTTATTGTTCGTCGGGCAGCACGGGCAGGGTGAGCGTGTTTACTGTGGTCGGATCGTCGCGCAGCTTGATGTACAGGAGCGTGCCGTTCGGCCGCGGCACATTGACAGTTGCGTTCGCGAATCCGATCGGAACCGATACGTTGTGCGTAAACTGCGGGTCGGCCGCGACCGAATCGATCAGAAACAGATTCGATCCAGCGAGCCTGCACTGCTTATCCGGGCTGTCAGGACAACGGATTTCCTGCAATGAGGGAATGCGCACCAGCGTGGCCAGTGGCTGCCAGTCTCCCTTGCCGCCGTCTGTGTCAACCGGCCGAAACCGCAGCGGACCAAACGCCGAAGCCCCAAAACTCTTCAGCGGATCAAGTGTCGCCATCACCATCTGCGAATTCTGCAGCACCAGATTTCCGTCCGCAACGCTCAGCAGCACATCGAAGGAGCTATCCGCGCTGGTCACTTCAATTTTCTCTGTGCGCGGAAAGCTCTCGGGAACCTCCGTCTTCAGAAAAAACGTCATGCGCCCATCCTGCGGCAGCGAATCCTGATTCGTCAGATGTAGGGGTGAACGTGTCCCACCCTGCTGAACGTTCTTGCTGACCAGATCCACCTTGGGCCGCGGCGGCTCGACCGTGGTCTGCAAATCAAGCACACGCCCGTCCTTCAGATCGACTTTGGCCACAAGTTTTTCTTCCGGCTGCAGAAGAGCCGTGGTTGTTGCTTGCGCCGCCGATAACCGCAGTTCGTCCACGGGCCCCTCGCGCGAAAGTTTTGCGGGCTCGAAGTGGATTCCTTTCAGCTCGAAGCTGTTCACCTGATCAAGCCGCGTTCCCGTAAGCACGCCCTGCCGGTCGCCGGCATTGATCTTGAACGCATCCAGCTTTGCCGCCTCGGTATATGCCTGCAGATCGAGTTGATCTGGGGGCGTGGTTCCAAATTGCTGAATGGTCATCTTCAGCGTCCCCGCCGTTTGATCCTTCAGCGGCACGTGCACTTCAAGCTCGTCCGGCTTCGCCGCTTTCCAAGTCGTCTTGATCTCGCCTCCGCCGCCGTTCTGGATGCGAACTTGATCGACGCACGCCGTGGCATCTGCATCGGCATGCACAACGTCGTCTCGCCCCGTAATCAACGCACCCTGATCCACCGCCGGGATCACCCATTTTTCGGGATGCGCATTCTCCAATCGAAACGCCGGCCCTTCGAACGGATCAAATCCCCAATATCCATGCAGCGTTCCCTTCACATGGGGCTCAAGTTTGACAACGCTCAATCCATGCGTATCGATCAGAAAACCGCCCTGCGACGGATCAGCCACCGCCGGCAAGTCCACCGCCGCATCACTCCGCCCCTCTAGGTGCAGTACAAAATCGTGCGCGATATCGGTCGAGAACACCAAAGGCGCGCCCTCGGTCGGCAGTACCAGCAGCGGCTTCTGCAGGCAGAAAACTTCATCCTTGGTCACCGACCGCAGCGGCGGCAATTGCATCGCTTCGACCGCTGGTAGCGCTATCACCAGCACCGACATCGGCTTGCGAAACGACGGCGGATTATTGAGCCGCAGATTCAATTGCGCTCCCTGCGGAACCGACAACGCCGGAATGTACTGATAGGCAGCCGTGTGCAGCCCTCCCAAGACCCTCGCCAGATCGACAACCGCTCCCACGTACGGACTGTAAAAGCCGCCGCCGGCAAGAGAGGTAGCGCTGATCGCCCCCATCAAATCCGAAGAAGGCCCCGAAGTCAGCGCCGCCACCATCGATTGGCTGTGTCCGTCATCCAGAACCAGTTGGTCGGTGTTCTGCGTTAAGCACGCCCCCTGCTGCTCCGGCGGCCGGTCAAAGCACTGCTCGTCCAGCTTGATGTTCAGCGTCCGCGCCAGCAGCGCCGAGCGGTCGCGCAGCGCCTTGGGATCAAAATCCGAAGTTTTCTTGATTTCCCTCAAATACCGCTCCGATCGGGTGCGATCCAGGCTCGCCTGATTCAAATCCTGCGACGCGCGCACGAACACTCCCGGCTTGCTTCGCACCGCGGAACGCAAGCTGCTGAAGTCCCCGCCGGTTTCCGGCGCCAGGAAAAGCAGCGCCTGCTGCGCGTCCTTCGGAACCGTCACCACGATCCCTTCCTCGCGTACCTTCTTGTTCCAGGTTTCCGCCCGCGTAAACCATTCCTCCGGCGGCGGATTTGTAGTACCGCGCAAAAATGCGACTACTAGCAGGTAGTGCACCGACTGGTCTTCGGGAAGATCGGGATGTATCCATATCCGGTCTCCCACCTGCAAATTAGCGACTTCCGCAATAGGCAAGGTTTTGCCAGCCCGGCTCACATTCATTTCCAGGGGTGGCCCGGCCAAATCGAAGGCGGCATTGTCGGCTGCCACGCAGCGGCCCTCTGCAAAGATCACCAGTGAGAAAAGCACACAACGAAATGCCCATTCTCGAATACCCGCACGACGCAAATTGAGTGACACAATTGCTCCCAGGTCCCGGAACGGCCGGGCAGACAGGATGCCGCGGCCTTACGAGGAGTGTTTAAATACACCTACGAGTTTGTTTATTCCAGCAGGGCGGGCAGCTCAAATTCTACCCGCAAATGATTCCAGCTGGCCTAGATTTTCCTGCTGCGTTTCACAAATAACAAACCGCCACCGGCCGCGAGCCTGTCGAGGAAATGCCGTTCCTGAATGAATGTTTGTTATATGATGCACCTGATTTTCATGGTTGGTGGAGGCTGCTGCGATGTGGACTCCGGCACGAAAGACCGTGGGTTATTTCTGGTTGATCGCAATGTGCTTGGTGCTGGGTGTGTGCTTGTCGGCGGGGCGTTTGATGACGAGTCCGGCGGAAGCAAGCGCGCTGCCCGCGCAAGGTGAAAGCGCGTCCGACGCCTCTGCCAACCAGGATTTGCAGCGCTCCTATCTGATCGACCACTACAGGGAAGTCGCCGCCGGCGGCCCTGCGCGCGGCGAAAACATCTACTACCACAAGTGCTGGGTGTGCCATAACGCCTATTACAAGGGAGCGCCTCATCTAAGCGAAGTGTTTAAAGGCGCGGGTCTTGACGAAGAAGTCATCACTTCGAAAATTCGCGATGGCGGTACGGGGATGCCGTCGTTCAAAACCACGCTTTCCGATTCCGACATTGCCGACGTCGCGAGCTATCTGCAAGGCGGCAAGTGCTGTTTCGAAGGCGTCGATCTTCCGCCCAACAAGCAGTATCGCGCGTCTGCGCAGAAGTGGCCGGTTCCCACGAAGCTCACAGGTGGGCCCCGGGGTGTGGTCAAATCGAACCTCGGCGATTTACTCGAAGGTGTCATGGTGCAGTTGATCGCGCCCAATGGCGTGCGCACCACCGTCGACTCGAATACCGACGGAGGCTACGAGTTTCCCGCGCTCCAAAATGGCGCCTACACCCTGCGCATTGCGACGCCGCTCGAATTCAAGCCTTATGTGCGAAACGCCGTTCAGATATTCGGCAACCAAAAATTAGAGGATATCGTCCTGGAGAAAATATCGGACTCGACCGGCGCCATATCGCCCACGCCCGAAAACGAATCCCAGCTCACCGGTGCGGAATTACTCTGGAATCTTCCCGGCACCGCGAAAGAGAAGGACATCTTCCATGGCGTCTGCGGCGAAGGCTGCCATTCGTTCCAGCAGATTCTCAAGAATCGTTACGACGAACGAAGCTGGCGCGTGCTAGTGCAACGCATGCTCCATCACGGCGGCGGTCCCATCCTCAACGCCGTCCCGGTCGACCAGAAAACGATCGACGAAGAAGACGAGGTCGTCATCAAGTGGCTGGCCAAGGTTCGCGGACCCGAAGTGCAGGACGGCCCGATGCTGCCATTCCCCCGCGCCACAGGAGCTTCGACGCGCGTGGTGGTCACCGAATACGAAATGCCCCGCGTCTTCATGGGCATCCATGACGTCTTCGGCGACGCCCAGGGCAACATCTGGTACACCAGCCACATGACGCGCTATTTTGGCAAGCTCGATCCGCACACCGGAATCGTCACCGAGTACACCATCCCCACGACACCCGGCGCGATGCCCGGCACGCACCACAACATCATCGACAAGAACGGAATTATCTGGATGTCTGAAAATTGGGCCCGCAAATTCGTGCGCTTCAATCCGCAGAGCGAGCAATTCTCCGAGGTGCCCTATGAAGGCAACGTCCAGGGCAATTTCGCCCTTGCTCCCGACAGCTCGGCGATCTGGATCGCCGGCCCCAGCGTCGCGCAGAAAGTCGACACCGAGACCGGAAAAATCGTCGCCAAGTATCCCTTCGCAGGCCGCGGCAGCTACGAAAGCCTGCTTTCGACAGACGGCAACTTCTGGGCCGGAGGCGCGCCGGTAGGTCCACACGGCAACACCCTTGAGCTTCTTGACACGCGCACTGGCGAAATGCAGAATTTTTCTACTGGCAGCGTTCCTTCGGCCGCCAAGCGAGGCGGTTTCGATCCTTCTGGCAACGCCTGGTTCACCGGTATGAACGGCACATTCGTTGAAATCGATGCGAAATTCAAACGCGTTCGCCAATTCCGACCGCCCACTCCTTACTCTCCCTACACGGATTTTTATGCCGGGACGGCCGATAAGAACGGAGAATTCTGGGCCGGAGAAATCCACGGCCGCGGTTTCTTGCGCTTCAACCCGCGCACTGACCGTTGGACCGAATACACATTACCTGAGCCTTACGCGCACACGCGCGAGGTGTGGGTCGACAATTCCACCACTCCTGTCACCGTGTGGTACCCCGATTTCAGCCTGGGCCGCATCGTGCGCATCCAGCCGCTTGACTAGGCTGTTTGCAGCTAGCCCCGCACGGGGGCGCGTAGCGTCGTCGGTCGTCGCTGGGAGAGTTTTTCAAAAAGCTGTGAAGCCGCACAGTGGCGTTATTTTCATTTTTCCGTCGTCAAAGCGAACCGCGCATTGAAACCACCTGGAAGCGCCAGCCGTCCTAACCGTCGTAGACGTGTGGAGCTTGATAGGCTGCTGCCCGCATTCGGTCAAACTAGGGAACATCGTGGCCAGGAGCGCTTTGCTGAGGCCAACATTTACCCTTGACAGCTGGGAAACGACCGCCCTGGCATCCGCCAGCCTTGTGCGCATTACGGGCACCGTCCTTGAAGGTTCCAGAAAATTACGCATCAGCCAGGCTCGCTGAGAGCACAGCTAGGGGGAATCATATGATGTTTCGCAGCATGAGTTTCATTGCCGGCGCCGCTCTTTTCGCCTCGTCGTTCGCCTCGGCGGCAACGATCACCGGCACCGTCAAAGGTCCGGACGGAGCTCCATTCAGGGGAGCTTTCGTTCAGGCGCAGAACACCCAAAACAAAATTACCGTCAACGTACTGTCCCGCTCCGATGGCAAGTATTATGTCGAAAAGCTTCCGGCCGGTGAATACACCGTTCGGATTCGCGCCGTCGGATTCAAGGCCGATCCGAAGACCGGAGTGAAGCTCACCGCCAACCAGGACGCGGCGATGGATTGGGCCCTCGAGAAGGGCGTGGTCCGCTGGAACGATCTTTCCTACCTTCAGGGCAAGGTGCTATTCCCGGAAGGGAAGGGCAAGCAGGAGTTGGTGACGACCTGCTTTGGGTGCCACGGTTTTGAAACGCGCATGGCTGCGGTGCATCGTGACGCGGACGGCTGGGTCGATCGCGTCAATTACATGAAGGAGATCACCCACTTCGCCACAGCGCCAGGTTTCACCGACGAAAAGGCCGCCACCGTTGCGGCTTACATCAACACCCTTTTTGGCGACGCTGTGGTGCTGCCCAAGTCTCCAACCGATGTGCCCGGATATGAGGCAACCGTTCGCAAGTTCCCCTCTGAGGAAGCGATGAAGATTGTTTACGTCGAATACGACATGCCCGGGCCGAGCCGCATGCCGTGGGATGCCAATCCCGCCAAGAGCGGGAAAGTCTGGATCCCCGAGTTTTCTCCCTTCAATGGTATCGCGGCTCTCGATCCCGCAACGGGGAAGTTTGAAGAGTACAAGGAACCGGAAACGCGCCCCGCCTTCACGCACTCCGCGGTTGAAGCGCCTGACGGTTCCGCATGGCTTACCGAGCAAGCCACCAACAAGATTGGCCGCTGGGATCCGGTCACCAAGCAGATCACGGAGTATCAGGACTACATTGACCCTGCAAAAGCGGGCCTCCGCTCGGCCGGTTCCAAGCACACCATCCGCGTCGACTCCAAAGGAATGGTTTGGGCCAGCGGCACGCCGTTCAGTAAGTTCGACCCCAAGACAGGCAAATTCACCGATCTGCCGGTAGCTCCCAACACCTACGGCGTTGAAAAGGACAAGTACGACAACATCTGGTTCGATGGGTTCACTCCGGACGGCAAGCTTTTCAAGGTGGATGGCGAGACCGGGAAAATCACCGGCTACCAGCCCCCGACTGCTGGTCTGCCGCGCCGTATTACTCCTGATTCCGACGGGATCGTTTTTTTCTGCGAATTCCGCGCCGGTAAAATCGGCCGCTTCGATCCCAAGACCGAAACCTTCAAGGAATACACGCTGCCTGGTCCTGACGCGAGCCCCTACGCTCTTGGAATCGACAAGGACCATTACATCTGGTATTCCTCCGAACAAATGGACGTCGTCGGACGCCTCGATACCAAAACCGGTGAAGTGATTGAATATCCGTTCCCGCAATCGGAAAATGCGATGCGGGAATTCATTCCCGACGATCAGGGCCGCATGTGGTTCGGTTCGGCTCCGAACAACAAAGTCGGCTATTTCTACGTATCCGATAAGTAGCGAAGGCGGTTGCGAGAGCCTCAAACCGGCTTGCGAAGGTGGAGGCCTCTGGTGCCCGCCTTCGCTGCCGGCCAGGTGCTGATAAGGCCGGACCGATGTGGTTTCGCCATCGAACAACAAAGTGGGTGCTGGCCGATCACTGGCGCGCGAACAAGTAGCGCAGCTGCGGCAGAGCTGTATTAGAATTCAGATGATGCTGCGCCGGTGGCTTTCGGCCGGTCTTTCTCATCGCAACTGAGTTTTGCAGGATTACCAGGAGGCATCATGCGCGTCGCCAGTAAGTTTCTTGCCGGAGCCGCTGGGCTGCTCTGCTTTTCATCGCTTGGCTATGGCGCCAGCATTAGCGGCACCGTGAAAGGCCCCGACGGTTCGCCCTTCGAGGGTGCCTTCGTCGGAGCGCAGAACTCGAAAACGAAAATCACCGTCAGCGTCTTGAGCGATAAGCAGGGCCACTACCAGGTGCAAAATCTTTCCGCGGGCGAATATGAAGTCCGCATCCGTGCCGTCGGCTACAAAGCCGACCCGCGCACCAGCATGACGCTCACCGGTGCGCAGAATGCCTCGGCCGACTTTGCCTTGCAAAACGGCACGGTCCGCTGGAGCGACATCTCCCTTTATCAGGGGGAACAGTTGCTGCCTGATACGACTGGAAAGGCCGAGCTATTTAAGACCTGCTTCGCCTGCCACGGCTTCGAATCCCGCATGGCCTCGGTCACGCGCGACGAAGCCGGTTGGCGCGATCGCGTGAACTTCATGGTCACCGCGATGCACTTCTTTGTCGGCGGAGTGGGCCGCTTCTCCGATCAGGATGAAGAAAAGGTCGTTACCTATCTCACTTCCACTTTCGGCCCCGATTCGAGCAAGCCGAAGTCGCCCGCCGATCTGCCGAAATACCAGGAGCTCAAACAGACCTTCCCTGATGAAGCTATGAAGATCGTCTACAGCGAATATGAGCTCCCCGGCCCCAACCGCATGCCTTGGAGTGCCACGCCGACCAGGGACGGCTATTTCTGGATGCCTTACTATGGCGACGCGAACAAGATCGGCCGCCTCGACCCGAAGACCGGCCAGGTCGAAGAGTTTGCGGTCCCGAACAAGGGCACCGCTGCGATTCACTCCGTCCAGCCCGCTCCGGATGGCTCCATGTGGTTCACCGAACAGGGCTCTGACAGAATCGGCAAATGGGACCCGACCACCAAGGAAGTGACCGAGTACCAGGATCGCTCAGACTCCCGGCAAGGAAGGTACCGTGGCTGGCGGTTCCAAGCACACCCTTCGTGTTGAGCCTAACGGAGACGTCTGGTCTACCGGCGGTCCGGTTTCGAAATTCGATCCCAAGACGAAGCAATTCACCGACATCAAGGAAATTCCCTCAGCCTATGGCATCGCCCTCGCTCAGGACGGCACCGTGTGGTTCGCCGAATTCACTGCGGAAGGCAAAATCGGCAAGGTTGATCCCAAAACGCTGAAGGTCACCAAGTACACGGTTCCCACGCCGAACGCCCGCCCGCGCCGCATTCAGGTCGATACCGATGGCACCATCTGGTTCTGCGAATTCGAAGGCGGCAAACTCGGCCACTTCGATCCCCAGACCGAAACCTTCAAGGAATATCAACTGCCGGGCGCGGAGCCAACCCCGTACGCCATGAATCTGGATCGGGAACACAACGTATGGTTCTCCTCCGAGCACATGGACTACGTCGGCCGCCTCGATCCCAAAACCGGTAACGTAATCCAATATCCCTTCGATCATCCGGAAAACACCATGCGCGAATTCTTCCTCGATGAGCAGGGCCGCATGTGGTACGGCACTCCGGCCAACAACAAAGTGGGTTATTTTTACTTGGCGGGAGACAACCCACGGGCCAGCAAGTAGGCGCTAGCAGTTTTGACCATGCTCTTTGAAATCCGTCAAGGGCGGGGTTCTTGTCTTTGCCTCGCGGTGTCCATCCGAGGGAGCGCGGCGACGATGAATCGTTCTTCGTTTTCGTGCGCTAAGGCCTGCAATGTGGCAGCGGTATGAACAAAGGGGGAAGCGGACTAGCGCGAAGATTCTCGGCCTTCGATCACCGGAGAGCCCGCCATGGCGCTGTGATTTACAAAACTCCGCGCAATTTCCGCTAGGCTGATTCCCAGTTGGCTCCACAGTCGCCGCTTCAGCGTGCGGTAATCCTGCGAGCCGCTGAACACGTCGCGTATCAAATCCCGAAACGCTGGCGAGCGGTTCAGCATCTGCACCATGCGGGTAGTGATGGCGCTACCCAGAAACGTCCCCAGAAAGAGCTTTCGCGCCAGGTTCGCCGCAAACTCCAGGTCCGCCGAAAACGCTGCCCGCAAGCGCTCCGGATAGGCCTCCGGCTGCCCGTCAACTAAGGATTGCGCCAGCAGGTCACCCGAGCGCAGCGCGTAGAATAGCCCCTCGCCCGTCACCGGATCAACGCAGGCCGCCGCATCCCCGGCCATCGCCCAGTTTCTCCCCGCGATACGCCGCGCGCGAATCGTCTGCGCCTGTGGCGAAGGCAGCACGTGGCTGTACAATTTCGCTCCATCGAGACAAATTTTCTCTTCCGCCACGAAATCATCGAGATGCCGCCTCAGTCGGGCGCTCGAATTTCCCGCCATCTTCCCGCAGATTCCCACCGAAAGATGATCGGCGCGCGGAAAAGACCAAAGGTATCCCTCGAACTCCTTCAAGAATTTCACCTTGATCATGTCCTCTTCGGTCGGCACGAAATACCCGACGGTGATTTCCAGATCCGGCGAGCCCAGCGCCGTGGTTTCTGGCAGCAGCTGGTTCCGTGCCCCCGCCGCCAGGACCACGAAATCCGAGGTGCGCTCCTCGCCCGCAGAAAGCAGCCGCACGCGCTGGCCATCGGTGCGCACGTTCGTCACGCGCGACTGGACGGTCTTGCAACCCGCTTCGATCGCCCGATCGAGCAGCAGCCCATTTAAAACCTTGCGCGCGTAGATGACGATCGGCTGGCTCATTTCGAACCGCGCGCGATGCCCGCGGCTTGAAATCAGCTCTGCGGTGCGAACGATTCTCTTCGGTTGGGGCGCGTCCAGCAGGAAGGGATAGGCTTCAATTGCTTTGTGGGTGAGCCCGCCACCGCACGGTTTTTCCC
Source organism: uncultured Acidobacteriota bacterium (assembly GCA_963718485.1). Classification (GTDB taxonomy): domain Bacteria; phylum Acidobacteriota; class Terriglobia; order Acidiferrales; family UBA7541; genus Palsa-295. Next base: position 40,165 of record CAVQZU010000082.1, read on the forward strand.
AGGCGAGCCGCTCGTCGTAGATGGTCACTGCAAGGCCCGCGTTCGCCAGCCGCTCACCGCAGAGCGCTCCCGCAGGTCCTCCGCCGACAATGGAAATCTCTTTCATGGCCCTTTGTCGGGCCCTAACCGATGGCCCAATCAGGTGAGTGGAAAAACGGCCGCAATAAACCAGGCGGCGAGTATAGCACCAAAAACCGCTGCCGCTGTGGCAGAGCTGGTTCGCAACCGTAACGCATCGGTAGCAGCCCGCTGCAGCACCGAAAACACCGCCAACCCGGCGACCAGCACTCCTAGCAGAACTTGGCCGTTGGCGAGCGTGTAATAGGCAAGCACGCAGGCGATCCACAATGCGGCCCGAATCGCAAGGAACAGCACAAACCGCCACGCTCGCCTCTTCCCGCTGCCCACGGGCCCGAGCACCACCTCTTCCGCGAAGCAGAAAATCCAGGTCGCCGGCAGCAGCTCGACAAATCGCAGCCAGCGCGGCGCGTTCATCCACAAGTCCCCAAGCTGCCAGCTGAACCATGCTCCGGTCGCCAGGAACACCAGCAAGCCGGCCGCACCAGCGGCCACGCACGCTTTTATATCCAAGGAGAGATTTTCTTTCACGTACTTCCTGTTCAGCGCCAGGAGCAAAGCCCCCGAAAGCAATAGCAGCGACCCCAGATAATCTCCGTCATATAGATGCACAAATCGCAACGGGATAACCACAGCCAGAATCAGCACCGACGCCAGCGCGCACACTGCTCCCTCCGCGACGGCCAGTCCAGATGAGGGACGGCTAGCTTCGTGTGCCGATCCTTGCGGACTGACAATTGCCCCCAGCAGCGCTGCGCCTGCCGGAAATAAAAACGCCAGCCCAAACAGCCCCATAACCGCCCCGGGCAACCGTCGTCGCCCTTGCTTGAACGTATCGTATGTCGCCAGATCGATATTGAGCGCCCGCGTCCTGGCGTCGACATTCGGAAACAGCGCCTCCATCGCCCAGTCCTCGGCCCGGTGCGCCACTGCTCGATCAACGATCTGGCTCGTGTGCGTCGCCTGCGGCACGACTTCCACCTTGAACGCCCGATCTTCGGCAAAATCGTTTGGCCCCAGGCGTTGGCCACCTGCCGCCGCGGCAATATCCTCGGCCTCGCGCCTCATCGGCCACAAATCATATTGCCCCACAAAAACCAATAAATTGGCAGGCATCCGCCGCGGCAGCACCATGGGCGCCGGCGAAATCGCCACCGTCGCCGCCAGCGGAGTCCGGTCCGCCAAGCGAATCGCCATCGCCCCGCCCATCGAATGGCCGATCAAAATCGTCCTCGTCGCGTCGAGCTGTTCCCCGCGCACGGTTCCGCGCATCAACGACTCGACGCTGGCATCCGCGCACTCCTCGGCCTTCGCGTAGGTAAACGCATCCGTGTTGTCCCCGTGCCCGGGCAAATCGAGCAGGTAGGCGCGAAAGCCATGTCCCGCGAAATCCGTGCCCAGATACATCATGGTCCGCCGGTTCGCCCCTAGCCCATGAAAAAAAATAGCGGAGCCCATCACGCTCACGCCCGCGGGCGGCTCGAAAATCGTCGCGGGGGTATCGCAACTGCCGGCCACGATTAGCAGGTCCCGATGAGGAAGGCTCGACCGCCGAACGAACCAAGTGCCAAGCAACAGCAGCCCAGCACCGCCAATGGCAAGGATCGATTCCCAGCGCTTCATGCCCGCCTCCGCGAGCTGCCCGGCCCGCGTGATAGAATTAAGCTTCTGCTGATTTGCAAAGCCGCAATCGGAGGGCCCGGGAATTGGGGAAGGTCATCTCGCAAGACAATTTGATTCTCCAACGTCAGAACTGGAAAGGCAACGGCCAGTGCGTCGTCTTCGTGAGCGGCTGCTTTGATCTCCTCCATCCAGGCCACATCCGGTTGCTCGAGCAAGCCCGCTCCTATGGCGACATTCTGGTCGTTGGTGTGCAGGGAGACGCGAGTGTCCGCGCGTCGTATGCAAATGCCGGGGAGCTCTCATGGTTCGAACGGCTCCGCAGGATCCAGGCCACAGCGTCCGATCACTCCGGCCGCGGAACGCGCCGAAATCCTCGCAGCACTCGCCGCCGTCGACTACGCTGTCGAATTTGATGAGCCTTCGGCGAGCGTGTTGATTGCCCGCCTCGCTCCCGAGTTCGTCGTCCAAGGCGCCGCTCAGACATCCAGCACAGTCGAAACGTCCGAAGACCGCACCGCGGTCGCTGGTGGCGCCCAAATCGTGCGCATTCACCTCGAGCCCGGTTTCTCGACCTCGCAGCTCATCGATCGCATCATCCAGCCCCGAGCATGATCCTCCCGCAGGTCTCCGAGCTTTTGCAGCGCGTCTCGCGTCGCGCCGTGGTCGAAGAAGCTGTCGACACCATTCGCCGCAGCGACAAGGAAGTTCGCCTCTCCGGCCTCACCAATTCTGCCAAAGCGCTCATTCTTCCGCTGGCTTTCGCCAAGCTAGGTCGTCCGACGACCCTGCTGGTCGCATCCAACACCCGGGCCGAAGCGATGATCGAGCCGATCCGCTGGTTCTACCGCGCGGTCACCGGCAAACCCGCGCACCGCGTGGCCTATCTTCCGGCGCAAGAAATTCTGCCCTATGAAAATCGCTCCCCTCATGCGGAAATTTCCGAAGCGCGCGCCGTGTCGCTCTGGCGTTTCGCCATGGGTGAAGCCGACCTGCTCATCGCACCCGTCCAGGCCGCGATGTGGCGCATGTGCCAGCCGGAATTTTACCGTCAGCTGGCGCGCACCGTCGAGCGTGACGAATCGATCGCCCACGAAGATCTCATCGGCTTTCTGACCGGCGCCGGATACGAAAAGCAAGCCACCTGCGAGATGCCCGGCCAATTCTCAGTGCGCGGCGGCATCATCGACGTTTTCTCTCCCGAGACGCTCCAGCCCGTTCGCATCGAGCTTCTCGGCGACACCATCGAATCGATCCGCGCCTTCGACCCCAACACCCAGCGCTCCACCAGTCCCGTCGAGCGCGCCACGTTGCTTCCGTTAACCGAGTTTCCTCACCCCGCCGAAATTTTGCAGCGTTCCGCCGCTGCGCGTTCCGCCTCGGGTCGCGAAGATGAAATGATCGAGCGGGGTTTTTATCCCGGATGGGAGTTCCGCGAAATTCTGCGCCAAGAACGCAACTCGGTCCTCTTTGATCTCGCCGGCGATCCGCTGCTCGTGCTTGACGAACCCTCGGCGCTGGAATCCGAAGTTGAAAACTATCGCAACCGCCTCGCCAAAGCTTTCGAGGAAGTAGAGGACCCGCTCGCCGAGCCCCCCGACCGCTACATCTACAACGAAGAAGAATGGCAGCTGGCCCTGGATTTGTTCCCCAGGCTGGCGCTCGAGCATCTGGGGCTCGCCCAGGAAGGCTCGGTCCCCCTCCGCAACCTGCAAACACAGCCCACCACGCGCTATCACGGCAACGTGGCCGCCTTCATGGCTGAGGTAAAAGGGCGTCTCACATCCGGCGAACAGGTCATGGTCTCTGCCGCCAGCACCGGCGAACTCGAACGCTTCGCCGACATCTGCCATGAATACGAGCTTCCCTATCGCCTGGGCGAACTCGAGGAGAACGTCACCGTTACGCGCCTTGCGGAGGAAGGCAGCAGCGGAAACACGCCCGCCATGGTTCTGGTAAAGGCCCCGCTTGCCGAAGGCGTAGCTTTTCCCGAAGCGCAACTCACCATCTTTGGAAACGGCGACCTTTTTGAAACCCTCGCGCCTTCCTCGCCGCGTTCCCGCGCGCGCCCCAAGACGGCCAGCTTCTTCAGCGACCTCTCTGATCTCAAGCCCGGCGACTACGTCGTCCACGTCGACCACGGCATCGGCCAATTCGAGGGCCTGCGCCAGGTTGGCACCGACGGCGCTACCGGCGAATTCATGCTCTTGATCTATGCCGACGAGGCGCGCCTGTACGTTCCGCTGGCCCGCCTCGACTTGATCCAGAAATACCAATCCCTCGGCGGTGTCAAACCAACGCTCGACCGGCTTGGCACAACAATCTGGGAATCGCGCAAAACGCGCGTCCGTAAATCTGTCGACGACATGGCCGGGAAACTCCTTGCGCTGTACGCCGAGCGCAAGACCGCCGCCGGTCACGCCTTTCCGCCCGATTCTAACTGGCAGCGCGAATTCGAAGACGCCTTCGAATTCGAGGAGACTCCCGACCAGCTCCGCGCCATCGATGACGCCAAACGCGATATGGAATCCACGCTTCCGATGGACCGGCTGCTCTGCGGCGACGTGGGCTACGGCAAAACCGAAGTCGCCATGCGCGCGGCTTTCAAAGCCATCGCCGATTCCAAACAAGTCGCCGTTCTCGCGCCCACCACCGTCCTGGCCTTTCAGCATTACGAGACCTTCCGCCGCCGCTTTTCCCCCTTCCCGGTTCGCATCGACATGCTTAGCCGCTTCCGCTCCGAAAAAGAGCAGGCGAAAACTCTCGAAGACCTCGAAGCCGGAAAAGCGGACATCGTCATCGGTACCCACCGCATCCTTTCGAAGGACGTGAAATTCCAGGACCTCGGCCTGCTCGTCGTCGACGAAGAACAGCGCTTCGGCGTGGCTCACAAAGAGCGCCTGAAAGAAATGCGCAAGAATGTCGACGTGCTCACCATGTCCGCCACGCCCATCCCGCGCACCCTGCACATGTCGCTTGTCGGTCTGCGCGACATGAGCGTCATCGAAACGCCTCCGAAAGATCGGCTGGCGATCCAAACGACGGTTGCCTCCTTCAGCGAAACGCTCGTCCAACGCGTCATCGAAGAGGAGATGGCTCGCGACGGCCAAATCTTTCTGGTTCACAACCGCGTCGAGTCGATTGCCTCACTGGCAGCCTTGGTCAAACGCCTCGTTCCCCGTGCCCGCGTCGTAGTCGGGCACGGCCAGATGCGTGAGGCGGAACTTGAAAAAGTCATGCTGAAATTCATCCGCAACGAAGCCGATGTCCTCGTCGCGACCACGATCATCGAAAACGGCTTGGACATCCCGCGGGCCAACACCATCATCATCAATCGCGCCGACCGCATGGGCCTCTCTGAGCTGTATCAGCTCCGGGGCCGGGTCGGCCGCTCGGACCGGCGAGCCTATGCTTACCTGCTGGTCCCGGCCGAGGGCTCGCTCACATCCATCGCCCGGCAGCGCCTCGCGGCGCTGAAAGAGTTCAGCGATCTCGGTGCCGGCTTCCGCATCGCCGCGCTCGACCTCGAATTGCGCGGGGCGGGCAATCTCCTGGGCCGCGAGCAGCACGGCCACATCGAAGCGGTCGGGTTCGACATGTACTGCCAGATGATGGAGCGCGCCGTCGCCGAGCGAAAAGGCGAAGCGGTTGCGCCGGAGCGCCATGCCACCTTGAACCTGGGCCAGGAAATCCGCATCCCGCCCGAATACATCGATAGTGAGAATCTACGGCTGCGGATATACAAGCGCATCGCCGGCGTCACGTCCGAGGCCGAGCGCGTCGAGGTCCAGCGCGAACTGGAGGACCGCTTCGGCCCTCCGCCGCCGGCCGTCGCGAATCTGCTCGATTACGCCATGCTGAAGGCTCAGGCGGAAAAGCTGCTGGTCGCCTCGATTGATCGCCGCGGCGATCAGATCGCGATCAAGTTCTACGACGACACGCCGCTTGGTCCCGAGCGCCTGGTAAAGCTGGTCCGAAAGCGGCGCGACATGCGGCTCGACCCCACCGGCGTGCTCTGGGTTGACTGGAAAGGCGACAAAGACGGAGCGATGGAAGCAGTCAGAAACGTGTTGCTACAACTACAAGCGTAGCGCTAAGATTTCGTCGAGTACCTACCATGAAAAAATCTGAAACGGTTTTGCGGCTCGCTGCCTGTGTGTCGGGCTCTTCGCGCAGCGTTCCCCGCGCATCTCGGGCGCAGAGCCAAAGGCGCCGTGGTCGAAGAGATTGTAGCCCGCGTCAACAACTCCATCGTTACCCTCACCGACTACCAGAAAGCGGATGCAGTCTCTCCGCGACGAAGATCTCCCACGCTTGCCAGAATTGCCCCCCGGACAAGATCAGCGCCGAGTACAAGGACCGCCAAAAGGACCTGCTCCGCGACCTGATCGACCAGCAGCTTCTGATCGAACGCGCCAAGGACATGGGAATCAACGTCGACGCCGATCTCGTTAAGCGCCTCGACGAAGTCCGGAAGCAGAACAACCTGGACGCGATGGAAGATCTGGAGAAGGCCGTGGAAGGACCGGAATCGCCTGGGAAGATTACAAGAACCAGATGCGGAACGGCCTGCTCACGCAGGAAGTGATCCGTCAGCAGGTGGGCGGCCGCCTCGACATTCGGCCTCCGACGAAGTGAAGAAATATTACGACGCCCATAAGGAGGAGTTCAACGCCCCGAGCAGGTCGACTTGGCCGAAATTTTTCTCAGCACCGAAGGCAAGAGCCCTGAAGAGATCGCGGCGGTTCGCACCAAGGCTGACGACCTGCATAACCGAGTCGTCAAGGGCGAAGATTTCACCGAAATCGCCAAGCGCTACTCCGAAGGCAGCACCGCGAAGGATGGCGGCGACCTCGGCCGTTCGAGCGCGGACAGCTCGCTCCGCAGCTCGAGGAGTCGGTATTCAAGCTGCGATCGGAACGCAGGTTACCGAAGTGATTCAGACCAAGACGGGCTTTGAAATTCTGAAGGTGATCAACATTTCGAAGCCGGACTGCAGCCTCTCGACAAAGTCGACAGCGAGATCATGAACAAGCTTTATACGCAAAAGATGGAGCCTGCCTTGCGCGACCTATCTCGCCGAGCTGCGCGAGGAAAGCTACGTAATGGTGAAGCCCGGCTACACCGATAGCGCCGCCATGCAGGGCGCCAGCGTGATCCAGGAAGTAGCGCCCACACCGGACACGCCGAAAGAAAAAGAAAAAGCTGCCGACACCGAAAGCCTAACAGCTCATGAAGTCTCATTTTGTTGCTGACCTTTCGGACGGCCAGATTGTGGTGTCGCATTTCCTCGTCCGTGACAAGGAAGTACGCACCTCGCTCCGCACCGGCGCTTCCTGGCTGCAACTCGAACTTGGTCGATCGCACCGGCGCCATCTGCGGCAAAGATGTGGGACAACTTCGCGCTGCTCGTGCCCACCTTCGAGCGCGACGACGTCGTCCAGATTCGCGGCCGCGTCAAGCTCTACAACGGCCAGAAGGAGCTGGCGCTCGAGCAGATCATTCCGGCCCTCGAACGCGACTACGACCTCAGCGATTTCCTGCCGCACACGAAGTACGACGTCGAGAAAATGTACGCGGAGCTGCGTGCCGCCGTCGCCGGCAGTCGAAAAATCCATGGCTGCAGCGCTTGCTGTCGAGCGTTGTCGATGATCCCTCGATCGCGCCGCGCCTCAAACGCGCCCCCGCGGCCATGACCATGCACCACGCGTTTATCGGCGGCTTGCTCGAGCATGTGGTGAGCCTCATCGGACTGGCCGGCCGGTAAGCGCGCAGTACCCGGAGCTCGATGCGGATTTGCTCCTGACAGGCGTGGTCCTGCACGACATCGGCAAAATCGACGAACTTCGCTACACCCGCGGCATTGACTACTCAACCGAAGGCCGCTTGCTCGGCCACATCACCATCGGTGTCCAGCTGGTCCATGAAAGAATCAAAGCGATCCCGGATTCCCGCCGCCGCTCGCCGTATTGGTCGAGCACCTGATCCTGAGCCACCACGGCTCCCACGAATTTGGTTCGCCTTCGCTGCCCCAGACGCGCGAGGCCATTGCCTTACATTTCCTTGACGATATGGATTCCAAAATGGGCGCCATGCGTGCAACGATTGACCTCGCGTCCTGCGCTCCGGCGCGTCAGCGTGTGGACCGATCGCAACCCGTCGCTGCGCCGCGCTCTGCTCCGTTCGGATAAATACCTTGAGAACCATGCAACGGTGCCCTCCAATGGATCATCGGACATCTAAGAGTACTGGTATAGACGCCCGCCCAAAAGACTCCTGCGGGAAAGGATGGTCCCGGTCTCCTTCCATGAGTGAACAAAATTCAGTCGATTGAACCAGGCATTGCCGAAAAAGCCCGTCCTCCTCGCCGCGCCCTTCTGGATCTGGCGCCCTGGAACTCGACTGCATGAACACCCTTTGGCCAATGGGTGAAGGAACGGTCCGCGAAATTCGCGATCGCCTCGCCGAGCGCGCCCCCGCGCCTACACCACGATCATGACCATCATGGACCGCCTCGCCCGCAAAGGCATCGTCGAGCGCAAAAAGTCCGGCCGCGCCTACATCTATCGGGCGAATCTGACAGCCGAAGAAGCCCGCATCGCAGGCCTCGGCCAGGTAGTGGAAAATTTTTTGGCGGTTCAAAGAAGCCCTGATGGCGCAACTGAGGATCAGCCGGCCGCCGCCAGCCCGCTCGTGCCGCTGCGCGCGCTTCGCGCAGCGGCCGGCGGCTTCGCTCACCGGTAACGGCTCGCCGCGCCGCCACTCGCTGGGCGCCCGCAGTCAGCTATCCGCGTTGCCGACCCCGGCCGGCGAGCACACTGGTCCACGCCCAGTAGCCAGACGCCGTGCTACCGCGTGCGGCACGCACAGCGCGCGTAGCTATCTGATCGAGGATACTCAGCTCTGTGCCAATATGTTCCCAGCCGAAGTCAAAATTCGCGATCTCGACATCCGCCCCGCGACGATCCTCGCGCCCATGGCTGGCGTCACCGACACCGTTTTCCGGCGCGTAATCCGCTCCCTGGGCGCGTGCGGCCTGATCATGACCGAATTCACCAGCGCCGAAGGGCTACCCGCAAATCCGCCCGAACCCTGCGTTATCTATACTTCGACGAAGACGAGCATCCGATCGCCGCGCAGATTTTTGGCTCCGATCCGACAGGTAATGGCCTCCGCCGCCGCCCTCACCGAAGACCTCGGCTTCGACCATGTGGACGTCAATCTCGGTTGCCCGGTGAAGAAAGTCGTGAAATGCGGTGGCTCCGGCCTGTTGCGCGATCTGCCGCATCTCGAAAATCTGTTTACGCGCCGTTCGCGCCGCCGTCCGCATTCCGCTCACGATCAAGATTCGCTCGGGCTGGGACGAAAACAACATCGTCGCGGTGGATGTCGCCGAAATGGCCGAACAAATCGGCATCGAAGCGATCGCCGTTCATCCTCGCACCCGCATGCAAGGTTACGCCGGCGTCGCGGATTGGAGCGTGATCCGCGATGTGAAACAGGCCGTGCAAATCCCGGTCATCGGCAATGGCGATATCCGGACTCCGCAGGACGCGGTGCGCATGATCGCCGAAACCGGATGCGACGCCGTGATGATCGGCCGCGCGGCATCGTCGAACCCGTGGATATTCCGTCAGATCGCGGATTACATCGCCACCGGCTGCTACACCGAGCCCGACAGAAATGGACCGCTACCGCCTGCTCTCCGGATATTTTCGCAGCCTGATCGGGCCGAAATGCCCGACGCCATTGGCAAAATGAAGCAGTTCGCTACGCTGTTCACTCACGGCGTTCGCAACGGCGGCGACCTGCGCCAAGCGGTCCATCACGCCCACACCGCAGCCGAAATACTCGACCGCGTCGAGGCGTTCTTCACCCAAACTCCGGCCTCGGCCAACTAGCTCTGTTCTTGTCCGTTTTTTCGTCACTCGCTTCCACTACAGGGTTGACAAGGCGCATTCGGTAATTCGGGCGGCTCTCTCTTGTTCCGTGCGTCAGACAACCGGCGGAGCCTTCGAAGCGAACTACTCGTCCCGCGTAACCAGCAGCTGCTTGTAAGCCTCCCGTCGTGTCAATCCGCGTTCGCGCGCCGCGACCTTCAGGGCCGTTTTCCGATCGACGCCCTGCTGCTGAATAATCTCCTCCACGCGATGCGACAAAGGCACCGTAGCCGTCACCGGGTCCCGGGCATCAGATGCCTGTGCCGCGAGCCCATCGGCTGCACCAATCAACAAGGTGATTTCGCCTCGCGCAGGCTTCTTCCGCAGTTCGGCAGCCAATTCCTGCAAATGCCCGCGCAGAAACTCCTCGTACATCTTCGTCACTTCACGCGCGATCACCGCCGGACGGTTCCCCAGAATGTCGATCGCATCTTCGAGCGTGTCACTCAGCCGGTGCGGAGCCTCATAGAGCGCCAGCGTTCGCGCTTCGCTAGCGAGCACCCGCAACGCCTTCCGCCTGGCACTTTGTCTCGAGGGCAAAAAGCCCACGAACGTAAACTCTTCCGCCGGCATACCCGAAGCCGCCACCGCCGCAACGAAGGCGGAGGCTCCCGGGATCGGCACCACCTTGATCCCGTGCCGTAGGCACAAACTCACCAGCCGGTGCCCTGGATCGGAAATCGCCGGTGTCCCCGCATCGCTTACCAACGCCACCTTTGCGCCCTGCTCGAGCTCAATCACAATTTCCGGCGCGCGCGTAATCTCATTGTGTCCGTGATAACTGATCAGCCTCTTCTGAATATCGAAATGCGAAAGCAGCTTCAGCGTCTGGCGCGTGTCTTCGCACGCGATTACGTCGGCTTCTCTCAGAGTCCGCAACGCGCGCAACGTGATGTCTTCCAGGTTGCCGATCGGAGTGGCCACGACATACAGGGTTCCAGCCGCCGCATCCGCCGCTTTTGCCTTAGCCATAGGTCTTTTTTTCTCGCTCGCGGTCCGCATCAGAGCCGCGACACCGGAAGTCTACCACACGATTTCGCACTCTTTCCGCGGTCGCCATCACCATCCGGGGCTTGCGCATGTTATATTTTGTTATTCACTGCTGTGACGAGAGGAGTTTTGCTTTGCCGTTATACGAATATAAGTGCGTCAAATGCGGTCACCGTTTCGAGAAGATCGAAAGCGTGTCCTCGCCCATCTCGAAGAAGTGCCCGAAATGCGGCGCCAAGGCCGAGCGAATGTTGTCCGCCGCCGCGATCCAGTTTAAGGGTTCCGGCTGGTACGTCACCGATTATGCCGGCAAGAAAACCGATGGTTCCTCGAGCGAGAAGTCCGGTGAAGGCGAAGCCTCGAAGGCCAAGGAAAAGCCCGGCGATGCAAAGCCCCCCGAATCGTCGAAATCTTCAGAGAGCACGAAGTCTTCAGAGAAGGGAACCACAAAAAAGAAGAAATAACAGCGACCGCAATCGGCGCAGCGACCTGTCTGGCCGCAACAACGATGCTTTGCCCCCCGGGTCGTCTGGGCAATAGGGCGCCAGCCTAAAGGTTCAGTCCTTTCAGAAAGGAGCGAAAATCCTTTCCGAATTTTGGGTTCTTCAGCGCAAGTTGCACGGTCGCCTGCAAATACCCGAGCTTGTCTCCCGCATCGAGCGTTTTGCCCTCGTACAGGTAAGCCCACAGCCCCGGGCCTTGCGCGAGTGCGCGCAACCCATCGGTCAACTGAATCTCGCCTCCCGCGCCAGGCTTGGTCTTCGCCAAATGACCGAAAATCTCCGGCGGCAGTACGTACCGCCCGCTCACACCCCAATTCGACGGGGCCTTATCCGCGCTCGGCTTCTCCACCAGGTCGCTGATTTTCAGCAGGCGCTCCCTCCAGCGCCCTTCCTTCACCGGCTGGGCGTCGATGATCCCGTACATAGGCAGTTTTTCTCGCGGAACTTCCTCCACGTGAATGGCGCCCTTGCCCGTCGCCTCGTAAATCTCCGTCAGTTGCTTGGTAGCCGGCACAGGCCCATCCATGATGACGTCGCCCAGCAGCACCGCGAAGGGCTCGTCGCCGACCAAATCCGCCGCGCAAAGCACCGCATGTCCCAGCCCCAGCGCCTCGGTTTGCCGCGTATAGCTGAACCGCAGCCCGCCGCCGATTCCGCGTACCAGCTCCTTCTCGCTTTTTTTGCCGCGCTCTTCGAGGAACTGCTCGAGCTCCGGCGCAAAATCAAAGTGATCCTCAATCGAGCTCTTCCGCCTCCCCGTCACGAAAATAAGGCTTTCGATCCCGGACGCGATGCACTCCTCGACCGCGTACTGGATCAGCGGCTTATCCACCACCGTCAACATTTCCTTCGGCACCGCTTTGGTCGCCGGCAAGAACCGCGTCCCCAGCCCTGCCACAGGCAGCACAGCCTTGCGCACTTTTTTGGGTTTCTCGCTCATAAGTCCCTTGAATTCGGCTGGGAAATTAACGCCCAAACCGCTGTTCCGTGACGGCGGCGTCTCGCCGGCGATTTGACTTCCGCGGCTAGCTGGATTTGCTCCGATCCCGCATCAGGAGAACCGGATCCCTTGGCCATCCACATGCTACCATACGGTTTTGTTCCAACTCTCGGAGGCAATCACCCGCGTGACGCAAACGCAAAATCTGATTCTCGGCATCGAATCCTCGTGCGACGAAACCGCTGCCGCGGTTGTGGCCGACGGCTGCCGCATCCTCTCGAACGTCGTGGCCTCGCAGGTCGCGATCCATCGCAAATACGGCGGAGTAGTCCCCGAGCTTGCCTCCCGCGAGCACTTGCGCCAAATCGTCCCCGTAGTCCGCGAAGCCCTGGAACAGGCGCACATCACCTTCCCGCAGCTCGACGCCATCGCCGTTACCCGCGGCCCCGGCCTGATTGGCGCGCTTCTGGTCGGTGTCACCTACGGCAAATCGCTCGCCCAGGCTCTGAAAAAGCCGCTCATCGCCGTGAACCATCTCGAAGGCCACGTCCACGCTGTCTTCCTCGACGCGCACGCTACCGGACGCACACCCGCACTTCCCGCCGTGTGTCTGATCGTCTCGGGCGGCCACACGATCCTCTATCACCTGAAATCTGAATCGCCGAACGGCGCGCCGCATTTTTCCTACGCGCGCATCGGCGGCACGCGCGACGACGCCGCAGGCGAAGCCTACGACAAAGTTGCCCGTATGCTCGCCCTTGGCTATCCAGGCGGGCCGGTAATCGATCAGCTAGCAGCACACGGTGACCCGCGCGCCATCCGCTTCGCCGAACCCAAAATGAAAGGCAATTCCTACGATTTCAGCTTCAGCGGCATCAAAACCGCCTTGCTCTACCACCTGAAGCGCAATCCCCAGCTCCAGCCCGAAATCGACCAGCGCCGCCAAGCCTTGGCCCGCGGCGAACGCAACGTCGAGCAGCTCCGGGCCTTCTCGACCCAGCCCACGCTGGATCTGATTGCCAGCTTCCAGCGTTCGGTTGTCGAAAACCTAGTCAGCCGCGCGCTAGCCGCAGCCGACGAGCACTCCGCGCGCACCATCCTTGTCTCGGGCGGCGTCGCCGCCAATTCCGAACTTCGTCGCGCCTTCGAATCCGAATCCACCGCCCGCGGCATCGAGGTTTTCTTCCCCAGCCGGGCCCTCTCCACTGACAATGCTGCCATGATAGCCGCCGCTAGCTATCCCCGCCTGCTAGCAGGCCTGGTCGAAGACCTCTCACTTAACGCCGACGCCAACCTGCCTCTGGCCTGAAGGTCTTACCAAAGCTCTTCCACTTCCGGGCGTAGCTGCGGTATGGCCATCTGTGTTCACGACCCTGACAACCTCGGCGGACTTACCTTGCCCCGCTTTCCGTCTGCTCAACTCCCCAGGGGTGCCGGCCCGCTAGCATTTTTCCGCGAACCGTGGGCATTGCCTGCGTAGCCGCGAAACATCTGCTTGCGTCCTTCATCCCGTGTTGTTAGCGTAAGCCTTAATGCCACTTGCGGATTTCCTTGGTAACGAACGCATTGTGAGCGCTCTTGGCGGGATGCTGCGCCGCGAGCGCGTCCCGAGCGCCATTCTTTTCACCGGCCCACGCGGAATCGGCAAATACACCCTCGCGCGTATGTTCGCCCAAGCCGCCAATTGCCAGCGCCTGAACGACGACTTCTGCGGCGAATGCTTCTCCTGTCTGCGGATGGCTGTCCTCGCCGATCCCGGCCCCCTGGTGGACGCCGGGCTGTCTGAACGCGGCGAAGGCGCCGACACCGCCGCCATCGAACGTATGCCGCTGCTCTTGCAGCCGCATCCCGATGTCTGGCTGATCGTTCCCGACCCGGTTCGTCTGCGCACTCCTGTCGCGCGCCCTATGATCCGCGTCGGGCAGCTGCGCGCGGTGCAGCGCGCTGCCTATTTCAAGCCCGAAGGTCGCCGCCGCGTTTTCATCCTCGATGGCGCCGATACCATGCGCTGGACCGATGCCGATCTGCTGCTGAAAATTCTCGAAGAGCCGCCCGAATCGGCCACCCTAATCCTGCTCGCACCAACGCCCGATTCGCTGCTGCCAACCATCCGCTCGCGCTGCCTGCAATTTCATTTCGCGCCCGTTCCCATAGAGCAAGTCGACGCGTTTCTCAGCCAGCGCGGCGTGCGGAAGCCGGCGGAAAGAAAACTGGCCGCGCAGCTCTCCTGTGGCAGCCCCGGCATGGCTCTAGCAATCGATCTCCGGGAATCCGAGCGTCTCCGCCGTTCTCTGCTGCACTTGATCGAGCAGGCCGTCGCCGGCGAAAACTACGGTGAAATATTTGCCGCCACCGCGCAACTCGCCAAGCAGGAGAAGGAATCCTTTGAAAATATTTTGCACTTGCTTTATAGTCTCTTCACGGACCTGCTGGAATCATCGCAGAGTTCAAAGAGCAACCTTCCTCGGAACCCCGATTTGCACCGAGAAGTGCAGATCCTCAGCCAGAAGGTGAGTTTGGACTGGGTCGTACGAGCAACGCAGGGTTTGGATAACCTGGAAAGTCGCCTCCGCCGCAACGTCGGCCGCCAGCTTGGACTCGACGCGGTCGTAGCTTCTCTCGCAGTCCGTTGAGTGTCTGGTTGCTTCTGGTTTTTTAATCGAAATTCTTGCAACCGATTCGCTTTCCTCGCAGTCATACGAGGTAGCATCTTTCATAAAGGCAATTTTAAGAGGAGTAATCATGGTAAACAGGAAGCTGTTCCGGCCAGCCCTTCCCGATGTGAAGGAGCCGCAATACGCGCCGCGGCAGCAGCCGCCGGCGCCGGCGCAGCAGCAGGGACCGCGCAAGAAGCCCGCACCGCCCGAGCAAACTCACGCCGAAAATTTTTACTTCGTAAAGCAGATGCAGTCCCGCATCCCCGTCGCCATCGTCCTGAATGACGGTGAGACGCTTCGTGGCACCGTCGAGTGGTACGATCGCGATTGCATTAAGCTCACCCGCTACGGCAGCCCCAACCTCCTGATCTACAAGCACTGCATTAAGTATATCTACAAGGAAGGTGACGACTCCTCGAACGGTGGCAGCAACGGCCAGTAACAATTTTTATCGCTGGGACGACGACTGTACGTGGCGCTATTTTGCTTGATGGTGGCTGGCCTTGTGCGCCAGCTGGGTCGTGGCTCTACCCTCCGTGCTCATCCCGACAGAGCGGCGTGGCGGAGATCTCTCTTTGATGTGCTTTGTCTCTGCCCGGCCAATCGCAGCTTTCTTTCTTGCCTGTCTGAGTCGGGCCTTCAGCCGCGCGTCTTGGCACGACTGGTAGTGAATTGCCGCACAAAAAAACTCATCAGCGCTTTGCCCACCAGCCTGCCACCCTCATCGCGAATCTCGCAATCAACCACGGCGATGTGCCTTCCGATACGCACCACGCGCGCATCCGCCGTCACCGTGCCGCTCGCGACTGGCTCCAGATAATTGATCTTCATCTCTATGGTCGCAACCTGTGGCCCATCTGCGGCCGTGTAACTCGCCAGACCGCCTGCTGTATCGGCCAACGCCGCCAGCACGCCTCCATGCACCACGCCGTGAAACTGCTTGTGATGCTCTTGCACCTGCATCTGCAATAGCACTCTGCCAGGCTCGACCGCAGCAATCCTAAAACCTAGCTGCCGGGCCGTTCCGCTAGCACGCAGCCGTTCCTGCACCTCGCGTGCGCCAATTCTGCGGCGTTTTTTCAGCGAATTTGCCATATGAACGCACTCCTAAATCCTTTCCCATGAGCACCGAAGCCTCCTAGATGCTCGGGCCCACAAAACTCTTCGCACCCGCGAGCCTTGTAGTATCGTCTAATCACGAGATCGAATTCGCGAATCTAGCACTCGCGACAGGAGCTGGGCAAGCCGCGCGTGGATCGGCGCTCAGGCGAAACCGCAGGCGATCACAATCGAGGGCTCGATGAAGATCGGAATCACGTGTTATCCGACGTACGGTGGTTCGGGTGTGGTCGCAACCGAGCTCGGCATCGAGCTGGCCGCGCGCGGCCACGAAGTTCATTTCATCAGCTACGCCATGCCCATTCGCCTCAACGGCGCCGCGAGCGATCGAATCTTCTTCCACGAGGTCGAAGTCACCACCTACCCGCTTTTCGATCACGCTCCCTATACCCTGGCGCTGGCCACAAAGATGCTCGAAGTGGCCGAATCCGCATCACTTGATCTGCTGCACGTGCATTACGCGATTCCGCACTCGGTAAGCGCCCTGCTCGCTCGCCAAATGGCCGCTCCGCGCCGTCTGCCTTTCATCACCACTCTACACGGCACCGATATCACCCTGGTGGGCAGCGACCGCAGTTATCTGCCCATTACGCGCTTCTCGATCGAGCAGAGCGACGGCGTCACCTCCATCTCCAATTACTTGCGCGAACGTACGCTTCAGGAATTCGACATCAAGCGCTCCATCGAAGTGATCCCCAATTTCGTCAATTGCGATTACTACATGCGCTCCGAAGATCAGGCCGCGCGCGCGCGCTGGGCGCCCAACGGCGAGCCCATCCTGATGCATCTGTCGAACTTTCGTCCGGTCAAGCGCATCACCGACGCCATCGAAATCTTCGCCCTGGTTCGCGAAAAAATTCCCGCCAAGCTCGTGTTGATGGGCGATGGACCCGATCGCGGCGCCGCCGAATACATCGTGCGCAAAAAGCGCCTCTCCAAAGATGTCTTTTTCATTGGCAAGCAGGACCGCGTGCAGGACAAGCTCGGCCTGAGCGACCTTTTCCTGCTCCCGAGTGACCTGGAATCCTTTGGGCTGGCGGCGCTCGAAGCTATGGCTTGCGAGGTGCCGGTGGTGGCCTCGAATGTGGGAGGTTTGCCCGAGGTGGTCACCCACGGAGTCGATGGCTACCTCGTCGCCCCACGCGATGTAGCCACCGCCGCAAAATACGCTCTGGACATCCTGACGCGTTCCGACCGCGGCCGCTCCATGGGCCAACTGGCGCGAAAAAATGCCCGCAGCAAATACTGCGCAAACGACGTGATCCCGCGCTATGAAGCGTATTACGAGAAGATACTCCATTCCCTGAGTGCTTCCGCCCCCGCCTGACCGTATCTTCAGCGCAGGATGTTGCTTGATTCTCGCGGCGATTTCTCGGCCGGCCGCAGGCTTTGCACAATCCTGTTAACGTCCGGTTGTGAGATATGGGTGTTCGAACCACGCTCGACCGCTAGGAAAAATCGCAGCTCGTGATCGTTGGCGTCGAAGCAGCGAAGGTCCACCAGGCCATTCCGTTCCGGGTCGCCAAGCTGGAATCCGCGCCAGGCATGCAAGGCAAAAGAGTAGATACCCGCTGTCGATTCGCTCGGAAGCTCGATCTGCTTCAAAGAAAGCAGCATGCTTCGACGAAAAGCCTCCTGCTTGGGCATAAAAGGTGAAAGCTGGCCGGGCGTGACGTTCAATTCCGAATTCAGCAACTCGTATTCGGTTCGCGCCCCCAGAAAACTTGTAAAAGGATGATTGCTGCGTTCCGCTGCGTCTCTCATCATCTTTATCGTGGTGGTGAGCTCCGTGGCGTTCCAAACGGTCAAGCCAAAACCGCCCTGGAACAAATATGCGGCCGTTATACCGGCGGCTTTGTGCGACTCGATCTGGGTCCACGGCACGTCGAACTGGTATCCGAACTCAGCCAGAGTCATTCCCTTGTCGCGCGAGATGCTTGTGTCGCGCAGCGCATGAGGGACCAGCCCGAGCGCGGGATGAGACTTCTGGAGTTGCCGTGCTCGCATCCAATTCCGGACTTGCAGCCCATAGAGCCAGGTTGCCACCAGCAGCAGGGCCGTCACGGCTCCCAATGCATCCAAGGCCCGAAGCAGTCTCGCTTTGCTTTGCATCAAAGGGCCCGGTCTAGCGCTCGAGAATCGGAATGGACTGCAGCGACTGCACAACCAAATTGATATTGTCCTGGGTGAATACCGCAGCGGAGCTTGAGGCGACCGTGAAGATGAAGCGGAACTGCTTGTCGGTTTCGTCAAATATCCGCAAAGCTATCGGACGCCCGCTGGCCACGTCTCCAAATTCAAAGCCGCGATTCTTGCCCCCTTCGATGGAGTGGATGCCTGGCTGCGCATCGAACCCAAACGAGAGCTTCCACAACAGCAGCACGTTCGCCCGGAATGCGTCCTGGCTGTGCATGCCCGGAGAGATTTGCGCCGGAGACGCTGAATAGACCGTTCGATAGAGGTCGTAATTCGTGCCCGGCGCCTGTTCGCCAAACACATTCTGAAATTGTGTGTACTGTGTCGTCTCTCCAGACTTCATCTGGCGTATCACGTCAAGTTGCGCCCCGGGATCGAAGAACACAATCACTTGTCCGGAATCAAAATGGAATTCAACGAAACTAAGCCCTGCCACCGTCTGCACGCCTCCAGGCCACGGCGCGGTGAATTCATAGTCATAGGCTCTCAACTGCGCCGGTTTCGCCGGCTTGCTGGCCTTACCTTTCCTGTCGACTGCTGCGGCCGCCGGTTCAGGCGGCGCCGCGGGCTCGGCAGCGGGCAGCGGCTGCGGCGTTTCTGCGAGCCACGAATCGATCGACGCCCAATGTTTCGCATTCAGCCACACAAGCGTCTGCAGTCCGAACATGACGCTCAGCACCGCGACGGCGAGCACGATCACTGCCAATATGATTGCGGACTGCGCTCCGCTTTTTTCGCTGTCTTCTCTCATGATGTGCGTTGAAAACCTCAGGGGTGACCAGTCATGGAATGAGTTATGGACCCGATCCTGTAGGGTTCGTTCAGCTCAGGTCGCTCTAGGTAGCAGAGACGCAAAAGCCGAATCGTGAGTTGTACCACGATTTGCCACCTGCGGCCATGCTTTGTCGCCGGCCAAAGGCTCGGCATGCTCAGGATTGCCGAAAACTGATAGGTCAGGGGAATATAAGCTGCCGAAATCGGACCACGCCAAATACTTTCGGCCGACCCTACGTAGATCGCCCCGAATGGTATAAAAACCCAGGGGGAAATTTCGGGGCGTGTCCGCATTGGATGGCGTTGTGCGCGTGATCTTCGTTCGAATGTCGGGCCAGAATTCCTTCACCAGAATGGTGATCGTGTCGTAGCCGACCTCGCTGCCACACGCTCAACGTGTTCGGTAGATTGCGGTCTCCTTGGGGATGGTAGGAATAGGTTGAAACACCGGCCGAAAGGGCGCTTCCCACGATTTCGGAAAAATTAAAACTCTCGTGTCCGGAGTCGATCCGCGTCACGAGAATTCTGCTTGCCGCATACCAGGCTCGGTGAGAAAAGCTTCCCACGCTGGACTGGTAGAATCGCGGATCTGCCTGCAATAGGGAAGGAAGAACGGCGCCGGTCATGAAGTTTTCGATCGTCCCATCAGCGAAAGCAGCTCCGTAACGCTTGCCGTAGCCGGCGGCGCCTTGTCCATATCCCGGTCGCTGTTCTCTGCCTGGCTGATGGCTGCAAGCGCGCCGTACCACGGGTATTCCACGTAATCAAAAGAGGAGCGGGCCACTACGTTGAAGTTTTCCTTCGTTGTCAGTGGAGGAAGCTGACTGGCATTCTCAAGCGTCAGGAAATTCGGTAACGCCTAAAACAGCCGATCATTCAAGGTACCATTGTTATCAACCCTCTTGGAATTGCCCTGGCTGTCTGGTTTGGGCTGGGTATTTTGTGGCCCTGCAGAGCTTGCTGGAGGCGACTGCTGCGGCGGTTGCTGTGCCCCGGCCGCCGGCGGAAGCAAGGTATTGGGATGGCTGCACCGATAAAAGTCTGTAGGACCCAACCGTTGGCACCTCTTTTCACATAGCCCTCGCCGAACCCCATGCAACTGCGAAGTGAGCTGGATTTTCCCGTAATTTCATCGCTGCTTGGATATCCGCAAGGGTTTCAAGCCGTTCTGGTCAGCTTTCCAGGATGGCCGGAAACAGCTCGTCTGGCGGGCTTACTGGGGTCACCGCTGCGTCTTAAAAAAGCAGAAGGCCCGCGGGAGCGGGCCTTCGAAGGGAGAAAGCTCCTGGGCCATGCGCGGTAGGCCAAAGAACCCTTTCCTCGACCGCAGTCTAGTGGGCGACCGATTTGAAGTCAAGCGAGAATGGCAAATTGTGCTGTAAATGTAAGCCTTTTATTTTCAACGAAATATCCGCATGGCAACGCGGTCGGGGAGATTTTTGTCTACAGGGATATCCGGAATCGAGGTGCCGTCGGGCTGGTAGAAGTCCTCTGCATTGATAGGTTTACTAGAAAGTCCCAATTGCAGGACTTGAATCTGGCTGCTGCGGTCAAAGACCCGGTTGGGAAACGCGCGCTTCACGACCAGCCGAAAACCACCGAATGCAAGGCCTGCGACCAGGGTGAATGCGCAAATGACGCCCGTGCCGATGATGCTTCCGACGATCATCATCTCAATGCTGGGTTCCTTGAACTGGAAGGTTGGTTCGCTCCAAGTTACTTGCGTTCCTGATTCAATCTGGTTCAGCACCGGCGCAGCCTCGGCCTGTGTCAAGGCCCCAGACACGATCTCCAGCATGGTCACGGTGCGTTTGGCGAAGAGCGGGGCCGTAGCGCCGGGATTCGAGCCGTTCATGCTGAACTTGTTTTCCAGCCTGGAAAGTTCATCGGATGCGATCTGCGGAGTCGGAAAATCGGCAAGCAGCAGGGTGATCGTTCTACCGCCGACTTGATATTGAGCGGTTTCCGCTTCGGCGCCGTGAGAGAAGCCAAGCCAATCGTCTGCTCCCAAGGGGAAAAATTCATTTAGCGCCACAGGACCGAGAATGTAGTGGTCAGATCGCAGGATCATGTTGTCAGTGGGCAGGCGCCCGCCGATCCATGGCAAAGGGCCGGTTTGTGCGCTTTTTGATATTTCCCCGACGAGGCTCTTGAGCGCCGGCTGCATCTTCGGCAGATTGGTTCCGCGCGCGTCGACCACGAGGTTTCCGACTAACGCCAGGGCGCGGCCATTCGACATCGAGGAATGCTCCGCCAGATCCGCGCGGGACATCTCGGGGGTACGCAGGAAGGAATATTCGCCATACCCCCCGCTGGGGTCCTTCATGCGGTAGAGCGTCAGGTCAACTGTGTTCCCCTCGTGCCTGTAAACGGCATGTTCGCCTGAAACAAAGTCATATTCCTTGGCCACCGCCCCGGGCACATCATTTCCGACCGCGAATGCGCTCCGGCTGCTCGCAGACCAACCCGCAAACGAGTTCGGCAGAACACCCTGTGCGGAAGCAGAAAGGCCGCCAGCAAGCACGAGCGCGACGACAGCCACCACATTACGAAGCATAGAACTCCTGTTATTTAGATGCCGGAATTCTACTTGGGGTTTCCGTTTGACGCTACGGCTCCATCGGCGGGATTGGCGGAGAGGAGCTTTTGCTTGTTGTTCGAAAGGCTATTGAGGCTGTCGAGATAAGAGCTGATTCCTCGGTAGAGGCCGTCGGCGATGCGCTGGCGCTGGTCTCCCTTGCGCAGCAGTTTTTCATCGGAGGGATTGCTGACGAAAGAGATTTCGGTGAGGACCGAAGGCATGTTGGCGCCGATCAGTACGACGAAAGGCGCTTTTTTCACGCCCCGATTTCTTTCGCTGCGGCTCACGAGCTGCAAGCGCTGCGTGAGCAAGTCCTGAATGTCACTGGCCAGCTCTTTGGATTCCTCGACCTTGTCGTTGCGGGCGATCTTCTTGATCAGGTCCTGGAGGTCGTGGAGCGATTCTTGCGAGAAGGCATTCTCGCGGGAGGCTACTTCCATGGCTTCTTCGGTGGTCGCAAAATTCAGGTAATAGGTTTCGACGCCGCGCGCCTGGTTGTCGTGGCTTGAATTGGCGTGGATGGAAATGAACAGGTCCGCTTGGGCCTGGTTGGCGATGTTGGTCCGCTCTTCCAGTGGAATGAACGTATCGTCGTGGCGCGTGTACACAACCTCGGCGCCCGGCAATTTCTCCTCGATCAAGCTACCCAGGCGGAGCGCCACATCCAGGCAAAGATCTTTTTCCATCAGGCCGTGCGGCCCTATTGTACCGGTGTCGTGGCCGCCATGGCCGGCGTCGATTACGATTCGGCTGATCTTCAGTCCGAGTGCGCGAGTCAAGGAGCGCTGGCCGTCGCGTGTCGGCTTGGGTTCGGAAGGAGGTTGCAGCAGAGCGGTTGTTTTTCCGGCATTCCTGGAAAGCGGAAGAACCGTTTTTTCAGCGATTTTAGCGTTCGAAGCGGCGGTTTGAACAGCTCTTGAGGCAGGCGCTGGTATGGCTCGCGCGTCGCCTGAGGAATTTTCACTTACGGAATTCAGAGGCGATTTCGAGGCGGATTTTTCGGCGGTGATTCTGGGAGCCGCTGGTTCCGGGTCGCGATCGGATGCCGGGGCGGGGATATTGGACGTTGTGGATGCCTCGCTTGCTGGCTGAGACGGAGGCACCGGCGTTGCCTTGGCCGTGGCGATCGCCCCCTGCGTGTGAAGATCGATGACCAGCCGATAGGGGTTCGCCAGCAGGAAGGCGGAATAATCCTTATCTCCGTTGATGTTGAGGACCAGCCGGACGACATCGGGCTTGTTCTGCGCCACGCGGACCGATTGAAGGTTGCCATCATTTACATCGAGGGCTTTGCGTGTCAGCTTCAACCCGACTTTGGCCCTGTAGAGATTGAAATAAATGCGGTCAGGAGAGGCGATGCGGGCGGCATCGTACTTGATCGTGTCGTTTAGGGTCACGATGATGCGGGTGGAACCGGGCGAGTTCCAGGTTTGAAGCTTGGTCACGCTGGAAATTCGCTGATCGCTTACACGCGGCTCGACGGCTTGCCCTTTCAGGTCGGGCTGCGTGATGCTGACATTCTCGACCTGTTTTGGCTCATCCTTGCGCTGCTTTGCTTCGCGCGAATCCTCTTTGCTTTGATCGGGCCGCGGCGGTTCCGGTTGTTGCTGGGCCACCGCGGCCTGCTTGGGATTCGCCAGATCCTTCAATGCCTGCTCGGCATCGGCGGCCTTGTCGGAACGAGGATAGCGCTTCAGGAATTGTTTGAACGTTGCTTCGGCGTCGGCGGTTTTCTTGAGATCATCCTTCTGGATCTTGCCGATCGCAAACAAGGCGTCGCCGCGATAGCGCGTACCGGGATATTCCTTCAGAAGGAAGTTGTACCGGCCGATGGCGTCCTGAAAATATTTTGGATCGAACAGGCGGCCCATCGATTCATACAATTCCGCTTCCGAGATTAGGGCTTGCGTGGCGTCCGGCGCTTCGGGAGTAATGAGATAGACCTTGCGGAAGGCCAGCGCGGTTTGCTGGTAATCGGAGAGCGAGCGATCCCGTTCAAGATAGCCTTCCAACGACGTACGCAGCCTTCCGGCGCGCTCGAACTGTTTTTGGGAGTCATCCTTCGTATCGGCGCGGGCAGTAAGCGCCGCAAACGCCGCCAGCGCAATCAATACGCCCAGCGCAAACGCAATCTTCTTCAGCGCGAATTTTTTAGCGGTGAATGCAAAACGTTTCATTCGTTGGTAAAAACCACCCGACCATTCGTGTCGACTTCCTGACGCACGATGGGCCGCGGCGGGCTCCAGAGCGTCGAGGTGCGACCCGAGTCGGGCCGGAAGTAAGCGTTGGTTACCTTTTGCACGTACCGCTCTGTTTCCCGGTAGGCCGGGACGCCGCGGCTCAGATCGACGGCGTGCTCGCCGGCATTGTATGCCGCGAGCGACTTGGTCAGGTCGCCCCTATAGCGATCGAGCAGCGATTTGAGGTACGTCGTTCCCCCCTCCACGTTCTGGACGGGATCGAAAGGATTGCCAACGCCAAAGCGTTGTGCCGTCGCTGGTATCAACTGCATCAATCCAACAGCTCCCCTTTGCGATATGGCCCGGGTATTCCAAGCCGATTCCGTACTGATCACGGCTTTGACCAGCGCAGGATCGATCTGGTGGCGCTGTGCGGCATCCTGCACGATCCGGTCAAGGCCCGAGTCGGTCGGTTTCAGAGAAACGGCCGAGAATACATTGGATGTCACCCGCCGCGACCCTGCTGCTGGGAGACGACTTATACTACTCCCATGGCGTGGTTGCGGGGAATCACCGTTAATGTAAATGAGTTTTCCATTCTCGTCTACATAGGGTGCAATCTGGGCGCTTGCCGGCTTGACGGCTAGGAGCAAAGTGGCGACCAGTACAACCATGGCGGCAATCCTCTGGCTCTGGTTGATCATGGGCATAGGGGAAGGCAGACGCTCTACTCCCTAAACGAAAGACAGGCTTTGCGAAACGCGACAAGTGCTCGGGAAAGGAGGTTCTCCCGGCGGAGTTTCTGGCGAGGTCGATTATAACAACCGGTCTAAGAGGGGGTAAACGTTACCCAGGGCTGTTTCTATGGCGGATGTGTCTTTTCCGCCAGCCTCTGCCAAATCGGGTCTGCCGCCGCCGGAGCCCCCCACCGCTTTGGCCAGTTCCTGGACGATTTTCCCGGCGTGGAGCTTGGGGAGCAGATCCTTGGTAACTCCTGTAATTAGAGAAACTTTGCCGTCATCGGCAGATGCCAGGACTACGACTCCGGAACCTAGCTTCTGGCGAAGGGTATCGACCATCTGGCGCAGGGCGTCGCGGTCGGCATTTTCAACCTTGGCCACTAGTACTTTGACTCCCTTGACCTCGCGGACGTCGTCGAGCAGACCCTGCGCTTGGGATCCGGCGGACTTGCGTTTCAGAGCTTCCAATTGCCCTTCGAGATGCTCGATCTGCTGCATTTGGCGCTCGATGGCGGCGGCGATTTCGTGCTCGCTGGTATTCAGCAGCGAGGCGGCGGTGCGCAGCGTCGTCAGGGCTCGCTGGTATTCGGTGAGGGCGCGGTCGCCGGTGATGGCTTCCAGCCGGCGGACGCCCGCGGCGATCGATTGCTCGGAGACGATCTTGAACACGCCGATTTCTCCGGTGCGGTGGGTATGGGTGCCGCCGCAGAGCTCCTTCGAGTAGAAGCCGCGAGGGGGCAGCCGGGTCGGGGATGGTGACCACGCGGACGTTGGCCTCCGGATACCTGTCGCCGAAGAACGCCAGGGCGCCGGAGGCAAGAGCCTCGTCGATATTGGTGATGTCGGTGGTGACTTCGAGATTGCGCAGGATCTCTTGGTTCACCTGCTGCTCGATTTCGGCCTGTTCGCTTAGGTCGACTGCGGCGAAATGCGAGAAGTCGAAGCGGAGGTGGTCGGGCGCGACAAGCGACCCGGCCTGCTTGACGTGCGTCCCGAGGATGTTGCGCAGGGCGGCGTGCATCAGGTGGGTCGCAGTGTGATTGCGCATGTTGCGCGTGCGGCGGTGGAGATCGGCGATCGTCGAGACGCGGTCGCCCACATGCAGATCTTCCTTTGCGACAATGCGATGCGCTACCAGGCGGCTGACCGGATAATAGGCGCCGCGGACTTCGGCTACTTCAAGCGAGCCGCTGTTGTCATAGAATCCGCCAACGTCGGCGACCTGGCCGCCGGATTCGGAATAGATGGAGGTGCGGTCGAGGACGATTTCGGCTTCGACGCCCGCTTTGATTTCGTTGACCGGGCCCTCCTGGGTGACGATGGCTTCGATACGGCAGTCGGTGGTGCTGGTGCCAAAGTAGAAGTCCGGTTCGGTGTGGAAGGTTCCGCCGAGTCTTGCATAGACCGGATTTGCGGATTCTTTGCTCCCGCCTTTCCAGGAAGCCCGCGCTCGAACGCGCTGTTCTTTCATGGCCTGATCGAAGCCATCGGTATCGAGCGTCAGCCCCTGATCCCGTAGCGTGTCAGCGATGAAATCAATGGGAAGTCCATAGGTGTCGTAAAGCTTGAACGCTTTATCGCCCGTGAGAACGCGCGCGGCGCCAGGATTGTCGCGCGCGGCTGTCAGCAAAGGTGCCGCGTCTTCTTCCAATTTCTTGAGA
Organism: uncultured Acidobacteriota bacterium; assembly: GCA_963718485.1. Classification (GTDB taxonomy): domain Bacteria; phylum Acidobacteriota; class Terriglobia; order Acidiferrales; family UBA7541; genus Palsa-295. The sequence goes on from CAVQZU010000082.1 coordinate 66,144, forward strand.
CCAACCTCAACGGTTCGCGTGAAGCGACGCTCTTCTTCGTCGAGGACGCGGGTGACGCGGGTAGCGGTTTGGTCGAGTTCGGGATAGGCTTCTCTCATTTCCGCGCGGACGGTAGCGGACATTGCGGAGAGAAACGGTGACGGGAGCTTGAGCAGGTGCGCGTGCCGGAGGGCTCGGCGAATGATTTTGCGGAGGACGTAGCCGCGGCCTTCATTTGAGGGGATTACCCCGTCAGAAATTAGGAACGTAGCGGCCCGGGAATGGTCGGCGATGATACGCAGCGACGGCTGAATTTTCAGATCGCCTTGGTTGAGGCCTGCGAGACGGGCGGCTTCGCCGATTAGCGGCTGGAATAAGTCGGTGTCGAAATTGCTGATCACGCCTTGCTTTACGGCGGCTAAGCGCTCAAGGCCCATGCCGGTGTCGACCGAGGGCTTGGGCAGGGGATCAAGCTGGCCACTGGCGTCGCGATTGAACTGCATGAAGACCAGGTTCCAGATCTCGACGTAGCGGCCGCAGTCGCAGGGAAATTTGCAGGCGGCGTGGCCCTGCTCGGAGGCGGCGGGGCCCAGATCGTAGTGGATTTCGCTGCAGGGGCCGCAGGGGCCGGTATCGCCCATCGTCCAGAAATTTTCTTTGAGGCCGGGAATTTCGAGGATGCGGTCTTGGGGCGCGCCGATTTTTGCCCACAGGGCGAAGGCTTCCTGATCGCTTGGCAGCTTATGGTCCCGTCCGATTTCGGCGCCGCCGAAGACGGTGAAGTAGAGTTTTTCTGTCGGAATCGCGAACCCATTGGGCGAGGTGATGATCTCCCAGGCGAAGGCGATGGCGTCTTTTTTGAAATAGTCGCCGAACGAGAAGTTGCCGAGCATCTCGAAGAAGGTGTGGTGGCGGTTGGTGAAGCCGACGTTTTCAAGGTCATTGTGTTTGCCGCCGGCGCGGACGCATTTCTGGCAGGTGGTGGCGCGGTGATAGTCGCGCTGCTCAAGGCCGAGGAAAACATCCTTGAACTGGTTCATGCCGGCGTTGGTGAAGAGCAAGGTCGGGTCGTTTGTCGGGACAAGCGAGGAGCTGCGCACGATGCGGTGGCCGCGCTCCGCGAAAAACTCGAGGAACGCTTGGCGAATTTCGTTGCCGGTCAAAGGGTTGTCCTCGGGTATGTGATCAGGGCCTTTCGATGCGCCGGAAACGACCAGGGATCCCTGGTCGCTTCGCCCTGTCGGGATGGCCGCGAGAGCCGAAGGCCACCCCACCGAAACGCCCAGGCAACACCAAGAGCGGTAGACCTTGTTTCGTTTCTCCTGCTAATCGTCACGATTCCGCACATTCTGGGCCATTGAATTCTAAGTGCAATTGGTGTGCAAACCATATTAGGGAGAGAAGAAACGGAGTGCAAGCGGGGCGTCTAAAGGAGCCGCTACGGAGTTGGAAATGAGGCCGCAGCGGATTCCGACTTGGCGATACGCCAAGTTTTTGCCATAAGTTGTCGAGTCGCTCGGCCACCCCCGGTGAAGTTATGCTGCCAGCTGCACCACGCTGCATGCAAGAAAAAGTCCGCCGGCCAGCATGAGCTGCGCAGGCGGACTCTCAGCTTTTTTTGGAAACAGGGTTTTAGTTGTCAAGGACCTCGATGTAGCCCATGTGGTTCGACATGGTGCCCGACCAGAACACGCGGTTCGGATGGGCTTGATCGATCTCGATGCGGCGAATATCGGTTTCCGGATAGGGTACCGAAAATTCCACCCAGGTTTCGGTCTTGGGATCAAAGCGCGTGAGCTTGTCGACGCCTTGCTCGCTCACCCAGATGTAGCCGTTCTTCAAATCGGCGCAGGGCGAATAAGTCCCGGGGTGCTCGCTCGGCGGCGTGAACGTTTTCATGTTCGACGGATTCTTGTAATCGATTTTCAACAGTTGGCCGGTCTCATGGAGCGCGACCCAGATGTTGCCATCGGCGTCTGCCGTAACTTTGCGGGGAATCGAGCCGGCGATGGGAACGTTGTAGTCGTCGATTTCGCCCGTCTTGGGATCAAGACGGCCGACGCCGTTGTTGGCGTACTCGGCGAACCAGATGTCTCCGGCTCCATCGATTGCGAAGCCGTAAGGGCCTACGCTCTTGCCGGACTTCTTTCCGGCCGGGGATTCATAGAGAACCCACTTGCCAGTTTTGGGATCCAAGCCCGCCATGCCGTTGCCGCCGCCGCTGGCGACCCAGACGGTTCCATCGGGGTGCTGGCGAATGGTGTTGCCATTGCCCAGACCCTTAAGCGTTGCCGGAACCGTGAAGGAGCGGAATTGGCCGGTGCGGGTGTTGTATTCGAGCCAACGGTGATTGGGTCCGCCGTCAACCATCCAGAGCGTGTCTCCCTGGCCTTTAATGATGGCGCCAAGGCGAACCCGTGGTGAAGCCCCTGCCGGGGGGTCAATTTCGGTGAACTGATAGGTGGTCGGGTCGAACTTGATCAGGCGGCCGCCGCCTCGCTCACCGGCATATGCGTTGCCCTGGGAGTCGACGGTAATCTCGTGCGGCTCCGATTCGATGCGGGGGATTTTGTAATCCACCGAGACGTACCCAACACCTGTGTTGGTCACCAGGGCCCGCGGCAAGCGGCTGTTGGCATCGGGCACAGGTTTCAGAAAGTTCGCCGCGAAATAATCGCTCAGGGTCTTGATCTCATCCGGGGAGAGATCGTCCGCTTTACCGCCGGAAGCGGCGATGTTCGAGCGCATGGAATCGATTAGCGCGGCCCAGTCATCACGACTTGCCGCGCGGAAGCTCAAGAACCAGCTGTAGGTGTGGCATTGCCCGCACTTCTGTTGGGCGATTTCCTTGCCGGCGCCGTCTGGCAGAGGCGGGCGGGGATTCTTGGTCCAGACTTCACCGCCGCCGACGGTGCCTGGCGTACCACGCCACCCGGGAGCCAGAGCCGGGGCGCGCTGCTCGCTCAGGGATAGATCGGCCGGTGCCGGCTTCGAAGCGGTGACGTCGACCGGCATCGTCTTGCTTTGCATCTCTCCGCCCACGGCCTGCACGGTGTACTTGCCGGGCAGCAGATTCTTTGCGGTGTAGCGGCCTTGGGCAGTGGATACGACCATGATGGTCAGTCCCTGGCCGGTGTCAACGAGCTTTACATAGGCGCCTGGGACCGGCTGGCCGGAAGCGCTCTTGACAACACCCTGAATGACGCCGGGATTGCTGGCCCGGGCAGCACTGGCGCAGAGGACCGCCAGCGCCAGCAAATTGGCGAATCTCGTTGCGGATCGCATCAACCACCCTCCTGAAGTACCTTCGAGCATTCAAGTCTCAGACGCTGTCCGGCACAGAACGGGTACAGCATCGAGCAGGCCGGAAAAGTAGCAGCAGTATATTCAAGATGGGCCAAAACACAAAGCGGTGGGTAGGCCTAAACAGCTGGATCGAAACGTCAAGCGGAGCGGGATTCTTTCCAGGTTAGCGGGGGAAGATCGACATTGGCGGCGTAGTTCAGGTAGGACTTTGCGTATTCGATGGCCTTCTCTTTACCCGCTTCGATGTCCTCAACAGGTTCAGATGGAGCAATCCATTTCTTGGTGTTGACATTGTATACCGAGACTTGCACTCCGAGCGCGTTACGCTCAGAGAACAGCCGCAGATGTTCACCGCCAACTTTGACTTCCGCCCACACGCCTTGATCCAGCATTCGAAACCCCGGCCACGTTGCAGATAGAACTTTACTATGCGCCAAAAATTTCGCAAGGGCTCTGACGGAAGTCGATCGAAGAAATCAAAGAGAAATCCCTCCTCGCTTGGCTCTCCAACTGAAGGTAAAAGCGCACGCGAAAAGGCTATTTGCTGGCCACTTCGGTTGAGTTGGCTAAGTAGAAGTAGCCGATTTTGTTGTTGTCAGAAGTGGCGAACCACAGGCGGCCCTGGTGGTCTATGAAAAATTCGCGCATGGAAATTTCGGATTGCGGGAACGGGTATTCGGTGACCTCACCGGACTGGGGATCGAGTCGGCCGACGGTGTCCTGCTCGTGCGAGGAATACCAAATCATGTGATTGCGGTCGATGCCAATGGCGTAGGGGCTCGCGGCCGGACCGGGCAGATCAAATTCCTTGATCGTGCCGGTCGCAGGATCGAGATGGCCGATTTTGTTGCCAACCCGCTCGGTGAACCAGATGGTGCCGTCGGAGTCCTGCTGAAGGCGTTGCGGCTTGCCGTGGGTGGGCGGATCGAATTTGGTGAGCTGGCCATCTTTTGAAATGCGGACGATGGGGCCATCATTGCGGAAAACGGTGAACCACTCCTCGCCATTCTGGCCCACGATGTTGCCGTAGGTGCCGGGCGTGTTGTAGTGCGAGAATTCCTTGGTTTTCTGGTCGAAGCGGGAGATCGGGCCGCCGCTGGTCCAGATGTTGCCGGCGTCGTCGACGCGAACGGTGTGCTTGCCAATCGACCGGCCTTCGGGCGATTTGTCGCGGTACTCGACGATTTCCTTGGTGGCGGGATTCAGATGACCGATGCCACCGAGGGCTGCTTCGGTGAACCAGACGGTGCCATCGGGAGCGGGAATCACCGAATGGATGCCGGCGGTTTTTTCAAAGGGCAGTGGGAAGCGCGTCAATTCGGCGGTTTTCGGGTTGAGGCGCACAACTTCGTTTCCGCGGCCGTAGTAGGGAATCCAGAACAGGCCATCTCTGTCTTCGACGGCGCTCCAGGGGCCGAGACCCTTCGTGCCGGCGAAATCGTATTCGACGTAGACGATGTTCATGGCTTTTTCGCTCGGCGGCCGGACAAGCGATTTGTATTCCGGCAGCTCGGCGGGCGATACGGGCTTGGGAGAATTGGGGCCGAAGGCGGTCGTCAGGAAGGAAGTGATGTCCTCCACTTTCTCGTCGCTCATGCCGGGGCCTTCGCCTTCGCCACCAAAGATCACATCGCGCATGTATTTCACGCGATCGCGCCAGCCGTCTTCGTCGCGCGTACTGGTGGCCATCCGCGACTGGAAGGAGTGGCAGGAAATCATGCAGGTGGTGAAGAAGGTGTCCTGATAGCCCTTGGTAAGATCATGCTTATCGGTCTTCGGCAGCAGCATTCTGCCTTGATAGGTGTTGAGTTCGCTCCAACGGACGGTGCCGTTTTGCAGGGCGAAATCGAAAGAGGCCTTCTGCGTTTCCTTTAGTGCGCCGGCATTTTGCGGATCGGCTTTATAACCGATGGCGCGGATGCGGACCGAATAGGTGGCGGCGGGGAGATTCGGAATGCGGTAGTGGCCTTGCTTGTCCGAGAGCACATTGAAGGTCATTTTGTTCTGCGTGTTTTCGGCGATGACGAAGGCGCCCATGAACGGAGCGCCATCGGGTGCTTTTACGGTGCCGGTGATGGTTGCGCCGAATGAGAGCGAGGCCAGAAAAAGCGCCGCGGTAACCGAAGCAACGAGCTTCTGGAATGCGCGCACAAGTCCTCCTTGTAGCCCAAGCGGAATGGGATCCAGGCGAAGCGGGAGCATAGCACATTCAAAGACGGGTGGCTGAGAGAGAAGGTTACCAGGCCGGGAAGAGCAACGCGGGCGATTGCAGAGCGGGTCGCCCGCATTTTGGGCTGCGCGTGGTGAGGGCTATGGACCGCCGGCTACTTTGATTACGCTATCGCGGAGGCCTGCAAAAAGTTCCTGGGCTGGGGTGATTTGATCGCGCCAAAACAGTGTGGGTCAGCAATGGAACCAACTCGAGTTTGCCGTGGCCAACCCGTTCCATAAGTCGACGCTTGCATTCTTTAACCCGCCGGGGCAGGGCGTGGTGATGAACTGGTGAGCGCCCGAGCCCCGCAGCGAACGGTTCGAGCGGAACCGAAAGCTTTAGCGAATAAGCACCGAGGCTTAAGAGCGTGCCCGCGGGGTTGTCCTTGGCAGGCTGTGTAAGGCCGTCGCCGGGAACTACAGGTTTAGGACACCGACGAGAAGGGCGGGGTCATCTGTTGCGCGGGACTGGAATGCGAAACGATTGGCGAGAGAACGCATGGAAAGATTCTCGGGCATGATGTTGGCGACTATGCTCTCGAGTTTTTCGGCGCGGGCTACGTCGATCAAGCGGCGGAGAAGTTCGGTGCCGAGCCCCTGGCCTTGCCTGGCATCCTTGACCAGGACGGCGACCTCGCCGACTGCTTCATCCATCACTTTCGTGAGGCGGGCGACGCCCAGAACCTCGTGCTCGCGCGTTTCTGGATTGTGGAAGTCGGCGATCAGGGCCATTTCGCGGTCGTAGTCGATGAAACACTTCTGGAAGAGGTGGTCGTGATCGATGCGGCTGCTCAGCTTTTCCATGTGGAAGTAGCGGAGATAGACGGAGCGGTCGGAGATGGCTTCATGGAATTTGACCATAAGAGGTTCGTCTTCGGGACGAATCGGGCGGATCAGGATCGGGGAGCCATCCTTCATGGTCCAGCTCGAGACGTATTGCGTGGGATAGGGGCGAATGGCGGGGCGGGGAAGTTTGCCTTCCGCAACCTCTGGCCCGTGAATAATGACGCGCGCGTCGAGAGCGATGATGCGGTCTTCTGAGGCGAACAAGGGGTTGATATCGATTTCCTTGATGCGCGGCTGTTCGATGATGAGCTTGCTGAAGCGGACGAGAATCGCTTTCAGATTTTCCATGTCGATGGTGGCGCGGCCGCGGCCGCCCTGCAAGGCTTTGTAAACGTGGGTCTGTTCCATGAGGCGTTGCGCGAGGGTGGTGTTGAGGGGAGGCAGCGCCAGGGCTCGGTCGCGATAGACCTCGACGAGCTGGCCACCGGAGCCGAACAGCATGACGGGGCCAAATTGAGGGTCGACGGTGCTGCCGAGAATCAGTTCGTAGCCCCGGGACTGCACCATCGATTGGACCGTGACGCCCAGAAATGCATCGGGCCCTACTTTTTCGCGGACGGCAGTTTCAATTTCACCGAAAGCGCGGCGGACGGCCTCTTCGCTGGCCAGGCTGAGTTTGACGCCGCCGACATCCGTCTTGTGCGTGATGGCTTCAGAATAGAGCTTGGCGACGACGGGAAAGCCGATGGATCGCGCGATGAGCGCGGCTTCGCCTGGCGACCGCGCCACGCGGCTTTCGACCGTGGGAATTCCGTAGAGCTTCAAAATCTGCTTGGATTCAACCTCGGTTAAGACGGTGCGGCCGACTGGATGCACGCTTTGCAGGATCGCTTGCGCCCCTGTGGCTTGGCCCTCCGGTGGTTCATCATCTCCAGTGAGGCTGGGCGTTTCATAGATGCCGCGGAGATTGTAGGTGTAGCGCCACATATAGCTGAAGGCGCGGGCGGCGGTGTCGGGATAGGAAAACGTCGGAATTCCGGCCTGATTTAGAATCGAGGTGCCCTCGGCGGCCAGCTTCCCACCCATCCAGCTTGCGAGGATCGGTTTGCCTAGGCCGCGCGCGTAGGGTTTCAAGCCTTTGGCAACGGCTGAGGGATCGGTCATCCCTTTGGGTACCAAAATGGCTAGCAGGCCATCGGTGCCGGGATCTTGAATGGCGATCTTACAGGCGCGGACGTAGGCATTTGCGTCGGCGTCGCCGACAATATCGAGCGGATTTCCATGGCTCCAGTGCGGCGACAAGAACTCGCTGAGGGCGTCGATCGAGGGTTCGGAAAGAGATGCCAGTTCGCATTTGTTGGCAATCAGCGAATCGGTGGCGAGTACCCCGGGACCGCCGGCATTGGTGAGAACGGTGAGGCGGGGACCCCGCGGGCCTGGCTGGCGGGCAAGAGTTTCGGCCATGTAGAAGAGGTCGGCGATGGTGTCGACGCGCAGTATGCCGCAGCGCCGAAGCGCGGCATCGAATACCTCGTCACTGAGGGCGCCGGTAGGGGAGCTGGCCGCCCTGCCAGCCACATCGGAGCGGCCTGCCTTGATCACGATGATGGGTTTGCGCAAGGCGACTTCGCGCGCGGCGGACAAGAAGGAGCGCGCGTTGCCCACCGATTCCATGTACAGCAGGATGCTGTGCGTGTCGGGATCGCTGCCGAAGTAGTCGATCAGGTCGCCCCAGCCGACGTCGAGCATCGAGCCGGTAGAAACCATGGCGCTGAAGCCGACTTGTTCCACGAGGCTCCAATCGAGAATGGCGGTTTCCAAGGCGCCACTCTGACTGAGAAAGGCGACGTTGCCGGGCAAAGCCATGTCGTGAGCGAAGGTCGCATTTAAGCCTGCCATGGGAGTCATGATGCCGAGACAATTCGGGCCGAGGACACGCATTTTCTGGCCGCGAAGCTGCTCGCGAATCTGGTGCTCGAATTGGGCGCCTTCCGCGCCGCGCTCTTTGAATCCGGCGGAGATGACCACCGCCGAGCGGACCCCCGCCTGAAGGCATTCTTGGATCACTTGCGGGACGCTTGGAGCCGGTGTGACGATCACGGCAAGATCCGCTTTTTGCGGCAGCGCGCCGATGGACTTGTAGCAATGGAGCCCTAGAACGGTATCGCGCTTGAAGTTGATGGGATAAATCTCGCCGGGAAGATGGCCCTCCAAAAGATTCTGGATGATGGTGCGGCCGACGGTGCCCTCGCGGTCGGTCGCGCCGATCACGGCTACTGAGTGAGGGGCAAACATGCAGTCGAACGTCGACCGTGGGCTCATGGTATCCGCGCCAGTTTCTGGAGGGGGTCTATTGTTGTACAGCTCTTTCCATTCAAATTGTATAAGGAGCGAGCCACGGGTGGAAATGAATTCAAATTGCCCGCGAATAGAAAGCCAGAGACGGGCGCCAGGATGGCGGACGCCAATTTACGCCCAGCACAATGAGTTCGGCGTGATGCGCTTTGGCAACATTCAGAATTTGGCCGGCCGGATCACTCACCAGGACGATTGGGTTGGGCCGGTACCAGGATTCAGGGCTTCGGGTGGCACCAGCGCGCGCACGCGGTAGCAGCAGTTTGCGGATTTCAGATCGAACCCTCCATAGCCACACGCGCACCGCCAAGGCCGCAACTCTCCTACCGAGAAACTAGAGGCCGGGGGGGCGCTGTCGGGCCGCCGTCCACGGCGGAATGACGTTGTTTATGCGTGCGTAGGCGATCATCTGGCCAAGGTGCTCGTGAAGATCGGTGATGATCAGAAATAGGATGTCGCCACCGTAGCCTTCCTTGCCGCCGAATAGCTTCGTCTGCTTCTGCAAGTCTGCCAGCGACACCTTGTCGATGGAAGACTCCAGATACGCAAAGGATTTGCTGAGCTGATCGACGACTTTGTCTTTGTCGGTCGTGGATTTTTCGAGCGTTTTTCGATCCACGCCTTCCGCCGCGGCAACGCCGAGCATAGTCGGAAGGCCATAGTTCGCCGAGGCGATGTGCAGGAAAACTTCGCTGATCGAGCGAACGCCTTCGCCGGGGCGCCAGGTGTACTTGTCGGCGGGAATCGCCTTGGCAAGCCCGACGAATTTCGATTCGCTGTCCTTGATGTCCGCGAGCGACGCAACTTTGAAATCAAATCCGCTGGACGGCAAGGCTTGCGCAGACACGCGCGTAGCGCCAAGAGCGACCAGAAGCGCCCAGGCCATGGCAAAAGCGCCGAGCTTGTTCATGTCCCTTTCCTCCTTTGACCATCAAGAGTGCTGACCGGACTTGCCGCCGTCGTCGGAATCGCGGCGCGCTGGCTTAGCCGAAAACGCTCTGAATTGTAACCCTTCGAAATGAGCCACGCAAAGAGGGTGAGCGGTGGGTGCAAATCAGGCGTCGTTTGCCGTGGATGAGTCGGGGAGATCGGGGAGGTGGCCGCGAACCACACCGCGCAGTTCGGCGCGGATTATTTCGGCGGAAAAGCCGGCGCGGAGCAGAGTGCGGTAGAGCGAGGCGATTTTTCGTTCGTCGAGCGGGCCGCGGAGGTTGGCGAGACGGCGCGTGAGGCGCGCGCGGACCAGAGTCGATTCGTCGGTTTCGGCGAAGACGGCATCGAGGGCGGCGTCGATGTAGCGGTCGGGGACGCCGCGGGTACGAAGCTCGCGGGCGATGCGGAAGCGGCCTTGCCGGCGTAGTTGCGCGTGCTGGCGGGCGTAGTCGAGGGCGTAACGGGCGTCATCAAGATATTTGCGCTCGCGGAGCCGGGCCACCACCGTGCCGATGAGTTCGGGATCTGCAGAGCGCCTGGCGAGGTATTCGCGCATTTCGTGGATGGAGTGCGCGCGGCGCGTGAGGGCGCGCAGCGACTGGGCGTAGAGGTCTTCTTCGGTGGAGAGTTTGCGGGGAGAAGAGCGCACCGAAGCAGGATAGCAGGAAGCGGATGAGATCGAGGGGTAGAAGCAGAGGACCATAGAAGTAAGCCAGGTGAACGAACCGAACCTCAGAGGAAAGATTCCGCCAAGGGCGTACTGAGATTCTGCTTGGCGCGGGACCTGGGAATGAAGGCGCCAGCAGCAATATGTTGCGGTGGTTCCTATGGGGGGATAGAGTAACGGGCGGATTTTGAGAATCGCCGCTTGCGATGCGAGAAAGTGATCAAAGCGGCGGTAAAAGGCCAAACAAAAAATATGCCGAGCGCGCTATTTACGCCGATCCGACTTCGCGGCTTGACGCTGCGGAACCGGATTGTGATTTCGCCGTTGTGCCAGTACAGCGCGGTGGAGGGGACGGCGCAACCCTGGCACTGGATGCACATCGGACATTTTGCGATTTCCGGGGCGGGGCTGGCCATTATGGAGGCCACTGCGGTCAGCGCTGTGGGCAGGATTTCGCCGCAATGCCTGGGGCTTTACTCGGATGAAAATGAAGCCGCGCTCACACGGTTGATCCGGGATTTGCGGAGCTTTTCGGACATGCCGATCGGGATTCAACTCGATCACGCCGGGCGGAAGGCTTCGACGCGTCCGACTTGGGAACTGTGGAAGGGCCATGGCGTGCCTCGCGAGGAGGGCGGGTGGCAGCCGGAGGCGCCTTCGGCGGAAGCCTTTACAGCGGGATGGCAGGTTCCCGTTGAATTGGATGCTGCGGGACTGGCGCGCGTACGGGAGGAATTCGTCGATTCGACGCGGCGAGCGGCGCGATGCGGGTTCGATTGGATCGAGATTCACTGCGCGCACGGATATTTGCTGCATGAATTCATTTCGCCGCTGACGAACCATCGCAGCGATGCTTACGGCGGAAGTGCGGGGAAGCGGATGCGGTTTCCGTTGGAAGTGGCCGAGGCCATGCGCGCGGTTTGGCCGGCGGAGAAGCCGCTGGGCATCCGGATCACCGGGGAAGACTGGGTTCCCGGAGGATTGACGCTCGAAGACGCGGTGCAGTTTGCCGAAGCTCTGAAAAAGGTGGGGATCGATTATGTGACGCCTTCGGCGGGAAATGTTTCTCCCGGGATGAAAGTGCCGGCAGTTGCGCCGGGATACATGGTGCCGTTTGCAGACAGGATCAAGCGCCAGACAGGGATTACGACGATGACGGTCGGGATGATCGTCGAACCGGCACAGGCGAACGAAATTATCGAGTCGGGGAGGGCGGACATGGTGGCGATCGGGCGGGCGATCATGGACGATCCTCGATGGCCCTGGCACGCGGCAGCGAAGCTTGGCGAGAAGGTCGAGGTAGTTCCGCAATACGCGCGATGCACGCCCCAGCACTGGCCGGCATATCCCTTGGTGCATGGAGTGGCCTTGCGCGAAGGGGAGGGAGTCATGGGTCATGCGACCAGGGAATAGACGATCAGCGAGATGAAATAGAAGCGTGAGAGGAACGATAGCGCAGGCGATCGATAGCACATTCTTAAGGAGACAGACGATGAGCGATTGCAAACATGAAACGGCCAGCGGTTCGATCGACCGGCGCGACTTCATCAAGTTGAGCGCTGGCGCCGGAGCGCTGGCGATGACCGCGCTCGAGGCCGGACAGGCTGTGGCGCAGGATCGGTCGGCGAGGGGCAAATCGATCGATCTGCATACGCACTGGACGCCGGAGGCATACAACCAAGCGATTTCCAAGTTGCACATGCCCCCGGGCGCCGCGGTGGGCGGAGGGACGGGGACGCCAAATCCGCTGTCGTCCGATCTGGACAAGCGGCTCGCTTGGATGGATACGCACGGCGTGCAGATGCACGTGCTGACGCTTTCGGGGGGCATGCCATGGCAATGGGTGTCGGCGAGTGACGGCCACCGCCTCGCGCAAATCGTGAACGACGCGGGAATCGCAGCGCACGAGAAATATCCGACGCGCTACATGGCGGGAATTGAGATGGACGTGCGTGATCCCCAAGGCGCTTTGAAGGAACTGAATCGCGTGGCGGGCAAGCCGGGGCTGCGGGCGGTCCATTTGCCAAATTCGATGGACAACAAGGATTACGTTTTCGAGCCGGATTTCGAGCCGATCCTGAAGCGCTGCGAAGAACTGGGATATCCGCTCCTGTTTCATCCGCTGGACGGCGAAGAGAATATCTACGCAGGAAAGGAACGGCTCGGCAATCCGCTGGCGGTTTCGGCAAACATCAACAATACCCTTGGCTTCACTTTCGACAGCGCGACCACCGCGGCCAAATTTATCATCACCGGGACGCTGGACAAGTTTCCGAAGCTTGAAATTGTGCTCCCGCACTCAGGGGGTTGCTTTCCCTACATTGCCGGCCGGGTGGAGCGGGGCCTGAAGGCCAGGAAGTTCCATACGCAGCGGCCATTTCGCGAATATATCCGGCGGTTTCACTACGACACGCTGACATGGTATCCCGAGACGATGCGTTTTCTGGTTTCGCTCGTGGGCGCTGACCGGGTGGTGATCGGGACCGACAACTACGCGGCCATGGATGTGGAGTATCCGAACGCGCTGGTGGAGTCGATCAATTTGCCGGCGAAGGACCTTGCTATGATCCTAGGGGGGAATGCCGCGCGGCTGCTAAAAGTGTGAAGGCCGCCGGGCCAACCCGTGGACGCGGCGGCGGATAATCTCAGAGACGGCCATTCCAAAGCTACGACGGATTCTCCTCGCTGCGCTTGGTCGGAATGACAGAACCATGTATCTAGCCCGTAGAAGGCTGACAATGTTGACAGGCATCGGGGGCGTCAGAGCGTGTGTGGTAACTACTATGTCGCTCTGGCCGCGGATCGGCTCTTACCTCTGCCCGAGGCGTTCGAATTCGTTCATGGCGCGCTCCATTTCCTCGCGGGCGGAATCCGAGGAGGAGCGGATACCCTGGACCCGAAGGCGGAAATCGTCCGGGTTGGAGGCGCGCAGTAGCGCTTCTTCCAGGCTAATAAGGTTGCGGGAATATAGATCGAACAGCGATTGATCGAACGTCTGCATGCCGTACTGGCTGGTGCCCGCAGCGATGGCGTCGCGGATGAGGCGCGTTTTGTCGGGATTGATAATGCAGTCGCGAATATAGCCCGTGGTGATCATGACCTCCACAGCTGGGACCCGGCCTTGTCCGTCGCCGCGGCGCACCAGGCGCTGGCTGATGACAGCTTTCAGTGTGGAAGCAAGCTGCAAGCGAATCTGCTTTTGCTCGGGCGGCGGGAAGACGGCGATGATGCGCTGGATGGTCTCGGTCGCGTCGAGGGTGTGCAAGGTCGAGAAAACCATGTGGCCGGTTTCGGCGGCAAGCAGAGCGGTGGAAATGGTTTCCAGGTCGCGCATTTCGCCGACCAGTATTACGTCCGGGTCCTGACGAAGCGCGGCGCGCAAGGCGGTCGAGAACGACGAGGTGTCCACTTCCACTTCGCGCTGGTTGATGAATCCCTTTTTGTCGCGGTGCAGATATTCGATCGGATCTTCAATGGTGATGATGTGCTCGGCGCGCAGGGAATTGATGCGGTCGACCATGGCGGCAAGCGTGGTGGATTTGCCGGAACCGGTGGTGCCGGTGGTGAGAACCAGGCCGCGCTGCTCTTCGCAGATCTGGTCAGAATGCGCGGAGTTCGAGTTCTTCGATGGTGCGAATCTTGGTGGGGATGACGCGGAGGACCATGCCGACGTTGCCGCGCTGCTGGAAGACGTTCACGCGGAAGCGGCCCGAGGCCGGCGACGCCGTAGGCCATATCCAGCTCGGCGGTCTCCTTGAATTTTTGCTTCTGCCGGTTGGTCATCATGCTGAAGGCCATGGAAAGCATCTCTTCCGGCGTTACGCGCGGAATGTCGTTGAGCGCGTGCAGCGTGCCGTCGACGCGAAGATACGGGTGATTGCCGACCTTCAGGTGCAAGTCGGACGCGCGCTTGTCTACGGCGCGACGGAGAAGGTCGTCAATATTGATGGCCATTCGAGCACGTTCCTGGTTTGAGAAACTTCAGCCAACGTAGCATGCACTACCAGGGCCAGCAATAACGGCGCCCTAAGGAATTTCTAGGCTGGCAATGGCCGCTCGGACAGGGCGGCAAGCCTCGCGGCAGGGAATGACCGCCAAGGTGTACATGTAGCGCGCCGCGGCCTTCAGCGCGGCACGATCCCGACAGCCGTACCTTACGAGACCGGCGAATGATCCTCGGCGAAAAAGCGGTCGTACAAGCCCGCCGCCACGATGCCGCCAAACAGCGGGCCCACCCAGTAGACGCCGTGGTTGATCCAATGACGCGCGGCCAGGGCTGGTCCAAACGTGCGAGCCGGGTTCATGGAGGCGCCGGTGAACGGCTGGGCAAAAAGGGCTCCCATGCTGATGGCGAGGCCGATGGCGAACCCGCCGGCCTTGCTCAGGGTGCCGGAAGCTTCCGATTTCGTGGCGAAGAACACGAACACCACAAAGAACGTGACCAGACTCTCGATGAGCATGCCCTGCATGCGGGTGAAATCAGGAGCGAGGTCGGTAGCCCCGAGGGCGGCGGGGCGCCACACAGACTCTGGAAGAAGCGCCACCAGAATGTATGCGGCGGCGATTGCGCCGAGAAGCTGCCCAAGGCAATACAAAATGCTGTGCAGCGTGCCAAGGCGCTTGGTCACCCAGAAGCCAACGGTAATCGCAGGGTTGAAGTGAGCGCCGGAGACATGGGCGAGTGCGCTTACCATGACGGCGGTGGCGAATCCGTAGGCCAGAGCCTGCCCGAGAAGTCCGGGGTTCGAGAGCCCCGCGGCGCGGAGATACTGGCTGGCGCAGATGGAACCAACGGTCAAGAGGACGACGCTGAAGGTTCCGATGAATTCGGAGAGAAGTTTCTGCGACAGGCTGTACAAAATTCCTCCGCGGCGACGCTGCGACCTCGTTCGAAGAAGCGCGAATTGAACTCGCGGATTCTACTGGATTAGAAAAGGCGAGTCAAAAGCTCGGTGCCGGGTCAGTTCCGGGTTATCGGGAGTTGAGGCCGCATAAGTGGGCATTGGAGCCTGGGCTTCAGCGAGCAAGAATCACATTCTTCGGCTGGCAGATGACGGATTCCTTCCCCAGGAGACCGGGCGATGGTCTTGTTTCGACCCGGGCTTTCCTGCGCATGCCTTCTGCTTTTCTGATGGTGCTCGCCTACAAGCAATCGCGTCAGCACCAGGTGTCAAGTTCCCGGCAGGGTTCGCAGACCGGTGCCCGGCGCACCCCAGAAGTGGGGCGGTGTCACCTCAATACTCTTGTCCACGCTGCCGGCATGTCTTCCCAGTCGGTTCCAATTTGTCAGCGAAGCGCGGCCGCAGGGGTACCCACCGGCGAGAGCCAGTTGTGGCGGTCAGGTTTTTTTCCGCTGGTGATGGCGAAGAATTCTTCCTGGATGCGCTTGGTGATGGGGCCACGGGTGCCAGAACCGATTTTGACGCGGTCGACGCTGCGAACCGGAGTAATTTCGGCGGCAGTGCCGGTGAAGAAAACTTCGTCGGCGATGTAAAGCATCTCGCGCGGAATCATCTGCTCGGTAACGGAAATGCCGAGATCGTGGCAGAGCGTGGTGATGGCATTGCGGGTGATGCCGGGCAGCGCGGAATTCGCGAGCGGGGGAGTGCTGGCGAAGCCGTTCATCACCACGAAGATATTTTCGCCCGAACCTTCACTGACATATCCGTTCACATCGAGTGCGATGCCTTCGGCATAGCCGTTGGTCTTGGCCTCCATGCGGATGAGCTGCGAGTTCATATAGTTTGCAGAAGCCTTCGCCATTTGCGGCAGCGTATTGGGTGCGGGGCGGTTCCAGGAGCTGACGCAGACGTCGACGCCTCCCTGCAGCGCCTCCTGACCGAGATATTTTCCCCATTCCCAACAAGCCATGTAGACCTCGATCGGGCAGCCCATGGGATCAACGCCGACGTCGCCGTAGCCGCGGAAAACGATGGGGCGGACGTAGCAGGCGCCGACTTTGTTCAGCTGCACCAGATCGAGGGCCGCTTTGGAGAGGTCGTCGACCGTAAACGAAGGGTCCATGCGGTAGATGTGTGCGGAATTCAGTAGACGCTGCATATGTTCGCGGAGACGGAAGATCGCAGGGCCTTGCTCTGTCTGGTAGGAGCGGATTCCTTCGAAAACGCCGGAACCGTAATGGATGACGTGCGAGAGGACGTGCACCTTTGCGTCGTGCCAGTCGATAAATTTGCCATTGTGCCAGATTTT
Organism: uncultured Acidobacteriota bacterium; assembly: GCA_963718485.1. Classification (GTDB taxonomy): domain Bacteria; phylum Acidobacteriota; class Terriglobia; order Acidiferrales; family UBA7541; genus Palsa-295. The sequence continues at coordinate 82,591 of CAVQZU010000082.1, forward strand.
TTCGGTCTTCTCGAGGCTCATGCTGGTTCTCCGCTGCGCATAAGAAGTTTTTAGGGGTTACTGCAATGGAAATTATAGCACACGGAGTTTTAGCGGACGGAAAGGCGTTCCCGTGATGCACGGGCCGGATGAATCCAAATTGGACGGCGGCATCTCGGCGCCGCGATGAGGTGATCGCATGGCCGCGGAGGTGGCTATGGGGAGCGTGTCTGCAAGACCGAAGAGAGTTCCTCGTCGCTTCGCTCTGTCGGCAACAGCGGAAGCCGGGGCAACTGAGGCGCGTCGCCAAGAAGGCGAAAAGCCTAATGGTCGTCGAGGGGGGAATCGCGCTCCGAGGCGGCATTGGAGCCAGAGATGCGGCCCCACGCGCTGGTGCGCCAATTGTCGTTGACTTCTCTGGCGAGGACCCACGGCGGGAGCTCGATGAACAGATGAGCGGCCAAGGCTTTGAGGTAGGGCTCATACATTTGGCGAAGTTCGCCGAGCTTGGCGTTCGCTTCGGGCGTATCCAGGAGTTTTACACCGGCGCGAGCTAAAAGTTTGCGCAGGCGTTCCAGGTCGGAAGGTTTTAAACGGTCAGTGCCGGTGTTGCGAGGCGCGGCGTAGAAGATTTGCGCGAGATCAACGACCGTGTGCCGGCACATCGCAAAGGTCAACTTCGCCTGGCGGGCGCAGGGGAGATCCTCGATGGTGATGAGCAGCGCACTCGCATCGAGGATCATCGTCAGCGCTCCGAGCCACGATTCATTGTTGTGCTGCGAGCGGAAATAGCTCACCACGGGATAGGAGATGTGACTTTCCAGAATCTCGGCTGACCAGCGCTCCCAATCGCGCAGCAGAATTTGCAGCTCCTGGAGTTCGTGAGGACCCGAGTGGCGGCGCAACAGCTCTCCGGCCGTGGGAGGGGAACCGGCGCGCGCGTCGAGAAGCACGATGTTCACTTCGCGTCGAGAGAACGCCTGATAGATCACCGGCAAATAGCCGAGGACCAGCGCAAGAAAGCCGAAGCCAAGCCCGCTTTCAATGACGGCGAGGATGCGCTCGACCTGCGTGTGTGGCGTTACGTCGCCCAAGCCGAGGGTGAAAAAGGTAGTGCCGCTCAGGTACAAGCAGGTGTCGAAGACCGGATGGGTCGGGTCCAAGCGAGATTGGCTCCAGAATGCCAAGGCAAAGCCGAGGATCAGAAGCGCGGCCCAGAAAATGAAAAGGAAAAGAAGCGAGAGCGGGCCGTAGTAGCTAAGGAAGGAGTCACGGCGCTTTCCTGTGTGGAAGTAGCGCGCGATCGCTCGCCAGGGGCGCCACGTCACGCGATAAAACAGAACGGTGATGCGATGGCGGCGGGTGACACGGCGTGGGAGGACGATTGTCTCAAAGGCCTCCCACAGGATCGCAATGACTAAAGTTAGGCCCAGGATGGCCGGCAGCATCATGCAGCTTGTTCCAGCTTGGCCGTCATGCTGATTTCGGCTCGGAGAAGCCGCGAGACGGGGCAATTCTGCTTTGCGCCCACGGCGGCCGCTTCAAACGGTGCGGCGGAGATGCCGCGCAGACGCGCGGAGACGTCCAGATGGATTTTCGAGATGGTCCAACCGACTTCGAGCTTTTCCAGAGTAACGGTTGCCGTGGTGCGAAGAGTTTCCGGAGTGAACTGCATGGTGCCGAGCTGCGCCGCCAGGGCCATAGTGAGGCAGCCAGCGTGAGCGGCGGCAATGAGTTCCTCGGGATTGGTTCCTTTTCCGTTTTCGAAGCGCGTAACGAAGGAATAAGGTGCTTCGGCAAGAATCCGACTTTGCGTGGAGATGGATCCTTTGCCGTCCCTGAGTGCGCCATTCCAAACTGCGGATGCGGATCGTTCCATAGTGTCCTCCTCGTGGATTTGCAGCAAACGAGTTGGTAGCCGTGTGCTTCTCGCCATCTGACAAGTGCCGCTACCGAAGCTTCGAAAGAAGCGAAACCATCGCAGGGATGATCAGCGTCTTTTGATCGAGACGTTTTTGCCCAACGCGCGCCGTCATGGTCAACTCAGACCCGCACCCCCAAAAGCGGTGCAACGTTCCCGATAGCCTGCTTCGCTCAAGGCAGTAGGACGATTTTGCCATAGGCGCCGGGCGCGAGAACCGCAACATGTGCGCGCGGAGCTTCGGGCAAGGGAATTTCCTGGCCCACGACGGGTCGCAACGTTTTGTTTTCCAGGCCCGCGACGATCGCCGAATGGACGGCGGTGAGTTCGTCGCGCGAGATGTTCGGCAGGGCCACACCCAGAATGATCGCGTCGCGCTGCATGGCGTCGCGAGGGTTGATTTCAACGGTGCCGCGGCTGCCGACGATTACCGCGCGGCCCTGGATGGCGAGCAGCGGCAGATCGCGGCCGAGGTTTACGTGGGCGAGCATCTCAAGGATGACGTCATAGCCGCGGCCGTTGGTTTGGGCGAGCGCCTGTTCGAAATGATTGGGGGCGGTGTGGTCGAGCACGACATGCGCACCTTCATCCGCAACGAGTTTGCGGCCCCGCTCGGTGCCGGCAGTTCCGATCACGCGAAGGCCCGCCGCACGCGCCAGTTGCAGGGCGGCGATGCCGACTCCGCCGCTTGCGCCGTGAACCAGAACGGTTTCGCCTCCACGAGCGTGCGCCCGTTGAAACAGGCTGCGAAACGCGGTGACGTAAGGAACGTTGACCGCGGCCCCTTGCGCGAAGGAGATGTGCAGCGGCAAGGGCCAGACCGACCATTCGTCAAACAGAGCCAGCTCCGCGTAGGTGCCGGTAAAACCGCCGCCGACGTACACGCGGTCGCCTTGCTTGGCGCGCGTTACGCCCTCGCCCACGGACTCGACCACTCCGGCGCCATCGGCGCCCGGCGTGTAGGGCAACTGTGGCTTGCGCGGGTAGACGCCGGCGCGGATGTAGGTGTCGACTGGATTGACGCCAGCCGCCTTGATGCGGACAAGGACTTGTCCGGCGCCGGGCTGCGGGTCGGGAATCTCCTCAAGCCGCAAAAGCTCGGGGCCGCCGAATTCCTTTACGCGGATGGCTCTCATTAGGCTCTCCTGTGAGTTGGGCGTGCAGAGATCACGTCAGAGCGAATGCCACAATACGCCGAAATGTGTGAAACCTGAAGTGTAAGAGTTGGGCGAGTTCACCTCGTTACATCGTCAACACAGCCCGGAAGCGGGCTTTGCCATCGACGACGCGCTGATAGGCTTTGGGTGCGTCGGCGAGCGGATAGGTCTCCACGATCGTTTTGACTTTTCCCTTGGCAACGAAGTCGAGCGCCTCGTAGAGATACTCAGGACCGTTCTGCTGGCTGCCAATGATCTGAAGACGCTTCATCAGTAAATCCATAAGTGAGACCGAAATCGGTTCGGCGTCGGCGCCCATGGTGACCAGGCGGCCGTCGGGGCGGATACCCTGAATCGTATCCATCATCGATTTGGTTGAGTTGGAAGTGCTCAGTACGATATCCGCTCCGCCTGCCGCCGCGAGGCCCTTGCCATCGCGGACGATTTCGTCGGCGCCCAATTCGCGGATCAATTTGTCCTTATCAGGTGAGTGGGAGATGGCGATCGTTTCGAAACCCGCCGCTTTCGCATATTGGACCGCAAGGTGTCCCAGGCCGCCGATGCCAAGTACCGCGACGCGCTCGTGGGGCTTGGGGTTGGCCCAGCGGAGGCCGCTGTACACCGTATAGCCGGCGCAGAAAATCGGCGCCGCTTGCTCATAAGAAACGTTATCGGGAATCAGAAAGGTCGAATCAGCGTACATGAGCATGTACTCAGCGTGGCCGCCTTGAAGATCCATGCCTGTGTCGCGCTGATTAGGGCAGAAGGTCTTGCGCCCACGCTGGCACCATTCGCATCGTCCGCAGGTGGCCTGAATCCAGGCGGTGCCGACGCGGTCGCCAACTTTCCGGGAGGTGACGTCAGGAGCGCTGGCAATGATCTCTCCCACCGGTTCGTGGCCTAAGATTCTGGGGAACTGTCCGGGGATATGCCCGAGGGTTTGATGAACATCGGTGTAACAGATGCCGCTGGCGTGCATCTTGACGAGCACCTGATTCGATCCTGGCTTTGGTTGGGGAACATCTTTGATTTGCCACGTACTGCTGACAGCCGGTACAACCGCAGCTTGCATGTCGTTTCCCTCGCTGGAAGTGAGTCGAACCCGCCGAAAGTGAATTTGAGTTATCGAAGTGGACGAACGATTCAGGATATTTGCGGGTTAACGACTGGGGGGCAGTTGGCGGAGCATGCGGCCGCTGATCGTCTGATAATCCTGGCGAATTCGCTGCAAGCGGTTGCCGGTGACGTTCTCCCATGCGCCGAAGAGCAAGAAGGGAATCATGGCCACCAGAACCCAGGACTTTGCGCGGCCGGCGACTTTGGCTTCGGGCTCCCAGCGGAATAGCTGGCGCGAGATTTCGAAAGCCATCCACAAACCGATGGCAAGAGCGACTACATCGGTGATCACTTCGCTGGAAGATGCGAGATTCGTGGCGATGCGGCTTCGAGGCCCGTAGCCAGGTACGTGGCTGGCATGAAGAGGGAAGCGCGCTGGATCCAGGGAGGGAAGACGGCGAGCGGGACGGTGGCGCCGGAAAGGAACAGGAAGGCCATCCAGATCGATCTGTTGATCATTTGGGTTTCCTGCATGGTGTTGGTGACGCTGGCGACGATCAGGCCGAAGCGGAAAAAGTGGCGGAGCCAAACGTGACCAGCAGGAAAATCGCCCACAGATTTCCCCAGGATTGCATGTGGAGACCAAGCGGCAGACGAGAATTTCAATGCGACTGACGGGCAGACGAGAAAATAATTCGAAAGAATGCTGGACGCGAGCATGCGGTCCGGCGCCGACGGCGCGAGGCGGAAGCGGCGCAGGATGCCGTGCTCGCGGAAAGTGACGAGTTGGACGCTGAGGCCCCAGAAACTTCCCATGACGGTGAGGTGAGAATCGCGCCGAGGATGTAGGAAACCCACTGCGATTCGTGTTTGCCGAAGATCACACGAAAAAGAAAGAAGCCCAGTGGCATCGAGGCTGAAGAAAGGAAGGCGCGATTGCGCATCGCCAGGCGCATGCGCATTTTGGTTAGTGTCCAGGTATGGCTGATCGGTTTCGATGCCATTTTCAACCGCTCTTTCTAAGATAGAACTTGTCAATGCAGATGAGCGGCACGATTCTGCATCTTCTTAGCGGCGGTTTTTAGGGAGCTCAAAACATGCTGCCTCGCTAGACCGATGGCTCACTGAAGTGCGCCGCTACAAGCTCAGATATACAAAGTCATTAGCAAATGTCTAATCGCGCAGCCGGCGGCCGGTCAACTCGATAAAGACATCTTCGAGCGACGGCGAAAACATTTCCAGGCTTTGCAACTCGTTGTTATCGGCTTCGAGCTGCTTTACGAGAGCGACGATCGTTTGCGGCGGCCGCGCTGAATGCAGCACGTAGGTGCCGTCGAATTCGCGGCGAGTCGGAAACGCCTTCGAGACCGGTGAGCGCGCCGTTGGTAAGCGGGTTGGCGAGGCGCACCTCGATGCGCGTGGTTCCGGCCGAAGAATGCTTCAATTCGCGCGGCGTCCCGGGCGCGATCACGCGGCCGTGGTCGACGATGGCGACCCGGTCGCAGAGGCGCTCGGCTTCCTCGATATAGTGCGTGGTGAGCAGACGGTTTTCTTGCCGCGCTTGAGTTCTTCGATGATGTCGTAGATTTCGCGGCGGACCTGCGGGTCGAGGCCGGCGGTTGGTTCATCGAGGAAAACGACTTGCGGGTCATTGACCAGAGCCATGGCGAGCGCGAGGCGCTGCTTCTGGCCTCCGGAAAGCTGGCTGTAGAAGGCGGTGCGTTTTTCCTCGAGCTGGAAGCGCTTCAGCAGCTCGTCGGTATTCGCATGGTCGCGGTAAAAGTTGGCGAAGAGTTCGATGGCTTCCTTGACGCGCAGCTTATCGGGCAGGGCCGTGGACTGCAGGACTGCGCCGATCTTCTGCTTGAATTCCTCGCCCGACTTCTCGGGATCTAGGCCACAGACCCGAGCGGTGCCCCGATCGGGCACGCGCATGCCCTCGAGAATCTCGACAGTGCTGGTCTTGCCCGCGCCATTTGGGCCGAGCAATCCGAAAACTTCGCCTTCCTGAACGGCGAAGCTCACGCCACATAGCGCCGCTACTGCCCCATAATTTTTGTAAAGATTTTCGACCTGGATGATCGGTTCTGCCACTGAATAAGTCCCTTTAGTATGTACACACTACTTCTATCACACTCTCCAGGGGAGTGCGAATCAGCGGCCCGGCTTGGCGGCCTTGCGCGGGTGCCTGGCGGGAGCTTTTTTCTTTGAGGGCGTCCACGCGTAGCGGTCCATGTCGATGCGGCGGCCTGCGAACTCGACACCTTCTGTTTGGAGCAAACGGCGCTGAAGGCTGACCTGCGGCTCTGAAATCAGCAAGCGGCCGCCTGCGCCCACGACGCGATGCCACGGGATGCCCTGTCCGCTGGGGCAGGAAGCCATGGCATAGCCGGCGACGCGGGCTCCGCCAGGCAGCCGGAGCTTCCTGGCGAGATCGCCGTAGGTGGTCACGCGGCCGCGCGGGATTTTCCTCACCAGCCGATAGATACGATCCCAACCCATCGTTGAACGAAATCTCCTCGAAATGTGAGTCTTGCAGAAGCAAGCAGGGTGAAAACGCCAGGTAAACCCACGGCGTTTTCCTAGCGTCTAATCAGTAGGTACGGAATTGGCTTAAATCATCATGCCTTCACCGAAAACGTTGCCCCATGGTTGCCGCCTGGACGAGTTCCTCAAGAGTAATAACCGATTCGATGCAACCTTCCGCCGTCTCGAGCATCGTACCATTGACCCTGTAGTGGACGATACATACACTACGGGAGCTCCGCAGCAAAAGGAGAAAGTCCGTGGCTTTTGTCCGGCGCAAAGGCAACACGTACTTCCTGGTGCATAACGTACGCCGCCAAGGGAAGATTCGCCAACTCCACCTGGCGCGGCTGGGCGAACGGCCGCGCATTACCGACGATGTGGTTCGCAAGGTATCGCGGAACCACCCGTTTCTCGATCTGGATTGGTCGCGCCTACGTCGAAGTGGTGAACAGCCGAGTCGAGTTGCTCGATACCCGATCGCCGTACGTGCAAAACCTAATGCACTCACTGCGCAACTTAAACCTCGACCTGGCCGATTTGTCGCCGCCGCTGTTGCTGCTGGCAGATCGGGCCAATTCAAGCCGGGAACTGGTCACGCAACTGAGATTGCTGCGTTCGACACTCGACGTGAAGCTGGATCAATTCGAGCGGTCAGGATCGCGTAATCTGGAGAGCGTAAGAAGGTTCCGGTAGGAGAAAACCATGGGCGCCCGAGCGGTACAACTGAACCCGAACCTGCGAAGCGTCGAATCGCGGGATTTTGAGGCAGGGCTGCGCCGGAAGATCGTGGGACAGGATGAGGCGGTGCAGGCAGTGGTGGATCTGTACCAGGTCTTTCGGGCCGGCTTGAATTCGCCGGGGCGTCCCGTTGGCAACCTGCTGTTCCTTGGACCGACGGGCGCCGGCAAGACGCGCGTGGTCGAGGCCACCGCGGAAGTGCTGTTCGGCGATCCTCGCGCGGTAATCAAGATCGATTGCGCGGAGTTCCAGCACTCGCACGAAATCGCGAAATTGATCGGGTCACCTCCGGGATACCTCGGGCACCGCGAAACGCATCCCCTGATTACCCAAGAGGCGCTGGCCCAATATCACACCGAGAAGCTGAAAATCAGCTTCCTGCTGTTTGACGAAATCGAAAAGGCTTCGGACGCTTTGTGGCAGTTGCTGCTAGGCATCCTTGATAAGGCGACCCTCACTCTGGGCGACAACCGCCGCGTCGATTTGTCGCAAACTATGATTTTCATGACCTCGAACCTCGGGGGCGGGGAAATCACCGAACTGATGACCGGCGGCATGGGCTTTGCGCCTACGGTTCCCGCCGACGCGCGTCCGCGCCTTGATGAAAAGGTCGAGAAATCGGCTACCGAGGCGGCGAAACGAAAGTTCGCTCCAGAGTTCATGAACCGAATTGACAAGATCGTCGTGTTCCATCCGCTGCGTTCGGAGCAACTGGAGCAGATTCTCGAGATCGAACTCGGCATGGTGCAGCAGCGCGTGCTGGAGACGGCCAAGGGAAGGTTCCTGTTCCGCGTCACACAGCCGGCCAAGAATTTTCTGCTGCGTGAGGGAACGGATCTGAAATACGGCGCGCGCCACTTGAAGCGGGCTATCGAACGCTACCTGGTGTATCCGCTGGCAAGCTTGCTCGCCACCGAGCAGGTGACGCTCGGTGACGTGATCTCGATCGACTGGGATGACACCGCGAATAGCCTGACCTTTATCAAGGAAGCGGAAGGCGCATTGCTGCCGGTGGCTTCACCGGGGCCGGATGCGGCGAAAGAAGCCGCCGCGGCAATTTCCGATGGCCGCGATCTTTCCTATCCCACGCCGACGACGGCGGTGGCCGAAAGCATAACGCCGACAAGACAAACGCCCGCCCCGATGAACCGCGGGAAACGCAGCTAGCCTCCAAGTTCTCCTCCGAGGGGCCGCCCGAGTCGACAGAGGCGTAAGCAAGTACGCCTGCTCTCGATTTCTTCGGTTTTATCCCACCCTTCTTTGCTAGCGAAATGATTGGGTGCGTGCAGGCGGAGCCTCACACGCCACCCGAGCGGCGCCCCAGAGCGCCATCTTCCACGCTTCCCCATAACACGGCCAGCGCTTGAACCGGCTGCCAGGCGGTTGGCTGTGCGTAGTTGCTACCCGGCCGCACCGAGGGGCGCGGCGCCCCCATCCAAATCTTTGGGAAAAGGCTGAACAGCGGAGCAGTTCGGAGACGGTGTTTACGGTTTCCAGCGCAGGATCGGCTTGCGGGCGGCGGCGACTTCGTCGAGGCGGCCGACGCGGGTTGAGTGTGGCGCGGTCTTCACCAATTCAGGGTTGGTCTCGGCTTCAACGGCGATCGAGCGCATTGCATCGATGAACAGGTCACATTCCTGTTTGGATTCCGATTCAGTGGGCTCAATCATCATGGCTCCCGGCACGATGAGAGGGAAAGCGGTCGTGTAGGGATGGAAGCCGTAGTCGATGAGGCGCTTGGCGATGTCCATCGTATTCACGCCATGCTTTTTCTGGCGCGCGTCACTGAAAACAACTTCGTGCATCGAGGGCAAATCGTAGGGCAGATCGAAGTGGTCCTCGAGATTTTTGCGGATGTAATTGGCGTTGAGCACCGCGTCTTCGGTGGCTTGGCGGATGCCCGGGCCGTAAGCGAGCGTGTAGGCGAGGGCGCGCAGGAGCACGCCGAAATTGCCGCAGTAGGCGCGGACGCGGCCTACCGATTTGGGGCGGTTGTGATCGAATCCGTACCGCCCGTCCTTCTTCACGACCACCGGAATGGGCAAAAACGGCTCCAGGATTTTCTTCGCCAGCACCGGACCAGCACCGGGACCGCCGCCGCCGTGCGGGGTAGAGAAAGTTTTGTGCAGATTCAGATGCATCACGTCGACGCCGAAATCACCGGGGCGGGCGACGCCGGCGAGGGCGTTCATGTTCGCGCCGTCCATGTAGAGCAGCGCGCCGCGCTCATGGAGGATGGCGGCAATTTCGGCGATGCGCTCTTCAAAGACCCCGAGCGTGCTGGGATTGGTGACCATCAGCGCGGCGACGTCTTCGGTGGCGAATTCGCGCAGATGGTCGGTGTCGATCTGCCCGCGCTCGTTCGACTTGATATTCTGCACTTCGTAGCCCGCGATCACGACGGATGCCGGATTGGTTCCGTGCGCGGAATCCGGAATCAGAATCTTCTGGCGCGGGTTGCCCTGGCTCTCGAGATAGGCGCGAATCATCAGCAGGCCGGTGAGCTCGCCCTGGGCGCCCGCGACCGGCTGCAACGTGGCCGCGTCCATGCCCGTGATGGCAAGCAGGCACTGCTGGAGATCGTAGAGAATACGTAGGCAGCCCTGGGAGACATCCGCGGGCTGAGCGGGATGCTCGCTTGCGAGGCCATCGAGGCGCGCGACGTGCTCGTTCACGCGCGGGTTGTACTTCATGGTGCAGGAACCGAGCGGGTACATGCCGAGGTCGATGGCATAGTTCCAGGTTGATAGGCGCGTAAAGTGGCGGACCACTTCAATCTCGCTGACTTCGGGAAAGCCTGCGATTCCATCGCGAACGAAATCGCTACCGAGCGCTTCGGTCGGATCGACGGCGGGAACGTCGAGCGGCGGAAGCTCCATGCCGCGCTTACCCGGCGCAGACTTTTCAAAGATCAGGCCCTCGGACTGATTGATATGCCGCGCGGCTTTGCGGACCGTTGCGGCGACTTCTTCCACTATCAGCTTCGAGTCCAAGAAAAATCTCCTTACAGCGGTGTCTCGAGTATCCGCCGGATCGCGGAGGCCAGGCGTTCGATTTCCGCGCGGGGCATGGTTTCAGTGACGCACACCAAGCCGCGCTTGGTGAGCTCCGGGTAGTGGAGGCCGAGCGGCAACGGGCCGATGATTTTTTCGCGCAGCAGAGCCGCATTGATCAGCTTTACCGAGCGCGGGAATTCCAGCACGAACTCGTTAAACACCCGGCCGGAAAAGACCCGGCGCACACCCGCTATTTTTTCAAGCTCTGCTGCGGCGAAACGCGCCTTCGCCAGATTCTGCAAAGCAAGCTCGCGCAAGCCTTCCTTGCCCATGAGGCAGAGATGAATCGTGGCCGCAAGCGCGTAAAGGGCCTCGTTGGTGCAGATGTTCGAGGTGGCCTTCTCGCGGCGGATGTGCTGTTCGCGCGTGGCAAGCGTCAGCACGAAGCCGCGCCGGCCGGCACCGTCGGTGGTTTGTCCGGCGAGGCGGCCGGGCATCTGGCGCACGAATTTTTCGCGCGTGGCGATGACGCCGACGTACGGGCCACCATAACTTGGCGCAATGCCGAAGGATTGGCCTTCCAACGCAACGATGTCGGCTTCGACGGGCGGACGGACGATGCCGAGCGAGGCGGCCTCGGCGATTGTGGTCACAAGCAGCGCGCCCGCCGCATGGGCGGCCGCGGCCAGCGCGGGTAGATCCTCAAGTACTCCGAAGAAATTTGGCGACTGTACGACCACGGCGGCCGCATGCGCGAGCCTGGCTTTCGCGAGCGCCGCGGTGTCAAGCTGCCCGGATTTTGCGTAGGGAATTTCGTCCACTTCCAGGCCTAGATTTTTGGCATAGGTAGCCAGAACTTGGCGGTATTCGGGATGGACCGAGCGTGCGACCAGAACGTGCTGCCTGCCGGTCAAGCGTTCGGCCATCAACACGGCTTCGGTCAGCGCGGTTGAGCCGTCGTACATGGAGGCGTTGGCGACTTCCTGGCCGGTGAGCTGGCACATCAACGTCTGAAACTCGAAAATCGCCGTGAGTGTGCCCTGGGAAATCTCGGCTTGATAAGGCGTGTAGGAGGTCAGGAATTCGCCGCGCTGGATGATAGCGTCGCTCACAACCGATCGCAGATGCTGGTAAACACCGGCGCCCAGAAACGAAGTGTAACCGCGCGATTTTCAGCCGCTCGTGCCTGGAAATACTGAATGATTTCCATCTCCGAAAGCGGGCCGGGCAAGCGAAGCGGCTCGCTCAGGCGGAATTTTTGCGGAATGGAATCAAACAACTCCTCAACCGCATTCGACGCCGATCGAGTCGAGCATTTCCCTGCGTTCGGAATCGCTTTTGGGAAGATACCTCATCGCTGTTCCTTATCAGTGTTTGTTATCAATGTTCCCTGGCTTGAGTCGAGACGTAGGCTTCGTAAGCGGCGGCGTCCATCAGGCCGGAGACTTCCTTCGGGATCGCTCAGCCGGATCTTCACGAGCCACGCCGAGCCGTGCGGATCCTTATTAAGCTTCTCGGGAGCATCGACCAGCGCTGGATTGATTTCGGTGATTTCGCCGGAGACGGGCATGAATAATCTCGCTGACGGCTTTCACCGACTCGACGGTGCCGAACGACTGCCTCGCATTCATTTTCGCACCGACTTTGGGCAACTCGACAAACACCACGTCGCCGAGTTCCTGTTGGGCATAGTCGGTGATGCCGATCGTGTCCCGACGCCACCGTCCACTTGGATCCACTCGTGATCTTTCGTATAGCGATAATCCGCTGGATACATAGCTGCTCCTTCCGACCCGTCGGAAAATCTAGTGAGGCCGCTTGTAAAAAGGCAGTGCTACAACACGGGCCGCGGCCGCCTGCCCGCGAATGCCGATTTCGATCTCCGTCCTGAAGCGCTCGAATCCGGTCGGAACATAGGCCATGCCAATATTTTTTTTCAGAAATGGCGCGGGGCCGCCGCTGGTGACGCGGCCGACTTCGCGCCCGCGCGATTGTACTCGGATATCCGTCGCGGCCGATGCGCTTATCGATCATTTCGAAACCGACCAGCTTGCGCGTCAGGCCTGCCTGCTTTTGCGCGGCCAGGACGTCGCTGCCGAGAAATCGTGCCCTTCTCCAGCTTGCAAATCCAACCGAGGCCCGCTTCCAGGGGCGTCGTGGTTTCGTCGATTTCATGGCCATAAAGGCACATTGCCGCTTCGAGACGAAGAGTGTTTCGCGCGCCAAGTCCGCAAGGAATCATGCCGAACGATTGGCCCGCGGCCAGGAGGTCGTTCCACAGCTTGTCCGAGAATTCCGGGTCGAAATAAATTTCAAAGCCATCTTCGCCGGTGTAGCCGGTGCGGGCGATCAAGCAATCAACGCCATTCACCTTGCCAAAGGTGAAATGGTAATAGCGAATCGGATCGAGTGTTACCGGCGTGAGCTGCAGGAGAATTTCCTTCGCCCGCGGCCCCTGGATGGCCAGCTGCGAATAGCGCGGTCCCGCGTTTTCGACTTCGGCGCCTACCTCGTTCTGGGAGACGATATGGTCGAAGTCACGGTCCTGGTTGCCGGCGTTCACGCAGAGCAGGTAGTGCGTATCGGAAATCTTGTGAACCAGAAGATCATCGACGAAGGTGCCGCGCTCGGTCATCAGCCCCGAATAGTGTGCTTGGCCCACGACTAGTTTCGCGGCGTTGTTGCAGGTGACCCACTGTGCCAGATCGAGTGCGGAGTGCCCGCGTATCTCGATTTCGCCCATGTGGCTCACGTCGAAAAGCCCGGCTCGGGTGCGGACGGCTTGGTGCTCGGAAAGAATGCCGGAGTATTCAAGCGGCATGTCCCAGCCGCCGAAGTTGACCATTTTGGCGCCAAGCCTGCGGTGCGCCGCGTTCAGGGCCGTTTTGCGGAGTTCAGCGGTAGCGGGTGTGGTCACACGGGTTTCTCAGCATGCGGAATAAAAACCGTAGCATGCGGGTTTTGAGGTGTCAAGAAACGCGCGTTTCTTGTGTCAAAGCTCGATAGAAATGTCCCCTTTTGGTGTTGAATGTCCGTCGTTCTGAAAGTGGTTCCTGTGAAAGCCGTCTACTGCGAGGACAAGGCTCCGAGGAGATGCGCTTGTGGGCGGGCCCGGTGTGTCCTACTATGATTGCAGGCGCGAGTTGCCCCGGAAGGGAGCACTTGGAATGACCGGCACCGTCTGCTCTCAGTGCGATAACCCTGAGTCGAAGTGCAATTGCGACAAATATTGCTGCTTCTGCCAGTCACAGCAAAACGTTCGTTTGTGTGTGGATGGCCTGTATTACTGTCCTGATTGCCGTGAGGCTTGCGACATTCACGTCGCTGACCGCGATGAACGCTGACCGCATCCGGATCGAATGCATTTTGCAGAATGATGCGCGACTGCTCGAAGGAATTCCCGTGATTGTTTCTCACGCGGCTGAAAATGCCGGTATCCCGGAGAAAGCCAGGGAAGTGCTGGCGAGCGAAGCGCTTGAGGCGTGCCGAAGGGCCCTGGCGTCCGTAGAGAACGAACGCGCGGATTCGTCCATACTACTTCTGGTGGACCAGTATCAGGATCGCGCGGAAGTCATCGTCGAATATAACCGAAAAGATATTTTTGATTCGCACGCTGGCCGAAACGGTGCAAGCCATCGTGCCGACCACGCTCAGCATGAAAGCAGCGAGGGCCGCTCGCGGGTAAAGCTGGTCAGGTACTGCGGCGCGCTTGACCCGAAGCAGACAAAATAAAGCGATTTATCACGCCGGCTCCGTTTTTAAAATTCCCCTACATCGATGTTGTGAAGGCTCCGGTGCGAATGAGGCTGAGCAGCTGATCTTGGTTGACCGGAGCTTCCACCTTCAGGCGATTGCCGCTCGGAGCTACGCGGATTTGATCAAGAGCTCCAGCCAGGGCCGAACCGGCCTGGGCTTCCTGATAGCGGCGATACATCAAGCCAGCTTGCAAAGCGGCGGCGAAAAGGTTGGCATCGTCGGTTGAGCTGCACACGGCCTGGAAGTGGGCGTCGACGCCGCTATCGGCGTCGATGTTGATGGTCATGGCCTGTAGGCGGTCGATGAATGTCGAGGCTTGCGGGAATTGGCTCGCTTGCGGAAGGAGCTGTTGCATAGCGATGTGCGTGTAGTTCTTATCGAGCACGGCCCAGATCAGACCGCTGCCGATTCTCTTCCGTGATCAGAGGGAAGAGTTTGTCGTCGGTCATCAGGCCCTGCGTGGTGCCGGTGCGCACGTCGATCAGTTTTTCAAGGGCGGGGCGGGTGCCGAAGGCGGCGGTATTCGAGTCGATGAACGTAAAGAGAATGTCGGCGGAGTCCTTGCCGCCGGCAAAGGGATAGAGATGGTAGCCGCGCAGCTCAATGGTGGCGAGCTTCTGCTGCTTGAAATGCGCTTCGGTGGAGGAAGGGTCGAATTGGCCGAGTGCGACGCCAACGACATCTTCTCCGGCGCTGGTTTGAATCGAGCCCCAGGAAAGCTCTTCTACCTGCGTATTGGGATCGACTCCGGCCGAGGCTAGAAATTTCTCAAACTCGCGGAAGCGGCTGGGTAGCAACTGCTCACGAAGCTGCGGAAACCAGGAATATTTTCGCGCCGATTTCAAATCGGCGTAGGCGAACTCGCCGACCTCCTTCGGAAACATCCCGATGACGGCGGTGCTCAGTGTGCCGGCGCGGGCGGGCCGGGGCGCGCCGAACAAGCAGGCTACAGATGTCAGCAAGACTGCGATTCCAGATAAGCGATGCATCGATTTTCTCACCGTATTTCCCTCAGTTCCCTAAGCTTTGCTTGCAAAGTCTTTTCCGCCGTGGCCGAACCTTCGGTAATGCGTAATAACAGGGCCTGGGCTTGCGATTTCATGCGGCTCACGAATGCGGAGTCGGTAATCGAATCCAGATTGATGGCTACGTTCTCGAGGCTTCCGCGAACCGCCGCTGCAGCCATTAGACGGCCTACGCGGATATCTGAAAGCATAGAAGGGCTCGAGAGGGTTCCAGTTGCCCCATTTTCTCAAATAGTTCAGCGGATTTGCCGGCAACCTCCAGCGGAACTTCCGCCGCGCCTTTGAGCGCTTCTTGAATGGCCGCTTCGCGCTGCCGCAGCTCGTCGGAGGTTCCTTGCGGCAGCTTATAGGCGGTCATCACAGATTCGAAGGAGTTTGCGTCGCGGTCGACGGCTTCGGCGAGCGCCCGCGAAGCGGCTTGAAATTCGCTGGCGGCTTCGCTGAGTTGCTCTGCATAGGCGGCTTGCGATTTTTTCTTGCGCGAAAGGCCGGCGACCATCTGGCCGAGGCTTGCGCCGAGCGCTCCGGCCAACGCGGCTACGGAGCCTCCTCCGGGCGTGGCGCTCGGCTGGGCCACGGCGTCCAGGAACGGTTGGGCAAGCGCCGCGAATTTTCCGGTGCTTCGGAGGCGGCGCCACCGAGCGCTGCCTCCATACGATTTTCTAACACTTGCGCGGGGGAGAAGTTCTCGAGTTGCAGATAGAAATCGGCGGTCAACTCCATAGCGCGCTTGGGGATCAGGCCGACGATTTCGCTGCCCACGATCGAGACGCCGTAGCGTTCTGCTTCGCGCTTGACCATCTCGAAGACGCGATGCATAGGCGTTTGCTCGAAATCGGTCATGTTGATCGAAACTTGCGCGAGATGCCGCGCTTGCAGGTCGACGCCCATGGCTTTCACGTAGCGCAGGCCGCCATTTGAGAAGCGGATGTTCTTTGCCGATCCTTTTGGCGATTTCGAGGTCCGGCGTATTGAGATTGATGTTGTAGGCGACGAGAAATTTGCGTGCGCCGACGACCGTCGCGCCGGCGGTCGGGATGCAGGCGCGGGTCTCCAATATCGGGCGCGCGGTCGGGATTTTCGAAGCACTTCTTCGCGCAAGCCTTCGAATTCGCCTTTGCGGATGTTCTCCAGATTGGCGCGTTCGGCCCGCTGGGCGGCGGCTTCGTAGAAATAGACTGGAATTTTGTAGCGATCCCAGATTTCGCGGCCCACTCATTTTGCAAGAGCGACACAATCTTCGATGGTGACACCTTCGATCGGAACGAACGGGACGACGTCGGTTGCGCCCAAGCGCGGATGCGCGCCGGAATGCTGGGTCAGGTCAATCAGTTCGGCGGCTTTGCCGACGCCGCGCAGCGCCGCTTCCGCGACGGCTTCGGGCTCGCCCGCGAGGTGATCACGCTGCGGTTATGGTCGGCGTCGCTTTCGCGGTCGAGCAGATAATGCACCGGGAACTTCGCGCATGGCCGCGACAATGGCGTCGACCCGGGCGGGATCGCGGCCTTCGGAAAAATTCGGAACACATTCGATTAGCCGCTTCATGGGATTACATATTCTTCGAGTGAACGATGACGCCGCGTTTCATGGTCATGCTGCAGAGGTTCACACCAAAATAGTAAGGGATTTCGCGGTAGTCAGCCACGTCAAAGGCCGCGAGGTCCGCATACTTGCCAACATCGAGTGAGCCTATGCAACCATGCCGGCGCAGCGAATAAGCGGGGTTGATCGTGGCGGCGGCAAGGGCTTCGGAGGGAGTCATGCGCATTTGCGTGCAAGCAAGGGAGAGAATCATGGGCATGCTGACAGTGGGACTGGTGCCGGGATTGAAATCCGTGGCCAGCGCCACGACGGCGCCGGCGGCAATCAATTCGCGCGCGGGCGCGTAATTTTGCAGGCCCAGGTGGAACGAGCAACCGGGCAGGAGCGTGCACACGACGTTGGAGGCTGCAAGGGCGCGAATGTCGGCGCGGTTGATCTTTTCAAGATGGTCGGAGCTTGCAGCCTGTAACTTAACGGCGAGGCGCGCGGCTCCCGTGTTGCTGAGCTGTTCGGCGTGGATGCGGGGAGCCAGGCCGCACGCCTGACCGGCTTCGAGGATTTTCTCGGCTTGCGTGACAGTGAAGGCGCCGCGTTCACTGAAAACGTCGCAGAATTCCGCGAGACCGGCTTTGGCGACCGCGGGTATGAGCTGCTTGACAAGCAGATTCACCAAGCATCGGGACGCTTGCGGAATTCAGATGGCACGACGTGGGCGCCTAAAAAGGTGGGAACGATGTCGAGCGGCTGTTGCTGACGAAGGTCGGCAAGGACCTTCAGGATTTTCAGTTCGTTCTTCCAATCAAGGCCATAGCCGGTTTTTGCTTCGAGAGTCGTCGTTCCGTGCGCGGCAAATTCGCGCAGGAACTCCAAAGCATGATTTTTCAGCTGTGCAGGCGATGCACGCCTCAGGGCCTTGACCGTCGAGCGGATGCCGCCGCCGCTTCGGGCGATCTGTTCGTAGGTTTTTCCGGAGATGCGCTGCTCGTACTCGGCGGCACGGCTCGCGGAAAAAATCAGGTGAGTGTGCGAGTCGACAAAACCCGGATGGACGACTTGGCCGCCGAGGTCGAGCTTTTCCGCGCGGCGGGCGTCGCGGAGGCGCTCGACTTGCCGCCGGGGGCCGACGGCGCGAATGCGATGGTTGCTGACGAGGAGGGCGCCGTCGTCGATGATGGCGAGATCGTCGAGGGCCCGGCCCCGGCGGGGAACCGGGCCTTGTAAGGTGACAAGCTGTGAGCACCCGGTGATCAGCAGGTCGGCCACGGGAGGCGGCATCGCGATCTCAGGCGCTGGCGCTTTTACTCTGATAGGCGGGAGCGAATTCTTCTACGACGAAGATTTCAAGTGTGGTGGGCGTGGTATTGGCGGCTGAGCGAGGTTCTTGCTGGTCGCAGAGACCGTTGTTTTCGGCTTTGAACATTTCGATCATCAGGGCGGCCGAGCTTTTGGGGAAGCCCATTTGGACAAGCGCGTCTTCCAGCATTGGCAGCGGCACCTGCATGTAGCCGAGGTTGGGCCGGCCGATTGCTTTGCCGATGGCCGTGGCGGCTTCGCGCATAGTGTAATCGTCCGCTCCCAGAAGTTCCTGGACCGAAGAGCCGGAGAAATCCTGCGCGGCCAATCGTTTCGCGGCGTAAGCGCCGATATCTCTCGCGGCGATGTATGGGCCGCGGACATCGGGAGGTGCGGAGCCGGGAAGCGTGCCCATCGAACGGAGGGGCGCAATCGCGCGGAGGAGATTTTCCATGAATCCTGCGGCGCGCAAATGTAAAACGTTGAGCCCGGGAATCGCGTTGAGCTTCTCTTCGAGATTGTGCAGGCCGACGATGGGGCCGGTTCCTTGCGGATGCTGCGCGCCAAGGCTACTCAGAGTGACGACGTACTTTACGCCCGACTCTTCGACAGCTGCGGCGTATGCGTGGCTGATCCGGTCCTGATAGGCGCGGAAGTTTTCCACTTCCATCGCTGCGGGAATGAGCAGATAGACGGCGGCGGCATCCTGGAATGCGGCGGTCATGGAGGCTGCGTCGTCGAGGTTTCCGACGAACGCTTTGGCGCCTAACGCAACGAGCGGTTGAAGTTTGTGTTCGTCGCGGCCGATAGCGCGGACTTTCGCACCCTTTGCAAGCAATGCTCTTGCAGCGGCGCTACCGGTATTTCCCGTGGCACCTGTGATCGCGATCATGAGGTCTCCTCTTTGTTTGTGTGGGTGCTGGCGGTCTGCTCTGCAGGCATGGGGATCTTGATTTGCGCCTTGCGCGCGAAGGCGACTGCTTCAGAGTAGCCTGCATCGACGTGTCTGGCCACTCCGATACCGGGATCGTTGGTGAGGACGCGCTCCATGCGGCCAGCCATCTCCTGGGTTCCGTCGGCGACAATCACCTGGCCGGCGTGCTGCGCGTAGCCGATGCCGACTCCACCGCCATTGTGGACCGAAACCCAAGTGGCGCCGCTGGCAGTGTTGAGCATGGCGTTGAGGAAAGCCCAGTCGGCGACGGCATCGGAGCCATCGCGCATTTTCTCTGTTTCGCGATAGGGCGAGGCGACCGAGCCGCAGTCGAGATGGTCGCGGCCGATAACGATGGGAGCTTTCAATTCGCCGCGGGCAACCAGATCGTTTAGGGCGAGGCCGAATTTGTCGCGTTCGCCATACCCTAGCCAGCAGATGCGCGCGGGCAGACCCTGGAAGCGGACGCGCTTTTGCGCAAGACGGATCCAGCGGGAGAGGATTTCGTTACCGGGGAACATTTCGAGGACGAGTTTGTCGGTGCGGTGGATGTCCGAAGGCTCGCCCGACAGCGCGGCCCATCGGAAGGGGCCGCGGCCTTCGCAGAAAAGCGGGCGAATGTAGGCGGGGACGAATCCCGGGAAATCGTAGGCGTTCTTGACGCCTTGCTCGAAGGCGAAGGTGCGGATGTTGTTGCCGTAGTCGAATGTGACCGAGCCTAGTTTTTGCAGCGCGAGCATGCCCTCGACGTGTTTGGCGATCGATTCAAGGGCGCGTTTACGGTACGCGTCGACATCCTTTTTGCGAAGCTCGGCAGCTTGAGCGACGTCGAGGCCCTGAGGAATGTAGCCGCCGACCGGATCGTGGGAGCTGGTTTGATCCGTCAGCAGATCAGGAACGACGCCCCGGCGGGCGAGTGCAGGGATGAGATCGGCGCAATTGCCGACCAGCCCAACGGATGTGGCCTCGCGTTTGCGGACGGCATTTTTCAGAACGCGCAGCGCCTCGTCAAGATCGTTGACCATGACGTCGCAGTAGCCGGTTTTGACGCGGCGCTTGATGCGCTCCGGATCGACGTCGATGCCAAGAAACGCGGCGCCATTCAGCGTGGCGGCAAGTGGCTGCGCGCCACCCATTCCGCCCATTCCTCCGCTGGCGATGAGTTTTCCGGCAAGGTCGCCCTGAAAATGCTGGCGCCCCGCGGCGGCGAACGTTTCATAGGTGCCCTGCAAAATTCCCTGTGTGCCGATGTAGATCCAGCTGCCGGCAGTCATTTGTCCGTACATCATCAGCCCGGCGCGGTCGAGCTCGTCGAAATGTTTCCAGTCGTTCCAATGGCCCACCAGGTTCGAATTGGCGATCAGCACGCGAGGCGCATACGAATGGGTGCGGAAAATGCCCACCGGCTTACCGGATTGCACGAGCAGCGTTTCGTCATTCTCCAGGGACTTGAGCGACCCTACGATGGCCTGAAAGCACGCCCAGTTCCGGGCAGCTTTGCCGCGTCCGCCATAAACGATCAGGTCGTCAGGCTTTTCGGCGACTTCGGGGTCGAGGTTGTTCATCAGCATCCGCAGCGCCGCTTCCTGCTGCCAGCTTTTGCATGAGATGGTGGTGCCACGAGGGGAGCGAATAGGTTGCCGGGCGATTGGTTCGTGCATGGCTAGATCAGACATGGCCGTGTTTTTGGGGTTTCGGACGCGGATTGCAGGGCGCGTTTGTGTGGCGGTCAAACAGGAGGCCGATTGTCTGTTTGGTGCGCCTTAGATGGGGTTTTGATCGGCTAGGCGGGTCGATCCAATTGACGCGGCAAAGGGGTGTTTTTGATGTCCGGGAAATGCTGGTGCTGTCCCCGTCCGGGAGCGGGGACCGACCGACTGGCCAGCCCGCAGCAAGTTCGATGAAATGCTTCACAAAAGCATCTTAGTACGGAAACAGGCGAGTGCAAGGCCGGGTTGTCGTGGTGAATGGAGGATAGGAGAGGGACCGCCCGACCCTTGAAAGGCGCAACGAACTGCAACCGCGATCCGAGGAAAAGCTTATCTGCTAGAAATCGTTACTCGTGGCCGAGCGAGAGAACGATTCCCACCGAAATTTCCGGACTGAGCTGATAGGTCTTGAAGAAATTGCTGCCGAACATGTCGGCGGAGACGCGGTAGCCGATTCGGCTGTGGTGCGGGTTGAAGTCGAGTCCGCCACCGACTTTGTAACCGGGTGCCGAGGCGCTGCCCAGGGAAAGCTTGGGCGACAGATGCGTGTAGCCGGCCACGCCGTGAATCCAGGGCTGAATCGAGCTGGAGTGCGACCAGCGCAGGCGGACTCCGCCGCCGGCGAACAGGATTCTGAGAAGTTTGGCCGTTCTGGGAGCCGAAGACGTCGGAGACTTGTGCTTCGGCGCCGAGGTAGTCGTGGTAATAGACGGCCGAAGCGTTGAGGCCGGCATTGTTCTGCGTCGTGCTGGGAAGTTCATTGAAGCTGACAAAGGTGAAGCCCACGCCCACTTGCAGGGGAGTCGAATCGGGATGCACGCCTTGAATGCCCTGCGCCATAAGGGCCGTGGTGCTCAGCAGCAGCGCTGCGGCCAGGATGCCAACCTTATGCATGAAAAACTCCTTTCGTTCTGGCGCCGGCCAGGAGGTGGCGACGATCGAGGTTCGCCACAGCGCACATAAATTTCTAGCCAGTGATTCAATCCTCACAAAGCCGCCGTGTTCCGGCTGGATTGTCGCGATGGCCGAAACCCTAAAATCATGGGTACGGTATGTACCGCCACAAATCGTTGAGTAAGCCCAAGCCGTTGCTGGAGGTGGTTGCGTCATAGCCCTCCCCGCCCAACATCCAGAAATATCCATTTAGGTCCTTCCAGTACGAGGGGAACAACCTCGACCCTGGATAATTGGTAACGTGCGGGAGGTCGGCTTGCCCTGGCGTCGGACCGTAAATTCCGACTTGGCTGACCGAATTCGGGCCCTTCACCCAAGTCCACTCGCCGTTGCTGAATTGCCAAAGGTCGCCAAGCGTGCCGTTTGCAGTCGAGTCGAAGCCCTGTCCACCGAAAAGCAGAACCTCCCGGCCGCGTCGGTCCAGTATGCGGAACCCCACCGTGCGCCAGGGACGTTAGTCGCCGCTGCGACACCCTCTGCGCCGTAGACGGCAGTCTGATTTACGGCGTTGGAGCCGCTGACCCAGGTCCACTGTCCACCGGAGTATTCCCACAGATCGTTGAAGCCATTGGGCTGGCCGGTTCCGGAAAGATTGTATCCACCAAACAGCCAGAAATTGCCGGAAGAATCTATCCACGAAGAAGCGGCCTGGCGCCCGCCCGGTACATTGGAGGCGGAACCCGTACCCTTGGTACCGTAAGAGCCGTTCGGGTTGATCATATTTGAGCCGCTCACCCAAACCCATTGACCTGCCGGTTGTGTACTCCCACAGATCGTTGAGAAGTCCGGGAGTCGAACTGACGGAGTCGTATCCGAATCCGCCGAACACCCACAAATTGCCGGACGCGTCGACGGTTGTTGCGCCACCCCAGCGACCGCCGGGGCAGTTGTTGAGGGAAGGTGTGCCCTTCGTGCCGTAGGTCCCGTTGGCGTTGTTTCCGCAGTTCGGGTTAGTTGCAGTCTGTGTCCAAGCAGGGGGAGTGGTAGTGGTATCGAAGCTCCACATGTCATTCATCAAAGCGATGCCGCCCGCGCCCAAGGTGCCATATTGCCCAGCGAACAATCGCAATTTTCCGGCGTTATCGACCCAAGTAATCGCTGCCCAACGCGGGAGTGGGGCGGTCATAGAGGTCCAATTGTTGGCCTGGACCTGCTGCCAATACGTGTTGAAACCGCCATAATAGAATTGGGTTCCGGTGAACTCCCACATATCATTCATGAAAATGCTTTCATTAGTTTGCGTGGTATCCCAGCCAATTCCGCCAAAGAGCCACAGGTTGCCGGAACCGTCGGCCCAAGTCGCGGCGTACTTGCGTCCACCCGGAGTGCCGCTATCGAGAGCGGTAATCGGAGGCGTAGGAGGCGGCGTCGGAGTTCCCAGTGTATTGGAAGCATTCGAACCATCCATCCAGTTCCAGTCGTTGTGTCCACAATCGACGAGGATACTGGTGACCGTAGCAGTCACCAGACCCTGGTATCCCCAGAGCACGCACGGCACTCCGCCCGTTTGGGGCGGCTGAACGAGCAAGAAGGCGTCGTACTGACCACCGTAGGCGATCTGGGTTAAGAAAGTGAACGGTCCATTGCCGGTGAGGGGTAGGTTGTCGCCGCCGTTGTCTTGCAACGTAGCGTTGCCGGCACTTCCCGCCAAACCAACGACTTGCCCTCCCACCGGAAAGAAAACCGCCGGGCAGAGAACTTGAACCGTCGTCACGTTTGAGGCGGTCGTGCCGGTGCCGCCCGAGACGGTGCAAGTCTGGGCAGGAGCTGTGGGCTGGGTCAGAAAGGTAACGTTATACGATCCGCCGCTCGCAATGAGGTTCGCAAACGTGAACGTTCCGTTTGCAGAGACCGTCAGATTGTCGCCACCATTATCCTGAAGGACCAGCCCGGTTCCATCGAGTCCGACGACCGAACCGCCGATTGAAATCGTGGCGTTCGAGCAGGTCACCACGATATTGCCCACGTTGGCGTTGGCGGCGCCCGTGCCGCTGGCAACCGTGCAAACCTGCGCGGGATTAGAAGGCTGCGTCAGGACGGTGACGTTATAGTGGGCGCCGGTTGCGAGGAGCCGTAGCAAAAGTAAATGTGCCGTTTTTGGTGATGGTGAGGTTGTCGCCGCCGTTGTCCTGTAAGACCAGGCCTGAGTTCCGGCCAGGCTCGCGGGAACCGATCCTCCGATGGACACGGTGCCGCTTCCCGCAGGTCACGGCGATATTCGTGACGTTGGCCGAAGCTGTGCCACTGGCATTGCCCACCGTGCAAGTTTGCGCGGGACTCGCAGGTTGCGTGAGAACGGTAACAGCGTAATGCCTTGCCGTTGGCAATGGAGGTCTTGAACGTAAACGCACCGTTCGCGGTGATCGAGAGGTTATCGCCGCCGTTATCCTGCAAGACGAGACCGGTGCCGGTTAGCCCGGTGATGGTGCCGCGAACGTTGGAGGAAGAAGAGGAGGACGAGTTTCCGTTGCCGGTGGCGTTTGGGTTGCCGCTGCAGCCGAACAGGATGAGTGAAACCGCGGCGATCAAAAGCGACTTCGTGAAAGCATTCATGATCATCGTCGTCCTTCTCGTTCTCAATTGCGTCCGGTCGGAGTGGGGACCAGTTCGGCTCGCAGCGTGCTAATCGACAGCACTTGATCGACAAAGTAACTACTCAAGAGGAAATAATCCCCGGTACTAGAACCTGCGGTTCTCATATTCACGTGTTCAATAAAAGGGGGCAATAACAGTTTCTGTGCCCGTTTCCAATTGAGTATTAGTGAGGGCTAGCGCCTAGATTGTTAAAAATGTCTAAATGGGAACACGCCGGAAGGCCTCGCGGAAGCTTCTGATAATGAATGATTTGGACTTCAGCGGGCCTTACTCAGTTGCGGAGCATTCGGCTGGAGGTCTTTGAGGGCCGCGCGCAAAAAAGCATGAATGGGGACGGGCCGGAACAAAATGTGAAAGGAAGTGCCTTCGCGTCGCGTTGACAGACCATCTAAGTAATTCATTCTCAACACGACAGACATAGGAGATTCGCGTGCAATTAGCCTCAAGCGGGGCACTTGCGATTGCTTGCCCCCGAGGCAACTATGATCTTAAAAGTCACCCTGGCAATTGTGATTGGTTTGTTTGCGCTGGTCTCTATCCCATCGATTATTGCGACGTTCATGTTGCTGACAAAAAGCATCGGCAGCTATAGCGAAAGGCGGCAGAGACGGGCACTGTATCACCGGTAGTTATCGTGCGGACTGCTTCGCGGCCAGGCCTCTTCCCACCGTGAGAGGTGACCCACTTGTTCGGTCGGTCCTCACATGGTGACGCATTTTCCGACGCGTTTACTCGCGTCAAGAGGCGTCTTTTCTTTTTCACCCCCACAACCCGTTAACGAGTCAACGAAGAGGTTTGCGACACCGCACCGGCAATTGCGCGCCGCGATGGCGTGCGTTAGAGTGTCGTGACATGCCTGCGGAATATCCCGCACTGACAAAATGCTTTTTGGATGCGGTCGAGCGCTATGCGAATCCCCGCGCGCAGATGTTTCGCGCCGCGAGCGGTTGGCAATCAATTTCCGCAGCGGAAATGCTGCGGCGCGTGGCGGGACTATCCAAAGGACTGCTCGAACTGGGTTTGCGGCCAGGGGACCGCGTCGCCGTCTTCGCGACGAATTGTCCGGAATGGCACATTGCGGACTTCGCCATTCAGGGACTGGGCGGCGTCACAGTGCCGGTGTATTTCAACGAGTCGCTCGAACGACTCAGCTACATTCTGAATGATTCGGGGGCCCGGGCGGTTTTTACCTCAGGTGAAGCGCAGGCACGCAAGATCGCCGAGTGCCGCGCAAAACTCAATAGGCTCGAGCAGGCGATTGGCGTGGCTGTGCCAGAGGACCTACACGGCGAATTTCTGCGCTACGAATCGCTTGCCGATGCGACCGCCGACGCCGACGTTGCGGAATATAAACGCCGCGCCGCAGAGGTGAGCTCTGCGCAACTGGCGACGATCATCTACACCTCGGGAACTACGGGAGTGCCGAAGGGAGTGATGCTGAGTCATTCGAATCTGAGTTCCAATGCGCTTGACTCGCTCGAGACTTACGAATTCCGCGGCGACGATGTGGCGCTTTCGTTCTTGCCGCTGGCGCACATCTACGAGCGCCTGATGGATTACGGCTATATGTTTCGCGGCATTTCCATCGCGTACTTGGAAAAAATGGAAACGGTGGCGGACGCGCTGCTGGAGGTTCATCCCACGATCACCGCCGCGGTGCCGCGATTCTTCGAAAAAATGTACGCCAACATCGTGGAGAAGGGTCATCGCGAAACGGGTGCGAAGCGCGCGATCTTCGATTGGGCGCTCGGCGTGGCTGCGCAAGCGGCGCCGTGGAAAGCCTACGGCAAACCCGTGTCGCCGGTTGTGAAGATGGAATGGCGGATCGCCGATGCATTGGTCTATGCCAAAGTGCGGGCGGGAGTTGGCGGGCGCATGCGCAGCTTTTGTTCCGGGGGGGCTCCGCTCGCGCCTGAGCTTGCGGAATGGTTCTGGACGGTGGGGCTTCCGGTATATCAGGGATACGGGTTGACTGAGACATCGCCAATCGTCGCGGCGAACCTTCCCACAGCGAACAAGCTGGGAACGGTGGGGCGGCCGATCCCGCACGTGCAGGTGAAGATTGCACAGGACGGAGAAGTTCTAGTAAAGGGTTTGTGCGTGATGCAGGGTTATTACGGCAAGCCCGAAGAAACCAATCAGGTGCTCAGCGCCGATGGATGGTTTGCCAGCGGCGATATCGGGAATCTGGATGCGGACGGATATCTGGTTATCACCGACCGCAAAAAAGAACTGCTGAAGACGGCGGGCGGTAAATTTGTGGCACCTGCGCCGATCGAGAATTTGCTGAAAACCTCTGCCTTCATCACGAATGCGATGGTTGTGGGCGACCGCCACCAATTCGTATCGGTGCTGATCGTGCCGGATTTCGCGGCGATCGAAGCCGAAGCCCGCAAGTCGGGTAAGGAATTTAGTGCGTCGGCGCAAATTACGGGCGACGCATGGGTGCGCGACCTGCTATCGCGCGAAATCGAGCGGCTGACGGCGGGGCTGGCACAGTATGAAAAGCCCAAGCGTTTCGCGGTGCTCGACCGCGACTTCGCTTATGCCAACGATGAATTAACCTATACGCTGAAGCTCAAGCGTCGCGTCATCGAAAAGCACTACGCGGACCTGATCACGCGCCTCTACGCGGACCTGAAAGACCCGCGCCCCCAGCACCTGGTGTGAGATTTGAATGTTTTGCATTTGCACTTGAATCAGGTGGTCATCCCCGTTTATAACAACGCGACGAAGTCAAGACACGCTTCTACCGGTCCTCGGGAAGCCTTTGTTTTGCCTTGTCAGGCGCCATTTGCCGTTTGTTTATGGCCAAGGCTCATTCTGCAATGCTTGTCGCGGGGAAAACGCTTCACCGGTCCAAGCGTCAACGCGAACGCTAGCGCCGTCATCGACCCGGGCGCTGTCAGTTATGGCTATCTGCCATCTGCTGATAGCTTGGATGGAACGTCTATAATGAACCTCATCGTCGGCTCCTTCCGAGCCTTGGTCTTGTGCAAAGCCGAGTCTAGTCGCGCCGCAGGAGCCGGCGTGGTTATGACAACAAGCGAAAGTGAGGAGGGCCCTCTCGTCGTTTTGCAAGTGCCGCCGCGAGGGAACCTATACGGCCGATCCAGGCTTCGCGCTTTTTGGCGACGCTTGCTCACGCTCGGATGCCGCGCTGAAGGCCGCGGCGCTACCACAGCCACTGCGACAGGCGCAACAAACTGCAACGCAGTTGCCCTGGGGGAAGCGAACCTCACGGAACAGGGAGATTGAATGGAGCAGCATGTGACAGAGTTGTTGGCGGAAATCGAGCAGCGCGGGCAGGAATACGATGCGCGCGAGACGGATCATTCGCGCAAGATGCTGAATCTCGAGCCAGACACCGCCAAGCTGATGCATATCCTGGCACGCAGCATCCGCGCGAAACGCATTCTGGAAATTGGTACCTCAAATGGCTACAGCACCATCTGGCTAGCCTCAGCCGTAGCCGAAACCAAGGGCCTGGTGACGACCATCGACCAAAGCGCCGAGAAGCAGGCCATGGCGCGCGAGAATTTGCAGCGCGCGGGTCTGCTCGATTCCGTGGAGCTGTTGCAGGGCCGCGCCGGAGCGATCGTGCGCGAATTGGTGGGCCCATTTGACTTGGTCTTTTTCGACGCGGATCGGCTCGGCGCCGCGGCAAACCTGGAAGCCTTGCTCCCCAAGCTAACGCCCGCGGTGTTGCTGCTTGCTGACAATGTCCTTTCGCATCCGCAGGAGATCGCTCGATATCTCGAAGCGGTGAAAAAGCTGGAAGGATTCGAGCACGTGGTGGTTCCGGTAGGCAAGGGACTGAGCGTGGCGTACCGAGGATCAGTGACGAGTGGCAAGTGACTGGCGATTGGTGAAATGCGCCGCCCCCGGGTTGGGGTTCAAGATTGAAACCCAGCTCTTCGGCCATCAGCGCAGCATTTCCTTCTTCCGTGCATTTGGTTTTGCTGGTGTCTCATGTTGGCATCTCCAGCGAGCGAAGCGACGAGGGCTCTCTTTGTTTCGCGCGGCGCCAGCAGCGCGCCGTGCACCAACGAATGTTCACCAATCACTACTCACCAACAACCAATCACGACTCGCCGATCAGCACTCACCTTGCTAACCCAACCGCGGGCATGCAACCATCCGCCACCCGCGCTAGAATATCCCCACGGAGCGTAAACCATGACAGACAACCTGACTATCGCCGGCCGCGCGTTCGCATCGCGCCTGATCGTCGGCACCGGGAAATACCGCAGCTTTCAGGAGATGGCGCGGGCGCACGCGGCCTCGGGAGCCGACATGGTCACGGTAGCGGTCCGGCGCGTCAACCTGACCGATCGCACCAAGGAATCTCTGCTCGACTACATTGACCGCGAGAAAATTTTTACTTTGCCGAATACCGCGGGATGCTACTCGGCGGACGAAGCCGTGCGTACGGCGCGCCTGGGCCGCGAGGTAGGCCTGTCGGAATGGGTGAAGCTCGAAGTAATCGGCGACGAGCAGACGCTTTTTCCGGATACGGAGGAATTGGTGCGTGCGACCAAAACGCTGGTGAAGGAAGGATTCGTGGTGTTGCCGTACACCAGCGATGATCTGATCGTGGCGCGCAAGCTGATCGATGTCGGCGCCGCTGCGGTAATGCCCTTGGGCGCGCCGATCGGCTCCGGCATGGGCATTCAGAACCTGACGAATCTGCGCATTCTGCGCGAACGCATCACCGAAGTTCCGCTGATCGTAGATGCGGGCGTAGGCACCGCATCCGATGCGGCCATCGCCATGGAGTTGGGCGCCGACGGCGTCTTACTGAACACGGCCATCGCCGGTGCCCAGGATGCCGTGCTCATGGCCGAAGCGATGCGCGCAGCGGTCGACGCCGGACGCAAAGCGTTTCTCGCCGGCCGCATCGAGAAAAAATTGTACGCGACCGCGTCAAGTCCTCTGGCCGGAGTAGTACGAGGCGGTGGCTAGAAGCGAGCGGCCCGTGAGTCCTGAGTGGTGAGTCTCTTCGTTCGTAGTGGCTGCAGAGCTTTGTGCCGGCTGTGACCACAGTGGTAGCGGAGGCACTACGCGGCTCACTTTTACCGAAGCCACAGAGACTTTTCAGCTTCTACCTAAACGGCGGCCTCCCGCGTCTTCCTCTCGCGGTGTTTTTGACGCGTTCGTCGGTGAATCCACCAGTACCGCGCCAGGAAATGGGCCAGGGCTGACATAAAATGCGCGCAAGTAGAGCGAAAGCTTCGGGCGGGAAGAAAACGACGCGGGGAGTCGATCCCACGCGCCTCACAATTTTCAAAAGCTTGTTTCACTCCGTGGCTGAGGAGATGGGAGCGGCGCTGCGACGGTCGGCCTTTTCTCCGAACATCAAGGAGCGGCGCGACTATTCCTGTGCGGTGTTTGACGCGGCCGGTGAGGTGCTGGCGATGGGCGATCACATGCCGGCGCATCTTGGCTCGATGCCCCGGTCAGTTGAGGCAGCGATGGCGCGGTTGGATCTTGGTCCCGGCGACATCGCGGTGCTGAACGATCCTTATGCCGGCGGGACGCACTTGCCGGACCTGACGATGGTGATGCCGGTGCATCTGCCCGGCGCGCGGGGGCCAATGTTCTACGTGGCGAACCGGGCGCATCACGCCGATATCGGGGGATCGCACGCCGGCTCGATGGGCCTCTCTCGCGAAATTTTTGAAGAGGGCCTGCGGATTCCCCCGGTAAAGATTTTCGAGTTCGGTCGTGTGGCATCCGGCGTGATGGACATGCTGTTGGCCAACGTGCGCACGCCGCGCGAGCGCGAAGGGGATCTCACGGCGCAGGTAGCGTCCTGCCGCATTGGCGAGCGGCGTCTGGGAGAAATTGTTTCGCGGTTTGGGCGGACCGAAGTCGCGCACTATGGCCGCGCGCTGCTCGATTACTCGGCGGAAATGATGCGCTCGCTACTGCGCACGATTCCCCGCGGCGTCTATCGCGGCGTGGATTATTTCGATGACGACGGAATCAATGACCAGCCGCTAAAAATCGCGGTGACCATTCGTATTCGCGGCGAGAGCGCCGAAGTGGATTTTACAGGCTCCGCTCCACAGTGCCACGGAAGCGTCAACGCCGTTGCAGCCATCACCGAGTCGGCGGTGTTCTACGTGTTCCGCTGCCTGATCGACGAGCAGGTCCCGGCCACGGCCGGCCTGATGCGGCCGATCCGCATCATCGCCCCCGAAGGAACAATCGTGAATGCGCGGCCTCCGTGCGCGGTCGCAGGCGGGAACGTGGAAATGTCGCAGCGGATCGTCGACACGCTGCTGCGGGCTCTCGCTCGCGCCATCCCCGAAAAAATTCCAGCCGCAAGCCAGGGCACGATGAACAATCTCACCTTCGGCGGCATCGATACGCGCCCCGGCCGTGGCAACGTTCCCTTCGCCTATTACGAAACAATCGCCGGCGGGATGGGCGCCGGTCCGCGAAGCGACGGCACAAGCGGTATCCACACGCACATGACCAATTCTCTCAATTCCCCGATCGAAGTTTTGGAGATGAATTACCCGTTGCGCGTGCGTCGCTATGGTTTGCGCCGAGGTTCAGGCGGCGCAGGGAAGCATCGCGGAGGCGACGGTGTCGTGCGCGAAGTAGAGTTGCTCACTGACGCACAAGTGAGTCTACTGAGCGAGCGACGGAAGTTCGCGCCGTATGGCCTGGCCGGCGGCAGCGCCGGCGCAAAAGGAAAGAACGAAATGATTGTTCGCGGGCGCCCCAAAAAGCTGCCATCGAAATTCAGCTTCCATGCCTCCGCTGGCGCCATAATTCGCATCGCAACTCCGGGTGGCGGTGGATTTGGAAAGCGGCCGACGTCGTAAGCTTACACAACCGACGCGTTCAGCTGTTGCCGCCAGCACCACCGGAGCAGCCCGAGTCTTGCGTTGCCCTCTCCAGGTCGCGGTCAACGGGAAGATGCAACGCGCGGCTTTCGTGCGAATGGCCGATGTACCAGCCGCCGGTGAGTGTTAGCTCGACGATCTGGCGCGGTGTGAACATCGAAGAAAGTTTGGCGTAGGTGGCGTCGTCGACGCCCTGGCGGGTGTCCATCTGATCGGAAAACGCCAGAATGGCTTGGGCCTTTTCATCGAAGAGCGGGTTTTTCGGCCAGTGCGGCAGCGCGTCGATTTGGGCTTGGGAAACGCCGCAACTGGTAGCCATATGCGTGTGCAGGGCGTATTCGTAGTCACCGCCTTCCACTTGCAGCGTGCGTACGATCATCAGCTCGCGATAGTTGCGGGGAATGTCGTCGGAGTAGTAGCGCAAGGCACGGGCGTAGGCGCCGGCGGGAGCCATCAGCTTGGGGGCGTTGGCGATCATGCGGTTGAGGTTAAGTATGTAGCCGCCGCGGGAGAAAATTTTCTGCACGTCGGGATCGGTGGTGTCGTTGCCGATCAGCGGGACGCGGGAGACTCCCTGCGGCTGCTTTTGGGCGGAGACTCCGATTACCGCGATTAATAGGACGGCGTTGAGTAGCCACGGCAGATACCTGCTCATAGCATGCTCCTTGAGGGTGAAGTTACATCCGGGACGGTATGGCAGGTCCTGGCGGGTGTCAAGAAGGGTCTCTTCCTGTGCCTATGTGTGTGGAATGACGGCTACGAACCTGCGGGCGCGCACAGGTTCGGTTGAGGCGATTGTGCGATTAACGCTTCACGTGTGAGAATACTCGGATGCGAAAACAACTTGGATGGGTAGTGAAGATTTTGACTGCCGCGAGTTTGGCGGCGGCGATGATGCCTTACGGGGTGGCCGGCGCGCAGCAGAGCCCGACGGGCACGCAACAGACGCCGAATACTGCACCGAAGAAAGCTACGGGAACGACCGGTAGTAGCGCTGCATCTGACACCGGGAGCAAGCCGGCGTCCGGGACTGCGACGAAAACTACGCCGGGCGCTGCAGCCAGGAGCGGGACGGCGCATGCGCTGGTCACAAAGAAGGACAAGCAGAGCTACGCGATTGGGATGAACTTTGGATCCGGCCTGAAGCAGCAGCCGATCGATGTGGATCCAGCGACCGTGGCGCAGGGAGTGAAGGATGTGCTGGCGGGCGGGAAGCTGGCATTGACAGATGACGAAGCGCGGGCGGTGCTGACGGAGCTGTCCGGTGAATTGAAGACAAAACAGGAGGCCAAAATGGCGCAGCTCGGAGATACGAATAAGAAAGAAGGCGCGGCGTTTTTGGCGGCGAACAAGACAAAAGAGGGAATCGTCGCGTTGCCTAGCGGGCTGCAGTACAAAGTTGAGAAGCAGGGAACGGGGCCGAAGCCCGCGGCGGGCGATACCGTCACGTGCAACTACCGCGGGACGCTGATCGATGGCAAGGAATTCGATAGCTCTTACAAGCGCGGGCAGCCCGCGTCGTTTCCGGTGGGCGGCGTGATTCGCGGTTGGACGGAGGCGCTGCAATTGATGCCGGTAGGCTCGAAGTGGGAGCTGTTCATTCCCTCCGATCTCGCCTACGGCGATCGCGGCGCAGGCCCCGACATTGGGCCGGGATCTACGCTGGTGTTCGAAGTGGAGCTGCTTTCGATTGCCGGGAAGAAGTAGGCGCGAGCGGCGCTCGGCAGCAAGATCTTGCCTAGGCAGCGAAACCAGCCCTCGAAACGCGCGAGGGTCGGGCACCCGCAAAAACCCACTTGAAGCCAAGGCCAACGATAACTGGGCGCAGTCAGAAATAAAAAAGGCACGATCGTTGGATCGTGCCTTTTTCTTTGCTGAGATAACGTAAGCGGTGCTTCAGTCGGGGAGAGGAGCTGTCTCCGGCATCTGGAGCTTGGCTTTGGCCAGGGCGCGGACGATGTTAGTTTCAACCGTCGCTTCCGTCGTGTTGCGGACGGTGGCCAATTCGGTGACCAGCAGGTGCTTGGCACGATCGAGCATTTTCTTTTCACGGAAAGAGAGCGGCTTGGTGCGGCTGAGAGCGACGAGGCCCTTGAGAACGGCGGCGACCTCCATCAACGAGCCGGTACGCATGCGGTCTGAATTTTCCTTGAAACGATGCTTCCAATCGTGGTGGGAGTCAGAGCGGCCCTTTTCCAAGAAGGAAAGAACTGCGCCGGCTTGAGTGGAGCGGATTACGGGCCTGAGTCCCACTGATTCCACGTTCGACTGGGGCACCATAACTTTCAGGCCACTGGAAGCAATCCGCAACATGTAAAAGCGTTCTGATTTGCCGTTCACATAACCAAAACTGATTTGTTCGATCAGCCCAACACCGTGGTTCGGATACACGACTTTTTCGCCTAGCTTAAATTCCATGATCATAAGTCGAAGTCCCCTCCCCCTAACGTCTCCCTAAAATATAGGCCTGTGTTACCGCAGAAATCAAGGAAATCCGTTCGATTCCTACAGGCTCGAAGAGGGTGGAGAGGGCGGTTTTACCGAGGTGTTTTGTGGGCGAGTGGCCCGGCAATTGCCTTATAATGCGGCCCGTGCTGCTTCTCGCCCTCGATACATCTTCGCCTGCCGGAAGTGTGGCTGCGCTGCGCGATGGTAAGGTTGTCGGGCTAGTGTCCACCTGGACCGATGAGGACTACTCTTCGCGAATGTTTCGCCATGTAGAACTGCTTCTGCGGGAGCTTTCACTCGATTTGGGGCAATTTGATGCGTTTGCGGTGGCTTCGGGGCCGGGGTCGTTCACCGGGCTCCGCGTGGGACTCACGGCGGTGAAGGGATGGGCGGAAATTCACGGCCGGCCGATCGTCGCGGTAAGCGTCCTCGAGGCTATCGCGGCGCAATCCAGGGGAGGCGCGCCGACGCTGGTGCCAGTCGTCGACGCGCGGCGTGGTGAGGTTTACTTTGGAGTTTATAGGCGGCAGGGTGGGGCAGCGAGTACCAGGCTTGAGCCGGCAGGCGGCGCTTGCGTTGCGACGCCGGAAGATTTTTGGGCGGGGCTGGAAGCGAGAGTCGGAAACAGCACCTTCACGGTGGTGACGCCAACCCCGGAAGCAATTGCGGGTGCCGCGGATCGCGCAAAACAAGCGGGCGTCGCTGTCGGGCAGATGGCGATAGAGATGGTCGCAAACGCCCTTGCGCCGACAATCGCCGAATTGGCGTTGCGCCGGATGGCCCGCGGCGAGGCGCAGGATTCGCTCACGCTGGACGCTGATTACGTGCGGCGCACCGACGCCGAGTTGAAGTGGAAGGACCCGAGCAATTGAATATTCGCGCCATAGAGGCTCGGGATATCGACGCGATCTTGTTGATTCAGGGGGCGAGCCCGGAAATCGCCCACTGGACCTTGTGGGACTACAATCGCGTGGCGAGTGGCGAGATGGCGGGCTGGGTGGCGGAGGAGAAAGAGGAAATCATCGGCTTCCTCGTCGGGCGGCAGATCGTAAGCGATATGGAGATTCTGAATTTTGCGGTGGCTCCTGATTCACGGGATCGTGGGGTGGGAACCGCGCTTCTGCGCGAGGCGATCAACTGGGGCAGGAAAATTCGCGCCGAGAACGCCCTGCTGGAAGTGCGCGAGTCTGAACCTGGCGGCTCTGCGCTTCTACCAACGGCATGAGTTTCGAGCGACGGGGCGGAGGGCTCGTTACTACACGGCGCCCGTCGAAGATGCTCTGGTTCTAACGCTTCGGCTTGCCTGAAAATACGCAAAAAATATTTTGAGTACCTCTTGGATCGGGCGGACCTTTGTGATAATTGTTAACCGTATGTGATAGCAAAGCCCCGAACCAGGAGGGAATCAGTGCCGATCAACCCCGAAGAAATCCGGCAATCCCTATTGGCAAGAGATGCAGAGTTTAGGCGCCTCGCAGAAGAGCACTCCCGATGTGAGTCCCAGTTGGAAAGGATCCACGACGAACCCTACGTGAACTCCGAAGATCTTATTCAAGAATCCGTGCTGAAGAAGCTGAAGCTGCGCCTGAAAGATCAGATGGAGATGATCGTGGCGAGGCACCAGCACGGCATGTTGCAGCACCATTGAATCAGATAGCTTGCTTGGTCTAGGGGCGTCGAGCAGTCCTTCCTCTTCTGTCGTACAATACCAGTGTATTTTTGTTGGGAATCTAGATTGCAAGCCAATTTGCTAGGCATTGCCCGGCGTGCCCCAGCGTTTTGAGCAGCCTGTGATTGACTGCAAATTGCAATCGGCCTGGGACCGCTCGGGATCTGAATTTAAATCAGGACAACAAGGGAATGATTAAAGACGCGTACCGGTTTGCCATTCCGCCGATGGTGCTGGGTGTGCTTTGTTTGGGCTTTGACTGGTATTGGGCGGCGGGAATCCTGATGTTTCTGGGGCTGTTTGTTTTTTATTTTTTCCGGCAATCCGAAGCGCACGATTCCATCCGACCCGGAGCTTGTTTTGTCGCCCGCGGATGGGCACGTGGTGGAAATCGTGGAGGAGGCCTTGGACGGTACGATGGGACGGCGGATCAGCATATTCCTGGCGGTGTGGGATGTGCATGTGCAGCGGGCCCCGGTTGCCGGAAAAATCGTTCGCGTGACCTATCGTCCCGGGAAGTTTTACGCCGCGATGCGATCGGCGGCATCGGAAAAGAATGAGCAGAACGTCATCTATATGGATACGGCAACGGGCCGGGTAGTTTTCAAACAAATTGCCGGGGCGATCGCGCGTCGCGTGATATGCTGGAAGCGCGAGGGCGAGATGGTTGCGCTCGGGGAACTGGTGGGCATGATTCGATTCGGCTCACGCGTTGATATCTGGCTGCCGATGGAAACGCAGGTAGTTGCGCTTCGCGGACAAAAAGTGAAAGGCGGCGAAAGCGTTCTGGCGAAATGGAATTCAACGACCTGATCCGATCGGGCGCGAAGAATCCCGGCCTCCTTTTCGAAACCACCGGCAGCGTCGCGGAATCCATATCCTTCCTGGTTTTTTCACCGTTGCCAATCTGCTTTGCGGTTATTACGCGGTGCTCGCCACGGTTGAAGGAACCCCGTCGGACATGGATAACGCCGCGCGCGCGATCGGAATTGCGATCCTGTTCGATTCTCTCGACGGACGCGTGGCGCGTGCGATGGGCACGACCAGCGAGTTCGGAAAACAGTTTGATTCGCTGGCGGATGTCGTGAGCTTCGGAATAGCGCCAGCGCTTCTGGCGTATGTGTGGGGTGTCCGGTCGATGGCTTCGATTGAGGCTCCCCAGGCGCTGCATCTGGTGCAACTGGGCTGGCTGGTGGCGTTCTTCTTCGTGGTGTGCTGCGCGTGGCGGCTGGCGCGATTCAATATCCAGGGAATGGCGCCTGGTGGTGGCCGCTTTTTCGTGGGCATGCCTACGCCAGCTGCTGCCGGGATGATCGCGGCGGTGGTCCACTTTGTGGTTTACCCGATCGAGGACGCAAAAATTTCGTTGCTGTGGCTGGGGCTGGTCGTGGCGCTTGGTTTCCTGATGTCGAGTACGCTGCGGTACTACAGCTTCAAAGACATTCAGTGGACCAAGCGGCAGCCCTCGCTTGCCGTCGTGCTGATAGCCCTGCTCGTGGGCGCGGTTGTGTATTTATCGCGTCCGATGCTGCTCGCGATTGCGGGCGCTTACACCCTTCACGGTGTCGTAATTCAAGTTGTGCGTACGGTGCGCCACCGGCTCGCCTCGCGCCCTGCCTAAGACATGCCCTCCGGGCCGGGAATCTCCAATCGAATCGCTATCGTAGGAGCCTCTTCGCTTCGCGGCAAAGAATTGAAGCAGGTACTGGAGGACCGCAATTTTCGCGCCGACGAAATCATTTTGCTGGATGAGAGCGTGATGGCGGGAACGCTTACCGAGGCGGGCGGAGAGCCGACATTTATTCGCGCGCTCGATGAAGAGAGCTTCGATGGGGTGCGCTTCGCGTTTTTTGCCGGGACGGCGTTCGATACGGAGCGCAACTGGCTGGCGGCGCGGCACGCCGGGGCAACGGTGATCGATCTAACGGGCGCGGTGGCGGCGTCCGGCAAGCCGACGACTTGGATTCCGTCACTCGCGTCGGCGCTCCCGCCAAAGCCCGGACCCGGTGCAAACGGGTCGGCGGAGCCGACGCCGTACTATTCGCCCCCGACGCCGGTGATCATCGCAGCGTCACTCGCAGCGGCTCTGGGAAAATATGAGCCAGCGCGAATTGTGCTAACGATGTATCCGCCGGTTTCGGAACGCGATCAGCCTGGAATCGAAGAACTCGAGAGCCAGACGACGAATCTGCTTTCGTTCCGGCCGGTTGAGCAGGTCATTTTCGACGCGCAGGTAGCGTTCAATCTGCTGTCTGGCTACGGGGAAGCCAGCAAGCCTAGCCTTGGCGATGTTCGGAAAGGAATCGTGCGCGACGTGAGCGGATATCTCTCCGGACGAGCGCCGATACCCGCCATTCAATTGGTGCAAGCACCGATTTTCTACGGGTATGCGTTCAATGCTTATGCTGAATTTGGATCGGTGATGCCGGTTGAGCAACTGGAAGCGGCCTTTGCGAATCTGGGTGTGCAGGTCGCCGCGCCTGGCGACCCGGCGCCGACGAATGTGAGCATTGCAGGGGAGAGCAAAATCGCACTCGCGCGCATCGAGGCGGATGCGAGTATCCCAACCGGTGCGTGGTTCTGGGGAGTGGCCGACAATCTGCGGGTGGCGGCCACCAACGCGGTGAGGATCGCGGAGGAACTTGTTGGCCAGTCTGCCAGTGCATAGGCGCACGAACTGTGAAGACGGGCGTGCTTGCGTCTATTGGGTGTTCATCGCGGTCTTGGCCGGAGTACTGTGCGCGGGATGCGGCTACCATGTCGCAGGGCGCGCCGCGAACCTTCCATCCGATTGGAAAACGATCGCCGTGCCGGCCTTCACGAATGACACGACGCAATATCGCATCGAGCAACGGTTCACGCAATCGGTGATCCGGGAGTTTATTTCGCGGACCAAGTATCGCGTGGTGCAGGACACGCAGTCGGCTGACGCGGTGCTTCACGGAGAGGTCATCTCCGTCGAGACGAGCCCGGTGCTTTTCAATGCGAATACGGGTGAAGTGACGACCATGCTGGTGACGGTGCACACGAAAGTGCGGCTTACCGACAATAAGACGCAAAAAGCGGTATATCAGAACGATGATATGCTTTTCCGCGATGAATATCAGATCTCGCCGGACGTGAAGAGTTTTTTTGAGGAGGAAAGTCCGGCGGTGGATCGCATGTCGCGGGACTTTGCGTCACACCTGGTGGCGAACGTGGTCGAGGGGTTCTGATGGCAGCAGTTTCGCCCGAGAAATTGATCGAGAAGCTCGCGGGAGGGAAAGCTGTTCCGGCGATCGTGCTGGAGGGGAGCGATTCCTATTTGCGAGAGATGTGCCGCAGCCGGATTGTCGAGGCTTTCGTTCCGGCGGGGACGCGGGAATGGGCGCTGGCGCGGCTTTCCGCACCGGAGGTCGGCTGGGATGAGATCCTGCAGCGCGCGCAGACGCTGCCGATGCTGGCGCCACGGCAGGTAATTATCGTCGAGAACGCCGAATCGGTGGAGAAACTGGGCGACAAATCGCGTGAAGAAGTGGCCGAGGCGCTGGGAAAGTATCTCGCCTCGCCAGCCCCGTTTACGGTGCTGCTGCTCGAGGCGGCGAGTCTTGATCGGCGGCAGAAATTTGCAAAATTACTTACCGAGAAGGCTCTGGTTGTGGAGTTGACGATCCGAGGTGAATCGGCCGCCGCGCTGGCATCGCAGATGGCGAAAGACCTTGGCGCGGTGATTGATCAGGCCGCCGCGACGTTTCTGGCCGAGATTTTGAATGGCGAGCCGGCGCGGATGCGGGTTGAATTGGAGAAGTTGGCGGCCTACGTGCAGGGCGCCGGTCGCATCAGCATAGCGGATGTGGAAGCGATTGTGGTGGCAGCGCGGAAGAATACGGTGTGGCAACTGGCGGACATGCTGGCGGACCGCAAGCGCGACGCGGCACTGGTGTTCCTTGATAATTTGTTGCGCGAAGGAGAACAGCCGATCGGGATTGTTGGGGCGCTGGCCTGGCTCTACCGGAAGTTGATTGAAGCGCGCGGGCTTCCCGCGCATACCGCAGGCTATCAGGCGGCGCGGCAGTTGGGGATGCGTCCTGAGGCAGCCGAGAATGCAGTGCGGCAGGCGTATCGCATTCCGAAGAAGGATTTACTGGCGGGATTAGTGGCGCTTGCGGAGGCAGACAGCCAATTGAAGTCGTCAAATCCTGATCCGCGGGCGTTGATGGAATTTCTGGTGGCGCGGCTGACGGTGTGGTCGGCGGCCTGAAGACTGCAGGTGGCTTCCCGGCGGAAGAAAATGGCGCCGCTACGAAGGCGTCTGAAGTCCCGCACGGGCGAGGAGAGAAACCACAAGGCGTCCCAGCCGCGGAACGCCTTGAGTTTCGAGTTGGAAAGTTTCGCTGCGTCTACGCCTTTTTTGCTTGGAGGGCGTTTAGGGCCAGGGTGAGACGTGATTTATAGCGGTTGGCGGTGTTCTCAGAAAGGGTGCGCTTACGGATCGCTTTGTCGAGCTCTGAGAACGTCGATGACGCGAGCTTTTCGGCGCCTGCGGTGTCGGCTGAGCTGAGCGCGGCCCGCATCCGGCGGATGGCGGTGCGGACACGGGTGCGATTCATGCGGTTGATAGCGGCGCGACGTTCCGTCTGACGGATATTCTTCAATACGGATTTGGTCTTCTTCTTATGCTTTACGGGCGTACCTTGAGCCATTCCTGCTCCTGTGCGTTAAATTCGAACGATCAACAATATCCGAGGTTTCTCCTGTCTGTCAATTTGGCCCATAAGGAAGCCAAAAGCATTCTGACAAGGCACTTGTAACCTTACTGTTATCGAATTGTTGGGATGATATTATAGCATCCCTTCGCGATGAGCTTGCGCACAGATCCATTGTTCGGGCCGGTCCCCTGGCGGCCCCTGGCCGCGGTGTTGGCAATTTGCCTTCTCGCCGGTACTTGCGGAGCGCAGCAAGCGTCGCCTGTCACCACGGTCCCGGGCCGGGCGAACGCTCCGGGGCAGGCCGAGAAGCACTACGTGATCCTGGTGTCATTTGACGGATTTCGCTACGACTACGCGAAACGCTATGGGGCCAAGAATCTGCTGGCGCTTGCTGCGAGTGGCGCGAGCGCGCCGGAGGGCATGATTCCTTCGTATCCGTCGGTTACGTTTGCGAACCACTACACACTCGTGACCGGGTTGTACCCCGAGCACCACGGGATCGTAGGGAATGTTTTCTACGATCCGCAGCGTAAACAGATGTACAGCTATCGAGATGAGTCGGCGGTGACCGACGGAACTTGG
Organism: uncultured Acidobacteriota bacterium; assembly: GCA_963718485.1. Lineage (GTDB taxonomy): Bacteria > Acidobacteriota > Terriglobia > Acidiferrales > UBA7541 > Palsa-295. The sequence goes on from CAVQZU010000082.1 coordinate 123,022, forward strand.
TATGGCGGGACTCCGCTGTGGGTGCTGGCGGAGCAGCAAGGGATGCTATCTGCGTCCTTCTTCTGGGTGGCATCGGAAGCGGCGATTCAGGGAGTGCGGCCAACATACTATGCGAAATTCGACGATACGTTTCCGAACGATCGGCGGGTACAACAGGTGCTGGCCTGGCTACAACTGCCACCGGCACAGCGACCGCACTTCGTCACGCTCTACTTCAGCGATACCGACCATGCGGGACATAACTACGGGCCGGATAGCCCGCAAGTGGCCGATGCCGTGCATGCGCTCGATGCGGAACTGGGGCGGCTCCGGAGCGGGATTCAAGCGCTGAGACTGGGAGTGAACATTATTGTAGTGGCCGATCACGGAATGGCGGCGGTTCCCGGGCCGTGGATTAATCTGGACGAGCACGGGCTCGATGTCTCGCTGCTAGAAAGATATCAGGGGCCGCTGCTTTACGCTAGATCAGATGCCGAGGCTGTAAGGATCTTTCAAGCGATGCAGCCGGGAACCAGCGAGTACAAAGTGTACCGGCGGGCGCAATTGCCCGAGCGCCTGCATTTCAGCGCAAATCCGCGTGCGGGCGATCCGGTGATCGTCGCAACCGGGGCCTTCGCTCTTCGCGCGACGGCCGATGCGGCCAGGCCCAAGCCGAATCTGGGCGAGCATGGGTTCGATCCTGCGATCCTGCCGGAAATGAAGGCGGTCTTCGTAGCAGCGGGGCCGGATATCCGCGCAGGAGTTACGGTGGCTCCGTTTGAGAACGTAAACGTGTATCCGCTGATCGCGAAGATATTAGGGCTCGATATCCAGGCCCTAAAGACCGGACCTATCGACGGAAAGCTCTCGGTACTTCAGGGCGTGTTGAAAAATCCGAATTGAGCATGCGACCTTCCCGCGAGGAAGTCGCTTCGCAGTGCGATACCGTTCGTTTCGCCTAAAACCGAGGTCTCCTCGTCTAGACATCCCCAATTCCTCGATCCAAATGACTCCAGAGGTGTACTTATCGCGAGCCTCGAGTGGCGAAAGCGGCATGCTAGAATCGCCAGCATGGGGAAAATGATAATTTCGCCGGGCGGGAGCATTGATGGCGTTGTGGAATTGCCAGGGGATAAGTCGATTTCCCACCGGTACGCGATTTTGGCGGCTATCGCGGAGGGCAGAACGGAAATAGCGAATTACGCGTCGGCGGCGGACTGCCAGAGCACGCTTGAATGCGTGCGGCGGCTGGGAGTGGAGGTGGAAGTGCACGACCGGACGGTGCGGGTGAGCGGCGCCGGGCTGCATGGGCTGAAGGAGCCGCGCAAGCCGCTCGACGCGGAAAATTCGGGGTCGACCATGCGGATGCTCGCTGGAGTGCTGGCGGGGCAGCGGTTCACCTCCACACTGACCGGGGATGAATCCTTGCGGCGGCGTCCGATGCGGCGGGTGATCGAACCTCTGCGGCAGATGGGCGCGCAAATTCTGGGACGCGACGGCGATCGCGCGCCGATCGAGATTCGGGGCGGGCACTTGCATGCGATCGATTACCTCACGCCCATTCCTAGCGCGCAGGTGAAATCGGCAATTCTGCTGGCGGGACTTTTTGCCGATGGCGTAACGACGGTGCGGGAATCGGTGTGCACGCGGGACCATACCGAAGTTGCGCTGCGGGAATTTGGTGCCAACCTGGAAGGGAGTCGCGGCACCTGTCGGGTTCATCCGCAGCCGAAGCTTACGGGACGACAGTTAGTAGTGCCGGGAGATCTTTCGGGCGGAGTTTTTCTGATTGCGGCGGCGCTGATTTTGCCGCAGTCGTCTCTGATGTTGCACAACGTGGGGGTGAATCCACGCGTACACGCGTGATTGACTTTTTTATTTCGATTGGAGCGCCGGTGCATTTGACGTCGGTGCAATTGCGAAATGGCGAGCTGATCGGCGACGTTGCTGTGCGTCACGCTCCTCTTGCGGGAGGGACTATTTCCGGGCCGCAGGTGGCGGAGATGATCGACGAGTTGCCGATGCTCGCGGCGCTCGGGCCGTTCACGGAGCAGGGAATCGAAATTCACGATGCGAAGGAATTGCGGGTGAAGGAGAGCGACCGCATCGCCACCTTGGCCGAAGGATTGCGCGCAATGGGAGCGCAAGTGCAGGAATTTCCGGATGGGATGCGCGTCGAAGGACGATCCGCGGGGCTATTGCGCGGGGCCAAAATTGATCCGCAGGGGGACCATCGGATTGCGATGGCGCTAGCCGTCGCTGCGCTTGGAGCGCAAGGGAACACGGTGATTCGTGACGCGGATTGCGTCGGGGTTTCGTTTCCAGAATTTTTTGGAACGCTCGAGCGGCTTCGGGGCGCGGAAACGCCCGCTTAGAGGGCCCAGGGGGAGAGCTCAACCAGAGCGGCGGAGGCTGGGATTTGCCGGAATCGCTGTGCTGAGCGAAGCCCCCGCGCCTGGTTGGATGCGCGCTCAAGGCCAAAGGCGCGGCGCTAGGATGTAGACAGGCGACACTCCGCGGCGAAATTGTAAATGAAGTGGGCCCGCTGGGGATAGCCGGAAGTGCACAGTGTTGTTGATTTACTTCTCTTTTTTCCTCTTTGATTTTATTCCCGATACAGCGAGTCCAACGATGGAGTGATGGTTTTCGGGTATGGCTGATAACCGGAGCCGCACCTATTCTCGATTCGGTCCGGAGGGTCTGATGCTGGCGGGATTAGGAGCGTTGTTGCTAATGGTCGCGGGATATGGGTTCTTGGCTTGGCGTCTGTCGATGGGGCTGATCGACGCGCTTTTTATAGCGGGACTGGCGCTCATTGTGGCTCAGTTCCTAGGAATTCAGAAGGAGCCAGCCCAGGGCGAGGATTCGAAAGGAGAAGCGAATGGCCGCGGAGAAAAAGGACAAGTGCAAGCATCCGCCTTGTAACTGCACGGTCACGTCGGGAAAGTATTGCAGCGTCGAGTGCGAAGCGATGGAGGAAACGCCGGATCTGGAGTGCAATTGCAATCACCCCGGGTGTGGCGGGCGGATGCAATAGTCGGAGCCGGCCCGATCCCACAGGGCTGGAATCTTCATTCTGATCTTGGAAGCAGCGAGCAGCAGTTGTGACTAGGAGGACGGCTCAATGATCATTTTGCTGGTTATTCTTCTGCTGCTGGTCTTGGGAGGATTGCCGACCTGGCCTTACAGCCGGAGCTGGGGCTACTACCCGAGCGGCGGACTTGGTTTGATTCTCGTGATTCTTCTGGTACTGCTGTTGCTGGGCCGCTTGTAAATCTTTGCACGATCTCCCGGCTGGCTCTGTGAGTGGCGAGGCTGCTCGAGGCCGAACGTGCAGGGTACCCAGTACGTAAGCGGAAAGCGGAGAGAGGTAAGCGATGCCTTTGATCCAAGTGCTGCTGGTCTTAATTGTGGTGGGAGTGCTGCTCTGGCTGGTCAACAGTTTTATTCCGATGGCCGGCTCGATCAAATCAATTCTCAACGCGGTAGTCGTAATCTGCGTTGTGGTGTGGCTGCTCAATGTTTTTGGGTTGATGGGCTCTGTCTACCGGATTCATGTGCCTACCCGATGATAGCTTTCGGTTGCTGAGGCTTTGTGTCTGACTCAAACGCCAGTTTGGTCGGGGCTTGATCCTAGAGCACTCGGGATTCCCGCAGCAAGTCAAAGCATGCGCATAAAGGCCTTCGACCTGTGCCGGAAACTCCTGTTCGTCTTCGTTTTCCTGCTGTGTGCACGGGCGCACGCCGACGTTTGGTGTGGTGCTGGCTGCACTTAAACCTTGCCTATTTTCCGCCGCGAGATGCGGCGGAGTCTTCGGTCAGATAGAAGTAGCCGACTTTGTTGTTTGCGGGGCTGCCGTACCACATGCGGCCTTCCTTATCGAGGAACAGCTCGCGAATGGTGTTCTCGGAATGGGGGAAGGGGTATTGCGTGAATTTTTCCGTCTTGGGATCGAAGCGCACTAGAACATCGAAGTAATACGAGGAATACCAGATGTTTTCGTTTGCATCGAGTCCCACGCCGTAGGGGTGCGTGAGCGGGCCAGTGGGCAGGTTGTATTCGCTGAACTTTTCGGTTTTGGGGTCGAAGCGCCCGAGTTTGCCGGTGTCGTATTCACCGAACCAGACGACTCCTTTGGAATCGATCTGTAGGCGCCGAGGGTAGCCATTCTTGGTGGGTAGCGGATACTTGGTCATCTTCAGCGTCTTCCAATCCATCTTCGCGAGCGACGCCGGTTGGGTGGTGATCGTGAACCAAATGTTTCCTTCGGTATCATTCGTAAGGCTGTAGGTACGGCCTGATTCCCAGTAATTGGTGAACTTGCCGGTTTCGGGATCGAAGCGGCTCAGAGGATCGCCCGTAGCCCAAGCGTTGCCGTGTGGATCAAGGCGCACGGTGTGTTTGGAACCGCCGGGTTCAATACCTTCCTTGCCCGCTTCGTAGGGATCCTGATATTCGGTGATCTGTTTGGTGTTCGGATCCCAGCGGCCGAGCTTATTGGACGCCTGTTCGGTGAGCCAGACGGCGCCGTCGGGGCCTTCATATGCGGAGTGCACGGCAGCGGTCCCCACGTTGGGCACCGGGAAATCCTCCATTGCGCCGGTCTTGGGATCGAGACGCGTGATCTTGTTGGCCACCCCGAAGTCGGGAATCCACAGGTAGCCATCCTTGCCGGGCGCAGCGCTGAAGGGCATGCGGCTCGGGCCGGGCATGTCATATTCCACGTAGGCGATCTTCGAGGCATCGCTGCCGAATTTTATGACCGTGTCTTTGTACCCGGACAAATCGGCCGGAGATCGCGGCACTGTGGCCTCGGCGCCGAAAGAACTGTCCAGATAGTTTGCTACGTCGCTCGCGTCCTGATCGGTGAGACGCCACGACAAGCTGAAGTGCATGGCATCGCGCATATATTGCACCCGGTCCTTCCAACCGTCGAGGTCGCGCTGTACGGCGGCCATGCGGGTCTGGAATCCGTGGCAGATAAAGCAACGCGTGAAGAGCACATCTTTGCCCGGTGCGGGAGGTAACAGAGCGCGGGCCTGATCGATCGACAGGTCATTCCATCGAACCGTGCCCTTTTGCAAAGAGAAGTCGAGCGACTTGGTGTCGGCGTCCGCGAGGTTCACGCCGGTTTGCGCGTCGGCGCGGTAGCCGACTGCGCGAATGCCGACGCGGTACTCGCCTGGGACGATTTTTTCGACCCGGTAGTGGCCCTGCGCATCGGTGAGGCCCATGAAGGTGATGCGCGTCTTGGTGTTCTGCGCCTGGACAAAGGCGCCTTCCAAGGGTGTGCCGTCGGGCGATTTCACGCTGCCGGTGATCGTCGCGGAGTGCGCGAAGGTCGCCGCCAGCAGGATCGCACTTGCCACGCCGAGTGTGCTTTTCAATCGCATAACCGCTCCTGTTTCAAAAAAGCGAGAGCGAAGCAGAACCGAGGTCTCTTGCTTCGCTCGCACGGGATGACAACTAAAAGCAACGGCAACCGAGCGACACCTGGTGACATCGTGGCGAAAATATATCGACGGCGATTACAGCTCTAGTTGCCGGAGTGCCCGTTTGCGTCGCTCTCACTGGTTAGATAGAAATAGCCGACTTTGTTATTCGATGGCGTGCCGTACCACATGCGGCCTTCGGTATCAGGAATCAACTCGCGAATCGTGTTCTCGGAATGCGGGAACGGGTATTCGACGGTCTTCCCCGTCTTTGGATCGAAGCGGCCGAGCACGTCCATGTTATAGGACGCATACCAAATGTTTCCCTGGGCATCGATGCCGAGACCATAGGGAGTCGGCTGCGGGCCAGGGAGCGGGAATTCCTTCATGTCCTGGGTCTTGGGATCCAAGCGCAGCATTTTGCCGCCGCGGAATTCGCCGGACCAGACGATGCCGTTAGCGTCGACTTCCAGGCGGCGCGGGAAGGAGTCTTTGGTGAGCGGTTGCCACAGAGAAACCTTCATTGTTTTGTAGTCCACCATGCCGATAGCGTTCGGGTCGCCGGTCTTGGTGAACCAGATGTTGCCGTTGTGGTCGGCCTTTACGTCGTAGGCGGAGGGGACTTCCTTGATTTCGGTGTATTCGTTTGTTTTTGGATCGAACTTGCCAAGCGGATCGCCTGTGAACCAGACGTTGCCGTCGCCGTCAAAGCGCAAGGTGTGCTTCGATCCGGCTGCGTAGCTGAGCTTGCCAGGAATGCGGCGATCCTGATATTCGGTGACGGTTTTCGTTTTGGGATCCCACACGCCGAGCTTGTCCGAGCCTTGCTCGGTGAGCCAGACCTTGCCGTCAGGAGCCTCCACCGCAGAGTGAACGGCGGCCGTGCCCACGTTCGGAACCGGAAAATCTTCCATCGCGCCGGTTTTCGGATCGAGGCGGGTAATTTTATTGTTAATACCAAAGTTAGGAATCCAGAGATAACCGTCCTTGCCAGGAGCAGCGCTGAAGGGCATGCGGCTTGGCCCGGGCATATCGTATTCCACAAAGTGAATGTTCATCGCTTCGCTGCTGAAAGAACGCAGCGTGTCCTTATATTCCGGCATGTCCACGGGTGATTTCGGCAGCACCGAATCTGGTCCGAAAAGCTTGTTCAGGTAGGTTGCCAACATGTCGGCTTCGTCATCGCTGACGCGGCCCTCGAGGCCGAACTTCATCGCGGTGCGCATGAATTCGACACGGTCGCGCCATCCCTCCGCGTCGCGCGTCACCGCGGCCATGCGCGTTTGGAAGGCGTGACAGGTAAAGCAGGTGTTGAAGATTTTGTCCTTTGCGGGAGCCGCGGGCCATAGCCTGCTGGCTTGATAAACGGAAGTGTCGCTCCAGCGCACCACGCCCTTCTGCAGGCCAAAATCGAGCGAGCTGCTCTGGTCGGCGGTAAGTTTTACGCCGCTCTGCGCGTCAGCTTTGAAGCCAAGTGCCTTGATGCCAATGCGGTATTCGCCGGCCGGCACTTTTTCGACGCGGTAGTGACCCTGGCTGTCGGAGAGCGCCATGTAGGTCATGCGCGTCTGCGCGTTCTGGGCTTGCACGAAGGCGCCCAGGAAGGGAGTGCCGTCGGGGCCTTTTACCGTGCCTGAAATTGTTGCTGCGCGAGCAGCGGAGCCGAGAAGAATAGCCAAACAGAAAAGTGCCAAGAACCTGCCGTGCGACGTCATCACCCCTCCCATTTCAATTACCAGATGCGGGAGCCTGGAACACCTCTATGGCCCAAACCGGCTCTTGCCCCGCATTATGCCTCCGCTGGACCCTTTTCGTCGCGTAAATTCTTTGACCATGGACGACTGGCGGGCCGCCGCGGTTTCAAACGCGGTAACTGCGCAGACCTAAGGCAACCAAGGCGGATAGGACGGCGAGAATTATGCGCGCCGCATTGAGGGCGCCACGCCCGCGCCATAGGCTTACTGAGACAAGCACCACCTGCATCTCCGGTTCCCGCGCGCCTTTGTGTGCGCCCGGTTACCCTCACAATACTCGTTCCTAGCGCACCGGCGGTAGCTTCGGCCTGCAAAAAATCACGCAGACCAGGTAAACTAAACGCTTCCGGAGGAGACCATGTCGCGCGTAGGGTTTATCGGGTGGAGAGGTATGGTTGGAAGCGTCCTGATGCAGAGGATGCGGGAGGAGAACGATTTTCGAGGTGTCGAGGCAATTTTCTTTTCGACGTCGAGTGTGGGCGGCGCTGCGCCGAACGAGGCCAGCAACGGCGGGGGGCTGAAGGACGCAACCGATCTGCGCGAGCTGGCGAAGTGCGACGTGCTGATCAGCTGCCAGGGCGGGGAATACACGACCGAAGTGTATACGCCGCTGCGCAAGAGCGGATGGCAGGGCTACTGGATTGACGCGGCATCGACGCTTCGGATGAGCGATGAGGCGGCGATCATTCTTGACCCCGTGAATCATGATGTGATTCGCCAGGCCCTGTCGCGCGGGCTGCGGACCTTTGCGGGCGGCAACTGTACCGTGAGCCTGATGTTGATGGCGGTGAGCGGGCTCTTCAAGGCGGGCTTGGTCGAATGGATGACCACGATGACCTATCAAGCGGCTTCGGGGGCGGGCGCGGCGAAGATGCTCGAGCTGGTGAAGCAGATGGAGCGGCTGACCGAGCTGACGCGCACGACTCCTTCGGAGAACGCGCTCGAGGTGGATCGCATGGTGATCGAGGCGCAGCGCGATCCGAAATTGCCGATGCAGGAATTGGGTGCGCCGCTCGCGGGCAGCCTGATTCCCTGGATCGACAAGGGAATGCCGGGTGGACAGACACGCGAAGAATGGAAGGGCATGGCCGAGACAAACAAGATCCTCGGGCTCGCTCAGCCGGTACCGGTGGATGGAATTTGCGTTCGGGTGGGAACGATGCGGTGCCATAGTCAAGGGCTCTGCATCAAGCTCAAGAAGGATGTACCGCTGGGGGATATCGAGCAGCTTGTGGCGGGCAGCAATCCGTGGGTGCGCGTGATTCCGAATGATCAGGAATCCTCCGCGCGGTGCCTTACGCCTACGGCTGTTTCCGGCACGCTGACCGTGCCGATCGGACGGATGCACAAGCTGAAGCTCGGGCCGGAGTTTCTGGGTGCGTTTACCGTGGGGGATCAGCTGCTTTGGGGCGCGGCCGAGCCCTTGCGGCGCATGCTCAATATTTTGCGCGAGAAGTAGGCGTTTTTGTCGCCCATTTCAGCCTAGCGCCGCGGCCATCCGCCCGGCGGGACAAAAATATGATGCTTTGAGAGATACGGCGACACGCGTAATCCCGCCGCGGAACGGTTACGGTTCATTCCCCTTTGCCGGACAGAGTTCAGCTCTGACCGCCTCCAGACTTATCGGGCTTCGGTGAGGATTGGCAGCGGCGTTTTTCGGTAGTCTGGGAGGCCGCGAACGAGCCATGCCATACCGACAAGCATTGGGGGAAATGCCGCGCCGAAGGCTACGCCGCTACATTGAACCTGAAAAGCCTACGTTGCGGACAAGCCCATGACTGGGCGTGAGTATCTTAATCCTGATTTTTGAGTGCGGGTTCGGCTTCGTTGACACGGATTTCGGAGAGTTCGGAGATGAGGTTGCCGGCCCAGCGGTAGACGTTGTGTTCCTTCACGATGCGGCGCATGCGCTTCATGCGTTCGCGGCGATCATCTGGATTCATTTCCAGAGCTAATTCGATTGAATCGGCGACCTGCTCGGCATCGTACGGATTGACGACGATGGCGTCTCGAAGCTCGCGAACCGCGCCGGTGAACTGACTCAAGATGAGCGCGCCGCCCTCGTCCTCTCTGGCGGCGACAAATTCCTTGGCCACAAGATTCATGCCATCGTGAAGTGAAGTGACCATGCAGAAATCGGCGGCGCGGTAGTAGGGCTGAATTTCGTGGTGGTCATGGTGCCGGGTGAGGAGAACGATGGGTTTCCAGTCGCCGGTCTGGAAGCGGGCGTTGATGCGGTTGGCAACCGCCTCGACTTCACGGACGAGATCGTCGTAGCGCGGGATGTTGGTGCGGCTGGGGGCGCCAATTTGAACGAAGGTAACCTGCTTGCGATAGGCCGGATATTTCTCGAGAAAACGCTCGACTCCGCAGAGGCGCTCGATGATGCCTTTGGTGTAGTCGATGCGATCGACGCCAATGCCGAGGAAGCTGGCCTTAATGCCCAGATTCTTCAGCAGCGAAGCGCGCAATTCATACGGGGAAACGAAACTTCCCGGCTCACTTTGGGACTCGCGAAAATCGACGCTGATAGGGAAGGGGCGCACCAGAGTTACCTGGCCGTTGCGTCTGACAGCAAAGCGTTCCCACTCGATGCGGGATTCCAGGGCGGCGTCGACCGTCTCGAGAAAATTGTTGCAATGCGCCTGGATGTGGAACCCGACCAGGTCGGCGCCAAGAAGGCCATCGAGAAGCTCGCGCTGCCAGGGGCAGATGCGGAATGCTTCGGGATTTGGCCAAGGGATGTGCCAGAAAATTGCGACGCGCACGTCGGGACGCGCCTGCTTGATCATGCGCGGCAACAACGCGAAATGGTAATCCTGCACGAGAAGCAAGGCGTGCTCTACGCCGGCCATTTCGGCGAGCACGGCGTCAGCGAATTTGCGGTTGGCTTCCTGGTAGCTTTGCCAATCCGAGGCCCGGAAAATCGGTCGGGTGTGGGCGATGTGGCACAGCGGCCAGAGACCCTCGTTCGAGAAACCGTAGTAGTAGCCCTGTTCTTCTTCTTTGGTTAGCCACACGCGGCGAAGCGTGTATTCGGGATGATCGGGAGGCACGCGCAGGCGGTCGTGCTCGTCTACGGTTTCCTTGTCTGCGTCTCCTGAGCCGAAGGCGATCCAGGTGCCGTCGCAGGCGCGCAGGATGGGCTCCAGCGCCGTGACCAAGCCGCTCGCGGGGACCAGTAGCTCGATATTCTTTCCGCGATGCACGCTCATGTAGGGCTCGCGGTTTGAGACGACGAACAGGGAACCGAGCGGCCGGGTCTGAATGCTGATGCGCAGGCGTTCGGCGGTCCACATCGACTCGCCGGTCTCCCGCAGGCGCGCTTCTTCCTCGGCGGAGGCGCGCGCCTCGGACAAACTTTTTGCGAGGTTGACGACTTCCCGGGAGAATGGCGCCAGAAAATCTTCGTTGGGAATCTTCGGGCGCGGGCCGATGCGACCCCCGCGAATATCCTTCATCCACTGCGCGGTGCGGGAAATCGGCAGGATTACCGTCCAGCGGATGATGAGCACGGTGATGAAGACGATCAGGAGAACCTGCGCGATGACATGCCATACCGTGTCGCGCCAGATACGGTCGCTTTGAGCTTCGATATAACTGGCATCGTGAAAAATGGCGAGGACGCCGGCGAAATCGCCGTCCTTGTGCAAAGGCATGTAATACGCGTGCATCGGCTTACGGCCCAGGGTAAGGAATTCGCCCAGGCCCTCGGGACTGGATTTCATCTGAGCGAGTGGGACCGGAGGAGGTGTCAGGCGAGTGACGAGCGTGGAGCTTTCGGCGAGTACTTTGCCTTGCACGTCGTAGATCACCACTCCCGCGAGTTGCTGCTTGTTGGCGTAGCGCTCGACGGTGCGGCGCAGCTGCGGCTGTGAGCTCTTCTGTAAAGCGGGTTCGACAATCTCCTGAAGGCTCTCCGCAAGAATTTCGGCGCGGCGCTGAAGGTCGGTGCGAAGGCCGCGCTTTTCCGAGCGAACCTGGTTGCGCGATATAACGAAGGTGACCAGGGTGATCCCGGCAACTAAGAAGAGGATCAACCGGAGGCTGAGTCTCACGATAGTCGCTCCAGAGCCTTACAATGCGAGAAACACGTTGCTGCTTGAAATGGGGTCGATCGAAAAAACTCTACTGCGCGCAAGCTTCTTTCTTAGCATCATGCGGCGGCTTCCGCAATGCTTTGAATGCGAATAATGTTCTTGACGACATCGAGGGTTCCGGTGACGGTCACATTTTTTCCCTCAAATTTGCTGGCCGCGTTTTGATCGTCGAGCTGATACCATTTCTGAGTCTTGGCGTCCGATAGCACGAACTGATCGCCATTTTTCGTGACCGTGCCGTTGAAGGTGTGGATTTGGGATTGGTCGTTGGCTTGCGCGGGGTCGTGCGGCGCAAACCACGAGGAATTGGTAGCCGGCTCGCGCCTCAAAAGAACCTGCGCCGAAAGTGATTCGGCGGCTGCCAATGAGAACGACAACGCCAAGGGCACCAGCAAGTTTCGCACCTTGGCATGTTACAGAGAAACACCGGGGCGTCAAATCAGGTGAAACGGGTAGGCGCAAGTGAACAGCATGCGCCCATTTTGTCCCGTTTTGCCCGGCGCCCAGCTTGACTGAGTGCGAGAGGGTCAGGTAGGCTTTGAGTATGAAGTGCGTCACTCACGCGATGACTTCCGAGGTTTGTTGCTGGCATGAGTATTCGAGGTGTGCGTGCATGGTCCGATGAGATGATGTGGTGAGCGAAATCGGATGAAGAGCCCGCACCAAGCGGGCTTTTTGCTTTTTAGGAAGCGGAATCGATGCCACGGAGGGGGAAAATCTATCTGGCCGGAGCAGGGCCCGGGGATTCCGGAGCTGCTCACCGTAAGAGCCCACCGGTTGCTCGGGCAGGCCGGCTTGGTGTTGCACGACGATCTTGTGCCGCCGCCGATTCTGTCCCTGGCGGGAGCAGGGGCCGAAATCGTGAACGTTGGGAAACGATGCGGGGCCAAGAGCATCACGCAAGAAGAGATCCACGCCCGGATGATTCAAGCATCGCGCCAAGGTTTGGTTGTGCTGCGGCTGAAGAGTGGCGATCCGGGGATTTTCGGGCGGCTGGCAGAAGAGATGGACGCGCTCGATGCGGCCGGTATTGATTACGAAGTCGTTCCGGGAATCACTGCGGGAATTGCAGCCGCGGCGTCTCTGGGGGTCTCGCTGACGGATCGGCGGAAATCGGCGCGAGTGGTGATCCTGACCGGGCATAAGGCCTATGGAGAAACAGCGGGCAAGATCGACTGGAAGAGTCTGGCTCGCGAGGATGCCATGCTCGTCGTTTACATGCCGGGGCAAGAATTCGGCGGCCTGCGGCAGCAGCTACTCGAAGCGGGATTGCCCTCGGAAACTCCGGCCGTCATCGTGTCGCGTGCGACGACGGCGGAGCAGAGGCAGCAATTCACAACCGTCGGGGATCTCGCCTCCCTTCCGCGATTCGAAGCGCCATCCATCCTACTGATTGGGCGGTCTCTGGAAGGAGCGAATGCGAAGGCCCGAGTCGAGAAGCTATCCCGCACGAGCGATTACCCCGAACTCATTCTAGCCAAGGAGTAGGCCGGCACCCGCAGGACGCTTGCAAGCAACCGGACGCAAGCCCTTTTTCGGAATCCCCGAGTACAAGTTCGCCTGGGACGATGTAATCCAGGAGCTTCATGCTAGATTCGTTTCTCGCGAAACATGCTCTGTGCGAATGAGGTAGTCCTCAGGTATGGCCGAACGAAAACGCTGGGTGGTGGGCTGGGTCGATCTGCTATGGCTGGCTTTCATTCTGGGGCTCGCTCTTCTTCCGCCCATTGGCGAAATCCATAAGCAGGTGACGCTGGCCGCGATCGGAGTATTCCAGCTCCTGGAAGGAGGACTCGTTGCCTGGCAGCCCAAACGAGGGCCCATCTACAGCATGGCGATTAAGATCTCGCGGGCTACGCTGCTGCTCGATCACACCGGGGAACTCGGGATCAATAGTGCGTATTACCAGATTTACTATTTGCCGATTGTGACGGCGGCGATCTACTTTGGTCCGATTGCGACTCTTTTGTGGACCGCGGTTGCTTCGCTCGCCTATGCGTCGTTTTTGATTCCCGCGCTTCGGGATTACGAGCTGACGGCGGAAGGCGCGACCACGCTCGCGATGCGCATGCTTTTCTTTTTCCTTGCGGCCATCCTGGTGAACCGCTTCGTGGTCGAAAATAAGAAGCAGGTCCGGCGGTTCCAGGAGCTTTCTGAAACGCTCGAAGAGACCAATCGTCAGTTGCGACGCGCGGAGGCCGATGCGAGGCGTTCGGAGCGGCTCGCGGCGCTCGGCCAGCTTTCCGCGGGGCTGGCGCACGAAATTCGCAATCCATTGGGAGTGATCAAGGGATCGGCGGAAATGTTGGTGCAGAAGCTGCAAGGTGCGCAGCCGCTGGCGGGCGAGCTGGCGGGGTACATTTACTCCGAAGTAAATCGGCTGAATGCGCTGGTATCGCGTTTTCTCGATTTTGCGCGGCCTTTGAGCGTGGAGCTGCGGCAGCAACAGGTCGCGGGAATCGTGGAGCGGTCGCTTGAATCGGTGCAGAATCAGTTGCCGGGCTCGAGAGTGACAATTGAGCGCCGCTATTCCACCGACACGCCGCAGGTGCTTGCCGACGATCAGCTGTGCGAACGGATTTTCGTCAACCTCATTACCAATGCTTATCAAGCGATGGAAAGCGGGGGCCTCGCTCAGAAAATCCTGCGGGTTTCGGTGGCGCCCGAATCGTCCAACGGCCGAGAAGGCGCAGGAGTCCGGATCGAGGACACTGGTCCAGGTGTACCGCCCGAGATACGGGAACAGATTTTCAATCCTTTCTTCACATCGAAGAAGGACGGGGTGGGGTTAGGCCTGTCGATCGTGGCAAAAATTGTGGACGAGCATCGCGGGTGGATCAGGCTCGAAAGCGGCACCGGGGGCGGCGCATGCTTTCACGTTTTCCTGCCGGCGAAATCAGAGAACTAGCTTGCTCCAGAGCGCTCCCCCGGGACTCCGTTTCTAACCCGACAGATCTGTCAGATAGGCGAACTCCTCGGCCTTTCCGCCGAACGGCGGCGCAGGAATTCGTTTACGAGAAGAATTGCCGACACGGCTTGCATTTCATCGACCTCACCGCAAAGAATTCGCTCAATGACTGTTTGGAGCGGGATCGCGGCGGTGGATTCGATTTCCTCGTCGAGCACTGCTTGCGGCTCTTTGCGAAGACCCTCGCATAGGACGATGTGCGCCACGGATTTGAGAAATGCGGGAACCGGGTGCAGGGAGCCGATATAGGAGGCGTAATTTGCGGCATAACCAGTCTCCTCGATCAGCTCGCGTTGCGCGGCCTCCACCGGTGTTTCTCCCGGATCGACGAATCCGCCGGGAAGCGCCCAGTAGGCGCGGTCGGTTCCGTGGCGGTACTGGCGAACCAGCAACAGGTTGCTCGCATCGTCTAAGGCCGCAATGACAGCGAATTCGGGTTTCTGTACGGTAATGTGCGTCTGGTCGGGAACACCGCTGCCGAGGCTGTAGGTCTTGCGAAATACCGTGCCCCACGGATCGGTGCAAACAATTTCCGTGTCGAGTAAGGTCCACCGGTGAGCCATTTCCACCTCGAAGATTCTTTAATTCCTCTTTTCTAGTTCGTTTGAAAGTCCAGCGTATACCTGCTCGGATGGATGTGCAAAGCAGAGCGGGCCTGACCACCTGGGATATCCCGGTTCTGACGGCCTCGACATCCCACACTCGCAGAAGAACACCGCGAAGGAAACGCCGCCGTGCGCGCAGTGAGGTCCATGGCTGCAGCGCCCGCCTAAAAAGACAGTGCCTAAACTTAGGATTACTTCTTTGCCGGCGAACGCTTGCGCTGCGCGGTGTGTGTACTAAGATGATGTGCTCCTTGCAGAGCTCGATAAAAAGTGAACGCGACATGGCCACTGAAAAGCGATCGATCCTAGTCGTTGAAGATGAGGCCAAGCTGCGCCGGCTGATCGAGCTGCAGCTGGCTGATGAAGGGTTTCTCGTGCAAAGCGCGCCCGATGCGGAAACGGGCCTGAAAATGGTGCACGAAATTCAGTTTGACCTGATCGCCACAGACTTCAAATTGCCGGGGATGAGCGGGCTGGAATTTCTGCAGGCGGTGAAACGGATCGATGCGCAGATGCCGGTTGTCATCATGACGGCGTTTGGGACGGTGGAGTCGGCCGTGGATGCCATGAAAGCGGGCGCGAGCGATTACGTGCTGAAGCCTTTTTCACTGGCCGAGCTGGTCATGGTGATCCGCAAGGAATTGGATACGCGGCAACTCCGCGAGGAAAACCGTAGCCTTCGCGAAGCGCTGGGGCGGCGCTACGAATATAAAAATATTGTGGCGCAGAGCGAGAAGATCCCCACGACGAAGATGACCACGATCACGACCCCGGCAACCGCAACCGGGATCCACCCGCCGCCCGCCGAAAGCAGCGACGGGGAGCGCGCAATCGTCGGAGGGACCGGTGCTGGGTGGGTCGACCCTATCCCTGCGGGCGCTTCGACGGTGATCAATTTCACGCGTCCGGGCCAGCATCCTCCGGAGGTCGGCCGGGTCGAGAAGGCCCGGGGCGACCCCGACGCTCCGCCGGCGACGCGATGAGCGAGCTCGACACCATGCTCACCCTCGGCGATGAGCGCAGCCAGCACCTCGGCGGCGAACGAGCGATACGCCGCGGCCGCCTCCGGGGAGGGCGCCATGACCGTCACCGGTTCGCCGGCGAGCGCCGACTCCTGCAGGCGCACGGTCACCTTGATGACCGTGTTGAAGACACGAAGGTTCGGAATCGCGCGCAATCCGTCGAGAAGATCTCGAGAGAAACGCGTGCGCATCACAACGAATGTCGGCAGCAACCCGAGCACGCGCAGGTCCGGGTTCAACTCCTGACGCACGTGATGCACGGAGCGCAGCGTCTCCTTGAGCCCCTTCACCGCGTACCCCGACATCTGCATCGGTATCACGATGAAATCGGTGGCCGCGAGGACGCTGATGGTGTGGAACGCAAAGCTCGGGGGCGTGTCGAAGAGGATGAAGTCGTAGTCCCGGCAGTCGCGATCCAGCGCGCGACGAAGGCGCGTCTCTGCATCAAGCGTGGTCGGCAGGCCGGCCTGGACAGCGCTCAGGTCTGGATTGGCGGGTCCAAAGATCGACTGATAGGGGAAATAGCCGCCGGTTCTGTCGGTTAGGTTCCTGCCGGCGCGGTCGGTCATCGCGTAGCGCGCGATGGCGTCGGGCCAAACACCCAGCTTGTCGAGATCAAAGCTGACGCCGAAGTCGACTTGCTGGGCATAGGCGGTGCCGGTGCCATGGACGCCGCTCGTGTTGGATGCGGTCTGACTAATGTAATGCGCAATGAAATCGATCCCGTCCTCCGCGAGTTTCTTGCGGAGCGGCAAATCGCCAAACAACGGAAGCTGGAGGTCGTAGTCGAGTTGGGCTTGCGGCGAGATCACCGCCGGGTTGGTTAAAGGCGTTATTACGGGTGCCTGTGACAGCGACGCCCCCGGGACGAGCGGCGGCGAGGGTTGCGCGGGTCGGTTGGCCGTGTCTGTTGTCACGGGCGACGCCGGCGCGCTTGGGACGACCGCGGGCGAGATTTGCGCGGTTTGGGCCAAACCGTGCCGGGCGGCAAGTACCGCTCCGAGAAAACAAAAACATAGGATGACGCGAGCCCAGCATTGCACGCCAAGGCGAGCTGGCGATCTCACTTGTCTCGCGCGGCGGATGGTTGGCTCGCGACGTGCCGCGGCCCTCTCGGGTGACCATCTCGGCTCGATCGACAGGCGGCGAACCCACCACCGCTGCGCTGGGCCCGGCCACTCGGATGTCCCGCGGCGGCATCCTTGCAATGTCGGACCCTCCACAATAGCGTGGTCCGCTCAGGCTTGCGGCATATGATCCGGAATTATCGCATGGCAGGAAGCGATCAGCAACCTAAGCGCGTTTGGTCCGCTGCCCTCGCGCACACCCTGGTAAAACCGCTGATCATCGTGGTGATGGGTGTCTCCGGATCGGGCAAAAGCACAGTCGCAGCCCTGCTCGCGGCCGCACTGGGCTGCCAGTTTCAGGAAGGCGACGACCTCCACCCGCCCGAGAATGTCGCGAAAATGCGCGGCGGGATTGCGTTGACCGACGCCGATCGGATCCCCTGGCTCCGCAAGATCGCCGCGGAAATCGACGACTGGCGCGCGCGGAGCGAACGCGGCGTGCTGACCTGTTCGGCGCTCAAGCGATCCTACCGCGACATCATCATCGGCGATCGCGAAGACGTGGTGCTGGTCTACCTCAAAGGATCGCGCGATCTGATTCATCAGCGCATGGCCGCGCGGCACGAGCACTTCATGCCGATTGGCTTGCTCGACAGCCAGTTCGCGACATTGGAGGAGCCGACGCCGGACGAGCACCCGGTCATCGTCGATGTCGGCGGCAAACCGGCCGAGATCGCCCATGAGATCGTGCGGCAGCTCGAAGCCCGGCAGGATGAGACCGACGGGTCCGCACTACCTCCCACGACCAGCCCGCGAGACGAGGGATGACCGCCGTGCCCGCCGCCCTCCGCATCCCAAGGGTGCGCTGGGGGATCGGCGTCCTGCTCGGGGCCGGGATTCTGGTCAATTATTTCGACCGGATCAACCTCTCCGTTGGCGGACCACAGCTGCAGCAGGAATTCGGTCTGACCGATGCGGAGCTCGGCTGGCTTTTCAGTGGGCTATTCTGGCCCTACGCCGTGATGCAAATCCCGACGGGCATGATCCTCGACCGCTTTGGCGTCACTTTGGTCAATCGGTTCAGCACATTTCTGTGGTCCGTCGCCTCTACCGCGACGGCCTTCGCCAGCGGCTTCGGCGGCATTCTGGCGGCGCGCGTTCTGCTGGGCGCCGCAGAAGCGCCAAGCTTCCCGGCAAGCTCTAAAGCGACTGGTTACTGGTTCCCCCGCCAGGAACGCTCGCTCGCGACAGCGATCTTCGACGCCGCTGCAAAGTTCTCCAACGTGATTGGTATACCGCTGGTGGCCCTGGTGGTGGTGCAGTTCGGCTGGCGGTGGGGCTTCGGCATGACCGGTGTGCTGAGCTTCCTCTATTTCCTCGCCTTCCTGATCGTCTACCGCGATCCCAGCATACATCCGCATTTGAGTCCGGCCGAGCGCCAATACATCCGCGCCGGCGGGGCCACCCCCGAAGGCCCGGCCCAGAGCGGCGAAGTCGCCATGCTCGGCTATCTCCTGCTCAATCGGAAGGTATGGGGGCTGACCATCGGCTTTGCGGCCTATGGTTATTCCTTTTACCTGTTCCTTACTTGGCTGCCGAACTACCTCGAGCAGTCGATGCACATGAGTGTGCTGAAATCTGCCGGATACGCCGCTATCCCTTGGATGTGCGCCACGGTCGCGGATCTCGTCGTCGGCGGCTGGCTGATCGATCATCTGATCAAGCGGGGCTATGACGAAACGCCGGTGCGCAAGACCGTGCTCGTGCTCGGTATGCTGCTCGGCCTCGCCGTATTCGGCGCCACGTTCACGACCGATCCCGTCTGGGCGATTTTCTGGATATCGATCGCGCTGAGCGGGTTGGCAGCGGCAGCGCCGGTGGGATGGTCGATACCGTCCCTGATCGCGCCTCGCGGCGGCACCGCCACGATCGGCGGAATCATGAATTTTTTGAACAACATGATGGGTGTGGTGGCGCCGATAACCACGGGCTACATCGTCGGGGCGACGCACTCCTTCACCGGCGCATTTCTGGTCGCCGGCATCGTGCTGGTCGTCGGCATCGTCGCTTACGTCCTCATCCTGGGCCGACTGGAGCCGATCGCCGATCCGCCGGAATTACACTGATCGCCGAAACGTAGGTCGGAACAGCGTCGCGCACCCCGCCGGTTTCGAGGATGCGGTGGCCTTGCCGGGGCGGCCGAACAACTTGCACATTTTCCGCTTATTGCGCGCGGGGTGATTGCTCCTACTTACCCTTTGCGAGAGGGAGGATGGGTAAGTCGGAGGTGGTTTCCCGTAAATTCCCGGTTAGCGGGTTCGAATTCCCGTTTATGGCATTTTTAATTCGCGGTTCCTCGATGCTGAAATTCCACTATCGCATTGATATTTACTGTGTTTCTAAGGATCAAAGCAAAAATATCCCGGTAAATTCCCGATTCCACGGGAATTTGCACTCATGCCGCAAGCGGCGGCCGCCGGTCGTTGTGGGTCCTCGGGGGTGGACGGGGCGGGGCGGGGCGAGTAGCGTCGCGGCCCGATTTCCAGCGGAGACGATGATGCGACCTTCGGGGCGTGCGCCCGATACGATGCGGCCGGTCAGCCTCGAACCGGGTGTCGCCAAATATGCCGAGGGCTCGTGCCTCGCCAAATTCGGCGACACCCATGTGCTGTGCGCCGCCACGGTCGAGGAGCGGGTGCCGCCGTTTTTGCGCAATTCCGGCAAGGGCTGGGTCACCGCCGAATACGGCATGCTGCCGCGTTCCACCTTGACCCGCACCGACCGCGAGGCGGCGCGAGGCCGGCAGAGCGGGCGCACCCAGGAAATCCAGCGGCTGATCGGGCGCAGCCTGCGCGCGGTGACCGACCTCGTGAAACTCGGCGAGCGTCAGATCCGAATCGACTGCGACGTGCTGCAAGCCGATGGTGGGACGCGCACCGCCGCCGTCACCGGCAGCTATGTGGCGTTGCACAAGGCGTTGCAAAAGCTCGTCGCCGCAGGCCAATTGCCGGCCCTGCCGCTCTCCGACAGCGTCGCCGCGGTCTCCTGCGGGGTGGTCGCCGCGGGGGCGGTGCTCGACCTCGACTATGCCGAGGATTTGCAGGCGATGACCGACGCCAATTTCGTGCTGACCGGCCGCGGCGGCATCGTCGAAATCCAGGCGACCGCCGAGGGAGCGCCGTTCGACGAGGCGTTGTTCGCCGACATGCTGCGGCTCGCGCGCGCCGGCATCCGCGACCTGACCCGCCGTCAGTGGGTGGCGCTCGGCCTCGGAGCGGCCTGATGCCGCGGCGGTTCGCCGGCGGCCGGCTGGTCATCGCCAGCCACAATCCGGGCAAGGTCGAGGAGATCGCGGCGTTGCTGGCGCCGTTCGCGGTCGAGACGGTTTCGGCCGGCTGCGCTCGGACTGCCCGAGCCCGACGAAACCGGCGACAGTTTCGAGGCCAACGCCGCGCTGAAGGCGCATGCCGCCGCCGCGGCGAGCCGCCTGCCGGCGATCGCCGACGATTCCGGGCTCGTCGTTCTGGCGCTGGATGGCGCGCCCGGCATCTATTCGGCGCGTTGGGCCGGCTCGACCAAGGATTTCGGCATGGCGATGGAGCGCGTCCAGCGCGAACTCGGGGACAGCGACCGCAGCGCGTATTTTGTCGCGGTGCTGGCATTGGCCTGGCCCGACGGGCACGCCGAAATGTTCCGCGGCGAGGTGCGGGCCGGCTCGTCTGGCCGCCGCGCGGCGACCGCGGTTTCGGCTATGACCCGATGTTCGTGCCCGAGGGCGGCACGCTGACATTCGGTGAGATCGAGCCCGGTTGAAAAGCACGAGATCAGCCACCGTGCGCGCGCCTTTTCGAAGCTCGCCGAGGGTGCTTTCGCGACGGCCGATGACTGAACACGTCGTTATCGATCCGCAGAAAAGCCCCCTCCCGCCCTCGGGGGCGCAGAGGGTGGGGGTGAGGTGGGGCGTGTCGAGGTTCCCGACTGCGGCAAGGCCCACCTCACCCAGACCCGCTCACCGCTGAAGGAGGGAGGGGAAGAGAAAGCGCCGCTCGCGGTCTACATCCACTGGCCGTTCTGCCGGTCGAAATGCCCGTATTGCGACTTCAACAGCCATGTCCGCGACGGCATCGACGAGGCGCGCTGGACGCGGGCGCTTGCTGGCCGACCTCGACCACCATGCCGCGCTTGCTCCGGACCGGGCCGTCGGGTCGGTGTTTTTCGGCGGCGGCACGCCGTCCTTGATGCCGCCCGAGACGGTCGCGGCGGTGCTGGAGCGGGTGCGCTCGCGCTGGCGGGTCGCCGGCGATGTCGAGATCACCCTCGAAGCCAACCCGAATTCGGCCGAGGCCGGCCGTTTTCGCGCCTTCGCCTCGGCCGGGGTCAACCGTCTGTCGCTCGGCGTCCAGGCGCTCGACCCGGCGGCCCTGCGGTTTCTCGGACGGGCCCACGACCGCGCCGAGGCGATCGCCGCGATCGAGCAGGCCCGCGCCAGCTTCGACCGCTTCTCGTTCGATCTGATCTACGCCCGGCCCGGCCAGACCCTCGCCCAATGGCGCCGCGAACTCGACGAGGCGTTGGAATTGGCCGGCGACCACATCTCGCTCTACCAGCTGACGATCGAGCCCGGCACCGCTTTTGCGACATTGGCGCGGCGCGGCGATCTGATCCCGCCCGAGGACGAAACCGCAGCGGCGCTATACGAGGCGACCCAGGATCGCCTCGCCGCCGCCGGGCTGCCGGCGTACGAAATCTCGAACCATGCCCGCCCGGGTGCCGAGTGCCGGCACAATCTCGCCTATTGGCGCTATCAGGATTATCTCGGGGTCGGCCCCGGCGCGCATGGCCGGCTGACCCGCGCCGGGGTCAAATACGCGACGCGCCAGCGCCGTGCGCCCGAGGCCTGGCTCGCCGCCGTCGAGACCGCCGCGACCGGTCTCGAGGAAACCGCGCCGATCGACCGCGACGCGGCGATCGAGGAAATGCTGATGATGGGCTTACGCCTGACTGAAGGTGTCGCGCGCAACCGCTTCGAACAGGCGATCGGCGAGCCGATCGAAAACTATTTCGCCCGCACCCTGCCGCGATTGATCGAAGGCGGCTTTCTCGCGCTCGACCGTGTGCGCCTCGCCGCCACTCCCGCCGGCCGCCAGCGCCTCAACGCCGTGCTGGCCGCTTTGCTGACTTGAGCCGCTCAGACCGGGCGGAACAAATCTCGGCTAGCTGGCCTTACCGGGCGGCGGTGGCGGCGGAAGCTTGGTTTTGGCACCCTCGCCCGAAAGCTGGTGGTAAATGATCTCCGCCAACTTCAGCAACTCGGGTCGATCCACCTTGGCGGTGAGGGCGTAACCGAAATCCTGATCGGACCAGTAGAACTCGCCTATGCCGTTTTCTTCGCTGTAGCGAAACGCGGTTTCGCCGGCGGTGTCGGACCGCTCGTACAAGGTCAGGCGATTGTCGCCGTTTTGATACATGAATTGCGCCGCGGGCCCGTCTTCGGAAGGGAGCAGCCTTCCGCCCATCAGCCGGTAGCCGGCCGAAATCAAATCGGGCACGACGAGCGGATGGCCGAGGCGCTTCGACAGCCACTGCACGAGATGGGCCTCTTGCGCCGCATCGACCTCGACCGGATGGCGCACCTCGACCGAGAACACCTCGTGCGCCGCGAGTGCGTCGGCGGTAATCGCGCGTTCTGTCGCGGCAGCCCGAGCACTCTGGCTCGACGACGACAGCAGCCTGCCGTTCCAATCGCGAGCCGCCCAGCCGCCGATTCCTCCCAATACCAGCAGCATGACGGCCGCGGCGGCCGCCCCGAGCTGCCAGTAATGGCGCCGGCGCTGTGCCGCGACCAGCCGCCCGAGGCGCAGACGGGCCGGGATCGGCTCTTCGGCCTCCGCTGCAAAGGCGGCACGCAGCCCCTGCTGCTGGTCCACATATTGCCGCAGCCGAGCCCTTTCCTCGGGGTTCGCCTCGAGATAGGCGTCGACCGCGGCCACACGCTCCGCCGGCAGACGGCCATCGACGAGGGCGATCAGCTCGTGCTCTTCGACCCCGCCGCGCACCGCGCTCACTTCGCTCTCCGGGACGCGTGGTCCTGCACCTCGAGATCGCGGTTCATAAATTGTCGCAAGCGCTCGCGCCCGCGCGACAATCGCGACATCACCGTGCCGATCGGCACCCCCAGCACCCGCGCCGCCTCCTCGTAAGAGAGATCTTCGATGCCGACGAGCAGCAGGACGGATCGCTGTTCCTCGGCGAGCGCGGCAAAGGCCCGGAGCAGGTCGCGATGCTCGAGCGCCTCGTCCTGGCCGCCCGTTATCCGCGGCAGTTCGGACTCGATGGCCTCGGTCAAAGTATCGTGAACTCCGCGGCGCTTTTGACGATGCTGCTCACTAAGGAACCGGTTGTAAAGAATTGTATAAAGCCAACCACGCAAATCGCCTTCCGCGCGCCGCAGGTGCCAGCGCGACAACGCCCGTTCGAGGCTGTCCTGCACGAGATCGTCAGCACGCTCGCGGTCACCGCGAACCAGCGCGCGGGCAAAACGCCGTAAGCCCGGTATGTGCACTTCGATCGAGGTGGCCTCTACTGCCATTGCGTCCCTTAAAGACGAAGGGCTGCCGATGCAAAACGGCGATAACCGCCTGCATTGCCGCGATCTGTCGTCGAGGGCCGAAGGCGAGGCGATTAACCACCCCATCATCGAGGAGTTCGCCCCGCTTTTCCATCACATTCTCGCTAATCCTTAGCTCTCTTTGGGGCTGGCATCGCGTCGTCGCGGCGAGCATCGCGCACCCCACCGGGACACAACCACGTGACCGACCTCGACCGCTTACTCACTACGACTTTGCCGCGGCTGAGTTATTCCGGCCGGCCGCAACCGAAGGCCGAATATTTCGATCCACAGCCGATCGAGCCGGGCTGCATCCTCGGAGGCCTACGTACGAACCCGGAACTGCGCACTGGGCGACGCGTTCGGCAGACATCTCCGCAGGCTTCTGCCGGGCGGCAGCTTTATCTGCCGCAACTCTCCTCAGGTCCATCGATCCATGATCGTCCCCGGACTCCCCACGTTCCTTAGGCGGCTGCTGATTCTGGCCGCGATGGCCACCCCGCTCGCCTGCGCGGTCGCTCCTTCTTCACCAGCACCCGTTGCTCCGGCCGCTTTCCAATACGGATACGCGCCGCCGACCTACTGGTAGGGCTATGCGCCCGACTACTATGCCTACCCGAGCTACGCCTACGCTCCCGACGATCTCGACCTCGGTTTTGGCTGGGGTGGAGGCTGGGGAGGCGGTGGCGCCATCGCGGGCACGTTTTCCGCGGAGCCCATTTTGCTCGTGGCGGCTTCGCGCGCGAGGGTTCCACGGCGAGCACTTCGCCGGCAGGCATAATTTTGGTCATGGTTTCGCTCATGCCGGCGGACATGGCAGCTTCGCCCATGGCGGCGGCCACGGGCGCGTCTGAGCCGGATGCCGGGGCGCCGCTGCACCGCCATGACACCGAGCAGCAAGGGCCGCCAGACAGCGCCGCTCATTCAAACGGCAGTCGACGCCGCTCGCGGACTTCGAATTTCTGAACTATTATGAACGTGTACAGCGCAAGAACATTGCAAGTCTTCGGTTGACGTTGGGTCCATGCGCGTTTTGGGCTGAGCAGGTCGAAAGTGTCTGAGCCTCGAGGCACCGACCAATCGCGCGACGAGGCCGGACAGCCGCACCTCGCGCTGGAAGCCGGAGAAATCGGCACGTGGGATTGGGACCTCGCGACCGCCCGCATGGCGTGGTCGGCGCAGATGTTCCGAAACCTCGGGCTTTCCGGCGGGTCGGGCGACGATCTCTACGCCCTGTTGATCGAGGCGGTTCACCCGAGCGAACGAGAATTCGCCGACGCCGCATTTCGCGAGTTTCGCACGCGGCCCGGGCCGATGCGCCTCGAAGTCCGGCTCGTGTGGCCCGGCGCCGAGCCGCACTGGGTCGTTTTCCTCGGTCAAGTGATCGCCGACGGCAACGGCGCACCCGCCCGCATGCTCGGGATTACGATCGACAGCACCCGTCGCCGCAAAGCCGAGGAGGCGGCCGCGGTGGCGCTGCGCGACAGTGAGCGGCGGTTGCGCGAATTGAATGAAGGGTTAGCACAGGAAGCCGAAAGGCGCGCCCGGCAACTCGGCGCCAGCCGTGCGCAGATGCAGGCGATTTTCGACAATTCGCCGGATTGGCTAACATTGTTCCGCGCCACCGCGGACGGCCGGTTTGTCTACGAGGACCTCAACCGCGCCACCGAGCTCGCCTATGGGCTCGAGCGAGAGCAGGTAATCGGGCGTCCGCTCGAAGAGATCCTGGGGGTCGAGCCAGCCCAGCTGCCTTTGCGCCTGATGCGCGCCTGCATCGAAACCGGCCATAATCAGCGTTACACCGCGCGACGGACGATGACCGGCGTCACCCGTACGATCGACGTCATGTTCGTGCGCGTGCCGGAACGGCACGACGGCGACTACCGCATCATGGCCACGGCACGCGACATTACGGAACGAGAGGCCATCGAGGGTCAGCTACGGCAATCTCAAAAGATGGAGGCTGTCGGCCAGCTGACCGGAGGCCTTGCTCACGACTTCAACAATCTGCTGACCGCGGTCATCGGCAATCTCGAGCTGCTCTCGGCGCGGATCGCGGACGATACGGCGGCGGTGCGGTATCTCGACGCAGCGCGGCGCGGCGCCGAGAACGGCGCGAAGCTGACGGAGCAGCTGCTCGCGTTCTCCCGACGTCAGCACTTGCGGCCGCGGGCGGTCGACCTCAACGGCGTGATCCGCGGCATGCGCGAATTGCTGTCGCGGACCATCGGAACGACTATTCGCGTACACACGCTCTTGGCCGCCGAACTGTGGCCGGCTCTCGTCGACCCAACGCAGATCGAGGTGGCGATCCTAAACCTCGCCATCAACGCGCGCGATGCGATGCCCGATGGCGGCACCCTGACGATCGAAACCCGTAATCGGCGAGGCGACAGCTATTCCCCTTCCGGCGAAATCGCAGGACGGGATTGCATCTGCGTTTCGGTCCGCGACAATGGCACGGGGATGACCGAAGAGGTGGCGCGTTCGGCGATCGAGCCGTTCTTCACGACGAAAGAGGCGGGGACCGGGAGCGGTCTCGGCTTGAGCCAGGTTTACGGCGTCGTGCAGCAATCAAACGGTGCGATGCAGATTGAAAGCCGGCCAGGGGCGGGCACCGCCGTCCATCTCTACCTGCCTAGAACGGCCGCGATCGAAGCAGCCCCCGAGGGGATGCCGGACCACGTGCACGATCGGCACTCGAAGGCACGCATTCTCGTGGTCGACGATAATGACGAGGTGCGCGAGGTCACCGAGCAAATGTTGCGCGAGGCTGGTTACGCGGTCACAGCGGCGGCGAGCGGACGGGACGGGCTGGATGCTCTCGCACGCGGCGAACTGTTTGATCTGTTGGTCATCGACATTGCCATGCCGGGTTTGAACGGGATCGAAACCGTGCGGCGCGCCCGCAAGCAATGGCCGGGTCTGAATGTCCTGTACGTCACCGGATACGCCGATTTAGGGGGAGATCACCAGACTGGTGACGATCCCCGGATCAAGAAGCCGTTTCGGCTCGCCGAGCTCGACGCCGCGGTGCGTACCGCGCTCGGATCAGGGTCCCGTCGGGTACTCACGTAGTTCTGTCCACTCGAACGCGGCGCCCGGCGGCGCTGTTGTATTGCATCGAGATTGCTCCGAACAAAATCGGTGCCCCGATCGCTGCTGGCGGATGGGGTGGGATTCGAACCCACGGTGAGCTTGCACCCACGCCGGTTTTCAAGACCGGTGCCTTAAACCGCTCGGCCACCCATCCATGCAAATGAGATCCGCAGCCCACGACCAGCGACCGCGGATAGAGACGAACGCAATTCCGATTGCCACCCGATTTGCGGCATGATCAACTTTTTAGGTAGGGTGGCGGCGTCGGGTCAAGCGCCTCTCCCGCTTCCATTATGAGGCTGGCTGGATCAGGCGAGCGCGCGATAGAGCGCGCCGACGCGCTCGCGGTAGCGGTCGACCGAGAATTTCGCGGCTTGCGCCTTACCGCGATGCACCAGCTCGGCCCACAGATCCGCGTCTTTGACGATCGTTCGGATCGCCGCGGCGATTTCGTCGGTGTTGTAGGGGTCGACGAGCAGGGCTGCGTCGCCGGCGATCTCGGGGACCGAGGATTCGCGCGAGGTGACGACCGGTGTGCCCAGCACCATCGCCTCCAGCACCGGCAACCCGAATCCCTCGTAGAGCGACGGAAACACCACCGCCCGCGCGCCGCGGATCAAGGTGACCAGCATCGAGAACGGCGCGTAATCGAAGCGGTGGACGGTTCGCCTCGGCCGGCGGTTCGACTGCGCCTCCAGCCGCTGCCGGTCGCGCAGTTCGGCGATCAGCTTGGTCTCGGCGTCGTTGTTCCAGCCGGCGCCAGCCACCAGCACCAGCGGAATTTCGACCCCCGACGACAAGTAGCCTTCGATCAGCCGAGCGACATTCTTTTTCGGCTCCAATGCCCCGAAAAACAGCAGGTACTCGCGGAACTCGAGACCGAACGAGCCTTCCAGTTGCTCGGCGATTGTTTCGTGCGGCCGATCGCGGTACGCGTCCGGGAAGTGCACCGCCTGGTACGTATTGGTGACGCGGTCTTCTTCGACGCCGAGCAATTCGATGATGTCGCGCTTCGAATTCTCTGAGACTGTGACGATGTGGTCGGCCTGCCGCGCGATCTTTTTGAGCAGGCGGAACATCTGCCGCTTGTTATCGAGCGTGGTAAACGGCAGGCGTAGCGGCACGAGATCGTGGATCGTGTACACGTTGCAAGCCGATTTCGCGCGCAACGGCAACGGGTAAGTGCAATGAAAAATTTCGGGCTTTGGATCGAAGTCCAGTTTGACGAACCGGTTGGTTCTCGCGAAATGGGCGCGGGCATTGGCAAAAAGCCTGCGGGTAGCAAATGCTTGGTGCGGCGCCGGCCACATCGTCTCGAACTGCCGGTTGACGACGACCCCGTCGAACGCCACCGGGAGGGGCTTGATTGGAGCAAAGCCGCGCACCTGATCGGTGGTCCAGTCGATCATCTGGCGAGCGAAGGGTGTTCTGATCGCCTGTTTCTCGTCGAAGAAGGCGACTTCGCGCAGCAGCCGGTCCTTTGGCGGGGTCTGCGGCGAGGTGTAGACAATGCCGATGTCGTAGCCGAGATCGTGCACGACGCGGGTGAGCATACGCGTATAGGTTGCAACGCCTGTCCCTTGCGTCAGCGACAGATTGAGGCCGTCATAGAAAATGCGTCCCGCCATCCGCCGCATGCCCCCGCTCGGCCGCCAATAGAAAACTCCCTCACGCTATCCGGCGCCCGATCTCCGGGAAATGGGCTTTTTGGACGCTGCCCCCGCCTCGAACCCGAGCAGAGAGCGCCCCGCACGGGACGGCGCCAGGTCAGAGCGCGCTGTAGATGTCGAGCGCAAGAGCGAGGTCGTCGAACATCTTTGCCCGCCCACGATGCAGTACCAGGGCCCGCGAACAATAGCTCTTCACGATCTCGGGGACATGAGAGGCCAGGATCAGAGCCCGATCGGCGCGCTTGTCGAAAAGCTCCTCGTGGCACCGGAGCTGGAAATTTTGATCTCCGGCGGCGATGACTTCGTCGATCAGGTAGCAGTCGAAGTCGACGGCGAGCGACAGGGCAAAGTTGAGACGCCCCGCCATGCCGGTGGAATAGGTCTTGACCGGCTCCGACAGAAATTTTCCGAGCTGCGCGATATCGTCGACGTACTCCCGTAATTCTTGGAAGGGTTTGCCGTAAACTCTCGCGATAAACCGAATGTTGTCGTTCCCGGTTAAAACACCATGGATGCCTCCGGCCATCGCCACCGGCCAGGATATCGACATGCTCCGTTCGATGGCGCCGGTGCTCGGCAATTCGATGCCGCCGAGCAGGCGGATCAACGTCGATTTGCCGGCGCCGTTGCGGCCGAGCACCGCGATCTTTTCGCCCCGCATCAAATCGAATGAGACGTCGCTCAAAACGCGACGATACCCGCCGCTTTCGCTGGGATAGTCCTTGCAGACCCGCGTGACTTTGATCATCCGCGCAAGATCGCTGCGCCGTCTGGCTTGCGGTGCCCGCGCCGGTGGCTAGGCGGCGGCGTGCTCGCGCACGCTCGCGACGAGCAGCCAAGCAATGCCGTAAGCGAGCAGACAGCTCGCCAGGACCATCGAAAACGAAACGACGCGCTTGGGATAAAGCGGGAAATCGGGGAGGCTTGGCTGGGCGACCGTCTCAAGAAAAAGCTCCTGGCGCTGCGCGTCGAGCCGGGCTGCTTCCAACGACTTGTAGGCCGAAGCCAGCTGCGTCTCGGCCAGCTTCCGGGCTTCGTCGAGGCGCTCGTATTCGGTCTGCGCGGCGGCGACCGAATTGCTGTCGCCGGTGATCTTGGTGCGCTCCTCGGCGATCAGCCGGTCGAGCGACACGACGCGGGTCCGCAGCAGCGGGACCTGCGGGCTGCTCGGCGAATTTTTGACCGCGTCGGCAAGCTGCGTCTGGGCGCCGGCGCGCTCCTTGTTCAACACCTGAAGCAACGCCAGCGGCCCTTGGGCGGCGGATTTCGGGTCGAGCATTTGCTGCTTGATGCGATAGGATGTCAGCTGCGCCTGAATGCCCGCAATACCACGCTGCGTTTCGTCGACCTCCTTCTGAAAGGAGCGCAGCGCCTCGCGTCGCGTCCGGTCGTTGAGCTCGTTGACCAGCGCTTCGCTGTAGGCGACGAGCGCCTGGGCGATCCTCTGAGCGTCCTCCGGGCGATAGGCCTTGACCTTTAGCACGCTGACCCCGGTCTCGCCATCGATGTCGACCTCGACAAACCGCGAATACGCCTTGTACAGGGCCTCGAAATCATTCCGCCAATAGAAGATCCCCGGAAAGCGGGAGACGACGTCGGCCTCCGGCCGATCGAGAGCTGTGCGCAAATCGTCATGGCCGGCGAGTTGACGGACGGCATCGCGCGACATGATGAATTGTTGGACGATCAGCGCTTCGTCCTGACCCGGCTGCTCGCCGCTGCTGCTCGTTTGAAGCATGCTTGCCATGCTCAGGCTCTTCGCGGTCCCGGGGCCGCGGACGACAAAATCAGCCTCCGACATGTACATGTCGGAGGCGATGCCGAAGTAGTAGACCGCGGCGACCAAGGTCGGTACCCCGACGATCGCCCAGAACCAGATGTTGACCGCGCCGGAGAGCCGGCGAAGTGCCCCGGTGCGGCGTGGCCGCACGGTTGCGCCGGCGGTCGCCGCGCGGGCAGCAGCCACAGATCGGCGGAAATACGGAAAATAGGACATAACCAACTCTAGGCTCGGGGAGGAGGGTCAACCAGCGCGCCAAAGAGGGGTAATAAGCGTGTCGATCTCGAGGCATCCCCACATTTGCCGAAGCGAACTTATCTCACCCGCATCCCCGAAAAAAGAATTTTGCAGTCGCAGCGGACCACCCCTGTGGTTTCAGCAGTAAGGCGGGGCCGGCCCGTGGGCCGGCTGCGGCCCGACCGGCTTGTCACGGCTATCGGTTGTGCATAGCCTCCGGCGCATATCGAGCGAGGGGCGGCATGAAGAGCATCACCGTCGATTATGGGAAGCGTCTCGCCGAGGAGCCGCAGAAGGGCCACAACCGCTGGCACGAAGCGATCCCGCCGGTGGTCGAAGCAGCACTCGGCGAGGAGGTCGAGATCCATACCCGCGACGCTTTCGACGGCCAGATCACGCCGGCGACGACGGCCGAGGACCTGCGGCACTGCGACCTCAACCTCGTCCATCCGCTGACCGGGCCGGTCTATGTCGCGGGTGCGGCGCCGGGCGACCTGCTCGAAGTCGAGATCTGCGACATGAAGCCGGCGGCGTTCGGCTACACCGTGCAGGTGCCGGGTTTTGGCTTTTTGCGCGACGCCTTCCCCGACCCCTATATCGCCAAATGGACGATCAAGGACGGCTTTGCCGATCGGCCGATCTGCCCGATGTGCGCATCCCCGACGGCTCGTTTGTCGGGGTCATCGGGGTCGCGCCGTCAAAAGAGTTGCGCGAGACCGTGCAGCGTCGCGAGGCCGAGCTCGCCGCCCGCGGCGGGATGGCGTTGCCGCCCGAAGCGCAGGGCGCGGTGCCGGCCTCGGCGCCGATCGCGGCGCAAGCGTTGCGCACGATCCCGCCGCGCGAAAACGGCGGCAACATGGATATCAAGCAGCTGAGCAAAGGGGCGCGGCTGCTGCTGCCGGTGTTTGTCGACGGCGCGTTGTTTTCGGTCGGTGATGCGCATTTCGCGCAAGGCGACGGCGAGGCCTGCGGCACCGCGATCGAGATGTGCGGCTCGATCCTGGTGCGCTTTTCGTTGCACAAGGGCGAGGCCCGGCGCCGCGGCATCCGTTTTCCCCGCTTTCAGCGCAACGACTATTATTTCCCGCCCGAGCTCGCCGCCCCCAAACGCTTTCTCGCCACCACTGGCATGTCAATCCACCCCGACGGCACGAACGAGAGCGAGGACACGACCCTGAGCGCCAAGAACGCGCTGCTGTCGATGATCGACCTCTTGGTCGAGCGCGGCTGGACCCGCCAGCAGGCCTATGCGATCTGCAGCGTCGCCGTCGACCTCAAGATCAGCGAATTGGTCGACGTGCCGAACATGGTCGTCAGCGCCTTTCTGCCGCTCGACATCTTCGGCAAGGACAACGCGGCTGGCAGCATCCACACTTAAACGGGTTATCGTCGCCCCCGCGAAAGCGGGGGTCCAGGGGCAAACGCTTCCGCTCTGGCCCCTGGGTTTCCGCTTTCGCGGGAATGACCGGTGCGTAGTTGAATTAGTGTGCTCTTTCTCCAAGCACGAGAGGAAGAGTTGATGAATTCGAAGGCGGTAACGGTACGGCGGCGGCTCGGCAAAGGCGGGCCGGAAGTGTCGGCGATCGGACTCGGCTGCATGTCGTTGTCCGGGACCTACGGCAAAAGCGACGACGTGGCCGGGATCGCTCTGATCCAGCGCGCGATCGCGCTCGGCGTCGATCATTTCGACAGCTCGGACATGTATGGCTGGGGCCAGAACGAGGAGCTGCTCGGCCGGGCGCTAAAGGGGCGCCGCGAGGGCGTCGTGGTCGCCAGCAAATTCGGCCAGACCCGGCGGCCGGGCGGCGCCAACGGCGTCGACGGCACCCCCGCCTATGTCGCGCAAGCCTGCGAGGCAAGCCTGAAGCGGCTCGGCGTCGACGTCATCGATCTCTATTACCAGCACCGCGTCGACCCGGCCGTCCCGGTCGAGGAGACAGTCGGGGCGATGGCGCGGCTCGTTGACGAGGGCAAGGTGCGGTTTCTCGGCCTGTGCGAGGCGCGGCCCGAGCGCATCCGCCGCGCCCATGCCACCCACCCGATCGCCGCGGTGCAGAGCGAATTCTCGCTGCTCTACCGCGAAGAAGCGACCGAGACCCGCGAATTGACCCGCGATCTCGGCATCGCCTTTTTCGCCTACGCGCCGCTCGGCCGCGGCCTGTTGACCGGCGACATCCCCGATTTCGGCAACCTCGCCGACGGCGACACCCGCGGGCGTCATCCACGCTTCATGGGCGACAACTTCACCAAAAACCGCGCCCTCGTCGAACATATCGAGGCGATCGCCCGCGAGAAAAACTGCACCCCGGCGCAATTGGTGCTGGCCTGGCTCTTGGCGCAAGGCCCCGACGTGATCCCGATCCCCGGCACCAAGCACATCGCCCGCCTCGAAGAAAATCTCGGCGCCCTCGAGGTCCGCCTGACCCCCGCCGACATCGACCGCATCTCCGAGGCGATCCCGTCGGCGCCGCCGCCGGCACCCGCTACCCCGAAGGCGGCATGCGCGGGGTTTACATTTGATCTGGCACGATACGGACTTTTGACGTTTCACTGACTTCCCTCCGCGATAATCGGGCTTGTCGGCTGACGTCACCGGCAAGCTTTTGCCGTAGGGAGCATCCTGTGAGAATGAATTTGACGTTGGCTCAAGCAGCGGCGATGTGTGGACGAGAATACGAGCGCCGCTTATGTTCACACATCAAGCCGGGCGATCTGCCAAACGAGATTGAATGGTGGTTGACCAGCCCCAAGCTGGTGACTGATCGTGAACGACCCCGGCGTCAGGCTGCGATCCTGGTATTATCTATCGCTAGCGGAAAATTCTATAGTACCACTTCCACAGCAGACTTTCCCTGCGATCTTCGATTTTAATGATGGACAAAGAAGGCGGGTAGATAAAGGTACGATAAAGGCGTTACTCCAATTCGGGTTGGTCTATCATCAAATTGAACATCACAATCTGTTATTTCATTTGGTGTCATAAGGCGCCTGCTCGCTTTGAAATAATCTGAATTTAGGTCTATCACCTGCGTCTGCACTTCATAGTTCGCTCGAGCTTCCCGGCGGAGAGCCGGACCTATCCTTCGGCCGAGCCACGCTTCCCGCGCACTGATCACCGGCCGTTGCAGCGGAGCACCTGCACCGGCCTGCTGCGCCGGGGCGGCACGCGATGCCGGGGTATGTGATGCCGGGCTGGGCGTGAAGGACCAGCGGGATAGACGATGACCCGAGAGCGCTGTCAAATGGTTCAACGGAGATCGACGATTTCGATCCAGTTGGGCATTTTTCCCATCGGGTATTGCTTCGCCGGCGTCAGGGCGCCCGATTGCGGGTCGATGCGGTAGACCGTCATCGCGTTCGAATTGAGCCCGACCGAGAGCAGGAACCGGTCTGCGCGGGTCGATGTTGAAGCCGCGCGGGGTCTTTTCGGTCGGCCAGTGCCCGATCGGCGACAACGTGCCCTTGTCGGGGTCGATGCGATAGCCGACGAGGGTGCTGGTCTTGCGCTCGCTGCCGTACAGAAACCGCCCGTCCGGGGTGACATGCAGATCGGCGGCGGCGGGCTGTGCGGTAAAGCCCGGCGGCCGCGCATCGACGAACTGCAATTCGGTCAATGCGCCCGAGCCGGGGTCGATCGCATAAGCGCCGGTCGTGTCGGTTGTTTCAGTGATCAGGTAGAGAAAACGCCCGCTGGGGTGCAGCGCCATATGCCGCGGCCCGGCGCCGGGCTTGGTGTGGACCTCGCCCGGTCCGTTCGGCGACAAGGTGCCGGTCGCTGGATCGAATTTCCACTCCATCACGATGTCGCCGCCGAGGCTCGTCGCGTAGCAATATTTGTTTGCCGCGTCCACCAGGATGCAGTGCGACTTTGGCCGGTTCGGGACGATCTGGGTCGTCTTCTCGATAATGCGGCCGTCGGCGTCGATCGGGTTGACCGTCAATTTGTTGCCGGGATAGGAGGCGGCGAGCAGATATCGCCCGGTGCGGTCGGTCACGATGTACGCCACGCTGTCGGCGAGCGGCGTGGTGGCGACATGGGCGAGCCGGCCGGTCGCATGGTCGATCGCAAAGCTCGACGCCGGGAAATTGTCGCTGCGCAGTGCTGCGATGATGAACCGGCGGTCGGGGGTCACCGCCATCGGCATGCTGGCCGGCGACGGTTTGTCGGTGCCCGGCACCGCGACCTTGTCGATCGGCGTCAACTCGCCGCTGTCGCGGTTCATCGCGAAGACGCCGATCTCCTTGCTCCCGGCATTCGATACATAGACCACCGTCTCGGGGGCCGTTTGCGCGACGGCTCTGCGCGCTGCGGTCAGCGGAACCGGCAATGTCATGCCGCCAATCCCGAGCGCCAGCATATGCCGCCGGGTCAACCTTGCTTTCGTCATCGTCTCCTCCCTGTATCCCTGTGCGTTACGAGCAATCCCGATCTCGCCGGCTGCCCTCACCCCAGCCCTCTCTCCGCGCGGGGAAAGCGAGCAAGCCGCGAGAACCCTCGCGCCGCTTTGGTGGAGGGCCCCGAACGGCATCTGTGCGCCAAGTTGGGTATGCAGCTCCAGCGTCGGGGGCCATCCATGACGCAGGTTACGATAATCGGGCTGGATTTTGCCAAGCCGGTTTTCCAGGTGCATGGGGTCGACGCCGCCGGAGCGGTGGGGTTGCGCCGCCAGCTCAAGCGCCGGCAGATGGAGCCGCGTTTCACCCGATCCGAGGTGGGGGTTCGATCTGATCGAATTGGCTTAGAAGCTGGTGCGGGCAGTCGGAATCGAACCGACACTCCAGTGAAGGAACAGGTTTTTGAGACCTGCGCGTCTACCAGTTCCGCCATGCCCGCACGCGGACAGCTATAGCTTTGCCGTTGGCGTCCGCCAATAGGGATCGCTGAAGTTGCGGGTTCCCCTTGCTTCTGAGGCGTTCTCGGGGGGTCGAGTGCGCCGCTCGCCCCGGGCGCGCGGCCGTTCGTCGCCGCTTTCTCTTAAAGCGCCTGACCCGGAGTGAACGGCGTCCGATCAATAGATTATCGCCCTTCTTGGCCAAAGATCGGTCATTCCGGGACGGCGCGAAGGGCCGGACCCGGGCCGATGAAACCAGCATTTGCAATATGTTCTGAGCCTGACGTTCATGGGTTCCGGGCTCGCAGGCTGCGCCCGCGCCCCGGAATGACGGTATTTTGCCATTTCTTCGAGGGTCGCAAAGTCATGAATTTGCCGATAAAATGAATTGGGTGATTGCTTTCGATGGCGGCGCCAGCCTCGTCGGCCCGGCGCGCGCGCCGGGCACATGACTACGGCGGCCGAGCGATTTAGCGCTGCCCGCTCCCTCTCTCGGAGACGGGAGCGAGCGGCGCGGTCGGATCAGCCGAAGCGGGAGACGTCGACGGCCTTTTCGGTGATGAATTCGAGCAATGCCGGGGTGCCCTCCTCGGGTCTTTTCGATCCCGCGGCGGATCGCCGGCAGGATCTCGCCGGGCTCGGTCACCCGCTCGCCATAGCCGCCGAGCGCCTTGGCGAAATCGGCGTAATTGCCGCTGATGTCGGTCGAGCGGTACTTCTCGGTCGCGACCGGCATGACCTTCAACTCGATCGCCATCGAGAAATTGTTCATCAGGATCGAGAGGATCGGGATGCGCTCGCGGACCGCGGTCTCGAAATCCATGCCGGTAAAGCCGATCGCGGCGTCGCCCCAGACGTTGATGCACAATTTGTCGGGCTTCGCCAGCTTCGCGCCCATCGCCAGCCCGAGCCCGTAGCCGAGCTGGGTGGTCTTGCCCCAGCCAATATAGCTGAGCGGCGCCTCGCTGCCCAGAACGGCGACAGCTGGTCGCGCGGGCTGCCGGCGTCATGGGTGATGATCGTGTTGTTGACGTCGACCGTGTGCAGCAATTCCCAGATCACCCGATAGGGCGACGATCGGCGTTTGGTGTCTGGGTCAGCCGCGGCATCCACTGCCCCATCCACTCTTCTTTCAGCCCGCGGATCTCGCGGGTCACCGCCGGCAGCCGGCCGCGCGTCTTGCCGTGCAGCCGGTCGTTGACCTCTTCCAGGAGCGCGTCGAGGGTCAGCCCGGCGTCGCCGACCGCGGCCAATTCGGTCGGCACGTCCTTGTTGATGTCGGTCGGGTCGAGGGTCGCGTGCGCGATGCGCTTGCCCTTGGGCATCGGGGTGGCAAAGCTCGGACGCGGGTAAAGCTGCAGCCGATGCCGAAGACCAGGTCGGCGTTTTGCAGAAGTGTGAGGCTGCCTTCGAGATGCCGATGCCGCCAGAGCCTAGGGCCAGCGGGTGCGCCTCGGGAAAGGCGCTCTTGCCCGGCAGGCGTGGTCATGACCGGCGCTTCCAGCAGCTCGGCGAGATTTTGCAATTGCGGCCAGGCCTTGGCGTAGTGGATGCCCTGGCCGGCGAAGATGACCGGGCGCTCGGCCGCGACCAAGGCCGCGGCGACCGAGACCGAGCGCGGGTCGGGGCCGCTCTTCAGCCGCGGCGTCTTCCTGATAGTCGAGCGGCCCGCTGATCTCCTCGCGCAACAGGTCGGGGGACTTCGATCAGCACCGGGCCGGGGGCGGCCTTCTTGACCTGGGTGAAGGCGCGGCGCAACGCCTCGAGCGTGGCGCGGCTACCGTCACCTGCTCACCATTTGGTAACGTTGCGGTAATTGAGCGCCGCGTTGAAGTTCGCCGGTACCTGGTTGTGTCGCGGGCGTAGCCGGCCGGGAGCACGACCACCGGGCAGGAATCGCCGTAGGCCTGGGCCACGCCGCCGAACGCGTTTTCGGTCCCGGGCCCGTGCTGCATCGCAAAGACGCCGATCTTGTCGCCCAGGCCACTGGCGAACGCGTCGCACATATGCAACCCGGTGCGCTCCTGGCGCACCATGATGGTGCGGATGTCGGCCTCGGCGGCGGCCTCGATGATCGGGTTGACCGGATAGCCGATCAGAAACTCGATCCCCTCACGCTTCAGGATTTCGGCGACGGCATTGGCGACTTTCATGGGAGCCCTCCTCGTGTTCGGCGATGGCGACGGATCGTGGCACAAGCGCCCCATCCTGTGCGAACTCCGTGGAAGGAGGGCGGCGCGTTTGAACGCCGGCATCACGGCCGCGCTGAGTTGCGTATTGCGCGCGATGCCCTTTGCGGTGGCCGCGCTTTTTGCGACCCGCATCGGGAACGATCTGCAACCCCGCTTATCAGCAGCTGCCCATCGCTGACTGGCCTTGCAGGATCAGGCGAACGAGCTCGGCTTGGCGCCGCGTGCCGGTTTTGTCAAAGACGTGGGCGAGATGCGTGCGCACCGTGGTCAACGAGACGCCAAGGCGGCTGGCGGCGGCCTGCAGCCCATCGCCTTTCGATATTTCGACCGCGAACACGGTTTCGGCCGGGGTCAGCCCAAAATCCTGGCCGAGTCGTTCGCCGCGAACCACGGCCGCCTGCTCCGGGTCGGTGATGAGCAAGATCGCCGTCGGGCGGAGGATGTCGATCCAGCCGAACTGAGAGCGATGCGGCGCCGCCACCACGCTCAACGGCGCCCGGCCCTCGCGGGACAGCCGGAGGCGAGACCCCGAACCGCTGATCTCGTTTCCCGGCTCCGCGCAACTGGCGATGGTCTGCCTCAGCAGCCGCGTGTCCTCGGGTGTTTCGCCTCTCAGGCCGTCGCGGTCGACAGCGAGGCCATGGCCGGGGCGAACATTGCCTCGCTGGCCTGGTTGGCGAAGATCACCCGCGCCCGCGCGTCGACCAGCAGCACGCCTTGGGGGAGCCCATTTAGGATCCCGGCCGAACCTGTCGGCGGCGCGTCCAGACCCGCCAGTGCATTTGCAGCTGCACCGCTCTCTGCAAGTGAGGGACCAAGAGAGCGAATAACTTGATGTCATCTTCTTCGAAATCCCCGCGCGAATACGGGCGCACGAGCCCCAAAAACGTGGAAACCGGCCCTTCGATGAACAGCTTCGCCCCGATCATTGCCTCGGCGCGCTGGGGCTTGAACCATTCGTTGAAAATCTGGCGGTGCATATTCCTCGCGCGAAACAAACATTTCGGCATTTATCACTGTGCCGATGGGGTGATTTCTCCCATAA
>CAVQZU010000083.1:0-41954 GCA_963718485.1 uncultured Acidobacteriota bacterium
AACGGAGAACGGCTCTTATGCCCGTAGTCCAGATCACTATGCTGCAAGGCCGTACTGTCGATCAAAAGCGCAAGATCGCAAAACGGATCACTGATGCGTTAGTGGAAGAAGGCGGCGCGCGTCGCGAAGGGATCGTGATCACATTCAGCGAGGTCTCGAAGGAGAATTACGCTTCGGGCAGCGAGTTGATGATCGACAAGGGGAAGTGATCAGATTCCTGTGAACATCCCCCTATAGATAAGCGTGGGCGAGTCGCGCGAATCCACGCATCCTACCCCAGCGGCTCAAACAAATGCCCTTCCACTCTGTCGGCAATCCTGGGCAAATCCTTGCGGGCATGCTGCAGGAAATGCGGCGCGCCGCGATGCGCCTCTAACGCGGCGTCATCCTTGTACTGCTCGTAGATAAAGAAGCGGCGTGGCTCCGTCTTGTGGCGATGCACCTGGTACATCGCACAACCCGGCTCTTTGCGGGACTGTTCGGTCAATTTCTCAAAAAGCGCGGCAACTTCGGCTTCGTGCCCCACTTTCGCCATCCAGGTCACTGCCAATACCACCATCGTTTCACTCCTCCCCGCTTGCTGGTCGTTCGGGGAAGCAATTCTAGGCTTTTTTCGCGGCCCTCTTCAACTCCGAAACAAATTCATCCACGAGGATAGTATGGCTGCGGTCTGGGCCGGTCGAGATCATGCCCACCTTCGCTCCCGATTCTTTCTCGATGAATGCCAGATATTCCCGCGCCGCCGCGGGCAACCTGGAATATTCCGTGATGCCCTCCGTCGAAGTCCGCCAGCCCGGCAGCTTTTTATAAACGCACTCGATCTTTTCGTACTCGCTCGCCTGTGCGGGCGCGCCGCTCGTGTTCTTCCCGTCGATTTTGTATCCGATGCAGACCGGAATCTCGGCGAGCTCATCGAGCACATCCAGCTTGGTAACGACCAGCCACGACGTGCCATTGATCATCCCCGAGTAACGCAGCAGCGGCAGATCAAGCCATCCTGTGCGGCGCGGACGCCCCGTCACCGCCCCAAATTCCTTGCCTCGTTTGCGCAAGTTGTCCCCGGCGTCGCTGTTGTCTTCGCTAGGGAAGGGCCCCTCGCCCACGCGCGTGCAATAGGCCTTGGTAATCCCAATCACCGAATTGATGGCAGTGGGCGCCACGCCCGTGCCAATCACGGCGCCGCCAGAAGTCGCGCTGGAAGAGGTCACGAACGGATACGTTCCGTGGTCAATGTCAAGCATCGTCCCTTGCGCGCCTTCAAACAGAATTGATTCGCCATTGTTCAGCGCCTGGTTCAGCAGTACCGCCGTGTCGCGGACGAACGGCGCAATTTTCTCGGCGGCCTGGGCGTATTCCGTGTACATCTTGTCGGCGTCAAGCGGTTCGGTATTGAACAGCGCGTGAGCAATCATGTTCTTCTCGCGCACTGCATTCTCGATGTGCTTCTTGAGCAACTGCAGATCCAGCAAATCGGCCACACGTAGACCGCGGCGGCCCATCTTGTCTTCGTAGGCGGGACCGATGCCGCGCGATGTAGTACCAATCTTTACTCGTCCCGGAGCATTCTCGGCTGCGAGTTCGATCATGCGATGGTAAGGCAAAATCACATGGGCGCGGTTGGAAACGAAAAGATGACCATCGATCTTCACCCCGACCTCGCGCAATGCCCCCGCCTCTTTTAAGAATGCGATCGGATCGAGCACCACGCCATTGCCAATCACGCTGCGGCAACCGGCACGCAGCACGCCGCACGGCACCAGTTGCAGAATAAATTTCTTGCCGTGGATGATGACCGTATGGCCGGCATTGTGTCCGCCGGCATAGCGGGCTACCACCGAGAAGTTCTCCGACAACACGTCGACGATCTTCCCTTTGCCCTCGTCGCCCCATTGGGCGCCCACGATCACCGCAGTCTTACCTTTTTTCAATGCCAACTCCGACAAGGGATTCAAGCAGGCAGATGGCTGCGCTGCGCCCGGGGTCGCACACTCTTTGCCCGCCAGGAGGACTGCACAAAAATTACGGGGATCAGCGCGGAGAAG
Source organism: uncultured Acidobacteriota bacterium (assembly GCA_963718485.1). GTDB lineage: Bacteria > Acidobacteriota > Terriglobia > Acidiferrales > UBA7541 > Palsa-295. The sequence goes on from CAVQZU010000083.1 coordinate 2,043, forward strand.
ACGTGTACGAGTTATCTTAACGTGTCTCGCCGGCGAATAGCAACGCGCGCCACGCCGGGACCGACATGACGACTTCCGATCAGCGCGGTAAGATGAGGTTTAGCAATCTGTTTCGTCAAGTTGAGTTGATGCCAAAATTCGAAAAGCATATTTTCGTCTGCGGAAACCAGCGCCCGTCCGGCCATCCACGCGGCTGCTGCGATCCTCTGGCCGAAGCGAAACTGCAAAAGCTTTTCAAACAGAAGCTCGCCGAGCGCGGGCTGAAGGGGAAAGTACGCGCCAACCAATCCGGGTGCCTCGATCAATGCGAGCACGGACCGAACGTTGTGGTCTATCCCGACGCAGTCTGGTACGGGCATGTCACCGACGCCGATGTCGAAGAGATTGTTGAATCGCACATCCTCGGCGGCAAGCCCGTCGAACGCCTTCGCCTGGCGGATTCCTGCTTGAACACGCCAATCTGCGATCACCGAAAGCCAAAAGCTTAGAGTCGGGGCCGGGCATGAATCAGTCCGCCGGTTCTCGAGTGGCGAGAACAGTACTTTTGAAGGGATCGATTTGGTAGGCGCGGCAGGATTCGAACCTGCAACCGCCGGATTAGAAATCCGATGCTCTATCCGTTTGAGCTACGCGCCCCGGTTACCGACAAAATCATTTTAACCGCAGCCGCACGAAACGGAGCTCGCCATTTTGCCGATTCTACTTCAGCAATCCCGACAACTCGAATTTCTGTGACGGGGTCGTATCGGCGGAGAAGTTTCTTTCCATCAGTGCGAGCGCTTTACTCTGGTCGTCCCGGGTCAGCGCCGCGCCACAATCGGGAAGGAACGAATAACCGGAAATCTCGGAAAATAGACGTCGCTCGCAGTAATCGGGGCACAGGCATTGGTCGTGATTCTGCCAGAACTAGACTCTCTATGTATTCCAGCAGCGTTTCAAGTGGGATGGTATAGGAAGCGGAATGTCACCTGCCTTGGATCATCGCATTCCTGATTTCACGAGCTTTCGGGCCTGATCCGGTCCCTTCATACCAAGCACCCGGTATTGTTTCCCCGAGAGTTTGTGATAGTTCACAAAGAACTCTTCCAGTTCGCGGCAGAATTGCTTTCCCAAGTCATCAATCGTTTTGATATCCGCCCAACTATGTGCGTCCTTCTCAACCGCAATGACTCGATCGTTGCGTTCCCTGTCTTTCTTGTCGCCCTGCTCACCTTCAATGACCCCGATGGGACGGCACGACAACACACAACCCGGGAATGCAGGCTCGTCCATCAGGACCAGGACATCGACGGGATCGCCATCGTCGGCCAGCGTGGAGGGAACGAAGCCGAAATCGTAGGGAAAGGTCATTCCCGAGGGCAAAACCTTTTTCAGTTCGAAAATGTGTTGATCGGCATTGAAAGCAAACTTGTTTCGGCTTCCTTTGGGTGTTTCGATGACGACCCGGAGTAACTGCTTATCTTTCCCGTCGAAGGGTTTCAGCGTGAGAGGATTTGCCAGACCGTTCTTCTTGCTCATAGAGTCCCGTACAGCACCGTCTCTGTGATGCGACCGGGCCAGGCGAGGTTTTCGCCCTTATGCCAGTCATTGGGGTGGTCTAGCTTGTTGAATAGCCTGGCTCGGTTCTGGGTCTTGTCATGCCGTCTAGTGGGTGCTCGGCGTTATCTGGACTCAAGTTGGACCAAGTTTTTCATCTAGACGTAAATAGGACCAGGTTTTCCGCGTCATTTGAATCTCTGGAAGAACCTTCAGAGGAGGCGACGGCACCGGCGAAACCGACGGTGGCCGCAGCGGCACCGGCGGCGGCGGCGGCAGCGACCGCGGCGGCGGCATCAACGCTTGGCTGCTACGAGGTATCGTTTAATTCCTTTTCAATTATCACTCTGTAAAGCCGCGGTGGAAATTATCGAGCAATACAGTGCAGTAGTCAGCGAAAGACTCGTCCAATCTGGGACTTGTCTGCACTAATTGGTTTAACAACTCGCGATGCAAGTTAGGATCCGCAAGCATTTTTGCAATACTCGCCGAGGTCTCCGGACTTGCGATGTGACGGGCGTCTTTGCCCAGGAGTCGTGCGCCCGCAATCGCGACATCAAATCCGGCTGCCTCAAGTAAGGGAAGCTCGTCCGAATACAGGCGGTCTTCATTCCCAGCGCCGGCGTATTCGGCAAGTATCTTCAAAATGTCGGGTGCATCACGCTTTTCGTGCTTGCGGTCAGCCCAGGCGAAGAACTTGAGAATAACGAGACCTGGTAAAGAAGCGACTGGTATCACGAGATCAGTGTCCACTTGCACGTGGATCGCCGATTCCAGAGCGTCTCTGAATCCTGCAACGTTCATCACAAAATCGTTATGCGGAGGCCAAGAGATTAGTGAGCCATCTTGAACGCCACCAAATGGAATGAGATCGACACCAACTGAGATACCCGCGGAATGCTGATATAAGACACGTTGGATCGCCCGGTCCGCCTTGAATCGTCCTGTTGAGATCAATGTTGCCTTGAGGTTTTCGAACTGTTTCCAGTCGGACAGAACGAACCCGAAGTCCAGGTCGCGCGTCAACTTGCCTGGTGGTCGGCCGAATATGTTTTCGAGGACCAAATCTCGTGCCGTCGCACCGGCTAGAAAATATAGCAGGCTCAAAGAGTTCGTGGTTTCCGCAACTGCCTTCAGTGGTTCAAGGACGAGCGGACTCAGCGGCTTAAGCAGCAGTAGGAAGATTCGGCGCGATGTGCTGTTCATAGATCAGTCTTGCCGCTTCGAGGTTTCGCGCATCAGTTGTAGCCATCAAATCGGCGTAGGCGAGTATTGGTGGGACCACATCAGCAGTTCCTGTAGTCAGAGTTTGGTCCCAAAAGGCATTGAGAATCTCTAGGTCACCATTGACATCTGCTCTAAGGCGGAATTCCGTTATCAGCTTAGTCGGGTTATGCAGGGTATACACGGTCAGCATTTCAGGTTTCAGATAGTGTGTGAGGCGGTCCGCAGCCACTTCTCCACCCCAAAAGGCGCCGAAAGGAGTCAAATCGGTTTGCTGTGCCCACTCGCGATTTTGTGCACGGAATCTGCGAGGTTGGAGTTTGGGCCTGAGCGTTGCAGGGTAGAAGGTGACCCACTCTTCCAGCAGCGCCTTGGCGTCAAGTAGGCGGCGCTTTGGAAGGGTTGTACCAAATGTTGCAATCAGCTTTCTTGTTTCAAGATCCTTGATGACTGGCCCGATCGTGCCGAGTGCCACTTTAGCCGTTGTCGCGAGTTCTCGATAGGGCGCGTTTAACAGTTGGGGACGGCACAGAATAGCAAATAGGACCCTCAACCCAGCCGTGGTTTTTGTTCGATTTGTAGGCAGTGGGGCCAAGTCTGTGGTTCTTTTTTGGCCAGTAACGAAAACGAAGAGGTCGTCGTCTTCCAAGTATGCGTTTCCTGCGGTGTCGAGAAATGGAAGTTCGATCTCGCGGCACTTTTCTGCAAGGTAGTCTGTGATGTATGGTGCGACAAAGAGGAGCCGAGGCTGTTGTTCGCGAGGCCAGAGTGCCTTGGTTTGAGTGAGCACTTCGACTCTAACACCGGTCTTGGCTTCGACCGCAAATTTGTGCTTCCGCCCGTGTGCAGCTATTTCGATCACTGCGTCGGGGTGGTGGTGGTCGATAGTATTTGGCTCCCAGCGTATGATTTGCGCCGCGAGTCCGGTCGTGCGCAGGAGCCCCTGGAGGGCTGTTTCGATCAGTTCTGCGTGTTGAGGCTTACGTTTCATTATGGTCTACTTGATTCGTTCATGTTTTCTCGCTGTACATGAAACATGAACGCCACTAGATAGTGAACATAGTTCAACATACGTCCCCGTTCATGAAACATGAACATTATAACATAATGAACACTTCCTTCCCTAAAGCATTAGGTTTTACATAGCGTTTTTGATTTCAGCTGGGCTCAAGAAAGAACAACATAGAGCGCACGGCCGGCATAAAAGCAGTGGAAGACAATAGTAAGCAGTGCTAACGGATCACAAATCGGTCACGGTTCAGTGATCACTTGAAAAAGGTCAACGAAGGCGGCCTGCATATTGGTGTTCTACCGTATCATTCGCTGTCGAGACAGGTCACGAATCAACATCGAACGTGCCATCGTCGTCCAGCATGTCGATGCAACCAAAACTCAGCGCTCCAAGAAAACGATCAGCATCGCACACGACCTGCTGCAACGTTTGCGTCTATGGAAGCAGCGCTCACAAATCCGTGCTGATCCTGATTGGGTCTTTGCAAGTCCCCTGAAGATCGGCAGCCTGCCGTATTCCTACACTGGCGTGCGGCAGACGCTTCAGAGGGCCGCTGATGCTGCCGGAATCGGAAAGCTGACCACTCACGCATTCCGCTATAGCCTCAGAACTTGGCTGAATCAGACTGGCGCACCAATTGCAACTCAGCAAAAGCTAATGCGTCGCTCCAGTCTTGCAATAACTATGGACACTTACGGCACGACCTTCGACGCGGAACTGACAGCAGCCAGCAGCAAGGTTGCTGAAAGAGTGTTCGCTATCGGATCACCTGACGATCACACGGTTCGTAAGCTGTTGAAAAGATGGTGGGCGCTATAGGATTCGAACCTAAGCCCACTCAATCTTTTCAACCATTTGCGGGACTCGGGTGGCAACCAAAAGACCGCAACGGAAGCCAAGGGAACAATTACCGGACACGAATCGGACACTTCCGACTCGTGAATTTAGTCGTATTGCTGTTAACCCTGGCGCTCCTGTCGTTGCTTTGTTCCTCTCAAGCCGGATCGACTTCTGATGGCGCAAGAAATATTACCGCAACCTCGTATGGGACCGGAAGTGCGGGTCCTTTCGCCAGCCTTGCGACCTGCACTTCAGGCAATCGCGGCACTTTGACCGTGGTGGCGGGTTCGACGACAGTGACCTGGGGCGCAACGATCACGGGCGGAAGCACGAACCACGTTCTCGCTTACTGCGATGGAACCAACTGGACGGTGATGGCCAAGTGAGAATCCTGATCGTGCTATTACTGGGCAGCATCGCCTGCGCCCAGAACAAATTGATCGAGAACACCGCCCCCAGCGTATTTTCCACCAGTTCGCCCTACGATTCCGCCGGCGTGCTGATGCGCACCAACAGCGGAACCATCATCAACTTTTACCGGGAAGGAACGGACCATACCCACGGCGGCGTGGGGATCATCCGGACTTCGACAGACAACGGTTCGACCTGGACTTACTACTCTGGCACCCGCTACGGCTCGGCAGGATCGTGCGCCAATTCCGGGTGCTTCTACGCGGGCCGCGTCACCAAATGAAATCGAGAATATCAATGGCGGATGTAGCCCGGCGACCGGCACTTGCGTGTTGTTTATTGGATCGTGGAACAGCGCAAGCACTTACGCGGTTTATTACTCGCGCTGCACGGACGGAATTGGCGCGGTCTGGTCCACGCCGACTCTGCTATCGGGTTATTCCGTGCCGACGAACGAAAACATGGTGTTTGTGCCCGGAGGAGGAGTCAGCAGTGCGTGCCCAAGCGGGTGCATGATCGAACCGATTCTCGATAACACCCCCAGCTTCAACGCCTACCTGCTGTTCTCGACCGATGATGGCGTTACCTTCGGCAGCCCTTCTTCCATCATCCCCGGCGTGAACGGTACGGAAGAAATCGGTCTGGGGTGGATCAGCGGAAATAAGCTTTTAGGCTTTGTGCGACCCGGTGAAGGGTTCGCTGCGGGCTCGGCTCCCATGATGCTTGTGTCCAGCAATGACATGGGAGTTACGTGGACCAACGTCAATACAAATATCGATGTCTCACCCAAGCCGTGCTGCAACTGGATCGGAGTGCCGTTCACGGGCCCGCTGAATTTCTATCAACTTCTCTCTCCGTGGATTGTCAATCAAGGGCTCGGTAGTGGCCAGTGGACAGTCCTATTTGGCGAACGGCAAGTCTGGAACTCCTCGAACGATACCGTGTTTTCCTGGATTCGTGGGTAGTGGTGCAGTTTGAATTTTAGGTGGTAAGCAATGTGCTACCAATTAGCTGGCTTCCAAATTTGTGAGATGGTTTTACCGCTTCTCACGACATCGACCGGATTCGGGAGCAGAGATGCTGCCAAGTGCGCCTCTTCCATTATCTTTCGACTTGGTTTTCCTGCCTCTTGTATGAGCTCTTTAGAGTTTCTTCCTATCGGAGGGATTATGTAAATCGTCTTTTCGGGGTGAAGCTTCTTAAAAAGGCGGATAGTTGGTACCTGGTCTGAATCTGCGGTAACTAGGAGGAGAATGTCGAATTGGCTGGCTCTTTCAATCACTGAGGTTGCGATATTTATGTCGGTCTGTTTTTCTTCTCGTGCTTCGAAAACTTGTTTGCATTGTGCCTTGCATTCGACCTCCTTCGTCTTAAATTCGCCCTTTATCGTCTCGACACCCGTAGCTTTTAGGGCGCTGACATAGGTCTCGTGGCGCTGCCGTTTTGCTTGGGAATTCTCCCAATTTGGGAATGCCGTGAAGAACAGGACCGCCCCTAGGTCTTCGCTTGCTGGATCAAGGAACTGCGCCATGAGACTGCGATAGCAGAGCCATTTATATTTATGGTAACGCTCGTGATCTGGCGCATGCGGAAAGTACTTGATTGCATGATAGAAATTGAATCCGTCAATGAAGGCATAGGCCACTTTCCTGTGTATTTCCGGTGGTTTAGCCTGATCATTTTGACTTGACATAGGCCCTCATTTGTTGCACAATACTTACATCACCCCCACGGGGTTCCGACTCTGTGGCCCCCAGCTCTAGGAGCTGGGTTTATTTTTTTACCAGCCCAAGCAATTCCTCTATTCCCCATACGTGATCTGTTAACCCTGCTTCCATGGCAGGCGTGACACGTAGCGTTTTATGTACCCGGCAGTAATTGTAGTGCATGAAGTACAGCGCAACCATGTGGCCGTGGTTCTCCAGCTTCTTGCTGAAACCGTTCGTTAACCGCGTAAATCGGCGCATTCCCATGCCGCATCGAAAGATTGCTGCGTTCCACGAATGAAGTTGAGATGTGGTCGGGATCGGGCCTTCCGGCAAGCACTCCGGTACGGCATCCAATGCATGTAGCGGGGCTGTAGCGGGATTCTGGATTCTCATTCGAGGCACCGTAGATTTTAACCAACATGGCATAATCAATGTCCGCGCCGAATGCGCCTTCTACAGCTTCGGCGTAGACACGGTGACCATCCGTAGTGAGTTGAATGCGGTTGGCGATTCTCCCTGCCACGTCACGCATGAAGCTCTGCGCTGTAGAGGCCCCGCGATCCCCCAGCATGTACGAGACAATGAGCTTGGTATCGGCATCTATGGCCGTCCACGTCCAGACGCTGCCCATGCCAGCTTGAGCTTGCTCCAGAGTTAGGTTCTTATCCTTGCCGTAGACAAAGGCCCAGATTTCATCGGCTTGAATTCGGCGCACGCGCAGATTGCGAACGTGAGCATTGTGGTACGCAGCGGCAGCGCAGCCAACGTCCTTGAGTAGTTTCAGGACGGTATGCTTCGCCACTCCGGTCATGCGACAAGTAGCATTGATCGAGGCACCCTCAACGAGGGCTGCAATGACTTGGCTGCGACGATCTGTCTTTAGTCGGTTCATCTTGTATAACAAAAATGCACGATTATTCACTTGACACAAAAGTATTTACTCGTTATTATGCTTACATGAACATTCGGGAAGCATACGAGAAGTTCGGAACCGACGAGCAATGCCTACAGTACATCGAGAAAATGCGTTGGCCTGATGGTGTTGTGCGCTGCACTACATGCGGAGATAAGAACGTCGAGAAGTACGACCGTCCCGCGCCAAATCCGAAAAAGAAGCGGTCCAATGATCGACCAAAGCACAAAGCCAATCGCCGCAACTGGTTTTATATCTGCCGCAACGCAGATTGCCGCGAACAATTCTCGCCTACGGCTGGCACACTGTTTCACGATACGCATCTGCCGCTCATAGTATGGTTCCAAGCAATCGCATTGATGCTGAATGCGAAAAAGGGCTTGAGCGCGGCGCAGCTACAGCGCGACCTGGGGATCGGCGGATACAAAACCGCGTGGTATCTCAATCACCGAATCCGCGAAGCAATGGCCAGCGGTGCGATACCGAAGCTTGGCGGGATTGTCGAGATTGATGAAACCTACGTAGGCGGAAAACAAAAAGGCAAGGGAGTTTCATACGGTCGGATGCAGAAGCAAGTCGTAATGGGCGCAATCCAGCGCGGTGGCGAGCTTCGCTTACAGCACGTGGACCGCGCCACGCTCAAAACCTTCCGCGAGTTCATCAGCGCGACAGTGAGCGGCGATGTTGAGCGCGTAATGACAGATCAGCATCCCGCATACCCGAATGCTCTTGGACCTGAACTGGCAGCTAAGCACGAAACCGTGAATCACATAATTGGCGAGTACGTGCGCGGCGACGTTACGACGAATTCAATCGAGTCCGCATTCTCGCTATTTAAGCGCGGGGTGATAGGGCAATTTCACAAGCTGTCAGGGAAACATCTGCGCCGTTACCTAGCGGAATTCGAGTACCGTTTCAATCGTCGCAACGACGACGGCGCTTTCGCTGAAACAGTGCGCCGCCTCGTAGGGATAAAACCGCTGCCGTTCGATAAGCTCACTTTTGAGAAGGCTTCGGACGCTTTTTAGGAGACTTTATCTCGGCAGTTTTCTGCGGGTGCTTCTCCAGCATACGGCGCAGAACTTCATCGAATTGACTTTTATCGACCTTCATCAATCTATGTTACAGTTCCGGAAATCGTATCGCCATTCCACAGCTTTTCCACACTAAATACACTCTATATAGTGTACTTGCATGAATTTATACATTGCGTCGTGCCGCACGTGCGATATAATCGATCCGCGCCAAATCATGCCAGAATGATTTGCGCCGGACATTTGCGAACAAAAGCCGAAAGGACTCGCCGCCAGCGAGTCCTTCGGTGAGTCTTTAAGATGGTCAGTACTTGATACCAAAGCCATCCTAGAGCAATTCCCTAATCTCCGTCAACTAAAAACTTTGTGGAAAACGCTAGGAGACGTGTGTCTATGCTCAGGATATGTATAGCCCTTCCTCACTGCCGCACGACCTCATCGTGCGGAGGGGGCGAAAACACGAAGGCCCGTTCCGATTCCTTCCCGGGTCACGGAACGAGCCATGATGAGGCATCCTAAACAGCCTTACGCGGAGGGTGAACTAGCTAGGCGGCTAGACCCGCTTTATAAGCGGTGTGTTCCCTCAGGGAATGGAGATGAATACTCCCTCCCTCCGCCATTTTAACCCGCTTTTTTGCGCGCTAACAAGTCGATTACCGCTGATTACTGAGGTTACCGTGACAGAACATACGAGAAAGTTGTATACAATTAATCAGAACGTTGCTAATGTTTTCAGTCCTGCTCAACTGCTTTGGATGGGAAACACCCACGACGTTATAAAAGAGTTCCCATCAGAGGCTCGGCAGACGCTCGGAAAAGGACTCAGAGATGTCCAAGATGGCCGCATACCTCAAGACAGCGACCTCGTGCCGGGGGTAGGGCGGAATGGCGTATTTGAGCTTAAGGATCAAGATGCCGATGCGTGGTACCGCGTGATTTACCTGAAGAAAATCAGCAATCGCGTATTCATCCTGCATTGTTTCGAAAAGGAAACAAACCGAATTGACAAGCAGGACTTGCGGACGATTAGAACCCGCCTAGCTGCTGTGGAGGAAATACTTTTGGAGGAAAAACGCCGTGCGAAACAAAGCGGCTGATCGGATAGGACACATTACAACCGGGGACGTGTTAGATGATCTCGGTTTCGATAAACAGACAGCACTGGAATTGAAATTCAAGTATGCCCTTCACAGAGGCATATTGGAACTCATCAAAAAGCAGGGCCATTCCCCAAGAGATCTCGAGCGCATTCTAGAACTCCAACAACCGCGCGTGAGCGAACTTCTTACAGGCAAGCTTGGACTGCTTAGCATTCGAAAACTTCTCTGGTACCTTCACAAGCTAGGCGGTTTCGCGGACGTAAAAGTTCGCGCAAGAGCAGCTTGAATTTTGTATCAGCTTTACGAAAATGAAGCTGGCAATTTTCCCTTGTGGTATAACGTTCGCCTTCCCTCAGAAAGCGAGAACTCATGGCTGAAGTCGGAGAAACATTCAAGCCCGGAGACAAAGTACCGCATTCTGGGATTTATAACGTAATCCACGACAGAAACCACAGACTGCGCCACCAAGTAACCTGCGTGTATGGAGAACCGTTTCCCCCGTGTCGAGGATGTAGTCACGGTGTTCGGTTCCAGCTTGCAGTAAAGGCCCTCCATATCAAGCACGATGAAGATTTCACTAGCTAGGTTCAATTTCTGAACTAGCCCACATCGAGAAAGATTCCCCTCTTTCTCGAATCCCAAGCGACCCCAGGTTTCGGTCTCTAGGAATTGATCGATTGCCGCCAGTACCTCTTCTCGGCTCCGGTTTTTTAATTCCAAGCGTTTTGCCCTGTCACGGTCCATTGAATCTTTCATTTCCCACTCCTTTGTGTCAAGTGAATAATCGTGCAAAAATGTAATATGTTACGATAGTACTTGTCAATATAATAATTTTGCTATATGATTGAACACGTCGTACAGTTTCCAGCGTCCCTAGCTGTATCGCTCCTGCTGAAGGAGGTTGTTGGGGCTAATGGAAAGGGCGTAATTACCGTGTGGCTTGCGGATCATCCTGGCGCTCGCGCCAAGTTTCGTATTCGTGTAATGAACCTGCGCCGAATCCCCCGAACCGATTGGAAGAAAACCCAGTTTCGCTTTCTTGGTGGCGGACTCGCTGAAATCAAATGGAAACACTCAGACAAGGAATTTCGAGCGGTCGGGTTCTATCGCGGCGGTTTTTTTCTCATGCTGATCGGCTGCACACATAAGCAGAAAGTTTATGCCCCGCATGACTGGCTGAATACGGCCAAACGGCGAAAGGGTGAGGTGGAAAATGGACAGTGGAGCTCAGTTGAACACGAACCCTAAATTGGAATTGCTGCAGGACTTAGCGGATCCAGAGTATAGGCGTGCTTTCGTGGAAGGTCACGCACGCGATACGATTGCATTTCAAATTAGACAGATGAGGAAAGCGGAGGGATGGGAGCAGCGGGACTTGGCGCGGGAGCTCGGAAACCCGAAATTGCAACCAATGATTTCTCGTTACGAGAATCCGGATTATGGGAAATACTCAATAACAACGCTTCTCGAATTGGCTGCCGCTTTCGATGTCGCGCTCATCGTTCGTTTTGCACCGCATAGCGAATTAGTGGAATGGGACTTCAAGTCTAACGCGCAGACTCTTGCGCCAGCAAGATACTCGAAAGATAAACGACTCGGCACTTTGGCTAAGGCAGCAGAGGAGCGCGGTTCCGGTGGGCATCTTGCCAGCCTGAGCGGACGTGCGAATGATTCATCCACCCAGCAGCTTCCATCATCACTACAGCACCACGCTATGCGGCCTCAGGGTGTTGATTCGTGGGCTGAGGGCGCTAAGTCCGCTGTTGGAGGCGTGGCATGAAAGTTCTGGGTACTACCCTGGCTAGAGCTATTTGGGTAATAGATATGCAGCAACTGAATCCGACTGGCCGGAGTTTGTTAGATTTATTTCATGCGATTGCAAAGCGGTATCGGTTCTCCAGGTTCCCGCAGCATCTGCTCGACTACAACAAAGACAGCGCTCTGGAATTCAATTCCGGAACATTTCTAAAAAGCCCAACAGAGGATTTTCGGGTTGGTCTCACGATTTACACCAATGGAATTACAGGTGACAGCTTGTCCTCTACCGATGAATCGGAGGCGTTCTTACAGGATATGGCTCAATGGGCCGTAAAGGAACACAATGTTCCCTTCGACCAGAATTCTATTCTGAGGAAATCTTATCTGAGCCAACTCGAAGTTAAATTTGAGGGGGAATTGCCGCTCGCAAACCCCAAATTGAAGTTCCTTCCATCGCGCATAGCAGAGCAAGCCGTACAACTTGATGGAAAACCTGTACCCTATGCATTCGGTGGCATAACAGCATGGCCTGAGAACGTCGGAAAAGAGGGAGCGCTCCAACCATTTCGATTAGAACGAAAGTACGGCGTGCCCTTCGCAGACAATGCTTACTTTTCTTTAGCTACTCTGCGTACCCAGGATCACATCGCCACGTTGAGGGAGATTGAAGCGGCGCTGAAATAGGATTCAGCGATCTTCCGTTGCTTCTCTCACGATCCGAGCAGCGGTTTGCCGAACCACAGCCCATCCGCTCAAATATCAAGCCGAGCAGGCTTATTTTCTAACCTGGTTTGCCTCATCGGGGCGAGACCACGCATTCAAGAAACTAGCAAGTAGATCGAAACCAGGCCCGATGGAGTTCTTTGCATGGACAGGGCCTTTACTTGGCAGCCGTAAGCTCTGTAAATAGAGCATGAACAAACTGGCCAGGTTGGACTCGGCCATGTGCCCACCTCGCGTCGAAATCTGCTGTCGGGTGTGCGGCGAGAATTTCGTCTTCGGTTTTCCTCTGCTTGATCAGCGACTGCACACGTTCGCGCACCGTCATGACCATGTCGCGATAGGACTTAACGCTCGTACCGTTCGTCAGGTCGCCATACTGAGGCACGACCCGGATTTCTGCATAAGTCCACGGCTGCAGTGTTGCTAAGAGTCCTTCCACTGTTCCACCTTGTGCATGATCAATGTCGGGATAACTGTTGCCGGGAAACGCGTAGCCGAGATACACCAAGTTAGCTTCGTGGAAATGTACGACTGCATCCGCATCACTGTACCCAGGTTTTTGATGAACAATATGAATCGAATCTCCATTGAGATCAAAAGACAGAACTTCGGAAAATCCGACATGAGGGCGATCAACACCAAGGTTTACCAATCGATCCGGCAATGGCTTCGGTCTGTTCATCATGGCACCGCCGAGGCGATGGAGGGCGTTCTCGTGCATGGCCACAAACGCCCCACGCTGCCCCCATCCCGCGTCCGCCTCGCTATGGCTCAAGTCTTCGGGTCCGATGACCACATATCGAATGGGAGATTTTGTGCGCATTGCTAGGATCTCACTAATCTTCTTCGTGCTCGATGCGGGAGGGATTCCCACCAAGAGAACCCCTTCCGGTCCTACCGACGCCACGAGGTTCCCCTTAGCCGTCGAAATAGCGAGAACTGTAGGCGTAATTGAGGTAACGACGATGTTCTCATCCGTCTTTCGTCGTGCGCAGCTGATTAGGCTGGGGACCATGAAAATGATAAGGAGCAACTTGGTGCAGGCGTTAAAAAACTTGAACCGGCTAGTGCGGCCGGTAAAAGATAAGCAAGAGACTCCGACAGGACGATCGGTGTGTTCCATTGCGACGCTTTCTCCTTAATGCGATATGCGCAAGAGTATAAGCTAAGGACCGTGATCAGAAAACATCCTAGCCTATCGACAAAATACGTGAGTCTGAGGCCGGGCAGGCCCGATTTCCACAGAAAACTCTGTTACCGGACTTGACTTTTGCATGACCACTTCATATTTTTTGCAGTTTACAATGCTAGTGTCGCGAGAATGAGCGTCGGTCGCGCGCTAGCCATATGATCTTGTCTAAAATATAAAGCTAGAACTAGGGAACTGCAGCATGAATTCAGAAATTCTCTGTTGGTCAGCAGCGTCCCTTGTGGACTTTGTGGGCTGGAGTAGAAGTTTACTCGCTGCTGCGAAGCAGAACGCAATCACAACTGCGGAGGTTGCAAGTTGGCTCGCCAAAGCACAGCTTCTGGCTGAAAGAGACCCAGCCATTGCTAGGCAAGACCTCGCGCCTGACTGGGATATCCCGGAGAATCTCTCACTTTTGCTTAAATACTGGGCAGCGCGGCTCGCGACCCTGGAATGCCTGAGCACTTGTCTTCGGAAGGACCTTAACAGATTTGCAAATGCACGTCCGCTAATTTTTGAGCGATATCAGTGCCGATACACGTTTGACGTTCGCATTGCTCGAGAATGCTTTTGGAATGAACACTTTTCAGATATCAAGGGATTGCCGTCTGCCATAGCTCTGGATATCGGATCGTTCGAGGGACTCGCTGCTGCTTGGTTGATGAACCACGTGTTGATTCATAGAGCCTCACGATTGATTTCACTGGACACGCTTCCCCTTGATTCTAGCTGCGGGCTCTTGTTGCGGGGGAATCTCGCTCAGGTCGTGGCTCAGGATCGAGTAACTTTTCTAAGGGGCCCTCTCTTAGCGCAAATGCGAGGACTCAAAGGAAGGCGATTTCATGTTATTGTCATCGGCCCGTTTATTTCGCCGCTCCACCTGTTGCGACTGGTACCCATTGCTCGTGAGTTGCTCGTCCCTGGTGGCATTCTCTATTTTGACTACACGCCCGACCACCCTGTGTACTCTGCATTGTCAATGACTTCTCCGCCACTGACCGTGCTCTCGGACAAGTTTTTGTGGGCTCCTCACCCCAGATTTACCATTCTGAGGTCAGGGTATCACGCGACAATCACTGCACGCGCTTAGCTGGTCCATAGTTTGCCGTGCAAACTCTATTCCTTACGAGAAGTACTTATGACCTTTTTGAATTCGGAGTCGCTAAGAACTGAGCTCATGATTGTTTCTCGCGGCCACGGGAGGGGTCACGCTGTCCCGGACATAGCGCTCGCAAGTGCACTGACAAGCCTTATCCCCGATCTGCGTCTGGCTTTCGTGTCATATGGCGCGGGCGCCGTCGCGTATAAAGAGCGCGGCTATGAGGTTATAGATCTGCAGAGACCGGACTTCCCCCCATTTTTGGATATGGTGGTTGACTACATTAGATTGCTTGCGAAAACGACACCCTACTTGATTCTTGCTCACGAGGAAATACCAGTTCTTCCAGCCGCAAAGGCATTCACAATCCCGTGTGTCTTCATCACAGATTTCTTCATGGACCCGAGTGGCGTGTCAATGCAGGCTTTGCGCTTCGCGGACGAAATTATTTTCACGGCCCAGTCCGGCCTGTTTACTGAACCGCCACATCTGCAGGGTAAAGTGCACTATGTGGGCCGTGCTATTCGACAATTTGAATACACGCGTGAAGATCGGAAACGAGCGCGGTGCGAACTGAAAATTCCTGAGAATGCCCTGGTAGTATTATGCCAACCTGGGTCATGGCCAGAGTCTCAGGTTCCACTTTTTCCCCTGCTAAGCCGAGCTTGGGATCTGCTGCCGCACTCACCTAAACTTCTGAACTGGATTGGCGGAAGCGACTATGAACACCTGTGCGTCCGATTCCGAGCACGACCTGATGTCGTCATTCTTAAAGAAGATCCAAAAATTGACCGCCTCATGGCCGCTGCTGACGTTCTGATCACAAAGGCCAACCGGATGACAGTGTACGAGGCGGCAGCAATCGGACTACCCTCGGTATCAATCTCGAGTCTAGTGAATTGGCCCGACGACGTGGCTGTCGCGAGCGTGCATTCCAACACGGCCTTGTTGGCGGACTCGACGACGCCCGAGGAGCTATCGCGGCTGATCACTGAAAAAGCCGCTGCAATATTGCCGGCAGACTCTGAAAACTCCAAGGGTATAGCGGGCGCAGCAGCCAGAGTCGCCTCTCGGATAAATCGACTGCGCGCTCAGCCCTGAACCGCACGATATCATGCACCATCAGCTTACGAGAGGATTTTGCTGCTGACTTGCGTGTTTCTACGTGAACACGGACCTTATCCGGACGGAAAGGCGGTCGGACGGCCGCCGCATGCCACTCTACTCCTTTATACCGCCAACAAGAAACCATCGCCATTGCAATCGCATTGCGCGCAGCAGAGTCCGCCTTCGTCTCTCGATCAGACCCCGCACATCCACCATCTATCTAGCTGACGACAGACATCCCGCTCCGTGCGACCTTATTTGTGCGGAGGCCTGTGCAGCAGGTCAAGGAATCGGGTTCAGAAAAGAAACTGAAACTATTTCCTGTGGCGTCCCAGTCGCAACTCGTGGCCGCACTCAGAACAGCGATATTGGTGGCGGTGTGCATATTTGACGCGTCCTTGTTCTCGCTTGAAACGAACCGAACAGGCATTTGAACAAAATCGACTGCGCCCCTCCGGAATAGGACCTTGACACTGCCTGCACTTCGGGTCTGGAGACTCCCCTTGTATCTGCATTTTGAATCACCTACGGCTCGACGGGGAAGATAACCAAGCGTGACTGTCAGACTTTTTCCGACAGCATATTCTCGTCCAATGGTACCGAAAGTGCGGCATTATGCCACACGAATTGCGTGACCGAAAGACACACGAAGCATTGTTACAAAATACGGAACTAGCAGAAAACACACGGCGTAACTCGACTGCGATATTGCCAACATTGGGAAAAGCCACTCGTGCAATCGGAACCGCGTGTCGGCGAACACCTGCGACTCTCGGCTACCGGTGACAGCAAGTGGAGTCATAGAACTAATGCCCCCAGCGTACGGAATCGGGTTCGCGTTATGGCCCTGTCAAGTAAATGCCTACAAACGCCTGTTGTCACAACAGCCGCGATAATTAGTCGCGCTTAATATAGCAAACGTAGCCCGTTGCCGAAAGGCCGCCTGCCAGCAAATATCGTTTGTGTCCCTTTTTGCACCGTCGCATTAACGATTTCAGCAAGCAGGTCTCGCGTCAGCTTGATACGCCAACACAAGAGGCAAGTTAACTCGACGATCAACGGGTCGCGTGTCCGGCTTTCGTAACACGTGAGCGGAATGTCCATAACTATGGCTTAACTTTGCTACCAGAAATAGGGCAGTTATTTCAATGTTGCCGTTACGCTTTCGGAACAAACGCCGTGAGTGCGGAGCCTCGGGACGCGGACCTCGGCCTTTATTCTCAACAGTCCCAGTTAGCAAGCCCTTATAAGAGTGGTAATACAGTTTCAACCCTACAGAAATTCAGAGAAAAGTAGGTTAACTATTCACTGCCTGTCCGCTCCCGGTGGAGAGGAAACAAAGCTGTGTTGGATCTTGCACACAAACAACCGTCATTTATCGCGGCGGCGATCCAGACGGGTTGCGTCCTATGGCGTCTCCGCTTGCGAATGTCTTCTCCGTCTACCCTACCGACTTTATACGCGCGAGGCAGAACGGCATCGCTCCATGCACCTTCGTGGGGCATTAGGGGTTTGGAACAGCTATTTGTGTCCTTTGTAGTTGAAAGGCATTTGGGACAGAGCCGCTCGTATTCTGTATTTAGAGCGTGCTGGCTTCACATCAAGAGTCTTTATGCATTGTAAGTGAAATCGCGTACCGTACATACCGCACGCGGCGCTCTAGCTACGGCCCTATTATATTCACGAGGAGTGCGATATGAGTCGGTACGATCTCAGCCATTTGGTACAGCCGGACACTCAAGAGGTGAGCGGGCCTATACAAGATGACGAGGCACTCTTTTTATATTCGATTATTACTGGTATGCGGCTGAAAAGAATATTGGAAATCGGTGGCATGTCTGGATACAGTGCCCTGAACTTCACTAAAGCTGTCGGAGAGGACGGCGTTGTCTATACGATAGACGTCAATGAAGTTCCGTGTGTTGCTACAAACCACCGGATCTTGACAAAAGATGCAAAGGATATTACCGCTAGTGATATCGAAGGCTCAGAGCTCGATTTAATATTTTTTGATTGCCACGACGCTGATGCAGAGATGACGGTCTACTACAAACTTAGACGCGCGGCGGTTATAACTGACAAGACCATCCTAGCCCTTCATGATACAAACTTGCACCCTGCAAAGACGGTCCCATGGGCGTACGAAATCGCAGGGGGTTTTGTTCACCAGGCAGCAGAGCGAATGATGGCTAATCAATTCAAGATGCTTGGGTATGATGCGTTTTCTCTTCACACGATTGCATCGAGACACAACCCGCGCTTTCCTTACCGACACGGTGTGACTATCATGCAAAGATTTGAATACATGGACTGTGAGCCGCTAGACCAGCAATCAATGATAAAACAGTATCTTAGTCGACTTGATCTTACATTGGCGAACCTTGCGCAACAGGCGAACGCTTAGCACGAGTTATATTTGTTACACGATGGCACTCGTGGAAATATTGTACTTGACAGAGGTGGTCTTATAAGATATATAGTTTGTCAGTTTTTTGAGGACAGACCCTCGCTGCTGATCGATCAATTGATTTAACTTCATAAGTCAATAACTTCATAACTAGACCCCGGACGGTTCCCCTTAAGTATTTTGTCGGCCTCGTAAGACCACTCATTTTCGAACTCTTTTTACCGTGGGAGTCCTATTTTCGATGTGGAGTTGGTGGCAATGAATCTCCGATGCCAAGTCGATGAGGACGCACGAGCCATCGTTCAGAGTGACGGAGGGGTGCTTTTCAACCTGCGGACGGGACGATTTTACGCTCTCAACCGTGTCGGAGCAACGATTTGGCGCGAACTCCAAGACAGTCGCACTTTGTCCCGTGAGGAATTGTTTTCTCGTTTGCAGGCCAGGTGGAAGAACGTTGAAGCATGCCGACTCTGGCAAGATGTGGACCGTTTTGTGCGGATATTGAGACGTGAAGGGCTCGTCGGAGTTAGGGGCGAGAATAGCAAGGAATGTAGTTCCATGAGGTCTCTCCCGGTCCCTGAACGACCTAAAGTATCCGGCTGTCGTGTTCGTAAATCTCGCTCAATATCGCGCTTTTGTCATGTACCGATAATGCGACAGATCACGGCGTATTGGGCTTTAATGTTCGTCGGAGGGCTTCTCAGAGCAGGTGGGTTTCATGCTTTACGTAAAGCTGTTGACGGCTGGCCGGTACGAGACGGAGGGGCTCGAACAGAACCCACATTTGTTCATGGCGTGCAACGGCCTGGAAACACAAGAGTAGAGCGAGGAAATTGTGCGGATGAACATCCGAACTTTACGAACCTTGCAATATATGGTGTGCCTGAATCACGTCCTGCACGGAAAATTGACCTCCAAGCCTCAGTGAAACATGTTGAGAAGGCTGCCGCATGGTGCTGGGGAACACCGGCCTGCCTTCAGAAGTCTGCTGCTCTCGTTTGGCTTTTGAGGCGTCAGGGCGTACCTGCCGAATTGGTGATCGGCTGTCGCCGACGACCTTTCGGGGCGCATGCATGGGTCGAAGTTGCGGGTACTATCATTAATGAACAGGATGAGTCTCTTGCACAATTCTGGATTCTTGATCGACACAAACCTGCAGTCGCTAACTCTATTTCGGATGCCCGGTCATGAGTGGAATTGCTGGTGTCTATTATTTTAACCGTAGTGATTCACTTTTTGCTAATAGGTGGCTTGGACATTCGATTCAGCGCGTTGGTCCTGATGGCCTCAGAACGAAACACGCCGCAAACATAACTGCTAGCTTTGCAGCGTTCCACTGCCAGAGTGACTCCCGTACTGCTGAGCAGCCACTGGTCTCGCCAACCGGAGAAGTGCTCCTTTGGGACGGAAGGCTCGACAACCGTGAAGACGTAATCGCCAAGTGTGGCTCTCGTCATATTGACGACCTCGCGCTCAGCATGGCTCACAGTGTGAGCGGTGCCAGAGAAATTGCAGATTGTGTCCTGGTCATGGCCGCATGGATGCGTTGGAAACATAATTTGGTGTCGGAGTTGGTTGGGGACTTTGCTCTTTCGGTGTGGGATCCTGATGCACAAGTATTGTTCCTCGCCCGAGACTTTGCGGGGACTCGTCCCCTCTACTACTCTGTCACTCGAGACTTTGCTGTGTGGTCGTCAGAATTAGCCACATTCTTCGCACTGATTCCGGACATCGGCGAGATTGATGAAGAGTATGTTGCGAGCTACCTCATCTTGGATGAGTACCACGAACGAACGGTCTATCGAGGAATACACCCGGTGCCGCCTGGTGCCGCTGTCTTCATCAACTCCAGTGGTGCCGTACAGCCTCGACGTTATTGGAAGGTCGACCGGACAGCGGAATGTAAGGTCAGCTCGGATGTAGAGTACGAAACTGAATTTGTTCGTTTATTGGGTGAAAGCGTACGTTGCCGTATGCGATCGGAATCTGTAGTGATGGCTGAGCTGAGTGGCGGTCTCGACTCGTCATCAATCGTCTGTATTGCAGACCGGCTCCGATCCACAGGCGCGAACCTCCCGTCGTTGGAAACCGCGTCATATCTTTACGATCAATCCTCAAGTTGTGATGAGCGTCGTTTCATTTGCGCAGTCGAATCTCAACGACGCAAGGTCGGTCATCGCCTGGAGGACCACGGAATTCTCTCCGCATTCGACGACGAGCTCGAGATAATGCAGCCAAACCCGATGCATTGCTTCATCGACAGTCTCCGAGGCTTGTCCGAACTGATGGAAAGACGTAATTCGCGCGTGCTGCTGTCTGGCGTTGGAGGTGACAATTTGCTGTTGAGCGAGACTCCGAGAATGCCATGGTTTGCCGATCTAGCGCGTCAGGGGAAGATAACAGCGCTTGTGCGTGCGCTTGCCGTCTGTGCGCGCTTCTCCAAGGCTAGTTACGCCGAGCTAATTCGTACAAATCTATTATTGCCGTTGCTACCCTTGCGCATTAGGCTCAAGGTCGGCGGTCAGGACCTCGTTGTTCCGTCCTGGCTGGAGTCGGCCTTTATTTCCCGGAGTGGCTGTAGAGAGCGTCTTTTCTACGATCAGCAACATAGCGACATCCCTTCTTTAACGCTGAGGGCGCGGTGTAAGTGGTTAATGAGGGCAATTTCGCTGATAGCTCAGTGTTATTATCGAGAGCGTTTCTGCGTCGACGCGGCCTTTCCCTTTCTTCACAAACCTCTTGTAGAGTTCCTTTTGGCTGTCCCCGTCGAGCAGCTTGTCCGGCAAGATGAGCACCGATCGCTGCAGCGTCGTGCTCTACGCGACATGCTACCAGAGAGCATTCGCATACGAAGAGACAAGCCAGGGCCCGATGAGGCTGTATTCCGGGCCGTAGATCGGCAATGGTATCGGCTATCAGCTCTTTTCAACGATGCTCACAGTTATCAATGGGGTTTTGTGAACTCCGCCGCATTTCGTTCAGTTTTAATTCGCGCTCGGAATGGTTTAGCCGTCGCTCTACCTTCGCTCCTACGCACGATTTCGTTGGAGCTGTGGCTACGTGCTCGAGACCGGCGAATACATAACCCGTCCGGCCAATTGCGGAAGAGTTGCTCTTTCTCGACTTATCACCCAGAACCCCCGCTTGACGACCGCCCTCTTCGATGTGGGCGTTGAAAGGTTGTGCCGCGGCAACGAAAACACCAAGAAAGGAGGTAAAGCCATGTACGAACCGCTAAAAGAGGCTGTTGAATACGAAAGTCCTGAGCTCCTTGAAATCGGAGAAGCTGAGGATGAGATTCTTAGCTCTTTGTCCTGTACCGGATGCGACTGTCACAATGGCGGCAAATGCTGCTGAGTGAGCGTTGCACGATCTCGGGCGCTCACAACGTGGGCGCCCCGATCTTAGTGTAGGAGAGTAAGAGCCGTGAGCCTAGGGGTATCCGATATTGCGTGGGTTGCACGTTGGATGAATGCGAAAGCACAGGGCACGCGCATTGCATTCATAGTATGTTCTGGTGTGACCGCGTTTGTAGACCCGCTTCTGGTCAAGTTCGTTATTGACGTGGCAGTACCGAGGAATGATGTTCGTGCGGCAATCTTAGCTGCGGCCGGAGTCTTGGCAGTCTATTTGGCACGTACAGTGTTTAATTCGCTCGGAGAGTTGTCAGCCGCACGAGCGCAAGAAGGCATGCTTCTCCGCCTGCGCTTAGCACTCCTGCGTCGTATTCAGGCAACCACAGGCGAATGGTTCGACAACAGTGACCCTGGTAGTGTTATGTTCTGCGCTGTTCACGAGATTGAAGAAATATGTGATCTAAGTTCAGCAATTGTCGGTGCACTCGCGCGAACAATCGTAATCACGACGATCACTATGACAGCGATGCTTGTGTTGAATGCCCGGCTCGCAGTGGTAATGCTCCTGCTATCCCCCGTCTTCGTCTATGTATGTAGAGTCAACCGTCGTGCGGTCTCATCACTTGGCGATACTGCGCAACGCGAATCGTCAACCGTGGCCTCCTGTCTACAAGAGCTGGTATCGAACGCACTTCACATCCAGCTCCTGGGAGCTAGCACTCGGCGCATTCGAGACTTTCTGGAATACGCCCGAACTGCGAAGCAAGCACGGCTGACTCGGTACTCTGCAGAACTGTGGTATACATCATCTTATCTCGCGATAATCGCATTGGCAGTAAGTAGCACATTAGCGATTGGTAGCCTTTTGATATTTAGGAAAGCACTATCTGTCGGAGGCCTTATCGCGTTTTATAGTTTTTTGGCGCGGTTTTTTGATCCTCTTGCGACGGTGGTAGACATAGATACTCGTCTGCACAGACTGTTGGTAACAGCGCGTCGGGTCAGATGTCAGTTGGAGCGCATACCGTATTCACGGCGCGGACCTTTAGTTGTAATTAACAAGAGTGATAGTCTCGTCTCAATTAGTTGTGAAGACGTATGGTTTGCTTATACGGCTGGCCGTTATATCATCCGCAGTTTAAGCTTTTCTGTTGGCCCAGTAGAAATCGTTGCGCTGCGCGGCAGGAGTGGCTGTGGTAAGAGTACGACTGTCAAGCTGCTGGCTGGGGTGTACAGCGCATCGCGAGGGAGAATTCGCATTAACGGGACAGAGGTTGGTACCGTCTCGATTCGCGCGCTGCGCAAGGTTGTTTTTCTTGTTGCTCAGGATCCTGTCCTACTGGGAGGGAGCCTTCGGGATAATTTATTGCTCGCGAAACCAACGGCCAACCATAGAGAGCTTGAGCACGTTGCAGAGATGACGTGTATGGATGAGGTGCTTGCACGCCTTCCACATGGTTGGGAAGAGCCGGTAACCGGCCTCACAGTTCGGCTCTCCAGAGGCGAGCGTCAACGACTAGCTCTCGCGCAGGCAGTCCTCAGAAACCCGCGGGTGCTTATCTTGGATGAAAGCCTGAATTCATTGGATGCTGAACGGGAAACCTCGGTGTTGAATCGCTTACGCCCGTTCTTCACTGGACGGCTTGTTATCATGATTTCTCACCGACCTGCGGCGACTCTTCAGGCGCATCGCGTACTTCATTTTGACGGCGGGCAAATCGTATCCGATTGCGCCGGTAGGTCAGAATGGAACCGCGGAGAGGACGATGTTATCCGATGTTCGCAAATGTGAAAGAGACCTGGAGCGCCCACAATGGGATTTCTGGCTGGGCAGGGCAGCGCGAGTGATTCCGCAGCCAATGTGCGAGATGTAATTATGCCGGATGGTAACTTACAGGCCGATGTGTGTATTGTTGGATCTGGTGCCGCGGGCGGAATAGCAGCGAAAGTGCTAACTGACGAAGGCTTCACAGTTATCATGCTCGAGGCAGGTGGCGTACCGAACTCAGATACGGATTTTAAACAGCACGTCTGGCCGTATGAGCTCGTTCGGCGGGGGTATGCTCCCGGGGCACGAAAGTTAGAGTGGGCAGCTCCGGAGGCGTCATTCGATTTCAGCGACGAACCGTATACGTGCACGTCCGGATCTCAGTTCATGTGGTATCGTGCGAGAATTGTAGGCGGGAGAACAAACCAGTGGGGAGGTGGCGCGTATAGGTTTTCCGACCACAATTTTCGTGGACGCACCCTCGATGGCGCCGGCGAGGACTGGCCAGTTGATTATGCTGAGTTGGCGCCATTCTACGATAGGGTAGAGGATTTGATAGGCGTGTTTGGTGAAGACACAGCCCTGCCTCCACCTCCTCCGCGCTGTACCGAGCTGCTAGTGAAGATGGGCTGCGATAAGCTGGGAATTCCCTGCAGGCCAGCAAGGGCGGCTATTTTGACTCGACCGTGGAGGGGTCGGCCGGCATGCCACTACTGTGGACAATGCAACCGAGGCTGTCGAACCGCATCGAACTTCAGCTCGAGCCAAGTGCTGATACCAGAGGCACTGGCGAGCAGAAAACTCCGTCTGATTCCGTTCGCGATGGTTCGAGAACTCGTTGCCGACTCAAACGGAGTTAGATCGGCCATCTACGTCGATAAGATTTCTCGAACGGAACACCGCGTGCGTGCGAAGGCGTTCGTGTTGGCTGCGAGTGCGTGTGAATCCGCGCGACTACTTCTGAACTCCAGATCTGCTGGGTTCCCAAATGGCTTAGCGAATACGTCGGGTGTAGTAGGACGTAATCTGACAGATTCTGTAGGAAGCGCTGCCATGGGGTACTTTCCGCAGTTGCGCCAACTCTCACCCCATAATCACGATGGCACTGGAGGTATGCATTTGCATATACCCAGCTGGCAGTCTGCGCGTAAGACAGACTTTATTCGCGGGTATTCGATTGAGTTTGGCGGCGGCCCAAGGATGCCTAATGTGTGCGAGTTCCATCGCACGTGCGATCGCTTTCAAGGTTACGGCGTACCACTTAAACAGCACTGTCGCGATATTTATGGAACGATGGTCTGCTTCTCGGGTATGGGAGAGATGATTCCGAACGACGCAAGCTATTGTGAGATAGACCCCAGTGTCGTTGACACCTGGGGCATTCCTGTGTTGCGCTTTCATTTCCAATGGGGAGACAATGAACTAGCAATGGCTAAAGATATGCAGGCAACATTAAGAGAGATCATTGAAGCATCTGGTGGTATCTATCTAGAGGACGATGTTTACCCAATATCGGTAGGCGGCGAGTATTTTCACGAGTTAGGCACGGTCCGAATGGGCACAAATCCCCGTAACTCAGCTCTGAACTCATTCTGCCAAGCACACGATGCGACAAACCTCTTTGTTGTTGACGGGGCATGCTTTTCTTCAGGATCTGAAACGCTTCCAACTCTTACCATTATGGCCTTAGCCTGGCGTGCTGCAGACCATTTAGCGAGTGAAGCAGGCAAGGGAAACCTCTGATAAGAATGGGTCCGAAAGAAATTGCTTATGGCCGAACAGACTGACACGTCCCGCCCGCGAATGACTCACGCTGAAAGGCCGGCCCTGCATCCTGAGACGGGAAGCGTCAACTTCACGGATCAACAGTACGCATTGCTTTGCCATCTCTGTGAAACTATCATCCCACGCGATGCGCGTTCAGGAGGCGCCCTGGAGGCGGGTGTACCACAATTTATCGCGGTAATGGTCGGAGAGCGCGATGATTATGCCAATATTATTCACGAAGGCCTAATTTGGCTCGATGCTTTTTGCGTCAATCAGTATAAGAAAACATTTCTTGAGTGCCACATTAGAGCGCAGTGCGAGGTAATCGATTTAGTGGCATGGCGCAATAATTCAATTCTCATGCCCGAGTTGACTCTGGGCGTGGCTTTTTTTTCGTTGCTCCGTAAGCTAACCGTCGATGGCTTCTTTACCAGCGCGATAGGTATTACTGACCTAGGGTATGTTGGAAACACATCGCTCGAGGAATTTTGTGGTTGCCCTCCGTTACCAGTACCGAGAGACCCTGAGCGGTAGTCGATGAGTATGCGTTCCGTCACCAGAGTACCAAGTCGCTGAGATACCGCGATCAGCATCAGGGAACGAGAAGTGTTTCCCGCTGGCTATCTTGTATAGAGGGAGTGTGCGGCATGGAACGAACCGATGATGACGAGTCTATGCACGAAGCGCGTAAGCAACTTGGTGAACTCCTCGGACTCGATCGACCTGTATCGGAAGCCGTTCTTTTGGCGGCGCTCCGCCATCCTAATTACGCACACAATTTGATGTTGTCAAGGCAATCGGACCACCTACTGTCATTCTTGCGTAACCCGAACGACCCGACTTTGTATTCACGTGCATCATCCAGCGATTTGAGTACGAGTGAACTCCTTAGCGGGTTTAAGAAGGCAATGATTCGCTGGACGCGGACCTACTTTACAAAAGCAGACGTTCAGACTGCTGCTCGACGATTGGCAGCATGTAGCAATTGCGAGCACCTTCGTGCTGCGCCCGAACAGCTAGTCTATAGGGTCGCCACTGTGTTTGTAAGCGGCGATAATAGAATTTGCGATCTCTGTGGGTGCTTTGTTAACAAGAAAGTTTTGATTCCTACGGAGGCTTGTCCAGATGCGGATCCGAGCATGCCTGAATTCTCGCGCTGGGGGGATCCGATCGCGTCTGATGATCAAGTGTGTTGATAAGAGAGATGTAGAGACTGAGACGTTTTCGGTTAATCTATATGAGAGACATCTTTACGCAATTGGCACGTGAAGTAAGCATACGTGATTTTCGAAGAGCGGCCATAGCTAAGAGCGTGAGCATGGCAACAATGGCAGTCGCGATCAGCATCGCAGCCGCCATAGTGACGATCCTATACTCCGCCTTTCATCCAACACTTCCGTTTGCTAGAACATCTGACCTCATCATAATCTATGAGCGCAGGGCTCAGGGTGACTTCGAGAACGAAGTACCGGTGTCGGTACCTCAGTTTAGAGACTGGAAGGCGGGTAGTAGGGCATTTGCAGATCTCGCCGCCCTTACGTCTCCGTTATCGATTAATTTACGAACAGGTGACTCGTCCGAGCGGATCAAGGGGGTTCAGATCAGCGCAAATACGCTACGGCTTCTTGGAATCGAGCCGCTCCGAGGCAGCTGGGTCACTGCCGATGTTTCGACCGCTTCGTACGAGCCCGTAGCCGCTATCAGTTATCGCTTTTGGGTTCGGCATTTTGCTTCGTCGAACGTCCTAGGAAATAGCATTCTGCTCAATAATCAGCTCTACCGAATTGTTGCGGTGATGGGTTCTGATTTTCAGCTTCCCGTGGTCACAGATCAGGCAGACGTTATCCTTCCCTTGGACTTTAACTCTCCTGCAGCAAAGGATCGCTACGCCCGGACTGTAATCGTTGTAGGACGTCTGGCAAAGAACACATCACCGGCAGCTGCCGTGGCAGAAATCGCTTCGTTCAGCCGTTCGGGTCCTGAGGGACAACAGCGCGACCACGATGGCTATATACCGAGTCTTGTGCGCATACGCGACCAGTTTAGTCGGGACGCGTCGCGAAAGGAACCTATGCTCGTTGGAGTAGTAATTGTGGTTCTAGCGATTGGCTATTCCGCATTTGTCAGCGTGTTCCTTGTCCAGACGATCTCTAAGAGTTACGAATTTGTGGTACGGCTGGCCTTGGGTGCACGTCGTGTTGATCTCTTTCGTCGGCTACTTGTGCAATGTGCCTCCGGAATGGGCATAGCCTGTATTGCGGGCGCCCTACTCACGATTTGGACTGTTCATACTGTCGATGTTTTTCGGCCAGTATACCTTCCTGGAGTTATTCATCTTGGTTTCGGTGCTCCAGCGGTTGCATTGATTGTTCTTTTGTGGATTCTGGGGAGTCTTCTCGCGGCTGTTCTCGGATTTTCCCTGGTACCGAGCTCACAACTCCAGGCGTTCCTACAACTAGGTAAGACGCGAGTTGCCAGCGCACATAGACTTATACGGCATACAAAAAGCAGCATTGTTTGTACCGAAATAGCTTTGACACTTGTGCTACTGACCGCATTAGGCACGACAGTGAGATCATTTGTTAGGCTAATAAAGGTAGACCTAGGATTTAACGCGGCGCGTCTGACTAGTGCACGCGTAACGCTTGATGCTTCTAAGTATGGGGATTCGGAGACCCAGACACTATTCTTTAGGTCGGTTCTGGAGCAATTGCGATATACACATGACATAAAGGCCGCCACGATTACCAATAGCACTCCCTTCGGTGATTGGGGTACCGGCAACGGCTTCCATGGCGAAGGATCGACTCTTCGACCCAGCGATGTGCCTATGGCGGGTACTAATGTCGTAGATCCAGACTACTTTCGCACACTCGGAGCACAGGTGGTGGTAGGGCGGCCGTTTGCGAGTTATGAGCCAACACCAGTCGCGGTAGTGAATCGCACCCTAGCGGAACGTACCTGGCCCGGTGAGAATCCCATAGGCAAGAAACTCGTCATCCTGCCTCCAGAAATGAATCTTGAGGAGGGAGCCGTTCGTGGTGGGGTTCGTTCTGTGATCGGGGTTGTGAACAATATGAAGTGGGCTTTGGATGAGCAACCGTGGCCAGAGATCTACATACCATTTGATCAAAACGTACTTCCGGCAATGGAGTTTGTCGTTCAATGCGACAACGCAGATCAATGTATGAAGACATTGCGTGAGGTTGTGACGAAGACTGATCCGAGCCTGCCGTTGTACTCCGTCTTCTCGCTGGAAAGCCGTATTTCGGAGTCCCTTGCTCCTCAACGCTTCCAACTGCTTACTATGACTACATTTGGCACGGTTGGGCTCCTCCTCTCAAGTCTCGGCGTTTACAGCCTCCTAAGTTTCACCGTTATCTCCAGCACGAACGAGATCGGCGTACGTATGGCCCTTGGGGCGATGCCCAAGGACATTATCAGATTGGTCTTCCGCAAAGCGGCTATTTTGGTTGCCGTCGGTCTCTCAGGTGGAATTGTGGCCTCTTTGGGATTTTCGCGGATCCTGTCTTCAGTTTTGTTCGGGGCACAAGCAGCGGATTGGGTAACTGTGGGGGTAGCTTTGACAACCTTGGCCGGGTTTTCATTGCTCGCTGCCTATATACCGTCAGTTCGTGCGGGAAAGATCGCACCGGCAGTCGCTCTGAGATCGGAATAAGTGTGTAGAACGAGAAACCGGTGCTGGTTGCAGTTCATTTGCCATTTGCCTTGTCCACGAGAGCTCGACACCTTGACCTGCTCCCCGATTTCCGAACAAGTCCGAGTATGATTTCGGACGAAGGAAAGGGGAAGAGGTATGTCGAAGAGCAGGCACACGGAGGCGCAGATGATCGGGGCGCTGAAACAACTGGAGGCGGGGCGCAAAGCGGAGGACGTGGCGCGTGAAGTAGGGGTGTCGAAGCACACGATCTACGCCTGGAAGGCGAAGTATGGCGGGATGGATGTAAGCGAGGCGCAGGAAGCCAAGCAGCTGCGCGATGAGAACACGAAGTTGAAAAAGCTGGTGGTGGATCTGAGCCTGGACAAAGAGATGCTGAAGGCGCTGATCGCAAAAAACGGATGGAGCTCGTAAACCAGCGGGCGGACGCGGACTGGCTGCGCAGCGAATACGCAGCGAGCGAGCGCCGGGTTTGCGGGCTGACGGGGATAGCGGTGGCGAGTTATCGCTACCGGAGCCGACGCAGCGACGAGACGCTGCGCACGCAACTGGTGGATCTAGCGCGGTCGAAACCGCGTTTTGGGTATCGGCGGCTGCATATTTTGCTGGGCCGCTTGGGAGAGCACGTGAACCACAAGCGCGTGCATCGGGTGTACCGGGAGGCGGGATTGATGATCCGGCGGAAGAAGCGCAAGCACTGCGTGCGTGAGGGCAAGCCGCTACTGGCGCGGACTTCGGCGAACCAGGAGTGGGCGTTGGACTTTGTGCACGATGCGGTGGAGTGCGGGCGAGCGATCCGGGTGCTGAGCGTGGTGGATGCGTACACGCGAGAGTGTTTGGCGTTGGAAGTGGACACGAGCTTTGCCAGTCGGAGAGTGACACGAGCGCTGGAGCAGATCGTGAGCGAGCGTGGGGCGCCACAGGCGATCCGCTGCGACAACGGACCGGAACTGACGAGCCGGCATTTTCTGGCGTGGTGCGTGGAGAGAAAAATCGAGTTGATCCACATTCAGCCGGGCAAACCGACGCAGAACGGGCGGGTGGAAAGCTTTCACGGACGGTTGCGGGATGAATGTTTGACCGTGAGTTGGTTTCAGAACTTGTTCGACGCGCGGCGCAAGATCGCGGTGTGGAGGATTGAGTACAACGAGGAGCGACCGCACAGCAGTCTGGGATACAAAACCCCGAGTGAGTTTGCGAAGATGCAAGCAGCGGGCTTCTACACAGCTGAGCGAGGGGCAAGGGATTCAAACGCCATCCCTTGCCCCTCGCGCTCCCCCATCCCGGCTCAAACCCAAGATGGAAGAGCAGCAAGTTGTCGTATTCTTACGTGAACGAAAACAGGGGGCAGGTCAACCTTAGTGTCGGTGTTTTGTGTATGCGACGTTATCTGGTAGTAGTACGTGCCGGCAACAGCTCACTTCATTCGCTATGGGTAAGTGGCGACTGTGAGCGTACGTGGGACATGATTATAAGCTATTATGGTGCCGGGCCCAAGCCCCGTGAGAAAGATGGAATCGTCACTATTCCCAACAAGGGACCTAAGTGGCGCGGTCTTTCAGAGCTGTTCGAGAGTGATTACCGTCTACATCAGTCATATGAATACATTTGGTTACCCGACGATGATCTGGAGTGCAAGTGTCAGGATATAAACAGATTTTTTGCAATCTGTGAATCCTATCAGATGGCGTTGACGCAGCCATCGCTTTCGGCCGACAGCTTTGTTGCTCACCCAATTGTAATACACAACCCGCAGTATTCGTTACGGTTCACCAACTTTGTCGAGGTTATGGCACCGTGTTTCCGTGTTGACGCTCTTCGAAAGTGCCTCCCTACGTTCAGGGAAAACGTTAGCGGCTGGGGGCTAGATTACGTTTGGCCGCAATTGCTCGCGTCACCGTGCTTTAGAATCGGCGTCATCGACGCTGTGCAGGTGTGCCATACTCGGCCTGTCGGTGGACCGACCTACAGTCTACTTGCGTCTGGGATTGACGAGGCTAGAGACGAGATGAAAAGCCTCTTGGCAAAATATGGCATTGAGCGACCGTCGTTGGTGTCTCATGGCGCAGTGGGCATTGATGGTCGAGAGTTAAGCGCGCATGAATTTTTACTTGAGAGTCCACGCTGGCTCATGCCTCCATGGTGATTCTCGTAGAGAACGGAAAGTGTTGGAGTGTTGGATATTCTTGTTATCGGACTGAATGGCGGTTGTGATTCTTCGACCATCAAGACGATGCCGCAGCTGTTTTAATTCGTGATGGAAAGTTGATCTGTGCGATCAAGGAAGAACGCTTCGAACCGGATTGAGCATGCGAACTGTTTTCCGACGCTTGCAACTGCGCGTTGTCTCGAGAGCGTGCAAAGTTATGGCCGGCTTATATTGGTGCTGAACAATACCCATGAACCTGTTCAGCCAGCCGAGCGGTATACGCTAGAGTTCGACAACCGGTTGTAAGCACCACTAAGCTAATGAGAGTCTTTAGCAAGAGAGAGTCAATCGTTCTTGGTGCTGGTATGACTGGACTCGCTGCAGGTTTAGCCTGCGGCTGTCCTGTATTGGATCAGTCAGCTACGCCCGGTGGGATATGCTCCTCTTACTACATGCGAGCTAATAGTACGGAGCGCCTCAGTATCGAGACTAATGCGGGCGAAGACGCCTACCGGTTTGAAGTCGGCGGTGGGCACTGGATATTCGCTGGCGATCACGTTCTGTCCCGTTTTCTTGCGTCCTTCGGATCCTTGACGCTCTATGACCGTCGGTCGTCCGTGTTCTTTCCTGACCTGGAGCTGTATGTTCCATATCCTTTGCAGAACAATCTTCGTTGTTTACCAAAAGAGATTCGCCAGCAGGCGCTGGCGGAAATGTCATCTGCTGAGTCGGGAATAACAAGAACGATGGCAGAGTCGTTAATTGCCAGATTCGGAGTAACCCTGACAAACTTGTTTTTTGGTCCGTTCCATAGAATGTACACGGCGGGGTTGTGGGAAAGCATTGCACCGCAAGATGCGTATAAGACCCCCGTGGATATGATGCTCGTGCGGCGGGGTGCGATCGAGGAGACGCCTGAGGTGGGGTACAATGCGACATTTTTGTATCCCGACGACGGACTCGGCATTTTGGCCGCCAGAATGACGAAGGCCCAGCCCGACGTGCGTCTTTGCCATAAGGTTGTTCACGTAGATATTGTTTGTAAAGAAGTGTTAATGGAGGATGGTAACACGATTCCATACTCGTCCGTAATATCGACAATTCCGCTTAACCGTATGTTGGACTTGTGCGGCACCGAAATCGATGAGCCGAGCGATCCGTTTACATCCGTACTCGTTCTTAATATTGGGGCTAGACGCGGGCCTAAGTGTCCACTGGATCACTGGGTCTATCTGCCATCTAGCAAGGCAGGCTTTCATCGAATTGGCTTTTATAGCAATGTGGATCGGCGTTTTCTTCCTCGATCGTTTCCATCGGTCACTGACCGCGTCAGTATATATGTTGAGCGCGCATACCCGGGCAGCAGACGGCCGAACAGCAGTGAACTGGGGAACTACATCAGGCAAGTTGTCAGCGAATTGCAGGACTGGGCTTTTATCAACGAAGTCGACGTTGTTGATCCAAGCTGGGTAGAGGTTGGCTATACCTGGTCATGGCCGGACTCACGCTGGCGAACGAAGGCAGTAAAGATGTTGGCAGAACACCGCATCCTAATGGCTGGAAGGTATGGAAAATGGCACTTTCAAGGAATCGCCGAGTCTGTGCGTGACGGACTTTGTGCGGGTGCCACATGTCGCGAGCAGATACAACCCCATTGACAGCGTATGTGCACTTACAATTGCTTGTGGATTCTTAACCTTATGCGCCGAGGAGGGGCTGCTCAACCGGGCTCGGCGCGAACTCGTTTCCAGAGTCTGATCCGGCTGCGATTCTATCAAACTCGGGAACGCTCTACCAAAAAACGGTCTCTGGAGTAGAGAGCTTGCTGGAACTCGGCGAGAAAAATGTCTATACAGCAGTGAATCCCGCTCGGTATCACATCTCGACGTTTAACTTCGAGAAAAGAGTGAGTGCGACACCGGACCAGAAGGTTCTTGGCACCGACAGTGTTGGCCTGAAAAATGTCTACGTTCCCCTGATAAAAGAAGGTCAACACATTGGCAGCGGATATATCGGTTCACGACCGGACATCGGCGTAGGGGTAGGCGCATGGCGTGAATCCGGAGATTGGACCTACAACCCTCTCGCTGTTGCAGGTGAGTCCACAAGGCGGGTAGTGGGTTCACAGTTAGAAGGTCATTTGCCTGTAGGGATCCGAGGGATCACTCTGAAATCCGTCACGGGGGCGCCGGCGTTTCTCTTTCATGAAGCCCAGAGGGAGGGGTTCACCCGTCTCATCGGGAGTGATGCAGACAGTGCTCTCGATTGTACCGGGCACCGGCAACTGGCTTATTACCGGAAACGTCGGTCTTGTGTTCGGGACAGCGCTGTGTCAACTCTCCGACACGGCCGGCGCGATCTCCAGTACAGCGACGAATGCCACCTCAATTCAGGCGGTAGCGCTAATTCCGGGCAATGACACGGTTAGTTTGCAGTGTGCTGGAGTCAATGGCGTGAATCCGGAGATTGGACCTACAACCCTCTCGCTGTTGCAGGTGAGTCCACAAGGCGGGTAGTGGGTTCACAGTTAGAAGGTCATTTGCCTGTAGGGATCCGAGGGATCACTCTGAAATCCGTCACGGGGGCGCCGGCGTTCGCGCGAGTGTGCGCGTATCGCGGTGGCCTCGTTTCATGTAATTCGGCGGCAATTGTAGGCAATGAGACCCCCTTTCAAACATTCCGGCTTTCTTAGGCGAAAGGGCTCTCCTGAGAGACCACTGGGGAGCGCCTGACGGGGCTTGAGTGGCATGCTACTATCCCTTCAGAATCGGATAGCGCTAAGATCCTTTAGCGAGTTTTCGTAACGTCTCTTCCTTCTTGTAATTACGTTTTCGCCGCAGTTTTGAGCCGCTGGTCTTCCAATACTCTCGTTGCCGGTGCTTTCTGGAACACTCCTCCGAGCAGTAATGTTGGCCTTCTCGATCGCGAAGGAAGAACTGCCGGCAGAACTCATTTACACACCTCTGTACCCCGGTGCGCAGATATTCTAAGCGCAAAAGATGGTACAGAACGGGCCGAACTCCGAAGACCAGACCATACCGCGGCGGCACTTCGCAACGAGTGTTGCCGAAGTGTGTCACTTCAATACTGAATGCATTGGCGAGTGTGCAAATCACCTGATGTCCGGCATCAGAGGGACTACCACCCCGAACCAACCGGGACAAGGCGTCGAGACTCGAAGTTTGTCTAGCGCCCACCTTTAGGCGGACAAGGTTTTCCCATTCCGATTTATCAAAATGCCAGCTTGGAGGAAGATGACCACGAGCCCTGCGCCACTCCCGCTCACGATGCCATTCCGAGGTCCAATCCTTGCACCCTTCAACGACGCCGGAAATGTAATCCTGGATACTCTGGGGGCTTGCCGCTTTTTCCTTCTCGAGTTCGACCAATAAATCCAATGCTGCCGCATACGTTCGCCGTTCACAGCGAAGTTTGTCGAGAGGCTGTATGGCGTCGCGAACGAGGGAATTGTCGGTGTCACGCTCGGCAACAGACTCTGCGTAAACAGGGCCAAACGTTTTCACGAAGGCAATTAGCAGCTGATCCGTTATAGCGTTCGCGAACCGAATTTGCGGTGCTTTCAGGCCAGCCCGCTTCATTGTCCTAGCTATCGCCCACTCGCGATAGTTACGCAATAGGTCTCTCTCCGGCTGCTGATCTGGAAACGAAGCGTCCCCGTGGACAAGCAGATCTGGACCTGACACCTCAACCTCGATATCCGAAGCCCACATCATCGAAGGGAAAGATCGAGAGATCATCGAAGTACCTCGATAGTGCTCTACAATTGTTATCGTAGAAAGTAGAGTACATATTTTGCTAAGGTGTGGCAAGCGGCAAAATTGCTGAAGGCTGAAATTAGGAGGCTGCCCGATATATGAAACTCAAAGAATTGCGAAGAATGGCTGACCTGACCCAATTTGAACTGGCTCAGCAATGCGGAGTGAGCAGAATGCGGTTAAGCCTAGCAGAGTGCGGGCAACTGCAGCTCAATCCGGATGAAGGCTGTGCTGTTCGCAAAGTGTTGTTAGGGGTTATCGAGTCCCGAGCGGCCCAGATTAAGCGGGTGCTTTCTAGCCGGGAGCCTGTGGCTGTCTGAAATCAGGAAACAAAAATGGCGAGCCCGGTCAAGGTTCTCGCCACTTTAAGGAGTTGAAGATGGAAATGGAAGTTGTCGAAGCGGAATATAAGCCGATTCACGGTGAGAAGTCAATCCTAATTCATACGTTCGTCGACACGGAGAGCGCTCT
Source organism: uncultured Acidobacteriota bacterium (assembly GCA_963718485.1). Classification (GTDB taxonomy): domain Bacteria; phylum Acidobacteriota; class Terriglobia; order Acidiferrales; family UBA7541; genus Palsa-295. The sequence continues at coordinate 37,071 of CAVQZU010000083.1, forward strand.
CCAGATGCTGGATGCCGCCTTCTGTTCCTTGCGTCGTCGGAAGGATGCGTTGTATGTGGAGCTCAAGAAGCCCGGCATCGCGGCGGACAAAGAACGGGTGCGGAAACTGCTGACGGAATTGGATCGAATCTGCCGTGCAGTGCGCGGGTTTGGTGCTGGATACCAATTGTCGCGGTGCAACGCCCATCCGGATGGCCTTGCCGGGGACGAGCACATTGGCTCGATCGTTCCACGAGTAATGGCGGAGCTGGCCGCTCGGCGGCCCACTTCGACGGTTGAACGACTTGAGGTGGTGCTGTGATACGAGCCGCAACGACACCTTGGGCGAACGATTCCCGGGAGATGTTGACCCTGACCCTCTTGCTGAGCCGCTACCCTGACTTTGCCGAAGTGTTCGAGCTGGCAGCAATCGCCCTGCAATACAATCGTGCGCTTCACAGCTTGGTAATTGTAGGCAATCGACCCCCGTTCAAACATACGGTCGCAACCGCTAGCTCGTTCCCGGAGTTTTGGCAGGTTGGCAGCCAGAAAGGTACGGGGGTCGATCGACTGATGAGAGGGATGATGTGCAGGTCAAAAATTCCGGCGACATCCCCGGATGGAGACGTCGCCATGGCGAACACCCGGTGGGGCAAGGCACCATCGGAGATATCGGAAAGGAAGATAGCTTATAACCGAGGAAAGTTCAAGCGGGCAGACCGTGAGCCGTGGCTTTCTCTTGCGGCGGTTCGCTCCGAGTGCGGAGGTCCCGCCTACTAATGGCTCGCTACCGCAAAATCGATACCCGCATGTGGGCAGATGCGAAATTTCGCGCCCTCTCATCGAGCGACTCTGTGAGTTCTCGCGCGGGGCAACGGAGTCGAATCCTCGGTGTGTTGATAGCTGCTCACGGCACCTGGGTTCCCCTGCCCGAAATTATTGAATGTGCGGCACAATACAACGCCAGAATTTTCGAACTCCGGCGCCTCGGCTTCCGAATCGCGAATCGAACCCGTGAAGTGGACGGACGCCGCTGCTCATGGTTTCGGCTCGAGTCTCGACCAGCAACTGCCACTACCCGCGACAGCAGAGATTCGATCCATCGCGAAAGCGCGAACTCGTTTCCCGAGTTCGGGAGCCTCGGGCCGGAACACTACGGGGTCGACTGATGCCAAAAAGAATTATCGACGGCGAAGGTCTGTGGCGTTCTGACAAGCTCGCTAAAATCGCCCACGCATGGATCAAGGCGGAATATGCGAACCTGGTTCCCCTTGCCCTCGCCAACGGCAGCTTCGAAGCGAACCCACGTCGAATTTGGAGCACCGTGTACAGCTATAACCGCCCCGAGATCACACTGGAACAGGTTGAGGAAGTCCTTGCGGAGTTTGAGCGGGTCAAATTGCTGTTCCGGTGGACTGACGGCGCCACAGGCAAGCAGTGGGGATATTTTATCGGGATTGAAAAGCCCGGACGGCTGCCGGCGCCAAGCAGATTGCGCCAAGGCCATGAGATTCTAGGACCACAACCGCCAAAAGAACTATTACAGAAATTCCTTTCTGATCCTGAAACCACTGGCCAGCTTATGGCTACCCAACCCGTAACCAATGGCTCCATAGGCTTTGGCTTTTGCTCTGGCTTAGGCTCTGGTAAGGGCGACGGCTCACCAATGGCTAGCCAAGAAACGGATCAAAACCCTATCCCCGAATGGAACACTGGGTTTAATTCGATTGAAATTGCTCGAACCCTCTGCTCGGAGAATGGCTGGTCTGGCGAAAAAATAATTTGGGCGTTCAGGGACGCCGTTGAGTTCCAGGCGAAGCGAATGCCGGAGGCCACTCTAGAACAAGTTGGCGAGTGGTTGGTCCATGCTTACATGAAACGACATGTCGCAAAAGGCGATTTCGCGGGCGGCCCCCAGAAATTCTTCGAGCAAGCCCTGTATCGCGAGTATTCAACTGAATCCCACAAGCCAGCGATCAACGTCCTCGTCGATAACCCAGCGACTCGCGCGCTCGCGCAGATGGAGGGCGACTGATGGAGGCCTTGGTTAATCTCGATGCCGAGAAGACCGTTCTTGGATGCGTCCTAGCCGATCCCGGAAGTTTGTACCGTGTTCTGCCCTTATTGCAGGCGCAAGATTTCTCACTGGATTCGAATCGGCGTATTTTTCATGCGATCGCCGAACTCGCTGAGGCCGGAAAGCCAGTCGACGCTATGACCGTTACCGACGCCATGATCACAAAAAATCAACTTGAGTCTGTGGGAGGCGCGGCTTATGTGTGTGAGCTAAGCAACAACGTAGATGCCGGGCTGGCCCGCGTTACGAATGTCGAGCACTATGCGGAACTGATCCTCGATAAATCGCGTCGGCGCCAGGCGCGGGCCGCGGGCCAATCTCTGGTCAATGCAACAGACGACCTCTCTGTTCTCACTGGTGACTGTATCGATCGGGTTCAGGAATCTCTCCTCGAGATTGAAGCGGCATCGGGAAAAACGAAGGCCCGGCATGTGAAGGATCTCATGCCCGAAGTTCTGCGCGAGCTTGAGACACAAGCCCAAAATCAGGGCTTGGTCGGAATGACCACTGGGATACCCTCGCTCGACCTGACAACCGGTGGGATTCGCCCCGGCGAGCTGTGGACGATCGGCGCGTTGCCGGGCAAGGGCAAAACCGCCCTTGGTATTCAAATCGTGCTGGCGAGTGGCTATGCGGGAACACCAACCTATGCCTTCTCCCTCGAAATGCAAGCCATAGAGATCGGCAAGAGGTTCTTAGCTGCCAGGTCTTCCCTGCCAGCAATCCAAATACGAAATCCGCAAGCGATCAAGAACGTTCGCTGGACAGAGCTCACCCGGACCGCGGGCGAGATTGCTGAGTATCCGATCTTCGTGGACGATAGGCCATCGCTCAAGGTTCAGGAATTGCTTGCCAGCGCTCGGCTGTACATTCGTCGCCACGGCGTGAGGTTGATTGTTGTTGATTATCTTCGCCTGGTGGAGGGCCAGGGTCGCGAGTTACGCGATCGCGTTGGGTATGTGGCCAACGCTTTGCGGCAACTCGCAAAAAGCGAGCGCGTCGGAGTGGTGCTTCTCTCTCAGCTCCGGCGCCCCGAGGGCGGGATCAACGCTCGTCCGTCCATGCTTGATCTGAAAGAAAGCGGTGACATCGAGGCACACAGTCACGTCGTTCTGTTGCCGTACTTGCCTATCGGGGAAGATGGCAGACCAATCCCTGAAGACGAACTGTTGATCATTGGCAAGAATCGAAACGGTGGGGTCGGGTCGCTGCCGGTTTACTTCGACGAGAAACGGTTGCAGTTCTTTGATCGGACCGATTGTGCGAACAGTCCTACAATTTCGAAGGCAGCGTTCCAATAACCCGACGAAAATAGGGTTTGTAGATTGTTGAGTCTGCGTGCTCGGTAAAGGTCAGAAAAGCAGTTCGAGAAACAGATGATTTCGGAACAGCAAAACCCGACGAGATGTGAACCGCTGATCACTGCGGATCGCGCGGCAGAACTGCTGAGACTGCACCCGAAAACAGTCAAGCGTTTGGCCCAAGCTGGCACACTGCCGGGAATGAAGATCGGTCGAGTATGGCGGTTCCGAGAGTCCTCGCTAGACGCCTGGATGTCTGCGCAGTTAGAGTGTTCGGGCCACCCGAGTCCAAAAGGAGAAAGGCTCCAATGAGGACTCGATATCAGCACGGAAACTTGCAACTCGACAAACGCAGAAACGGACCGGACGTGTGGGTCTATCGCTGGCGCGAGTACGGTGCGGCTGGCAAAGTGAACCGCCGCGGCGAGATGATCGGCGCCATCGACCAGTACCCCACGAAAGCGGAGGCTCTCAGAGCGTGTGAGCATCTGCAATTGACGGCCAATTCTGAAAACCCCACGCCCCGGACCATCGGGTTCGGAGCTCTCTTGGATCGTTACATCGCGGAGGAAATGCCAGAGCGTCACTCCACGAATTTGGCGTACCGGTCCTATATCGAAACTCACATCCGTCCGAAGTGGGCTGACTGGCCTTTGCGCAAGCTGGCGAGCAAAGGTGCTCCTTTCACGATCGAGCAGTGGCTGAAATCCGTCGACCTCGCGCCGAAAACCAAAGGCAACATACGCAACGTCATGGCGGTGATCTTCAATTGCGCGATGCGCTGGGGCCTGATCGACCTAGGTGTAAATCCCCTCGCATTGGTGAGAGTAAAAGGCATCAGTCGGAGGCGGACAGAACCCCGTATTTTGAACCCCGACGAAATTCAGGCGCTGATCGCCACTTTGGCAGAACCTTGCCGATCCGCGGTGATTGTCGCCCTTGGCACCGGCCTGAGATGTAGTGAGTTGTTTGCGCTCAAATGGCTGGATTTCGACTGGGAACACCTCACGGTGCTGGTGCGCCGGGCCATCGTTGATGGCGTTGTTGGAGATGTGAAGACCAAATACTCACAATCCGGATTGCCCTTGGATCCCGCGCTCGCCGAGATCCTTTTCAGTTGGAAACGTGCTTCGCAGTTCGCGCAGGACGGTGATTGGGTATTCGCGAGCCCTCAGAAAGCGGGCGAATTGCCCTTGCGTTCGAGTTCAATGCTCGCAACTCAGATCAAGCCGGCGGCGAAAGCGGCTGAACTAGGAGGCGAGATAGGCTGGCACACATTTCGCCACACGTATTCGTCGATGTTGAGGCAGCTCGGAGTGGACGTGAAAGTCCAACAGGAACTCTTACGCCACGCCGACATTCGAACCACGTTGAACATATACACGCAAGCAGTCAGTGAACAGAAGCGGACGGCACATTCCAGCGTCGTGCGGATGGTGCTACCGATGAAGATCGGAAGTGAAATCCAGGCAACTGGACATTTCGGGACATCGAAGGCGGGGCAATCTCTCGTACGTCAATAAGTTA
>CAVQZU010000084.1:0-8286 GCA_963718485.1 uncultured Acidobacteriota bacterium
CCCGGAGGAGGACGTAGTGGAAAAGAGACAGCGTAGCTTTCCGCTTGAGAATGACGGATGGCTGTTAGGAATGGAGGTCAGCACACAGGAGGCACGTACCAGAATTAGCAGCGGAACGCCGATAGCATAATCGATCGACCGACAGACGGTCGTTGCCAGGTGAATGATTTCACGCGTCGAAGAAAAATGGCGGAGAGAGTGGGATTCGTTCTAGGTCGTTTTCGCTAACCCACTGTGCATGGCGTGAATCTACTCCTCCGATTCCAGAAACTTGTTCCGGGGTCTAGCTAACCGTCAAAGGATTACATACCTCCATTCATCGTCATCCTCGAACTTGCACCGTATCCGCAACTGCGTCAGTTCTTCCCCAGAAAGAGACTTCGCATCGAACGTATGCACAACATCCTTGGGAACGTGCTTAAAGGCTCCGGGTTCCTCCGTTCCTTTTGAGACAGCAACCACCTTGAACGCACGTCCGTTGCGAAGGTCTGCGAAAACAATGTCCTTCTCCAAAGGCTTGTCCCTGAAACGCACGCTTGTCGCATCAACTGGCAGAGGGCCGTTGTGCCTCCAGACGTAATCGAAAGACTTCACGGTTTGCGGGTCTGAGGTTGGCAAGATGGGCACTCAATTTATTGGGGCTTCCTGACCAAAATGTTTCTTAACCCTGCACTCCTCCTCATAGCATCGGGGACAGGTGTCCAAGTGTTTATAGACCGTCTCGTACGCTTCATTGACGGCTTGCTGTGCGGCTGCTTGCTCTGGGGTCAACGTGTTAGGGAATTGGACTTGGTGTTTGGGGAATACTTTGTCGAAATTCGTCCACATATCTGCGATGTTGTTGTAGAGGCTCCATCCGGTTGAACAATAATCCGGGGCGACATAAGTTTCGTCCATTTTCAAACCCTCCCTTAACTTTTCACCAACATCAATTGTCGGGATTGGAAGAATGTCGTTCGTGCGTTTTCGACACGTTCCAACTCGGCTTGCATTTTTGGGTCGAAGAATGCCTTGGGGATTTCAGTTCCCTGACACACGGGGCACGGGACGCCCGGTCGATCATATGTCTTGGCACAACAACAGTGAGCACAGAAACCGCCATCGGCGACGGGGAAATTCCCGCACTTGACGCAAGGGTCGCCGCTACGTGACTCGTGCTCCTTGAGCATCATCATCCGCCATGAAGTGATCTTGGTGAATCCGTGATCTTGTTGCAATTTCTCGGACTCTCTCCACAGCCTGAGTTCGGATCGCATCTTCAATTTTTCGACATGCAGAAGATAAATTCCAGAGCGTCCCACGCGGCCCTCTATAGGAGCGATCTTTGACAAAGCTCCGACTTCAATCAACCTGTCAATGTGGTGTCGTACCGTCTGAGGGCTGTAGCGTGCATCGATCATTGTAGGCACGACATACAACTCACAACCCCGAACCCGAAAGTGCAGCATGGATTCCAATATCGAGGTTGTATTGAAAGCAATTTCAGATTCGCCGATCATGCCTTGCATTGCCCAACGACACTCGTCGCAGTCGCAGTCCGCCTGCCAACGTTCAGGCGTGCCGTGGGGTGCCAGTGCAGCCGTATTTGAGCCAGACATTTCCGTTTTCCCCCTCCGATTTGCACAATGTAGCACGGAAAAGATAGGCAAAACAAAGGCGAAAGGGTGTTAATGTTGAGTCGGCTCTGTGGAAAACACGAACCTAAACTCGGGAATCAGATGGACCTCATCCCTGATTGCTCAACGGGTGCCTCTAATTCGGTCAAGGACTCCGGCGACCAAATCAACGCCCAATCCCTAACGCAGTTTTCGATAGCTGGTTTCAGACCCGGAATCTTGAACCGCTCGTCTTGAACTTCTAAAGCGACGAGTATGCAGTTGTGTGCGGTCATCAGGGCTTGATCGGCTTCATGCGGTTGTAACTCCCGCTCAAAGCCCAAGTGCTCATCCCTTCTCTCCAACCTATCCATCATCGCCCTGAGTGTGCTGTGAGCGTGACGCAGCGGTATGAAATAACCGGGAACAATAAGGGTACCGATGGCTCCGGTCGTCTTCGCCATCGAAACGAAGTCCAGCTTGCTCCACGTATGGCCCACACGCCTTTCATCGCAGGTTTTCGATTTGCAAGACTTGGCCATGAATTTGTCTTTGACTTCTTTGTACCTTCGCTCCGTGTCCTCTACGATGCCAGACGACAGCACGCTATTCTCGCCGAATGTCTCGAAGATAGGCTTCATCAATTTGTACTGTTGCACTCGGTCGAAATCGAAGAACGCCTGAAGTTCGTCAGGATGGTCGTGCAGGTACCTTAATGTAACGGTGTGCTCGTACATCGACCGTAACAACTTCATCGCCCCATAACCGTAACCGTTGGCAGCCATCAGGAAAATCTCCATGAAGTCCTCAGCCACGAGGTTCCCGTAAAAATAGACGAACTTTTCTATCTCTGTATCCATGACCTGTTTGCGGCTGAATGCGAGGTTCATGGCGTCCCATAGGCGGGACATCACCGCTGACCAGTGCGGATGACGGCGGTCAAAATCTGAGCAAGCGTCAGCGAAACCATACAGGGACATCGGAGCGTTAGGGACGTTCATACTACGCCTCCTTTTCAAAACGTAGCACAAGTCGAGAGCGAACCAAAGGCGAACCTTGTGCTAGGATGCCGGGATGGTGTGATCGGGATCATGGCCGCGATCCTGACGAGCCTGCACATGCAGACGGCTGATGATCTATTCTGCGGACCACAAGGAAGCCCACGGACAGAGAAGTTAATCGCCGCAAGCATTCAATGGGCTGAGGTCATCATGGCGAAGATCGACGAGCGATTTCGATGAGACGCCGGAAGCGTATGATGTGAAGCCGAGTTCCGAACGTAGGTGACGAATGGCATCGTTCCATGTCTGGTTAGAAGTTCTGTCTTACATCAAGGCTCTCTTTGAGGGAATCACGCTGGGAGCCGATGTCGGCAAGGCGTATCAACGTCATCGTGAAGAAAAAGACACGATTGCCGAAGCCCAACGTGTCAGTCAAGTATTCGCTTCAACGTACTCGGAGGACGAAGTCCAAGCCATCCTTGCCCGATTGAAAGCGTGTCGAGACCGTTTCATAAAGGAAGGGAGTGGTGCTGCCCGGCAGAAATGCCTCTGCAATGTGTTCAAGGATGTGGTCGAAGGCAACGGCGGAACACTTCCACGCATAGACGATTGGGAGAGATTTTACAGAGAGTTGAACTGTAAGGCGGACTAGGCAGCAAATGGGGGAAAAATGAACGTTCCCGAAGTTAAACCTATCGAGTTGACACCAGAGGAAGCTGCTTTCCGCCAGCAGATGGATGCGGAATTTTCGAGGGGTAGTTCTTATTCTGGTAAAGCTGCCCGCTCTCTATTGAAATCGCTTCACAGTCGTGGAGCGATTCCTGAGGCGAGGATTCGGGACTTCACTGAGCCGTTTCCCGGCGGACATGGCAAATCCCACAAAGAGATTTTTGAGATAAAGGGTCGTCAAGGAAACGTCATTGTTGAAGACGGAAATTTCGTGAAGTACCTTCGATATTTTATCGACGGCCCCGCACTCCCTCCCGTCACCATCGAAGGGTTTCGTAAAATTCTGATCGAAGATTCTGGGACGAGTGGCATGGTGATGGATCAACTATGCAAATTCGTCCGAGCCGAAGCTAGAAGGTTAAAATTGGAAAGACACCTAGCAAGAGAAGAATTTTGGAGACTTGCACAGGAAGTCGGATATTTACACGCCGCCACTGTGCGGGACGCAGCGGGCAGTGCAGCTAAATAGTCGTGCCGACCTGCGAGTTGTGATCGAAATCCTTACCTGCGTTGTGCTTGATCCCGCCAAGACGAAGATGGTTGTCCTTCACTTCTTCTTCTTTGCCGGACCCTGCGGCTTTTCTGACTGTTGTTCGTGGCGGACATAGGACAGGCCGCGTTTGAGTTCAGCAGTCAGGTCTGTCGTCTCAGTCACCGCGTGAACTGGCTTGCCCGATTCTTTTCCAAGCACGCATTCAATTTGTCGGGTGAAGTCGAGACGAATCGGCCTTCCTTGCGGACTGGCATTCCCTCGTTCGCCCAACGCTGCACAACCGATTGAGGCTCACCGAGAAAATCGGCGATCTGTTGCCAGCCTTTGAGAGTGTCCGGTGCTTCTTTCTTCGCTGGTCGCTTCGGCATATCAGAATAGACTCGTTTGCGTTTGAACGGCATTGAGCTTGACGGGTGTCGAACACTCCGCGTCATCGTTCGCAACGGAGTTGACGCGACTGCTCACCGCGTAGCACCGCATCATCCGGGCATCATACGGCTTCAGCATGTCTGAGACTGCTCTCATGTCGTGCATCCCCGGATCGAGCCACAGATCATAACAATCTGGATCAAGGATGACCGGCATTCGATCATGGACGGATGCAGTGACAGCATTCGGAGTCGTGGTTAGGATCGAGCACGACTTGACCCACTGCCCATTCGGGTCTTTCCAGCGGTCCCACAGTCCTGCGAAGGCGAATAATTTGCCATCGTTGACCTCAAAGCAGTGCGGCTGTTTCGCCTTACCCGCCCGCTGCCACTCGTAAAATCCGTCCGCCGGGATGAGGCATTGGCGGTTGGTCAACGGATCGCGGAATGCAGGCTTCGTCGCCGCCGTCTCACTTCGGACGTTGATTATCATGGCTGCACCAGACATGTTCTTCGACCACAACGGAATCAAACCCCACCGCATCAGGGACAACTCCCGCCGTGGCTCTTTTGGGTGTTGGCGGATGACGGGGACGGGCTGGGTTGGTGCGATGTTGTATCGGGGATTCCAATCTTCCTCCCCCGAAATGCTATCGAAGTGCTCCTCAATGATCTGCTTTCGCCGCGACAGCCGATATCGTCCGCACATGGGGAAATTATATCTTCAGGAGAACGAGATGCGGTGAGCCGTCACGAAAGGGTATTCTCCGTCCCCTTTACCGCCGGGAGCCGAAAGTAAGCAAGCGAGAGTGGGCGAAGAGGAGAGTCGGCAAAGCCGTCGCTCAGGTCGATGAGTTCCGCCACGGCGCAGCAGGAGACTCTCTCATGCGGAAATACTTACAGGAGGAAGGCCTGTTACCAGCCCCTGCCGAGAGCGAACCGAAGGCAGAAGAAGACACGACTAGTGTCCCGCCTTCCGAACCACCGATGCAATTAACGTGAAGCCTCCGACGGACTCAAGTGTTAATCAATCCTGTCGTCAAGCCCCAGCTCTCGCAGAGCGCCTTTTATCTCTTCCATCTTCTGTGGGGACAATCCGCCCTCGGGTTTGCATTCTACTTTTACGGTAAGAGTAAGGTCGCTCGTCACTCCCAACTTCGTCAGAACTTTTGTGTAAAAGTTCATCCACTTTTGGGAAGGGATTTTGCCGGCCCAGGTTAGCTCTGACTTCTGCTGAGAGGTTTGTGGGCGGCTCTTCGCACTGTCGGCGGTCGTCGTCTGATCCGTCCCCGGTTTGGGTAGGTCTCGCGTATCGCCAACTTCGGCCGGGAACAACGTCGGCGCGGAGCCCTCTGGCTTGGTTAAGTCCTTGCGGTAAGCCTCAGCGGTCTCTTTGGAGACGATAAACATCTCTTCCGAAATTTCGACGTCTGCCGTATTGATTGTCCGCTCGAAGCTGAATGGCAGATATTTCCCACTTGCAGCCTTACCGACATAAGCGAGCTGTCCATTGGATACGCCGCGAGCGATGGTCTCTTTAATGGCGTCCGGGTTGAGTAGACGCGGGAAAAGGGGCGAGGCGAAGAATGCGTCTCGCACAGCCTTCGTGCTCCACTCCCGAAAAGCCGGCGGCCAATTGCGTACGAGAAGATTGGGACTGATACCGCTCTGAATCTCGTCAACGTGCACAAGCTCATTCACGATGAACTGAATGATTGACGTTGCGGCGCTGGAATGCATATTCCCTAGGTCGATGAATCTGATCTCGTTATTTTTCCCGAGAAGAGCGATATTGTTGTAGCTTCTCCAAACACTGTCTCTGAGGTCGCGACGGGATTTCTTGATGTTGTCTTCCAGTTGGGCGATTTGGGTTGTGTCCACGTTGATTCCGGGGAGCTCTTTTTGAATCTCTTCCCAAGCGAGAACGCGGCGGGCCTCTTCGGAGAGCGGACCAGCAGATTGGGCGACGACGAATACAAGTCCGCTTTTGTAGGTTCGTGCCGAGGTTCCATGTTCCCGGATTACAGATTCAATGAATGATTTTGTTCGCTTTTCATCTTCTAAGCTCTGTTCAGGTGACAGCACCACCAGAGTCAGAATTGGCTTGTCCGGAATCTGGCTGGTCTTCTCTGGATAGAAAACCGGCTCGATTCCATTGCTCGCGGCAAATACCTTCCGAATTTCCGCCCGAACACAATCACTTATTGATGTGTCTTTGATATTTGCGCGTCGGTCGGCGTAGCGCTTGTTCAGGTTCTCTTTGAAGCTGAAGTGATAGCGGTTGCCCTCAACAGTTAGGTAGTAGCAGGAATCAGTCAGGGCCTCAAGCACGGTTTCCACATTGCCGATATCGATCTCCGGTTCGGCGACAGCCAACCGGATCTCTGGGGTAGTTGCTTCTGCGCGAGACATCCCACCGTTCGATTCGAAGAAAATCGTCGTGGCTACTTTTCGGTGAAGTCTGGCTTTGCGAATACCTTCCACAGCCTCATTGTCCAAACGGACCGCGTGAGAGTCGTTTTTCCCGCAGATATCCGTTGTGACGGCGGCTTCAAGGCGATGCTCACCGAGTTGCTCAAACATAGCAGCGCGAAACTGAGAGTCGTCCAACGGGGCGGTGCCAAGTCCGATCAGTGGGTCGCGATGGCCACCTTTGAATCCTGCTTGATAGGCGTGAGAAACCCACAGGGCCAAGAGTCTCAGGATTCCGCGGGTTTGCTGAAATCGAGGTAGCCCTTGCCATTTTCTTTCAAATACCGAGAGAACGCTCGGATGAAATGGATAGGTGTTGGCAAAAGCTTCTCGCGCACTGTCGAATGGAAATTGCTCGGGCACCTGCTGGCGATGATCTTTTACCCAGTCCCCAAATTCGTTAGAGGACGCGATCGCATCCCTATTGAGCATCACCCTACCGTCACTCGTGATTGCATTGTCGTCCCACTCGAAGAGCCGGCGACGGATGATTTCGGAAGTCTCGGATTCCGCCGACATGATTACCGCCTTGCCGACGCGGTCGAGCAGCTTTTTGAAACGCTCGTAGTCGGACTGGTCGTCGGCGCTCATTTCGAGTTCCGAGGCTGGAATTGATACTGCGAGCACCATGTTGTCGCGCCCGCGGGCCTCTTCGCTCAAGTTGTGAAGAAAGCTGTAGAGCTGACCGGCCATTCCGCTCTTGCGGCTGCGGCTGACAAAATTCATCAGTTCGTCCATCAGGATCAATACGGGCTGGTCTTTGGGTAGAAACGATCGGATAACGTCACCACCGGGGGCGACACCCTGCTTTTCATGTTCGGCGAGAATTGCGAGCGCTTTCTCGCCGCCAACCTGAAAAGCGATTTCCCCCCATGGCGTTCTTCTCACCGGCGTTCCGTCAGAGCCTCCGCGACCCGCGATGGGGTCGAATTCAGTACCGACAAATGCCGCGACCTTAGCCGAGGGCACTGTGTTCAGGCCGGCGACCTGAAGCAACCTGGCGACACCTTGCCAATTCTTCGCGTTAGGGCCGTTATTGGCTAGGTGATACAGCAGGGTAAGAGAGTGGGTCTTGCCGCCACCGAACTGCGTGGTCATATTAAACACGGCAGAGGTCTCGGTCTTCTCCCCGGACAATCGGCGGAGCACCTCGGCTGCGACGCCGGTTAGCCCTTTCGTCAGGAAGGTACGTTCTAAAAAGCGCTCCGGGTTCTGATAGACCGCTGGGGCGCGTCCGTCCCTAACCTGATCGAGATGAACGGCGAATTCAGATGCATCGAGAGGTTTCCCATCTCTTAGATCCTCCCTCGGCGTGACGACCTTATACCAGGGTTTGAGTGCCATGCTCTGACTTCTCCTCGTGCTTCATTCCCATTACTAGAACCCGAACTGTTTCTTGCGGGCGAGAACTCCGTCCACCCAGCGTTTCTCATCTGAACCGGAAGGATAGAGTGCAGAAAGCGCCTGGGCAAGCCGCCAGAATTTACCATCCTGGCCAACGCCATCTTCAACCACGAAGCGCTTTAGCGCCTCGCCTCGTCCGGCAGCGAAAAGGATCATTCCCTGATGCACGCGGTCGAGGGTAGTCTCCCCTGCCCGTTTCACGGTCTTCTCCCTCCAAGCGGATT
>CAVQZU010000085.1:0-16684 GCA_963718485.1 uncultured Acidobacteriota bacterium
TGAATAAAGTTGCTCCAAAACCGACACGATTTGCGAATCGTTCCACATCGCCGATGTCTTCGCGCTTGGTGACTTCTCAACGAACAGATCGCGCGTGCGGGCCCTTAATGGTGGCATCCGTCTGATCGCTCTTGTAACGAACCGGGAGCGTCGCTACCGCTAAAAGCAGAGGGGATCTAAAGCCTTCCACGATACAAACTTACTTTAACCATAATCGTCAGTGCCCCTGTGAGTATTCCAAGAATTAGGAACTATGCTATGCGGGGCAATGTTCCGGAGGAGTATTGTTAGCACACCTGCTCACCCGGCAGGCGCGTCCCCTATCAGACCGTCGCTTGGCCCGGAATTCGGTTACGGCCCTATATCTGCTAGTCCCAGTGTCGAAGCCGACCGTGCTAATACGGGTGTTCCCGGAGATACCTCAATTGATATCTTGGCCGATGATTACGGCGACACTTCCTTGGACGATCCTGCCATTGCCAAGCTATTGGCACAGGGGAGAGCTATAGCGGCAGGGCGTCCGGTCTTGCGCTTTTGAAATGCCAATAGCTTGGTCCTCGCACGCTTGTAGGTCGTTTGTGCATTTGCCGGGCTCCAACTTGTTTGGAACTGGGCATTGAATTCTTGGACTACGACGGGCCACGTTTTACCTTCGTCGCGTAATTTTATTATGGCCCGGCTTTTCGGGGACAACTCATTTGCAAGGGGCATATTAGTAATAGGCAACCGGTGTAGACGTTGGGGCTACGGTGAAGGTTATGGCCGTTCCGACAGAGGTATAGTCCGTCCCGGAAATTAGGATGAGTCCGCCTACGGTAATCATGTAGGTTGCCGGGGGTGCCGTAGGCAGAGCGAAGGCCGAATTGCTTCCATTGACCGTGCCGGTTAGAACGTGTGGATTCTGATAATTGGGACCTGGGACAAGCTCTGTCCAGTTCGCTAGCAACGTCGGCGGCAGAGTACGAAGAATGAAGCTTTGGCTTAAGTCTTTCCGGTTAACCATGGCCCCGGGGAGAGCGTGTACTAAAGCAAGCATTCCGGCCTGCGATCCGCAATAATAGAAGTCTATCTCGGCCATATAAACTATTTCTCCTTTAAGTACGGGATATTCTGCTTTTCTGAGTTATCCACGACTAGCTACGCGAGGACCTACTCGGCTCACCACAGATGCCCCCGGTCTGTTTCTGGTCCCATCTCGAAATATGAAATGAGCCTCGCCAATCGACCAATCGAAGGTGGTCATGCTTGGGGCTCTAGCCCGCCGGGCCTTACCTCCTGACTCGATTCAGTACCTTTTTCCCGGGATCGCCAGAGTTAGTTACATGCTCGGTTGTTCCCCGGAGTCAATCGCAGTTCGTTCTCTCTTCTGCTATCTCATGCCCGGGGACCAAGTCGGCTGTAAAGCCCCGAGGCTAGGCTGCAAAAGATTCTGCCGGATGACATAAGATTGTTCTTGACAAACGCATCTTTTAAAACTAAGGTTGCGTAGCTTCTAGGAGAAAACAGATGCAATCACTTACGCCCAACGAGCTGCTGAAGGTTCTCAAGGTTGCCAATGCATCAAAGCGTAACCATGCCATGATTCTATTTGCTTTTCGCTTCGGGATGCGTGCCTCGGAAGTCTGCGACCTTCGGCTATCGGACCTCGACCGCAAGAATGGAACGGTCACAATCCGGCGGCTGAAGGGCTCTAAGACATCGGTCGGGCACATAGTGAATTTGCAGGGCCAACCATTGCTATCTACTACCCGCGTGCTGAACGCATGGCTGGAAGAACGGCAGGATCAGCAAGACCAGAGTGATTATGTTTTTACCAGTCAGAAGGGCGGAAAGCTCGACCGCTCGGCCTTCTTTAGAATCTTCCAGAACGTTGCTACGAAGGCCGGTTTGCCCCCGGAGAAGAGGCACCCGCATTGCTGCAAGCACACGCTAGGCTTTGCCATGGTTGAGGCCAATCGCAGCCTTACCACTATTCAGAATGCCCTAGGCCATCGCTCTGTGGCTTCAACGGGCATCTACGCGCAGCCAAGCCGGGAACAGGTCGACCACGCCATACAGGCCACGTTGCTAGAACTGTTCTAACCTCTCCCTATCCCCGACCACTAAGCCCCGGCTTCGGCTGGGGCTTTCGGTTTCTAGGGCTACTCAGAAAGGCATCAAACTACTCAAACTGATGCGTTATTTGCTGACTAGCTTCAGTAAGTCCCTTTGAATGCCATCACGCGAAAAACAAGGAATCGTCGGAAGTGATGCGTTTCAAGAATAATAGTTGACTGTGGTGGTGGTCACTGCCGGAGAACTACACCGTTGACTTGATCGGACTCCGGTCCCGGATTTACGATGCCGACCAGATTCCGGCCAAGCTTCAAGCCTTCCTTCCTAGACCGCAATAACCAACGACAGCGCAACGGACAGGAAAATCCTTTTGAGGCTTGCTGAGGCCCTAGAATCGCTTCTAATGGCCTACAACGGGCAAATATTGATCGCGGTCGCGTTGATGAGCGGTGGGTGGACGATTAGAGCGTTACACAGGACCTGGCATTAGCCGAGGTAAAATCAGCGGACCACACTCGATTCGAGCAGCGGCAAGGAGGGAGGACTTGCCTCAGCCCTCCCTTGTTGATGCTAGAACAGACTAGCGTCGGTCATCATCATCGTGATGCCCGTAATTCTGGTGGTCGTTCTCGTCCCAGTCACGGTCTGTACGCCACCTTTTTTGGTCCGCGTCCCACCAGCGATGATTGTCGTTCCAACACTGCTCGCGGGCTTCCTGAAGTTCGTGACGAGCGTGCTCGGCCTCTTCGCTTTGGTAACCACGATGTTCGATAGCCTCATGTAAGCGATGATCTGCTCGTGCAACTCGCCGCTGGCAATCGTCGGCTCGGACTTGCTGCCCGCAAAGCCCGAGACACCCCATCAATGCTGCACCAGCAAAAATTCTTGAAACGCGCCCCTTGGGCATGGTCGATACCTCCAATTGTAGAAGTAAGGTGTTAGAGCGCCCGCACCAACCACACAATCAAAGCGATAAAAAGAATCGTTCCGAGTAGCCCATATCCGAACATGAGGGCCTCCTTATACTGGTGCGAGTATCGCCGATCTGTGCATTCCATGGAATCAGCAATCGCTGGTAACACGCGCATAATGAGCCTGTAGGTGGAACTCCTTAATTCCGTCGTGTGCCACTGATTAGAAAAAACAGAACGCCCTTCGGCACACAGTAAAACGAATAAAGCCAAGTCCTGTGGGGTCGGATTCCCGTCCATCTGAAGCGGTACTTCAATTTGTAGAGTGGCACGTTGACCGGCCCGGCTCTGGTTGGATCGCGGTGATCACATAGCTGTCTCTTCGTTAGCGTCGGACACAGAAGTGCCCAGCAGAAGACTTGCCTTTGTCCATATCATCGGCCATGCTCCTTTTGACGAGGCCCATTACCGATCGGTAACCAATCGTGATAATACCGCTCGCGGTAGATCCTTGCAAATCTCAAGAGTCATGGGAAGTTATGAATCCGGTCCTCCGTCAACCACGTAAGCCTTTGTCCGCTTCATCGCGGGCGGGGCCTCGCGTCTCGCTGCTATCAGAGTTAACCTGAGCCAACCATTGAAGCCTAACGGAGCTGAAGGCTAACAGAGCCTTCGTTAGCCAGAAGGCTTCAGGGGCGCTTCTTCAACTGCCAGTGCCCATCGCGGGCAGACCCAGACGAGGTGCCTTTCTGATGGCTACGAACCAACAACCAACAACCAGAGTCGAAAGATAAGCTGGTTCACATTTAGGTTCTTCTTGATGTCATAAGGTGAGCTAGGCGCGGCATCGTCGCTGCGCTCGAGCGACAAGGGGCCACAATATATCGCACTGTTGGGCCCGAAAAACTGCAAATGGTTTCCGCCCAGCCCGAATCAATTTGTTAGAATGTTTCCGCGTGAGCCTCAGATCCACGTTCGACTTCCTTCACCGCACATTTGCCTGTTGCCAATCATTTGCCTCGCGAGATGCCGGGCCCGCGCCGCCGCAACAACAGGAGGGCTCGATGTCGGAGGACAGACAAAGTCTGATTCGCACATTATGGCTTGTATCCGCAATCGTACTGGCCTTGATGGGGATTTGCGCGTCAACCGTCGCGAACGCACAAGTCGTTGGAGGAGTTGACCAGACAGCCGGCACTCCGAGCAACGCGTCGCCCCTGCCCAAGGTCCTCGAAGGGGTCGGATACCAGCAACGCATCGGTTCGCAGATCCCGCTAGACGCTACTTTCACTGACGAGACGGGCAAGACCGTCCCGCTGCGCACCTATTTCGGGAGAGTGCCCGTGGTCTTGATCCTGGCGTATTACCGATGCCCGATGCTCTGCGGCCAGGTAATGAGCGGCGCGACAGCGGCTTTCAAGAAAGTGGGCTTTCAAATCGGAGACCAGTTTAACGTCTTAACCGTGAGTTTTGATCCTCGCGACACGCCCGATGTTGCCGCCAAAAGTAAGCAAACCTACATGCAGCAATACGGCGATCCGAAAGCGGTTGACGGCTGGCATTTTTTGACGGGCAAAGAGCCACAGATCAAGGAGCTCACCGACGCGGTTGGATTCCACTATAACTATGATCCGAAGACGGGCATGTTCGCTCATGCTGCCGGACTGGTGGTGCTCACCCCCGATGGAAAAGCGGCTCAATATTTCTACGGCGTCGGGTTCGTCGACCGCGACCTGCGCCTTGCTCTCGTGCAATCTTCCCAGGATAAGCTTGGATCGATAGGTGACCAGATACTCCTTTTCTGCTGCCCGTACGATCCCGGGACGGGGGCATACCGAACGATCATTTCGAGAGTGCTGAAGTTGGCGGCCGCCATCACGATCCTGGCGATTGGTTTGGGGCTGCTATTTTTGCGCCGCCTGGACTTAACGGGAAGAGGCGGAGGCAGCAGCGCGAGGACGGTTTAATTGTGCATGCTTGGTTGACGTCAGCTGCGGTCGAGCTCAGAACCGTCCCCGATCCTTCTGAGACTCCCGCTCGAGATAAAGGACGACCGTTTTACAGGCGTCGCAATTGCGAAGGTGCTTGAGGAATGCCTCGTTCACCGGCACGCGCTTCGAGAATCGCTTGCAGGGCTTGGGTACGGCGGCAGCCCATGGACGCAAGTCTAACAATCAGGGCAGCCGCATCTGCGCACGCTGCACAGCGTTGCCAAAGCGCGTTCTCTATTGAAGGTCCTTGCACATTGGAAGTTTGGCGGGTCGTTGCGGTTGGTTAATCCCTTTCATGAAGGCACTCGACCGACCAGCTGAAAGCCCTGGATCACTACGTCTGGCTCCGGATACGCCGGTCGTTTCTGGCGCGTCAAGGCAATCGGGGAGACTCAATGAGAGCTCGGTTCCCGGCCTGGCTCGCTTGCTGTGGAATGGAGCACTTCTACCAACCAGGGATATGCGGCATCGGTTTCGAACGCTCCAGGGGGACAGATAATCGGTAAGCCGTATGAGGGAGAACCTCACGTACGGTTTGAGGTGGCGGGGAATGGAAACCCGCTCACGGTTCGGTTAGTGAGGCACTCCCAGAGGAAACGGGGAGCACCCGATAGATCGGACCTACGGAGCATGGCGCCATTCCTCGACCCTACAATGCTGAGCAGGCCCCGAAACGGCCAATGCAGGAGCTGACCCGCCACAAATACGGGGAAGGCCGAAGCGGATGGAATCGTATGAGCGAACAAGTTTCCATCTATCCTGCCGGGGTAGTGGCAACGGCATGCAGGCAAAGGGGACCACACGCAACACGGGAAACCCCAGCGGTGATTGCTGTACGAGTCAACTGGCAACTCGCGAGAGACAGGCCGGGCCGACTGGGGTGACGGAGAGGCTTGTAGTACCGATGAAGCCGGGTAACTCCGGTGGAGGGAAGGAGCCTCAGTTGAAAGGAAGCGCAAGAAGCAGCGAAGGACCGAGGGATTGGCGATGAGCCTAACAACTCCACTAAGTGTTCAGAAGCTGCAGACGGCGTTGCACGACAAAGCGAAGGGATCGCCGAGTTTTCGCTTTTACGTTCTGTACGACAAAGTGTATCGAACCGATGTACTGGCATTCGCCTACGAATGTTGCAAAGCCAATGGCGGCGCACCGGGAGTAGACGGCCAGACGTTCGAGAACATTGAAGAGTACGGGCTAAAACGGTGGCTCGACGAACTGACGCAGGAGCTGAGAAGTAGAACCTATCAACCGCAGCCCGTACGGCGGGTGTGGATACCCAAGCCAGACGGGAAGCAAAGGCCGTTAGGAGTGCCCGCGATCAAAGACCGCGTGGCGCAGATGGCGGCGGTGTTGGTGCTCGAACCAATTTTCGAGGCCGACCTACAGCCAGAGCAATACGCCTACCGGCCAGACCGCAGCGCGTTGGATGCTGTGAAGCATGTCCACAAGCTGCTCAACACTGGCCACGGACAAATTGTTGATGCGGACCTATCCGGCTACTTGGATCCATGTCCATAATGCCCCCTTATTCATGAAATAACCCTGGTTGGTCGTTCACTACTTTGATTCGTAAGCCCTTACGACGTCCGCTGGTAACTAATAAGGCTTCGAGCTCGCCACGCTTTACACGTTGCAACACGGTTTGGCGCGAGACACCAAGTTTCATGGTTGTTTCCAGCATGGGGAGATAACCCGGCGGTGCTTGTTCAACAAAGCGTGCGCGCAACTCATCGGTGATCCGAATTTGCCACGGAGCTCCAGGCGTTACCTGTTCCCCAGCAATGAAACCGTCATTCAGCCAACGGTGGATCGTGGAAGTGTAGACGCCCAGGATCTTCGCTGCCTGGCGAATCGTTGCCAACTCTCCCGTAGGTGATTTCGCCGGCGGCTCGTAGCGCGGAATGTTGCGATAGCGACGCAGGCTGCCGACCTGATTCGCAGTGAATCGCTCACCGTTTGCAGTTTTGCGTCCCTGACGATTGAGAATGCCTGCGATCACCTCGTCGGGATAATGAATGGCAAGACGACGAAGTAGAGAGATCGTATCTTCATCGGTGTGGAGGCCATGAGGCTGGGAGCGCGACAAGGAGAGATCTAATTCCGTGAGAATGCCGCTTCGCCAGCGGAGGGTAAGATGGGCACGCCGTTCGGGGCGATCGACGGTAACAATCACCTCTTCCAGAAGAGTACGCAGAAGCTCTTTGCGATCGCGATCCGTGGTGGTAGGCGCCGTCCAGACTTTGTACAGATCGGAACCGAGAGAAAGAATTCTATTTTTCTCTTCCTCGCTTAGCGCACGGGGACGTTGTCGTTCCCGCCGTTCGAGTTCCGCTTTTGCAGCGGCGAGATCACGCAAGCGCTTTTCCCACTCGGTTTCGAGGCCGCGTGCCACGAGTCTGTTTTCGGGCTCAACGGCACGATATTGACGCTCGGCACGTTCGGCTTCGTAGCGAGCACGTTCCACCGCCAGGCGCCACTGAGTGAGCGCCGCATCGTGGTCCGCTTCGAGGTGCTGTGTAGCGAGCTGCGTTGCTTCCAGGGCTGCGGGTGTCAGAGCTCTGAGAAAAGCATCGACAACCGCTTGATCGATTTGGACGCCGCCGACATTGAGACAGTACACTCCGCGCCCCTGAACGATATCCTTGCCGGCGCAATGATAGCCAGGCGCCGCGTTTCTGCCGCGATAGTGGGTGTGCAGCCGACGGCCGCACTTTCCACACGTGGCGAAGCCCTGCAGCAATGCGGCGCCTTCTCTCACGGCACCGCCCGCTTGGTGTGGCTGAGGATGTTCGTTGGCATCAATGCGTGTTTGGTTGACCTGGAACGCGGCCCAATCGATGTATCCGAGATGATGTTCGGGAAGAAGCACCGGCCACTCGGCCATGGGCAGAAGACGGGTTCGCTTCCGGAGTCTGCCTTGGTTATCGACGTAGTGCTCACGATGAGATTTTCCGTATGTATAAGCGCCAGCATACACCGGATTGGTGAGTACTTGATGGATGGTGTGGTAACTGGGGGCGACCCAACGGATCTCGCTCTTCATATGGGAGCGCAGAGGGAAGGAAAGACCTTCGGAGCGGAACCACAACCAGACCTTGCGGACCGATCCGAGTTCCGTGAATTTGGAGAACACCGTGCGAATGGTGCTGACGACGGATTCGTCGGGATGGAAGCGCACTTCGCCGTCCTGTTCTCCCCACACGAAGCCCACCGGCAAACCGCGACGCAGTTCACCTCGTGCGGCCTTATTGCGAATACCACCCTCGAGCCGTGCGCGAAGAATGTGCAGCTCCGCTTCCGCCATGATGCCTTTTAATCCGAGCACCAAACGATCATTAAAGAGCGCCGGATGGTAGATGCCATCGCTGTCTCCGACCAGAGTGTCGGTGATGCTGCAGAGATCGAACAGGCGATACCAGTCGGCATTATTACGCGCCATGCGGGAGACTTCGAGGCCGAACACGGTGCCAACGTGGCCGAGGGCCACTTCCGCGGTCAAGCGGGCGAACCCGGAGCGCTCGGCGAATCCGGAGCCGGACACTCCCAGGTCTTCGTCGATGACCATCACTTGTTCCTTGGCCCAACCGAGTTCACTCGCTTTCTCGACCAAAGCATATTGGCGCGCGGTGGACTCGCGGTTGTACTCGACTTGGGCAGGGGAAGACTGACGAATGTAGATGAAGGCGGTGCGTTGAGTATGGTTGGGCTTTACTTTGACCAGATCATTCATGATTTTCCTCCTGCTTGTGGTTGTCTGCGGCTGCGCTGGCGATGAGCCTTGCGAGGATTTCGATCGCGAGAGTTCTTGGTTCGTTCTCCAGGGTTTCCCAAACGTAGATTTCCTTGAGCAGAAGGTCGAAGAGATTCAGGTTTCGCTGCAAGGAGGCCCTCCTTCTTAGCGGAATTGGCCTCCCCGCTTTCCGGTCGGGCGAGGCGGCCGAGGAGAGCATCTACAACGGCGCGGGCGTGAAGCAAGTCTTCCAGCGAGCCAAGCGTTGCGGTCTGTTTCGCAGAGTCAGCACCACGAGGCTGCACGGTGGACGCAACGTCCGTCCAATCGGCAGGGATGAGCGATTTGCTACCGTCGGGCAAGATCAGAAGGAGATGCAATCGACGGTGCCGATGGACGGCCCCGAGAACAGCGAGTGATTTACCTTCGAACGGATGACGAGCGCGGACGATCGTGACTCTCTTGGGAAGGTCCTGATGATGGGTAGTGTGTCGTAGGTTCCTTCGATTCGATTCCGCATTCCGAGCTTCTAAAGTCGGTCGCCCGAAGGATCGTCGACGGAGCCATGCTCCATCTGATTAAGATGTGGCTGGAAGCTCCAGTCGAGGAAACCGACGAGCGAGGGAATAAGCATCGAAGTACGCGCAACCGGGATGAAGGAAAGGGGACGCCCCAAGGCGCTCCGATCAGCCCGTTGCCCAGTAATTTGTACATGCGTCGGTTTGTGCTGGGGTGGAAGAAGCTCGGGCACGAGAAGCGTCTCGAAGCATACATAGTCAACTACGCGGATGATTTCGTGATCTGCTGTCGCGGTCGTGCCGAAGAAGCGCTGGCGGCGATGCAGGACATGATGTCAAAGCTAAAATTGACGGTGAATGAAACCAAGACGCGGGTCAGCAAACTGCCGGAAGAGAAGTTCGATTTCTTGGGTTACACGTTCGGGCGGTGCTACTCCCCGGAAACGGGACGCGCCTACATCGGGACCGTTCCCTCGAAGAAGCGGGTACGCCGCATCTGCGAGGCGATCAGTGCCCTGACCGGACGGGATCAAACTCTGCTGGACCAGCGGATCGTAGTCACGAAGCTCAACCGCATCATGGTTGGGTGGGCCAACTACTTCTGTCTCGGGCCAGTCAGCAAAGCCTATCGAGCCGTGGATGCTCACGCGTGTAAAAGGCTGCGCCAGTGGTTGTGTGCCAAACACAAGGTGGGCCGACGGGAACCCCAGTGGCTCTTGCAGACTCACCTCCACGAAGTGATCGGCCTCGTCTGCCTTACTGCGCGGACGAGCAGCTTCCTGTGGGCGACATCGTGAAACTTTCTCCGAGAGCCGGATGCGGGTGATCCGCCTGTCCGGTTCGATGAGCGGGGTGTGAAGACGGACGCATGGTTCAGCTAGTGAGGCACCGACAGACGAAAGGGTCGGCAACAGATAGGCTGCACCTCAACCACCGCGTCACACCTCGACTCCACCCAATAATCCGACCAGGACTTATCAACGGTTTGATCTTTTTGGGCAATAATGGTGTCCATATATTGAGGCTCGAATGAAACCCTATTAACTCTCGCGTTTATGCTCTTGCTCGTGAAGGTGTCTGACGCCTCAGCTCAACAAAATCACGGCCCTTTTCTACCCTGAGAAGCAGAGCTTGTAACTCGAACATCTACAATGCCCACGATTTCGGCCTTAGTCAGAAAAGTACGGATTAAGTGGGGGATTAGGTGGAGTGTAAGTAGGGCGCAAAATGTGAGTAGGCCATTCGAAACAAGGATGATATGTCCCGAAAACCAAGTTTCTGAGTTTTCCCCTAGGGTTGCATTTGCATTGAAAAACATAAAAATTGCCCGGTTGCCAGCTTATGTGCCCACGCGCTGCCGGAATGCTTCAAGGATATGCTTCTCAAGCGCCCCGTAATCCCCATCGAAGTGATGTCCTCCAGTTGTGTGGACAATCTGTGCGCCGCGAGATACAAGGCTAGGACAGGCGCTATCCGTTTCATCTTGGCCATAAAAGCACTGCAACAGGGCCGGGGGGATCCGCGCAATTTCGGGCTCGACCGGGGTCGCATTTTCGCTCGGTGGCTCGCCGAGCCAGCCCCGGACGCTGATCTCCCAATCCGCAGCGGAGGTAAAGCCGAGGAGGGAAATTAAACGGACCCGGTCCTGCAACCGCTTCGGCAGCCGATTATAGGCAAAAGGCAGAATGTCGGCTCCGAAGGAATAGCCGATCAACGCGACCTTCGACGCTCCCCATCTCTTACCATATGTATCCAGTACGGCCGCAAGATCGGCGGCCGTCCGCTCCGGCGTCTTCTGATGCCAGAAGTATCGAACGCTGTCCCACCCGACGACCGATACGCCGTCCTTTTGCAGATCTTCGGCGATGGTCTTGTCGAGATCGCGCCAACCGCCGTCACCCGAAATTACGACTGCCGTGAGCGGCGAAGGCTTTGCCGCTGGAAGCTCGACTAGCGGCAGCGCCGCAATGCCTCCGGGGCTGCCCTGATAGAGATGCGGCTCGATCAATGACGCAATCGCATCGTCCAGTCTGGTATCCGATAGGTCCCGGATATCGACCGGCATCCCGGCCTTGCGCAAGTCTCCCACATGAGCCCGGCCGGAAGGCGGTGCGGACGGTGTCAGCCCGACGATCCAGAACCCCCCCAGGTTATGGATCGGCCCATACACGAAGCCCTCACTCGCATCCTGCACCATAGGCCGACCGGCGCAAAGCGGCCGGCTGGTCGCGATACTGCGGCTCGGATCGAGTGACACCGCCCCAGCCAGAGTGTTCACTGGTGCCTGCGCCAGGATCACTCCAGCGAGCGTTCCGCCTTTACCAACGCCGGCCAGGATCGGAAACTGGTACTCGATGTCGCCATGCTGGCGCTGAAGCAGGCGGCTCAGCGCCTCGGCATCGCCGACCAACTGGTTGCAATCGACGTTTCCGGACGCGATCTTCGCGAGATACGTGTCGGTATCGACCCCCACTGCGAGCGCGCCTTTGCTGGCCAAAGCGTTGATGACGGTCTGGTCGCGGCTCGTCCAGCCACCGTGATCAGCGAAGAAGATGACCAGTCCACGCATCTGTCCCTGCGGTGCGACAAGGTGTACCTCGCCATAGCGGCCGCCGTCCAGCGCCCGGGAAGGCATCGCAAAAAAGAGACAAGCGAGGAAGAGCGCCAGGCATTTCAGGCGCCGGAAACTTCTCGGTTCCCGTCGCCCCCGACCGTCGCTCGCGACATCGGCTAAGGCAACAAACGGGCCAATCGTGCCCGAAGCAGCCAGATAGCGGGGTTCCCAGGCTGGGTTGAATTTTGCTTTAAACTGCCTTAGCCCCTGAAAGTTGTATAGCCGATTGCCGTGCTGCCAGATTAGCGCGCCTAACCGGTGCCATGGGGAGGACAACGGCGTCGGCTGGAAACCGCTGAGTGGCACCATGCCGAGACTAAAGCGCTCATAGCCGGCCTCCTTAAAGGCGAGAAGCAGTTTCGTGAACAGGAATTCCATGCCATAGGGCGAAGACTCCTGCCCGTGCCGCATCAAGCCGATCGTGGCCTCGTGCCGAAGCTCGGTAACCATCACTGTGGTGAACGCAATCGGGCGTCCGTGCTGACGGAGCAACGCTACCCATTGGGCTGTGATATAGGTCCGTTCGAACGCCGCAACTGAGAAACCTCTCTCGTCGATCCGATGAGACTCGAGCCAGTCGTCCGACAACGTCTGGATCACGTCCATAATCGGCGGTACTTTAGCGGGCTCGAGGAGCTCAACACTCAACCCCTCTCGCTCTCCGCGGCTCAAGGCATAGCGTAGCCGGGCGCACTTGGCTGCGGCTAAGTCGAATCCCACGAGCGGTACCACGGCTTCTTCGCCCAGTTTCATGACCTTGAGCCCGGCATCAAGATACAGTGGCAGACTTTCGGAACGAACCTGATAGAAGGCCGCACGGCCACCATGGGAGTAAGCATGCTCGACGAAGCGCCAGATCAGCTCGGGCCATTCGGCACGCGGCCCGATCGGATCAAACAGCGCGATCCAGCTTCGCCCGAATCGCGCGAACGACAGGAAGGCGTTGCCCGAGGCGGAGAACATCAAGCTCTTGTCCCCCATCAGCGCTAACATAGCCGAGGCGTGCTCCTGCAGCCGGATAATCACGGCGGCCTTGCTAAGGGTTTGGGCGGTCGGTCGCGCTGCGGAGCCCTTGGGCAGGCGCAGCAATTGCAGCAGCGCCAAGCTCATGGCCAGCACGGCAACGCCCACCGTCGCCCGCAACGCCCGGGGCGCCTGGGCATCGAACTCGAACTGCCACCACAAATCGCGCGTATAGCGCACATCCTGAAATGAGAAGAGCAGGATCCAGAACGCGGCCCCGATGATGACCGTTACCGCGACGAACCACTCTCCTGTAAACGGCTGGCCCAGCAGGGAGGCCGAACGCCCGAATTGCCGCCGCGTCGCTATTAAAAGCAGAATGAGCAGCATGAGTATGACCGCCTCACCATAGGCCAGCCCTTTGGCGAGCGATAGACCGAGGCTCGTCACCGACAAACCGAGCACCAGCCACCAAGCGTCATCGAGTCGGTGGAATAGACCTCGGGCGAGGAATAGCAGTAAGACACCAACCAAACTGCCCAGGAAATGTGCGGCTTCGACCACCCAGAGCGGCAACCGCACCGACAGGATCGCGAGGCGGTGCGCGAAAGTCGGGGTGGCTCCGGAGAACACCAACATAATCCCAACCGCAAAAGTGATTACGCCGATAAAGCTTGGAGAGAGACGCGCCACGGAGCGTGCGAGACGTTTTCCCACTGCCGAGCGAGCGCCGGCCATGGGCCGCAGCTCGAACGCGGCGATCAGGACCGCCGACAAGATCAGTGGCAATCCGAAGTAGATGCCGCGATAGGCGAGCAGCGCTGCCGCAACCGCCGGGGGCGACACTCTCCGAACGAGCGTGAAGAACATGACCGCTTCGAAGATGCCTATGCCGCCTGGGACGCGGCTGGCCACGCCGAGCGCTGTCGCCGTAGCGAAGATTGCCGCGAAACTACCGAAATCGATCTGTGGGCCGGGCAGCAGTACCCACAGCGCGGCCGCCGCCGCCAATAAATCAATCGCGGTTAGGGCAAGCTGCGTTACCAGAAGGCCGGGGCTTGGCATGGCAGTGAACCGGCCTAGCCGGACGACTCCCCGCCTACACAGCAGCACGAGTGTGAAGGTGCTCGCGAGTACCGCTATCGCGGCTGCTCGGAAGATGACGACAGGCCAACCGAGTAAATGCGCCGTCGGCGCCGCATCGATCAGCACCACGAAAGCGGTGAATCCGGCCAACCCCAAGCTGAACCCACTGGCGATAAACACCATGACTCGACCGATATCGTCGGGCGCGACACGCGCTGCTCCATAGATGCGGTAGCGCACAGCGCCTCCGGTCAGAGTGCCAACGCCGACCGCGTTGCCGAGCGCCGAACCGCAGAAACCGGCCAGAAGAATCGCCGAGACCGGCGGCCTTGCCCCCGCATAGCGAAGCGCACACAGATCGCGTGCGACGAGGGCGGCAAAGCTGAGCGCCGTAGCACCAACCGACCAGACGATTACCGGTTTTTGCAACTGGCGGAGCGCCTGGATCAGCGCATGGTAGTCAAAATTTCGAGTGAAACCATGGACGACCGCAAAGATCGCCACACAAGCGATCAAACCAGCCAGACTGCCACCCACCCAGCGTAAAACCCCGGCCAGCCTGTGCGAGCGCACTCGCCCACTGGCGACGTCTGCCATCTTCGACGTGGCGACATTCGTGACGCTGTAGAATGTTTGCCGACTCATCGCACAAAAACCGTCGTGCCAGCCGCGGCAATACCGCCACCGCGGCAGCACTCGTTGAGGGGTATGTACGCCCCAAGGGTGGCCTGAACGCGATGGCTGTTGCTCACCATTAGCGGCCCATATGCCTGAGCCGCCTAAGCGACTCCGCCAGCAACGGCTCGTGCTTGAGCAGTTCCCTGATGTGATTGCAAGCTAGTCGTTCAAGCAGCTTGGCTCCCTTATGGGTCATCGTCACTAGTACGCTTCGGCGATCGGTCGGCGGTTGTCGCCGCTCGACCAACTTAGCGCGGACGAGCCGGTCGATGAGCTGTACCGCGCCGTGATGCTGAAGCAGCATCTGATCGGCGAGTTCCCTCACCATGATTGCTCCCTCTGGGTGGGTCTTGATCACCAGCAGGGCCTGGTATTGCTGCGGCGTGACTCCCGCTTCGTGGGTTTCAGCCTCGCTGAAAGCGAGGAACTGTCGCAAGGCATACCGGAACTTTGCGAGCCCTTCATATAGACTTGGATCAAGGGCCACCGCTGCACTCCTGCCCGTGATAAATCGCCTCTCCCGACTTCAGGGCCACCGGTCGAAATCCGCTGCAATCGCTTTCTACCGGTCAGCGGGGGCTGAGGGCAAAAACCAATATATCATGCGATGATATATAAGTAAGGAGACGTTTTTCAAGCCATCCGATCAGAAGATCGTTAGAGAGGTTGCAAAATGCGACCACAAATGCGAAGGGTCTTCCCGATTTTCGCGCCTGATTTCTCACTGCGTCGAAGGATCGCTTTCAGCCTCGTCATTGTGAGGCTAATCTTCGCACCTGTCACATCGTGAGCGTGGGCGCGCCAGGGGCGTCACTCGCGCAGCAGGCTTCCATCAAGATGCTCCAAGCGCGCCGCGCAGAGCGTACCTTCTTGAAGGCGGACGCAAGAATCGACGACGGACGGGGAGATTGGCGATACGCCTGATAGCTCCCCAGTTGCTTCCAGAAGTTGCAGACGGCGTCACATGCAATCGCTCTAGCGATTGCGTGAGTCTTACCGAGAGCCGGATGCGGTAAATCCGCACGTCCGGTTCGATGAGCGGGATGTGGAAACGGAAGCATGGCGAGGCGCCGACCGACGAAGGGGTCGGCCACCGATACTGTCCCACGGCCGGCGAGTTCGCCTAGTCTAGAGCTTTTCGCAGAGTTTGAATCTTTTCCCTCCGAGAACCAGTCACATGTTTCGCACATGGTGAATAAGGACAACCTGAGCCATGCGGGCGCGAGCGAGGATGACCCCATGCTCGTGGAACGAGCCGTTTGTGGAGACCGCGGTGCGTTCGAGTCGCTCGTTCGCAGGCACGAGCGTCGCGTATTTCGCGTGAGCCTAGCCGTTCTCGGAAACGCCGAGGATGCTGAAGAGGCCATGCAAGACGCGTTCGTCAAAGCTTATAGGCATCTAGCGCAGTTCAGGGGGGAGTCGAAGTTTACGACGTGGCTGACACGAATCGCGATCAACGAAGCTGTTCAGAAGCGACAGCGACGCCGTGATTTCGTTTCTCTGGATGACTCTCGCGGCATGGATGGATTATTCACTCCGCGGCGAACTGAGTCTTGGCGTGCCGATCCCGAGAAGCTCTACGGCAAACAAGAGCTGCGCAAGATCGTAGAATCGGCAATTCGAGAGCTGCCACCAATTACCGAGAGGCATTTGTCCTGCGAGATGTAGAGGAGATAGCCGCAGACGAGGCCGCCGAGGCAATCGGAATTACAGTGGGAGCGCTGAAGTCCCGCCTCTTGCGTGCGCGACTGATGGTGCGCGAAGCCCTCGCCTCTTCGATCGAAGAGCCGCCAACTCTGAGCAGGAAGCTTTTGCACACCGCCGAAGGGATTGGGATCTCAGTCGCGGTGCGGCTGATGAGGGCGGTCAAGGAACAATCATGAAGAAGAAGATGGACTGCAGAGACGTGCTGGAAAACCTCATGTGCTATGTGGACGGCGTCGGGTCCGCGGAACTGAGGGAGGCGCTCGAAGAACATATTGCTCATTGCCGGCGCTGCCGCGTGATTGTCGATACAACGAGGCGAACGCTGAAGATCGTGCCGGATGTGGACCCGTTCGAGGTACCGCTCGCCGTCAGCGCCAGACTGTACACACGGCTGGAAAGGTTTTTTTTGTGTACATCTCCTTATTCGCTGT
>CAVQZU010000086.1:0-4974 GCA_963718485.1 uncultured Acidobacteriota bacterium
CTGTCCGTTTGTCCCTCTCTGAAGATTTTGGCGGCAGTTAGTCGACTGGAACTCGTGGAGTTGCGGCGGTGTCTAAGTAATAAAGTTCCAGTCTCGATTCACACAGTGTCATTGAAGGCCCCTGGATCCTGCAAATTGAGGTTTCGCTATGACAATTGGAAATGGCTATAGTTCAGCTGGACTAAATGCTGAGATGAATGTGACTCCGCTGATTGACGTTCTGCTCGTGCTATTGATCGTCTTCATGGTCATTTTGCCAGTTACACCACAGGGGCTGGACACGCAGGTGCCCCAACGGCCGAGCAACCCAATCGAGTTCCGGATGCCGCAATCGTAGTGCAAGTGTTTACTCTCCGGGCTGGTCAACTAGGCTACAAAATCAATGAGGACAATGTGGCGGTAAACGACTTGGGCAGCCGTTTAAATGCCATCTTTTCGGTGCGCCAAACAAAATAATGTTCATCAAAGGGGACGGCAATCTGGATTTCTCAGCAGTTGCGCAGGTAGTGGACATCGGAAAGGGAGCGGGGGCTATCAATATCGGATTGATTACACCGAAGAGCGGGATGTAAGTGGGAATTTGAGTTCGTCGGTGCACCGACACAGGGGGCCGCTGGGTAGCGCAGAGTTTGTGCAGGCTCTCGAAGGGACGATGAAGCGCGGCTGGCACCACAAAAGGGAGAACGCCCTCCTACGGCCCTTTCGGATGCGAAACAAGAGCGAGCTGGAATCTTTGAGTCAGAGTAGACGGCGATCCATTTGATGTATGTAGCTGTTGTTGTGCGGGGATAGGGTACGCCCTGTCTGTGGAGACGCTACCCCCGGATTGCTCGTCAACCACTCAGAGGTTGTCTGGCGGCACAGAACTATGCCTCTTGAAGCGGCTTTCCGCGAGTTAGCGGACCAACCCAGAGGACCACAATTACGGCAACGATGAGAACGGGGTCGATGATCAGAAACAACAGTGATTTGCCTAGGATCGCAAAGAAATGTCCAAAAACCAAAAGCATGGTCACGGCGCCCACTCGTCCCCAGGCAGACGCGATCCCCATGGCGGTCGCGCGAATCTCGGTGGGATAAAGCTCGGGAGTGTAAGTGTAAATTGCAGTGGAGCCAAGGGAGAGAAAGAAGACTGTTAATCCAGCGAACGTCATTATCTGGGCAGGTGATCGCGAGTGTCCAAACAGTGTTCCAAACGCAGCGATGGAAACAAATGAGAGCAGGATCGCGTATTTGCGATCGAGCCATTCCACCACGTACCCTCCCAGTACATAGCCGGGAATTACCGTGGAATAGATAACGACCGAGTATCGGAATGAACTCACAATGGAATGCCCTTCCGCAGACAGTATTGTTGGGAGAAAAATCTGATACGTGTAAAGTACGCCGTATTCCGCGAACCAGGCAGCCCAGAGCATGAGCGTAACACTTCGATACGCTGGTCCCATTAGTTCGCTTGGGTCCACCCGTCTTGTAGACACTTCTTGTCCCCTTTGGCCCGGAATAACTGGTGTTAGGCATTGACCGCTGGACTTCGAAACCTCACCCTCGATTCGCACCAGGACGGCCTCCGCATCGGACGGACGACCGGCTCGAATCAACCACCTGGGCGATTCGGGCAGCACCGATCGCATGATGCCTCCAATAAGGGCAAACGGAGCGGTCAGGAACAGCGCCCAGCGCCAACCCAGGGTCGGAATGATCAGCAGGGCCCAGAGTGACGAGAGGGCGATTCCGGCTCCGAAGAATGCCATCATCCAGCCAACTAATTTTCCTCGTGTTCGTGAGGGCCACAACTCCGCCAGGTATGAAGGAACAGTCGAACTCTCAGCTCCGACAAAGAACCAAGTGAAAAAATTCAACAAGGCAAATACCCCGACCGTGTCAGATAGCCCTCGGCCTGCAGAGAAGACGGAGTACAAAATCAGAGTGAACAAGATCGTCTTCTTTCTGCCAACATGATCGGCAATAAAACCGCAAATGGCAGAGCCTACGAGATAGCCGGACAGCCCGACGGCCGAGACGACGCCAATTGTTTTCGCATCGAAATGCCAGACGGTGCGAAGTGATGCGAGAACGAAACCAGTGACAGCCGTATCCAATGTATCGAACAGCAGTGACAGGGCAGCGACGATAAGGATCTTCGCGTGGAACCGCGACGCGGGGAGACGATCAAGGCGATCAGAAACTTCTCTAAGCGTCAATTTTGCCGGCTGTGCCTGATGAGTGAAGGTGGCTTTCAGCTCGATTGCGATGCGAGAATTGTGTAGTAAGTGCGAGACAAGAAATAATCCCCCGGCCTGCGCGTGCCCTAAGGTCGGTGAGGAACGCGTCAGCGTCAGCTTCAGAGAATGCCCCTATTTCCTTGAAGTGCTTAAGTGACGGCTCCACAAACCATGTATAAAACGCATCAAGATCCTGCGCGACTTCAACTTCGGGCGCGATTAGGACGTGATTGAATCCAAGCTCGCGAAGTTGGCCTGGAAGCTCTCGTATGATGAGCCCATTTCGCAGCTCCCTGCAGGCGAGGTCGCTGAATCGGCGCCCCAGTTCGTTGTCCGACGATTGCACGACCAGCGTTCCCCAGTCGATTTCTGTGATGGAGATTACCCCAAGTGGAGCGAGGACTCTTTTCATCTCCACCAAGGCTTTCAGGGGATCGGGAACATGCAGGAGTAATTGGGTTGCGAGAACGCGATCGAAGCTCGCAACCGGGAACGGAAGTTCCAGGACGCTCCCCACCCGGAACGAGAGGTTGTCAACGTTCTCAGCAGAACGTTGGCGTGCCTCAGCAATCATGGTCTCACTAAGATCCACGCCAATGGCTTTCCCCGGAGAAACAATCGGAGCCAAGAGGCGAAGAAAGTCCCCCGTACCGCAGCCAACGTCAAGTACGTTGAGCCCGGCGCGAAGAGCCAGTGGCGCAAAGAATTCTCTGGGCGACGTGCGAGCGCGTTCAAGAAGACGAGCGCGGGTAGCATCCAGAAGGTTCACAAAGAAGCGTGGGTTTTCCGTTCGATCGACCTGAATCCATGCGTCTGCGAACGCAGTCGAGGGTACCAAAGGCTGAGCCAAAGCATCCTCCCAAGGCGAGCTACCTAGGCGATTATCGAGCAGCACGGCTAGTCAAGGCAACCGATTCGTTTCAGCAACGGATGCGCTTTTCCAGGGGTTAATCCGTCCCGTGCCCACACCACCCCGTCCCCAAGACTCCCCCGTCCCCAAAACTCCCCACGAAACTTCTAGGTCCCACACTAGTGGGGTTTTCCGGATGCGTCGAGAGACTTTAAGGATTTTTTTGCGGTTGGGGTGGGCGTCATACTCAACATGGATCAAGGACCGGGATGCCCACGCCCGATGTGTCCTATCGCATCAGCCGGTTTACCGTCCCCAAGCCTCTGACTTGAAGTGCGGGGTGGGCCTTAATGTCTTTTTCGGGTCGAACATCAAACTCCTTCCTGATCCTCACATCAAGGTTATCGAAAACGTTCCACGAATGCCCATTGTGAGATTCGATGAGGTCCTTCATTGGGATGTTTGTCGTGACACCACGGAGATTGAGCGACAATCAAGACATCGGAACGACGGGGTGATAAAAGCATCACTGATCGACGAAGCCAAGAATGAGCTTGGCATTTTTGCCCATATAGCGGCTCATTCGCAGCTCTTTGCCGCTCTTTAGGATCACTTTGTGATGACCATTGAACCAGGGATGCATCTCCTTCACCTGATAGATGTTCACGAGCGTTGAGCGATGGATTCTCGCAAATTGCTTGGGGTCTAGCCTGGCTTCAATGTCCGACAGGGTGCCACGAAGCTCATAGACTCGCTCACCGAGATGGAGAAGGACGAGATTTCTGTCCGCTTCGATCCAGTCAATATTCTTCGCCTCGACTAGAAGAATGCGTCCGTTGACCGGTACGGCAAGCCGATCTTGATACTGCTGTTGTTTCTGGAGTGAAGCCAACGTCTGGATTAGTTGCTGCGCATATCTGCCGTCCGCAGCAGTCGCAAGTCGTGCTTTAGCTCGCGTCACCGACTTCTCCAGCCGTTCCTTTCCAAAGGGCTTCAAAATATAGTCAACGGCATCGGCTTCGAAAGCGTCAATCGCATAGTCCCTGTGCGCTGTCACGAATATTGTAACGGGAACCTTTTCGCCTTCAAGCGATTCGAGAACTTGCAGCCCTGTCAACCCCGGCATATGTACATCGAGAAAGATCAGATCCGGCCGTTCTCGGCTGATTGCTTCAAGCGCAGATACGCCGTCTCCGCATTCGCAAACAATCTCTATCTCTCGGTCCGTTCGCAGTGTCCGCAGTATGCTGCTTCGCACGAGCGGCTCATCATCAATGATGATTGTTCTGATCGTCATAGGGATAAAAGAGCCTCATTGGCCGAAAGGGCGGAGCTAGCCTTCACAGCAGGCATCGTGATGCTGCATATTACACCCCGTGGGTATCGGTCAGCTATGGATAGAACGGCGGAGTCGTTGTACATCTGTGCAAGCCGCAGTCGTGTATTGGAAAGGCCAACGCCGAAGCCGGCCCCGTCAGCATCTACGCTCTTCGCAAGAACACTATTGTGGTTACTGATCTCCAAGACCAACAAGCCGTCTTCAAGCCTGGTGGCAATCTCAACTGTGTCTTCACCAGGGTTTTTAGCGATCCCGTGTACGATGGCGTTCTCGACGATCGGTTGGAGAAGAAGGCTTGGAACCAGACAATCAAGCGTTTTCGAGTCGATGTGAGAACGTACTGTGAGCCGGTCACGAAATCGGGTTTGTTGAATGCTCATATAGAAATCCACTAGCTCCAGTTCGCGTTGCACCGTAATCTCTTGCGAAGACTTCCCTTCAAGAAACACCCGTAATAAGGAACTCAAGTCGAGCAGCATTTGCTCAGCGGCTGCCGCATCGTCTTGGATCAGAGTGCCGATGGCATGAAGACGTACTCGTCCGCCATGCAGGGTAGATAG
>CAVQZU010000087.1:0-183531 GCA_963718485.1 uncultured Acidobacteriota bacterium
ACGTTGCTGCGGAGCAGGTGAGCACCGAGCAGGCGACGAGGCTGGTGCTGCAACGCGGAGCCGGGCGCCCACCCCAGACCGACCCCGATCCGGTCCGCCACGAGCGCGGTCGTCTCGTCGCCGATCCGCAGCGGGATGCCGCCGCGCGCTCCCAGGACAAGCGCGGCACGCAATGCCTGCAGGGCGTGGCCACCGCTGCCGTCGAGGGCGAGGTCAACCAGCTCCGCCGTCAGGTCGAGGCCGACGGTGGGGCAGCCGCCGCCGAGATCGACCACGGCGTGCTGGACGCCGATTCCCAGGTGCAGGTGCTCCGGGGCGCTGCCCTGCGTCCATGCCAGCACGGCCACATCGTCGGCGACGGTGACCCGCCACGGGCTGTCCGCGGTCCCGTCCCCCGTGACCGCGACGTCGACGCCGGTGCTGCGCAGCAGCTCCCGCAACGGTTCGAGCAGCAGCGGGTAGCGGTCGCGGGCCTGGGCCAGCGCCGTGCGGTGGTAGCCCACGAGGGCACCGACGGGGTTCGCGAGCAGCGCGGGCAATCCGACCAGCGGGACCGTCCAGGGTGCGCCCGCCCCCACGTCCGGGGCCCGGACGCCCAGCAGCACGGTGACGAGGTCGGCCGCGGTCCCGAGCCGGGCGAGCACGGCCGCGGCGAGCCCGTCGAGGGCGCTGCCCGCGACGTCCGCCAGGGTCTGTGGGTTGGTCAGGTCCAGTACCGGGTAGTCGTGCGTGGCGATCGTGACGTCGTGCGCGGCGAGCACGAGCGCGGGACGGCGCGACCCGTCGAGAGTCAGCCCCGCGCGCAGCGACCCGAGCTTGACGACCTCGGGTGTGTCGAGGTCGAGCAGAAGGTCGGCTGTCAGACCCCTCGAAATGTGGAAGATCATCCCCATGGCTTAAAATCGCTAGGATCGACCGCCAACGCGATTAAACGCTATACCACGGTGCGGTCGGAACGGCCAGGATTCATGATACCCAGCGATATGGATCGCGCTTTGGCGCACGTCGACACGCAGTTTGGGGAACTGCTAGTCAGTTTTAGTGCGTTTGCTTTGAGGCAGTTGGGAGACGAGGTGCAAGGTGGTTGCAAGATCGAGGGCCGATTAAAAGGAGCCGAGCGCAGCGCCACCAGTGACGGAGAACCGTGGCGCTTCAAAGCACTCTTTGCCCAGGTTGGAGTACCCAGGACTCGGCAGGTCACCGATGCACGCGGTCACCTGCCCTATTGCCGGGACGCGGGTTCAGGGCGGCACCGGCAAGCTCGTTGAAAAGAATCTAGGCCGGAACCCCCAAGTGTACTCGGCGTCGACGTAAGGGTCGCCGTTGATGGCATGGCGCAGACGACTCTCTTCGATTCCCAGCCGGACCATCTCGTTTCTTGGCCTACCAAACATTTTGTCTTCCGCACGGTTTTGCGTTCCGCCATTGCATCAGCTGCAAACTTGATCGCCTCCCGTGCTAGGGTTTTGGCGTTTTCGATTCTTGCTTCGTCTGCTGACTTGACTCCTCCCGTCGCTCGCCCAACGGCTCAGGTGAGTGCGTTGATGTTTGGCTGCATGCACGGCGTCAATGGCTTTTTTCTTTGCGATTTCGGCATTGTTCGACTTTGGGGTTCGCTGACTGGAATTCATGTTCGAGGCGTTGGCAGAGAGCGATTTGTTCCCGGCCTTTCCCGCGAATCTCCCGATATTGGCTAGTCAATGTGGCGCGTTCTGCTTTCGTGCGCGCCTCGATAAACGCGTCTATCTTTGGCCCAAGCTCATCTCGGCCGGGGCCAGCAACGTCTTCCCATTGTGCGACCGACTCCGTACCTTCTGGTCTTCCTTACAGCCATCAGCCGTGCGAGCAGCACGTCGCGCACACTGCCGCTGGAATCAGATTCGCTGGAGTTTGGTGCTACCGTGCTCATTCGCACCAATGGAGCGGGTCCAGGTTCGGCTTCGGGCATGCCCAAGCCCGGCATAGAAACCGCGCCACCGAATCGTTGTGCATCCAGACGTTCGGCGAGATGCTGGGTTAGGGATTTCAGCACGGTTCCTCCAGGTTCCGATTTGCGACCAAGGCGCGCAGCACTGGTTCGATAACTCGGCGCTTCGGTTTCTCGCCGCGAGGCAGGCTGCGCAAATAGTGATGCAGCCCGACGACGTACGCGCGCGTGGAGGAATCTTTTTGATTATTCACCAGCCGCTCGAAGCGCTCTTGTAGCTCCTCGACCGCTTCCAGCGATACGGAATCCAGAGCGACGGATCGTCCGTCAGTATTCGTTTTGCTCAATGCAGCGTTCGCCCACGGGTCCGAGTGCCGGGCACCTTCTGTCTGGCCGATCGCGGTCTTTTTCCAATCAACGAATTGCCCAGCGTGTCTTGAATTCTCGTCGAGCCGCTTTCGTATTTGATCATCGGAGTGTGGCATCACGGTTTCTCGCTGGGCGTCTTGGTCAGTGCCTTTCATCGGCCCGATGGCGATCACCTTTGCGTCCGCTGGAGCGGTGTGCGCAGCCATCGCAGCGCCTTGCTCGCTCATCAGTTTTGCGTCTGCTGGGGATTTGTTTTTCAATCCGTGGTTGGTAGTTTTGGAGGTAAAAATAGTAGTCATTGTTCGCTCTCCTGTTCCGGCATTTCTTGGCCTACTGCTTGTGAAAGATCGCTATCGCAACATTCATCCCAACTCGCTGCCTGAATTGCGCATGGATTGTGGGTTCAACTGATTGTCGGCTTCGAAGGATCGCGCTGCGTAAAACGTGGATCGAAAAACAAATCACGCAAGTTGGGCTCGTTCATTTTTTGTTGCCTCCTGTTTGCTATTGTTTGTACGAAAAACAAAATTGAATCCTGCACGCGCATCGTATTTCTTTCTAAGTGCGCGCCTCGCGCGTGCGCGTACCAGTTGCGAAAGCTCTGCCTAAGCCGCTATGAAAGCAACAACTTGCTCGGCTCGTGTCGCTAGCGCAGAGCGTATTCGCGCCATCTCTGAAGCGCTAAGTTTTCGACGCCCACTTTCAGCCCAGCAAATGCGGCTGAATGGGATGGCAGTGAGCCGAGCCAATGCGTGCTGACTCAAGCCGATCATCCGCCGCTGTCGCGCTAGTTTTCGCATTTTGCAGTCACCAAGCTAAAAAGTTTTTATGAAGCTATAGGTAGTTACTCGCGAACTATTTTTCGGTGGGTTCAGAACGATTGCGTGATGAGCCTTCAGGTCAAACGGAGTGTGGACACGTGGCGCAAACTGCGGCATGATCGCGCGGAGGTCAACCAGCCAGCGCCATGTTCTGCCAAAAGTGTGGAAGTGAGATCGGGGAATCTCAGCCGTTTTGTATTTCCTGTGGTGCAAAGCTATCGACAACTGCGACCGAATCTGAGCCAAACGCGAGGGACAGCGCCCCTTCACCTGCAAGATTTGCGACAGCGGCGTGCTTCTTCCAAAAGAAATCTATCGCATGAGCGGGCCTGTCGTGGCGATTGGTTACATTTTGCTGATTCCTTCTGTTCTCGGAATCACGTTCAGCGCGATTCTCTTCATCTTTGCTTCCTCGTTTGCCGGGACATCGGAAATTAATCCCACAGTTCCGCAGGCGGTCGACGCGACACAGCCTCGAATCGCCGCAGCGATCCAAAAGCATGCGAGACAATGATATATCCCAGAAAAGCATCGAGGAGGTTCTAAGCAAGGCCAACCAGGAGTTCTCGCCAAACATCACTTGGTCAGGCAATGTAACAGAGGCCCAGCGGCAGGCAGTTCAGCGGGCGGTAGTGGCGATCCACGAGTACTGGATCAGCCAAAACATAGAGGCACAGCGCCGGGTATCAAACAGCAATAGTTTCCTTCAGCACTCGGCACAGGCTTTGCAATCGTTTTAGGTATTTCCAGCTTCGTCGGCGGACTGCTCGGCTGGCTACTAGTCATGACGCGTGCTCCAGTGCTTGCTATGCAGAGCTACCGTGAGCGCATCTTAGGGAGTTGCCCGCAAGCCGGAGAGAAAACCTAGCGATGCGGGAAAGGAGCTTTCGATGCGTCGTGATTTTCCAGCGGGGGTAGTGGAAATCGTCAGAGCCGTTCGACAAGAAGTGAAGAGTGGGAAGCTTCTAGGCACGACGGGTGATATGGACGAAGACGCGGCATTGGAAATTATCACCCGAATCAAGGACAGGGGCATCCCCGAGAATTGTGGCCTTGACCCTGCCAAACCGGAAGTGACACGCACGGCACAAAATATCGAAGCGCTGGAATGGGCGGCACAGTCAGATACTTTCGGCTGCTGATGGTCGATCAACGTCGGTTTTCGGAGATGTTCCAAGATCACGAAGCGTGCGAGCCCGTCAAGAAACGCCAGATATAGGCGGACTCACGCGGCTCTTTCGAACACGCCCTCGAACGGCACAGTGACTTCGGGTAGGTTGTCCGCACCCCGAGAGAAAAAGCGAACGTCGGGACATGTGGCGAGGTGATTCTTGGACACAAAAAAGCGTTGCAAATTCCGTTGCAAACTTCGTGACAAAACGTGCCCTAATGAGGCCAAACAAGGGCGAATAAGGCCCATATAGGTAGGGATAGGAGGGCTAGGAAGTCTTAATTCCTAAACTGCGTGTCGGGAGTTCGACTCTCCCCAGCCCCACCACTTTTACTGCTGTAGATGCAAAGACTTAGCAGATAAACGAGCCTGTTCACCGAAGGGCCAAAACGGATAGTGCAGTAAATCTGCAGTAATGAGTTGCCGCACTGCGGAACCGACCGTCGAGCGGTTTGACTCCTTCCAGGGGCGCGCCATTCCTCAGGTGATTTTTGACGATCCTCGAACTGGAAAGTCGTCCCCGAAGGCGAAACCCGCCGGCCTTGACGATTACTGGACCAAAAAGCATCCTAGCCGAAGCCGAAGGCCAAGCCGGCTTGCGGGAACCTCAACCCTGCTGACCCAAAGCAGAAGAGCTTGCCGGTTCAATCTGCACGCGTACCCGTACACCGTTCGTTAGTTTATTACCCTCACCGCTTTTGCCGACACGCTACACTCAATGTAGTGGGGCTTATGGTTGATCGAATGGTTGTGCATTGTATGCCGTCGTTGACCCGCACCAGCCATCATTTGTCTGGCAACCATGTTATGTAGGACTTTGCCGACGCATTTTTTTCGGTTCGGAATACGATTTGAAACATGCCTTTTGTTTATTCCAGCAACGTCCTCACTAAACTCATAAAATCCGTCGGCTGCCGCTACTTTCCCTCCCGCGTCTTCAGTTCTCTACCGTCGGCGAATACCAGTTTCGTGAGATAACCTATTGGAGACCCGTCCTTTGCTGCTGAAAGTGTAATAGCCACCTGGTCGCCTGGTTTGACGCTGTTTTTGTCCCAACCCATGCGCGTCATTCTTTCAGGGCTAAGGCTTTCAACAGTCCAGTGTGTGATTGTGCCGTCGCTGTCTTTGAGATCTAAATAGACATAGATGTGCGGATTGGTCCAATCGAACTTGGTCACCATCCCTTTGATTTTTACGGGCGTCGTTTCGTCGTATGCCGAATTTCCGTGGTGTGCGAACAGGGTACTGGCAGCTGTGCAGAAGCTGAGAATGACAATCACGAATTCAACGCACTTAGTCCGGACTGACCTAGTCTTCCGGAAGAAGGTTTGTCGCGGCTCTTTCACTTGCAATCCTTATATTGTGATTCCCGGCAGCGTCTTGTCATTTCCTGCGCTTGATTGAGTTGTTGTGTCGTCATGCGCCTCGCAGTACGCACAAGATTTGTGCTCGCATCCTTCTGGACATCGCCTTTAGCTGCAGCCGCTAGCGTGTACCACATGTGCGCGCGAACCAGATCCTGTGGAACGCCGACACCATCCTCGTACATGCCAGCAAGCTCATTTTGCGCATCCGCATCGCCTCCCACGGCGGCCTTTGTGCACCAATTAAAAGCCTCGCCATAGTCGTGTGCCACACCTTGTCCTTCTTCGTACATGATCGCTAGATTGTACTCCGCTGCTGGAATGTCTTGATCCGCAGCTTTCATATACCACGTCGCCGCCTCCTTGAAATCCAGGGGGACGCCCCGCCCCCTCAGGTACATCCCCGCAAGATTGTATTGAGCTTGGGCATCGCCTTTCAGGGCTGCTTTGGTATACCACTTCACGGCTTCGGAAGAATTTTCAGGTACGCCACGACCGTTCTCATACATCGCACCGAGATTGTTCTGCGCACCTGCGGAACCTTGCTCAGAGGCCTTCTTGTACCACTCTATCGCCTTCTCGTAGTCGCTAGGTACGCCATCACCTCTTTCGTAAATCAGCCCGAGGTTGTATTCCGCGCGCAAATCGCTGCGTTCAGCCGCTCTGCGATACCACTTGATGGCTTCGTTGTAATCGCGTGGGCTACCTTCGCCGTTGGCATACATCAAGCCAAGATTAAATTGAGCATCCGGGTCGCCTCGCATGGCAGCTTTGGCAAACCAATACATTGCCAGTCTATAGTTCCGAGGCACTCCTTCTCCGTTGTGGTAAATGAGTCCGAGAGTGAATTGCGCGGAAGGATCATTCTGTTCAGCGGCCCTTGTAAACCATTCCACCGCCTTTTTGTAGCTTTGCGGGACGCCGAGTCCATCTTCATACATTGCTCCAAGATTGAATTGTGCTTTCCAGAGACCGTGTTCAGAAGCCTTGATGTACCACCTGGCAGACTCCTGGTAATCCTGCTTCACGCCTTCACCCTTGTAATACAGTCCCCCGAGCGTGAATTCGGCTTCCGCGTCACCCTTTTCCGCTGCGGCACGCAGTTCATCAAACGATTGTATGCCGACGTGTGTAGACGCAGGTGATCCGTCGGTTTTGCGTGTC
The DNA here is from genome assembly GCA_963718485.1 of uncultured Acidobacteriota bacterium. Classification (GTDB taxonomy): domain Bacteria; phylum Acidobacteriota; class Terriglobia; order Acidiferrales; family UBA7541; genus Palsa-295. The sequence goes on from CAVQZU010000087.1 coordinate 6,817, forward strand.
GATTGTGCCCGAACGACGGGCAATTCAGCAGTTATCGAAGTTATTACAAGCACGCAGATAAAAGCGCTCAGACGCATGGCAGTCTTTACTGTTACTTTGTGCGGGATTGTATCAAGGTCGGTCTCTGCCTGTCTTCGATTCTTACGAAAGAACTTCTGATAACGTTGCATATTAGCTCTTAAAGGACCTATTAGCAGTATGTTTGCAAGAGATTTCGCTTGACAAGCAGGTGTACTCGTAACAGCATGCGCGCATATTCTGGCCGTCGGGGAATCCGGCTCACTTTTTCGTCGAATCGGCAAAAGAAACGGTTCACGCAGTTTAGAGACTTCCGGCGACAACTCGTAGGGGTATGGGGGCGGAACATGGAAAAGCGCTGGCGGTTTTGTGTGCACCCGTTCCTGGGAAGTTTAGCGATTTTGTTCGCTCTATGTTTGGCGGTCATTGCAGCAGCCGCGCAACTTCCGACAGCTACAATCTTAGGAAGTATCAAAGATTCGTCAGGCGCCGTGGTCCCGGGCGCGACAGTGACCATCCGAAACACAGATACGAACGCCACCCGCACACTCGTCACCGGTACTGACGGGTCGTACAGAGCGAACGCACTGCCCGTCGGGATGTACTCCATGACAACAGAGAAGGCGGGCTTCAGCACGCAAACACAACAGAACATCACCTTGAACGTAGCGGATCAGACGGTGATTAATTTTACGCTGTCGGTGGGCACGGCATCCCAATCCGTCGTTGTCACCGCCGAAGCCCCGTTGGTGAATACCACAAATGGCGCGCTCGGAGGTTTAGTAGACGAGAAACAAATGGCCGACCTGCCGCTGAACGGACGCAATTATCTGGACCTCAGCCTGTTGCAGCCCGGCGTTACGCAGGACAAAAACTTCGGCAACGGAGGTGGGCAGCAGGGCACTTCTTACAGTGCTAACGGGGCGACCGTGCGGTCCAACAATTTCACCCTTGATGGCGCGCCGATAGGAACAATCTATGGACGCAACCCCGCGACCCAGAGCGGTGACACGATGGGAGTGGACGGAATCAAGGAGTACAAAGTCATCACCAATAATTTCGCCGCCGAGTATGGCATGACCATGGGCAGCCAGTTAGTCATGGTCAGCAAGGGCGGATCGAACGCGATGCATGGAGACGCGTTTGAGTACGTGCGAAACAGTTCACTGGATGCTCGCAACTATTTCGAACTTTCTCCTTCGATTCTACATAGGCGTCTTCCGGAATTTCAGCGCAACAACTTTGGCGGCTCGTTTGGCGGCCCGATTAGGAAAGACAAGACATTCTTCTATGCGGTTTACGAGGGGTTGAGACAGAATCAGGGGCAAACGAATAGTTCCGTCGTTCTCCCCAGGAGCTGTATTGGGGCGGCAGGAGCGACGATCACGTCCGCGGCGTGTCCTGGCCTGAGTTTGCCGGCAACTCCGCCAGCGGGCTGTACCGCGACGGTTCCTGGCGGTTCAACAGGTAGCTGCACAGTTTACGGCCCAACCGCGCAGCTCATGGCCAATGCGATCCTATTTCCACAGGCGAATTTTCAAACCGCCAGTGATATCGCAAGCGGTGCGACATGCCCTTTGTCTTGCACCGGATTCGGATGGCCAGGGGCTAACAGGGACAGCGAGAACTATGGGCAGATTCGCATCGATGAGAACTTTTCCGACAAGGACAGTGGCTTTGTCCGCTACACCATTGAAAATGGTTTCGTAAACAATACAGCCGGAATCTGCTGCCTATCCACGCAACCCAGCCGGAACCAGTTTCTCTCGCTGGCGGAGAACCACGTATTTTCAGCGTCGGTGTTGAACACGGCGCGTGCGTCCTTCAGCAGGACCGTTTTCAACTCTCTGACCGTTCTCGAGGGTAGCGTGCCCTCGTCGCTCGACATGCTTCCAGGTATAGCCCCCGGTGCAATAGCGATCCCCGGCTTTGCTGGGATAACGGGCGCAACTTCAGGAGTGCCAGCGTATGGCAAACAGGATATCTACACAGTGAGTGACGACGTCTCTTATACGCGCGGCAAGCATTCCTACAAGTTCGGGACACTGATGAATCGTTACGAAATGGGTATACAGCAAAACATGGCGGTGAATGGCCGGCTCAACTTTGGCAGTGTCACAAACTTCATCGTGGGCATACCGAGTCTTTTTGAATATGAAGCTGCAGGTGCTAGTGAGAACCGCGACTTTACTTGGGACACGTTCGGGTTCTACGCGCAAGATGACTATCGGGTCGCTCCGCGGCTCACCATTAACATGGGCTTGCGTTATGAATTCATGACTACAGCAATTGAGAAGTTCAATCGCCAGTCGGCGTTCAGAAACTGGGCTACCTCCACAGCCGTGACTATCGGCCCGGACATGAGAGACAGGACGCACCTGAATTTCAGTCCTCGGCTCGGTTTTGCCTGGGACGTGTTTGGGAATGGAACCACATCTGTTCGAGGAGGGGCGGGTGTTTATTACGACTTAGCCAACATTGGAATGGACCTGGAGCAGTCGGCGCTCTCGATGCCGCCCTTTTCCGCCCAGGTCGACCAACCCAACAGAACTCAAAAATTCACTCTCCCACTTAGCAATCTTCTCACTGTAGATCAGGCGTTCGCACAGGGAGGGCTCGCTGCGCAGGGCGTCGACTACAATGCCTATAGGCCCAATTTGTGGGTGTACAATTTGGCAGTCGAGCGCCAGCTTCCTGGGAGCACCTCGTTATCGGTGGCTTATGCTGGTTCCCGCGGGGCTCATCTTTGGGATATTACGGATGCCGAGCCAGCCATACCCATCGTTGTAAATGGAACGCGATACTGGAGTTCGGCCAGTCTTGTTCCCAACCCTGCGATCGGCAGCACCACCACCAATGCCACCAACGCAGCCTCGTGGTACAACTCCTTGCAGGTCGTCGTCAACAAACGCTTAGGCCAAGGGTTGCAATTCCAGGGCGCATATACGTATGCGCTGCTGGAGGATGAAACGCAGGGCCAGGAAGACGTTTCTGATTGCACTGCTGCGCCGCCTCCCGGCCTCGAAGGCGTGGATCCGGCGCATCCGCTTACGGATAAGGGACCGGCTTGCTTTGATGTAAAGCACAACGTGCGATTCAGCCTGATCTATCATTTTCCAACCACGAAGTCGAACGGCTTTCTGTCAAAGATTGCCAATGGCTGGTGGACAGGCAGTATTGTGGGGGTCCAGTCCGGATACCCATTCACCCCAGTAGAAAACGATAACCGCTCAAACTCTAATGTGCTGCAAGGACAATTCGAATGGCTCAACTATAACAAGTTCACCGTCGCCCCGGGAGGAAAGGACCCGCTAGGGAATGTGAACACTACCACCTCCACTTTTGTCCCGTTTAACAAGAACACCGTCATTACGGGTAACCCTAACGAGTGGTTCAATCCGTTGATGTTTGACTTACAGCCTACTTACTATCAGGGCACGACCGTTCCCGGCGTTGGTTCGTTCCCAGCTATCCCAGGCTGTACGACAGGTAATGGTGGCTGCTACTGGGGGCAACTAGGCAACACCGGTCGCGACATCTTACGGGGACCCGGCTTTGGAGAGTGGAACTTCTCTCTTGTAAAGGACACGGCTATTCGCGCCCTCGGCGAAGCGGGGAATTTGGAGTTTCGGGTGGAAACCTTCAATCTGCTGAACCGCGCGAATTTTGCTATGCCGGATCCGCGCGCTTTTGTGGGCAATCCCGTCGACACTACCCCCTACTCGGAAGTACCAAACCCGAACGTCGGGAAGATCACTTCGACGGGAACAGCTACTGCGCGTCAGATTCAGTTCGCGTTGAAGTTAATCTTCTAACTCGATAATCAGAAACCCTCCTCAGGCAGACGCCTGCGACCGCGCATCCATCGTATCGCGCAACTCGTGCGCGATTTTCGGGCAGTCCGGCGCCGCCGAGGACCAGTTCGAGGATTGACCTCCAGGCGAACCGTAGGGAACTCCGCCACTTCTACTCACCAGCTCGCGCCGCCTGCACCGAAGGTTCTGCCTGCCATCAGTTGTCAATTACAGTTACAGGAATGCGTTACTCGTTACTTCGGTCAGCGCAGCGGGAAACTGCAACCGATGGTGCCGTATTTTCATCGAAGATTTCGCCGATGGTTTTTAAAGTTGCGCTTATCGGAGCGCAAGGAAATCTAATAGGGCTGGCTTGCTTTCACATCGTCGAGGCAGCTATAACATTGTTCTGGGGCGTACGTTGCGCAGAGAAATCGCGCTGTCCGGCATATTCTCACTGCTGTTCCTAGCAACGGTTTTTGCTGCAAGGTCAACAAATCCGATGCAAGTCTATGGTGTATGGCATTGCGGTAGCGATCTGTGCGGCTGGGACCATATCCGCGATCCGAAGGATTTCGACGCTAAAAATCATTGGCTCATCGACCGGGGCGATGGCTTTCCATCCGTGAATTTAGTCGTCCTCAGTTTTGTCAACCCGCTGACGTTATTGAAACAAACAAGTGACGCCCAGAATGTGGACGGCATCCCTATCGGAATGACGCCTGAAATAGTGAGCTATTTTAGTCGCCACAAAATCCGGGTAATGCTCTCAATTGGCGGATTCACTTATGCAAGGGATTGGGATGAGGCACTCGCAACAAATCCCCAGCAACTGGGAATTAATGCCGCACGCGTTGCGCAGCGTCTGGGGGTGGGTATCGAAATAGACTACGAGAATGACCGCAGCCCCAATCTCAAGGGCTTGCAAGAATTCATTATCGCCTATCGCTCAGTCCTGCCCTACAACGCGCGAGGAACCAATCCAGCGGCTCGACTAACCATTGATCTCGCACTCGACGATGGCTATCTCATCCCGCTGACCCAATATGCCACTACAAATTGGCTGACGACGAAACATCCAGTTCTAGATTATGCCAACGCGATGGTCTCGTCCGAGCAAACGAGTGCTGCTGGCCTAGAAGACGGTTGGCGGGAACACCTTCTGGGCAAGGGGCCAATTCCCCCGCTTGCCCCAGCAAAGCTTACTGGCAGTCTGTACGTCGCAACACGCGGCAATGTAGTTCCCGAATGTACCGATTTCCATAATTCTCTCGAAAGTGCGACTGGAGCATTTGTGCAAAGAGTCGGGCCTGGCGGTATTGGAAAAACCAAGGGGATGCTCGGTTTGATGTTTTGGGCTGCTGAGTGCCCTGGCTCAAGGGCCGCCTGCACCATACCCCCGAACACGTGCGAGAAGGGCGTAGGCATGGGCGCTAGGATTTACAAGGTTCCTTTTCCAATGGCGCCGCTTCGTCAGAATTAGGTCGGCATAGCCAAGGCAGTCGCTATTCGGTGCCCTGGCAGTATGCCGGTCAGGACGCGTGGGTGCAGGAAATTCCAGGAGAAGTGGATATCCGCGCGGGTCGCGAGCGGATCGCGATGCGCGGCAAAAGCGCAGCACAAACACAGCGTGCTGACGTTTCCGCCGCATCATCAGGGGATCCCGGTTTACCACGTTAAGGGGTGGGGAATTTTCAACCGGCACTATGGGTATTTTTGCACCGGCGCTGACAATTCCAAATCAGCAACATTCTGATCCGAGGAAATTGGCGGGTTCCCTGAATCAACCGACATCCAGGGCCGAGTGAACCTAAGGCCTGACACCGGAGATGTTCATGCGGATACGATAAAGTCCCGTCCGGGCCGTGATGTAAAGAGCCTTTCCGTCCACGTCGCCCCAATTCAAGTTCGCGGGGATCTCTGGTAGTTGGATCGTGCCCAGGAGTCTGGCTTCGGGGGAGAAGACCATGATTCCCGCCGGTCCCGTAGCATAGATATTTCCTGCGTGATCCACCTTCATTCCGTCCGGTACACCCTCTCCCGGAATCTTCGTGGCCTCGAAAAACTTCCGCCCATTGCGGACGGTTCCGTCGGCATTGACGTCGTACACCATCCAGAATTTGTCCGGCCGGGAACTTGCCACGTAGAGCTTCTTTTCATCGGGAGAGAAAGCCAACCCATTCGGGTAAGGAACGTCTTTCACCACCAGGTCAACTTTCTCTGGTGCTGTAATGCGATACACGCCGCTAAAACCCAATTCCCGCTTGGGAGTATCCGGTCCTTCTGGATAGGTTCGATAAAGTCCGGGCGGATCTGTGAAGTAAATATCACCGTTGCTTTTGCAAACCAGATCGTTGGGACTATTCAGGCGCTTCCCCTCGTAGCGATCGGCAAGAACTGTAATTGTTCCGTCCTTCTCAGTCCGGGTAACTCGGCGATTGCCGTGCTCGGCGGCAATCAAGCGGCCTTGCTTGTCAAGGGTAAGGCCATTGCTGCCAATCTGCACTCCTTCAGGATACTTCCCGGAAAAAACTGCCTTACGAAAGACTGCAATGCTGCCGTTCGGACTCCACTTCATGATTGCGTTGGCCTGAAGATCGCTAAAGAGAAGGTACGATCCGTCCCTCACCCATATCGGCCCTTCGGTGAAACGGAAATCACCATGCAACTTTTCAATCTTTGCGCCTGGGGACACGAGTCTGTCGAAGATGGGCTCCTTCCGAACAATGGTTCCAACCCCTGATTGCTGGGCCAAGAGGGAAAGGGCTGTGACTCCAGATAGGATTGCGCAAAGAACCGCGTACCGTTTCATAAGACGCTCCAACGATAATTTCCTTGTATATTGTTTCTGTACGGCTGGATTCTAGATCGAACAGGTTACATCGGGCAATGGCCGCCAGATCATTTCTGACCTACAGTGCTGGTCAATTGCTCGGGGCTACGCGGCCAAGCGCGTGAGGACTTCCCAGGAATCAATTCCCGTCCTCATTGCGGTTTTGATTGCAGCGTTCCTTATTTACTTCATTTTTTCGTCGCGAATCCAGGATCAACAATCTCACCAACCCGCAGCAGGGCCACAGAGCGAACCCCATCGGCTAGGACCGCCTGATATCTATCCAAATCGCGTGCTAACACCGGGCCTTGCGAATCCAGAAATTACACAGGGCAACATCCAAGACACGATCTGTAGTCACTACTGGTCGACGAAATCGGTCCGTCCACCGGCCGGCTATACCAATCGGCTTAAGATCGAGCAAATCCAAGAATATGGCGACCAGGATACCGATCCACGGGACTACGAAGAGGATCACCTGATCCCGCTCGAATTAGGCGGGGATCCGAGGAGTCCACAAAATCTTTGGCCAGAGGCATACGTTGCCTCCATCCCCGAGGGAGGCGCCAGATTCAAAGATCATGTCGAAAACTACCTTCACGAACGGGTCTGTGCCGGTGGAATCTCGCTTCCGACGGCACAACAGGAAATTGCAACCGATTGGTACCGCGTCTATCTCGAAGACGTTCGCCGCTGATTTCGGAGAAAGACGGAGCTCACCCGAGTGGCGAAACGGTTACGAGCCGTGGTACTCGATTCGGAAGGTCGTACCAGCGGCCAGCTCGCGAATATCTTGAAGGCCCTGCGGCCCAAGGTCTCGGAGTGGCTGCAGCGTTATCAGATTCAGGGAATCAGGGGCCTGCTGGAACGGTATCGGTCGGGTCGGCCGTCGGAACTGACCGAGCAGCAACAACAATTGGGGGACATTGGGGACAGTGGCGCAGCGGCTTACGGTCTGGACAGTGGGATCTGGGCATCCCCATGAGTAGCTGGGTGTTCGAGGAAGAATTCGATATTCATTATCATCGCAGTCATGTGCGCAAACTGCTTCACGCCTGGGGATTTTCGGTACAGAGGTCCCGCTGCGTGCTGGCAGGCGCTGATGCTGCCGCAATTCACCGACCAAGCCGGCTTCCGGCAGGACCCGACGCTTTGCGATTCAACAAAATTCTTCTCTCGTCGCGCATCCTTTCGGAGTGACAAATCGAAGTGACAAAAAAATCGTCGCGAGGTCAGCTTTCACGAATAGTGCGCGCCAGGGCGAATATATTAATTATCGTATATATCTAAGGTAATTCCCCTATAGATACCTACCCAAAACAGTAAGTGATAGCGCTAAGAATCCTCGTAGCCGCCTGTCAAATACAGCTTTGTCCGCAGTTCATAACTTGGAAGACTACTTGCATTACGAATTTCCATAGCTTTCGACGGGGGACTGATGAGACAAAGAACGGGAAGCGGACTTCTACTAATCCTCGCAGTCTTCCTGCAGGTTCGCATAGCCGCGGCCGACGAGTTGTATGCGAGTCTCCGAGGAATGGTTACCGATCAATCGGGCGCGGCCGTAGCGGGCGCCTCCATTACGGCGACCAACATGGCGACAAACATCTCGCGGCAAGTCGTTAGCGGACAAGATGGAACCTACGCCTTCTTACAGCTTGCCATAGGAGATTATGCCGTCAGGGCTGAGAAAGCCGGCTTCAGAGCCTTTGCGGCCACTAAAATTCACCTGGAAGTTAACCAAGTGTATGTCCTTGCCGTGCCGCTGACCTTGGGGGCGACGGCCGAAACGGTGACGGTCCAGGCGAATTCAACACAGGTGGAGAGCACGACTCCACAACTCGGAGTTGTAATCGACGCGAATCAGATTGTTAACATGCCGCTGATCGGCCGTGACTTCGTAAACCTGCAGCAATTGCAACCAGGCGTCGTCTCGGCCTCTGACCGCTTTGGAACCAACGGCCCTCCTGACTACTCAACCAATGGCGCACAATCGCAGATGAACGTCTTTCTGATCGACGGCACTGAAACCAATGACATCGCCTTAAATTCACCGACGTTCCTTCCAAGCCCGGATGCTATTCAAGAATTTCGCATGGTCACCAGTACGCTCAATCCGGAATATGCCCGAAGCTCGGGCGCTATTCTGAATGCCATCATGAAGTCGGGAACCAATTCATTCCATGGCGATGCCTTCGATTTTTATCGCGACACGTTCCTAAATGCCCGCAATTACTTTGCGACCTCGCCCCAGCCTTACCAGCAGAACTTGTTCGGCGCAACACTCGGCGGTCCGATCATAAAGGAACATACGTTCTTCTTCTTTTCCTATCAGGGCGAACGGGCCATCCGGCCGCAGACAAACCCGATTGGCCCGACGGTTGTTACGAACGTTTATACTCCGGCGCAGCTCGCCGGGAACTTCGGTGCTGGCGCTTTCGCCACTTCCACGAATGCATCCCCCTTCCCTATGTTCGGAGACCCCTGCCCGGCTGGCGGTGCTCCCTGCGCTGCTGGGACGCCGTACAGTACCTTATTCGCCAGCGGGAATATTCCAACGCAGGACTTCAGTTCGTTGTCGACCGGTCTTGTGAAGAAGTATGTGCCCCTGCCGAATTTTGGGACAAACCAATATAGCTTCAATGCCAGCGAGCCCCTCACCGATGACCAATACTTGGTTCGGATTGATCAAACCTTCAACTCGAAGGATTCTCTATGGGGGACATGGTTTATTGAGAGCTTCCCGACAAGCGATACTATCCCCTTTGCAGGCGCCACTCTCCCTGGATTTGGATCGACGGACAAGGAAAACTTTAAATTTCTGACGGTGTCGTGGACTCACGTCTTCAACGATCATATGCTGAACGAACTGCGGCTAGGTTATAACCGCTTCAACTACGCTGCTACTTTTCCACAAACTCCGACCCTGCCTTCGTCGGCAGGCTTTTCCATCAACCCCCAGCACCCCTCGGAGGCGGGACTACCCGTAATGCAGGTCGCTGGATTGTTCACTCTGGGATTTTCGCAGTTCGGTCCGCAACCTAGGATCGATCAGAACTATGAGGGTGTGGACAACTTTTCGTTGGTCCGTGGGTCTCACACCATGAAATTCGGAGTCGACATCCGCAAATGGCTGGTATGGAACCCCTTCGAAACCTACAACTCCGGCTCGTTCACCTTCTCGCCGACCGGAACCTACAGCACGGGCAATGCCGGGGCAGATTTTTTACTTGGGATTCCCGCCTTCTATAGTCAATCAAGCGGAGGCCTGCAGCACAACAGGGCGAATGAGTACTACAGCTATGCCCAAGACGAATACAAGATACGCAAAAACTTGACCCTAACTTACGGCCTGGGCTGGACGATCGACACGCCCATGACTAACTTTGATTTCGGTGACCATGCCCAGGTAGCGTTCAGACCTAATCAGCAATCGATCGTCTTTCCGAATGCGCCTCTCGGTGTCGTCTACCAGGGTGACCCTGGAGTGCACGCCGCAGGGAGGACACACATATTTAAAGATTTTGGACCGCGATTCGGTTTTGCTTACTCACCTGATTGGGGCAGGATCTCGGGCGGGCCGGGTAAAATGAGCATCCGCGGTGGGTACGGCATTTATTACAACCGTTCGGAGCAGGAGCAGGACCTTCAAGTGCTGGGCATGCCTCCCTTCTCGATTACGAGCAGCCTTGGTGCCTCCTCGGGAGGCGTATTGCAAATAAACCCCAGCTTTGCGAAGCCATTCGTTGACATCGCAACAGGTCAAACCCTCGCCAACCCTTACCCCTACGCCGGAGCTTCGCCGAATGTCCAGTTCACAGCTGCCGCCGGTTTTCTCCCCATCTTTAGCTCTTGCTGCGCTGTGCTGGACGCAAATACCCAAGATCCCATGGCCGAAAACTATAATCTTACAGTTGAGCGGCAATTAACCGACAGCATGATTCTGTCAGCAGGATATGTGGGATCGGTGGCCCATCATTTGACCTATGGAGTTCCGCAGAACGTAGCTAACTCTTCGGGAACTTTCCTTTACGACACCCCTACCTATGGATCAATTGATACGCTCTATAGCGGCGCGAATTCAAACTACAACTCGCTTCAGGTGACTCTGAACAAGCGGCTTGCGCACGGTTTGCAGTTTCTCGGGGCTTATACTTACTCTCACTCTTTCGATGAAGCGTCAAGTTTTGAAAACAGCACATTCGGCGGTGTAGGCGGAGGGAACCTGGGTTATGGCGGCTTCGGCGGAATTCGAGCCACGAATCCTTATTGCTTCCCGAAATGTGACTATGCCAGTTCGATCTTCGACGCCAGGCAACGTTTCGTGCTCAGCTACTTCTACGAGATACCAGGTCGCCGCGGTTCTTCCTGGCTGCTTTCCCGGCTGACGAGCGGTTGGACGATTGCCGGAATCACTACGTTCCAGACTGGCTTTCCGTTGGACGTGATTGACAGTTCGTTTCCTTCGGGCGGTTACCAGGCCGCTGTTTCGGATTTCTCGAGCTGGGAAGGACCCAATTTGGTCGGCCCTGTGAAGTACTTTGATCCTCGCAACTCGGCTGACAATGCGTGGTTCTCTGCCAGTTCGTTTGCTCGAGTCACTTCGAATGGAGACCCAACCTCGGCGGTTAGTTACGGCAACGCGCCGCGGAACCCGCTTCGCGGACCAGGACTCAACAACTGGGATTTCCAGTTGTACAAGGACACCCAGTTAAATGAGCGGATGAAAGTCGAAACCAGAATCGAGTTCTATAACATTTTCAATCACACACAGTTCGACGCATTGGGCGTCATCACAGACATTAACAACTCAAATTTTGGTAATGAGACGGCAGCCCATGACCCACGCAGAATTCAGTTGGCTGCAAAATTCTATTTCTGATCTGTCTGTTTGCAGGCCAGGATTCAAGTAGCCAGGCCGAACGACAAGGTCGCAGCGATCGTGTCGTCTGATATCAAAAGGGTCCGTGTTTTGTGATCCGCACTCTTCCTCCTTACCGATGAGCGGCTCATCGTCTGGTGCTGACGGTTGCGGTCGGTTTTCCCACCGGTCATCGTTGGGCGATTCTGGGCGGCCATCCCATCCGAGGACACTGGCGATAGTTAGGGGCACTCTGCGTTACTTGGCAGCGGCTTGCTTGGCGCGGCCAGTGAGGCGCAGGATGTGCATGCCTGTGCCGGCGCGGTCGGCGATGTAGATCAGGCCGCGGTCATCCACCTCGACGTTGTTCGTTTCGATCACTTTCTGGCATTCGGCAGTGATTTTTGGATCGCCAGCGGGATGACTCACGCCGTCCGGGCAAAAAGCCATCGTGTTTTTGTTCGGCGCGGGAATGAAGTACGCAACTTCCTGCACTGCCATTGGATCGCGAATATCCCAGACGCGCACGCCCGCGTTGAACCAGGAAAAAATGGCGAGCTTGCCGTAATAAGGCGGATAGAACGACTCGGCCACCGAGTGGGTGCCGAATCGTCCACCCTTGCCGCAAAAGTCGCCCGGATTTTCGGGGACGCGGAACGTGGAGAGATTCCACGGCGTCGCTTCGTTGGTAATGTCGACCAGGAACGCCAGGTGCGGGGCCGGGCGGTCACCTCCTGGACCAGGCTGGCAGTGATCCCCGCGCGAGGATTCCGAGGGAACGATGAGCAGGTCGCGGCGCTTCATCGCGGTGTAATCCTGAAATTCAGGGATGGGTTCGCCATAGATAGGGAATGTAGTGTGCGCGCCCTGGTCGGGTGACATGACTACGTATCCGACCTGCGGCGACAGCATTTCTTCGGAAGTGGGATTGACGGGACTCTCGAAATCGTGGAGTAGTTTTTGGCGGTCGAGGATCTGGATCACGCCGTTAGCCCCGGTGCCGTAGGCGGCGTAGACGCGATTCTTCGCCAGGCCCGCAGAAATGGCCCCGTGGATCGCGATTCCTCCTACGACTCCTTCGTGGGAGGTGGCGCCGGGCTGCTGGCCCAGCAGGCCGAAGTCGCGAATGTAACGGGGATTGGTCGGGTCGCTCAAGTCGTAAATCTTCAGGTGCTGGCCCTTCCATCCTTCTTCTTTTTTATTCGCCACCAAATAGGCGATGCCCGTATCGCATTCCCACCAATTCTTGTGCGTGTAATTGAGCCCGCTCACGATCGTAGTAAGGAGGGCGGGATGCGAAGGATCGGTGACGTCGTAGATTTCCTGCGCCTCAACGCCATTGGGGCGCAGCAAATACCATTTGCCGCGCGCGCCGCGGGGGAGCACACTCCCGCTGCAGACGCGCACCATTTGCGCACCGCCGGCTTCTTCTCCCGCTGCGGTCGAGCCTGGAATATGCGCCAGATACTTGGGATTGGCGGGATCGGTCACATCGACGATCGAAGTGCCGTTCGGTTCGACCATGCCCGTCAGCGAGTTCATCGCCGTGCCAGTATGGTGGCCGACGTAAGCAATCTCCCGCCCGTTCTCATTAATAATGATCGGCTGATAAGCCGAACGGCCTTGCAGATCGCTGTGCCCGGCAAGTTCCATGTTCCAGGCCGATTGCTGATCCGGAGGATTGGGCGACGGCTCCTGCAACGCCATGCCAGCCCCGCTGCCGTTCACTTGAATGGTGGGGATCCCCGGTCCATCGGGCACATAGGCCTGAGCCATCACCGATACCGGCGCAGCAGCTGCGAACAACGCGATTGTCAACAGCAACCCAACGTTTCTGCGCCGATTCCGCTTGATCGGATTGCGGAATTCTTCGGATCGTTCGCGCGTCGCGGCTCGTCGTTCCATGGTTCTTCCTTTGGTACCTGCGGCAAAGTTTCGTGGAAAACATACGATTTGGCCCGCGCCGAGTCAACCTCTAGTTGCGCGGTTGTGCGGTTGTCCGTGTCTAGGGAATCGAAAGCGGAACAAAGATAGCACCCTGAAAAACCGCCGCGACGAAGGGGCATTTGAGTCCCGACCGCTGGCAGCAGCGAAACGCATCTGGAAAATAGTGGTACAAATGAAAAGCGTAGTTGTGACCAGGCGCGAGTTCCTGTTAGGTTTGATCAGCTATGTGCGCGCCCTTGAGCGGCAGGGCTCAGAGGCGGGCTGAAAACAGCGAGGAGACGCCGTTGTGAGATGGACGCCTGGTGGCGAAAGCTCGGATATCGAAGACGATCGCGACTCTACCGGCGGAGGCGGCGGATTTAACTTCGGCGGCATCCACCTGGGAATCGGCGGGACGATCATTGTGCTGATCCTGAGCTTCGTCTTCCGCACGAACCTGTTCGCCTTGCTCGGAGGAGGAGGCGTCGCGGACACCGGATCCGGTGTGAGCCAGCCCGATCCTGCTCGCGACGAGAAGGAAAAACCGCTGGTGCAGTTCGTTTCCTTTGTGCTCGACGACGTGCAGAATACCTGGACGCAGATTCTGCCGCAGCAAACCAACACTTCGTATCATCACGCGAAGCTTGTGCTGTTTCGCGACGCGATCAATTCCGGATGCGGCGGAGCGGAATCATCCACCGGGCCGTTTTACTGCCCCGAAGACGAACGGGTCTACATTGACTTGGGATTCTTCGACGAACTCAGTCGCCGCTTTGGCGCGCCCGGGCAGTTCGCGCAGGCCTACGTTCTCGCGCACGAATTGGGACACCACGTCCAGAAGCTGCTCGGTATCGAAGCGCGGGTGCATCAAATGGAGGAGGGCAATTCGCGTTCCGCGAATCCTCTTTCGGTGAAGCTCGAGCTACAAGCGGATTGTTTCGCGGGAGTGTGGGCGCACTCCACGCAGCAGCGCGGCTTGCTCGAAAAAGGCGATGTGGAATCGGCGCTCGGCGCCGCCTCAGCGGTGGGCGACGACCGGCTGCAGAAAATGGCAACCGGCACGGTGAATCCCGAGACCTTCACCCACGGCTCCTCACAGCAGCGTATGCACTGGTTCAGCGCCGGCCTCGACTCGGGAATCGTCTCTGCATGCAACACCTTCGGATCGCCATGAAAGCTTAAGGGCAGTGTCCCGCGTCGCAGCCTCGTTTTCGCAGATCGTGAATTTCCTCGACGCGCTGTGGAATAAAACCATCGCGATTGGGCATTCTGACTTTGGGTAAAGTCTTCGCGTCGAGCACGTCAGCTTCCTGAATGATCCCGTTGCGGAACAGAATGAAAGCGGTGAGCGAATACACCTCATCGGGCCGCAGCGAATTCTCGTTGTTGCGAGGCATGGCGCGGTTGATGTAATCCCACACGGTCGTCGCGAAGGGCCAGTAGCTGCCGATCGTGCGGACCGGCTGCAGCGTGCCGATGGTTCCCTGTCCGCCGACGAGGCGCGGGGCATCCTGGGTACCTTCGGCCGTCGGTCCATGGCATTGCGAGCATTTGCTTGCGAAGATTTTCCCTCCCTCCTTGGCGGTTCCGCTTCCGAGCGGGAGTTCTTTTCCCTCGGGACCGATCGCGAAGTTCCAGGCGCGGATTTCTTCGTCGCTCGGCGCGCGGCCAACATTCGCGTAGTCGGGTGTTTGCGCAAGCGCGCTGAAGCTGATGCACAGAACCGCCATCGCGATCGCCTTAGGCGCGAGGACGAATCTAAACCAGCGCATTGAGCACGCTGCCGTCTGGCAGAATTTTCCAGGGCTGAATCGCGTTGAAGTTACCCATGTCCGCGCCGGCGGGCGAAATCGACTGAAAATACTCCATGCCTACGTCCCAAATCCTTCCAAGCTGCGCAAGCGTCGGCTGCACTTGGCCGCGATCGTCGGTGCAGCGCGATTGCAGCATACATTCCTCGCCGTTCCAATTCCAGGCTTGCCGGAAACGGGCATGCGCCTTTGGATGGATCGGTCCTTGCAGCTCCGCCTCTTTCCACGTTTGGCCACCATTTGTGGAAACTTCCACTTTGCTAACCGCGCCGCCGCCCGACCATGCCAGCCCCGTAATTTCGTAGAAGCCATGAACTGGCAGCTTCTGTCCGCCCGAGGGCCTCGTAATCACCGACTTCGGCCCCAACTGGCTTTCAAACCAGCGCGACTTTCCGTCCGGCCGGGGGCTCGGATATTTCGTGCTCTCCATATTTCCCATGTGCGGCTCATCCACGAGATATATTCGCCGAAGCCATTTCACGTTATTAATGCCCTGCCATCCCGGCACGACCAGCCGCAGCGGAAAACCCTGCTCAGGCCGGATCGGCTCGCCATTTTGCCCGTAGGCGACGAGGACGTCATCCATGGCCTTCTCAAGCGGGATGCTCTTGGTGTGCTTGATGGTGTCCGCGCCTTCGGCCACGAGCCAGGTGGCGCTCTTTTGCACGCCAACTTCCTTTAGCAGCAGCGAAAGCGGCACACCGGTCCATTCACTGCAACTCGTAAGTCCGTGCGTGTCCTGTACCGTCGCCGTCGGGAGTTTCCTGGGAGGTCCCGTGGGGCCGGAGACAGCGCTGTTTCCGTGACACTCAAGGAAGTGAAATCGCGATACCGAAGGCAGCCGCCGCAATTCGTCCACTGTAAATATTAGAGGGTGATCCACCATGCCGTGAATCAGTAGACGATGCTGCGCGGGATCGATATCCGGCGGGTCGAACCCATGCGACAGAATGAAATGCAGCGAGGCGGGCGTGAGCATTCCGACGGTGTCCTGCAGCGGCGTCCGGAAGCCGTAGTCGCGAGGCTGCCGATTGGCGGGCCAGAGCCCCAGGCTCCCGATGCGCTCGGAGTTTACGAAGCGCGAGCGTTCGCCATAAGTCCGCAGTTCCTCAGGCGAACGGCGCGTTTGCTCACCAAGTGCGGGCGCTGCCGCGGAAATCGCGCCCGCCGCCAATCCGGCGATCGCGGGAGCATTTTTCAAAAATTGCCTGCGGGGTGCATCTTTCAGCCGCATATTTTCACCTCGTCAACACCGAGGCGGCCCTCAGGCCCCCAGCTGTTTGACAGGCGGCATTGTATGCCAAATCGACGAGGCCAGACCGGGATTTAAACCAGGCAGGAGGGGAAGTTCGGACAGCCTCAAGCCGCCGGATTTCGCCCGAGCGGCGGACGCGAAAAAGCGACTTAGGAAACTAGCTGAACAGGACTGTCCAGGCCCACTCGACGGCGGCCACGCTGGCAAATCCCGCAGCCAGATATACGACCACGTAGAGCGAGAGGAAAGCGCACGCAAACCATGAGTCTTGCCAGGAAAGATCGAAAGAGTCTGGTCTGCTCTTAGGTTCGTCGGAACCACCGAAACGATGTGCTGGGACGCGAGTTGTAGGGGTCGGATAAGTCTCTGAATAGTTCAGCATCACATAATTGTAGCCTTGCGCACCGTAAGGACTCCAATTCAAAGAGGCACTCGAAAACATCAGCTTTAGAAATGGACGGTACTACCGCAGCGCAAACGAATGTGCTGGTACCAGCCGCGGAACCGCGTCTGCCGGAGAACGGAGCGTCACGGAGAAAGCGTCACGGAGAAATTGATCCAGCCGATAGATTTAATGAGTTGGACGAAGCAAGCTCAGGGTATCTATTTTTGTGGGCGAGTTGACGGCCCAAGGCGAAGGATTCGACGAGGGAAGGGTGTCTTTGAGCGATATCGAAGTTGGTCACGACGATCCGGGAAGTTACTGCCTAGCCGCGCACCGCGCCCGACAAATCTTTTGCCAGGTGGATGAGGAGCGCTTAAATTATTGCAGTATAGAAATCCTAGAGGACTAAACCGTGACGCCGACCGCATACGCCCCTGATTCAAATTATGTTTTGACGCTGGAAGAAATCAGCAATCTCGCAAGAGCGGGCGGTAAGCCAGCCGAAACCCTCATGAACGTGGTGGCGCTGATTGCCAAGCGCTTCGAGACCGATGTTTGCTCGGCTTACCTACTCGAACCAGATCGAGCCAATCTGGTGCTCGCGGCGACGGTCGGTTTGCGGCCGGAATGCATTGGCAAGCTCCGGCTCGGACTCCACGAAGGGCTCGCCGGGCTCGTGGCTGAGGAGGTGCGCCCGGTTGCTGTCGAGCAGGTGAAAAATCACCCGCGTTTCAAATATTTCCGCGAGGCGGGAGAAGACGAGCTTCAGTCGTTCCTGGGCGTTCCGCTGATCGAACGCGGCGACCTGCAGGGCGTGCTGATCGTTCAGACCCTGCGGCCGCGGCTCTTCCTTGAAGGCGAAATCCGCATGCTCGCCGAGGCAGCCGCGCAAGTTGCCCCGGTGGTGAGCGAAGCCCGCACGCTCGACCGCTTCATCGCGCCCGTGCAGGAGCGCTTGTGGTCGCTTGCGCGCAATCTGTGGTCGAGCTGGGACAACGATTCCACCACTTTGTTCCTTGATCTCGATCCCGTCCGCTGGCGGCAGCTCAATCACAATCCCATTTCGCTTCTTTCGGAAATTCCGCTCGAGCAGATCGAACGCCGCGCCGGCGAGCTGGTGCTTCACGGACGCATCAACTACGCGTACCGGCGCCAGCGCGAATATTTGGAAAAAGACCGCACCTGGGGCGCGCGCCACGCAGGAATCTTGCGGCCGCGGCCCGTGGCTTATTTCTCCGCCGAATTTGGCCTGCACGAATCGATCCCTATCTATTCCGGCGGCCTGGGCATTCTTGCCGGCGATCACTTAAAGAGCGCATCCGACCTGGGCATTCCGCTGGTCGGCATCGGGCTTTTCTACGGCCAGGGATATTTCCGCCAGTATCTCGACGAACATGGCTGGCAGCGCGAGGAATACCTGCAGACCGACGTCAACCAACAGCCCATGGAAGCGGCCATCGGCGCCAACGGCGAACCTGTAACCGTGCAGATCGAGACTCGCGGTAGCACTATTCGCGCCCGAGCCTGGCGCGCGAAAGTGGGACGTTGCGACCTGCTGCTGCTCGACTCAGATGTCGAAGGCAACGCTCCGGAAGACCGCGAACTGACTTCGCGCCTCTATGGCGGGGACCGGCGGGTGCGCATCCGTCAAGAGATGCTTTTGGGCGTCGGCGGGTTCCGCGCGCTCAAGGCGATGGGCATCACGCCGGGTGTGCTGCATCTCAACGAAGGGCACAGTGGTTTCGTAGTTCTCGAAGCGGTGCGCAGCCGCATGGAGGAGGAAGGCATCTCATGCGACGCCGCTGCTGCGCGCGTGAGTCGGGAGGTAGTGTTCACGACGCACACGCCCGTTCCCGCGGGACACGACCGGTTCGGCAGCGATCTGATCGAGGAGCATCTTGGACCGATTCGCGACTCCCTGAGACTTTCCCATGAGGAGCTGATGGGACTGGGCCGGGAAAATCCGAGAAACGAGGGCGAGGAATTCTGCATGACCGTGCTGGGTCTGCGGCTTTCGCGCCGCGCCAACGCTGTTTCTGCGCTGCACGGCGAAGTTTCCCGAGACATGTGGGCAGGTCTCGCTCCCGGAAAGGGTGAAGACGTTCGCATCGGCCACATCACCAACGGAGTCCACGTCCCCACCTGGCTTGCGCCGCAGATGTTCCGCCTCTACGACCGTCACCTTGGCACGGGCTGGCACGAGCACAGCGCCGATGCCAAAATCTGGGAGCGCATTGAGGACGTTAACGACGGCGAGCTGTGGGAAACACACTTGGGCCTTAAATCGCGGCTGCTCGAATTTGTGCGCCGCCGCGCCGCGGAACAAGCGGAGCGTCGCGGCGAGTCGAAGGAGAATTTGCGGCGGCTGGGCCGCGTGCTGAGTCCGGACGCTCTAACCATCGGATTCGCGCGCCGCTTCGCTACCTACAAGCGCGCGAATTTAATCCTCGCCGATATTCAGAAACTCGCATCCATGGTGAACGATCCGAAGCGTCCGGTGCAATTCGTCTTCGCCGGCAAGGCTCATCCGCACGACGAGCTGGGCAAACGCGTCCTGCAGCAAATCGCCGAATTGATGCGCGACTCGCAATTCACCAACAAATTCGTGTTCGTCGAAGACTACGATATCAACGTCGGGCGGCACTTCGTACAAGGAGTCGACGTGTGGCTGAACAATCCGCGCCGGCCTCTTGAAGCTTCCGGCACGAGCGGCCAGAAAGTCGTTTTGAACGGCGGCCTGAACCTTTCCGTTCTTGACGGCTGGTGGGCAGAGGCTTACGACGGCCTAAACGGTTTCGCGATCGGAACCGGAAGAACTCACTCCGACATGAACGTACATGACACGCGCGATGGCGAGGATTTGTATCGCACCCTGCGCGAAGTCGTTATCCCTCTTTACTATGACCGTGACCGCGACGGATTACCTCGCGGCTGGATCAAGCGCATGAAGCGCGCCATTCGCACGCTCGGCTGGCGCTTCAACGCCGACCGCATGGTGATGGATTACACGATGAAATGCTACGTGCCGGCCGCGGGAGGCACTTCGAGCGACATGCGTTTCATCGCGTGACACCCGAGCGGCATCACCGTCTTACGGTTTTTGGTAAGAAGAATCTGCCTTACTTCTGCTCCGGCAGGGTAAACACGTAGAGCGCGTTTCCTGTCTGCGGGTGGTGCACGTCGGGCAAGATCGTTCGTGGAACGTTGCGCGGACTGCCGCCGCCTAACCCCGTGGTGACAGCTATATATTGTTTGCCCGCGATGCTGAACGTCACCGGGAATCCTTGCACCGATGTGCCCAGCCTCGCCTTCCAGATGGTCTCGCCGGTCTGCGCATCGACGGCGCGGAAGTAGCGGTCGAGATCGCCCACAAATGCCAAGCCGCCGTCGGTGGAAAGCACCGCGGTTAGGAACGAGGGCCGCTGCTGCCAACTCCAGACTTCTTTCAAGGTCTTCACATCGTACGCCGCCAGCTTGCCGACGTTGCCATCGGTGCCGGGCATCTCGAAAAAGCGCCGGTCGCCGGCAGTGCCACCCGAGCCGTCGACGTAATCCACCTTGCGCCCCGTCATTTCCATGCAGCTTTGGCTCAACGGAATGATCAGAATCCCCGTCGGCGGAAAGTAGCTCATGGCCTGCCAGTTGTGGCCGCCCTCGGTACTCGGGCAGGCCTGCACCCATCCGCCAATTTTCTGCTCGATGATGTCCGGGCGATAGGTCAGCTTTCCGGTTTTCGGATCGAAGCCGCTGAACACGTTTTGAAAGAGTGTTTCCTTGGCTTCAAGGAATGTTCCGGTCCGGCGATCGAGCTTCCACAAGATCCCGGCTTTGCCAATGGTGAACGCCGTTTTCTGATCGTCGATATCGATCAACACGCGCTCGTACACTTCGTCCAGGTCGAGCGTCTCATTGGCAACGTGCTGGAAATACCAGGCCAGCGAGCCGTCGTCAGGCCGCAATGCCAGTGTCGAGCTGGTGTAAAGATCCTGGTCGTTCACCGCCGCGCCCCGGCTCACCTGCATCCAGGGCTTGGCCTGTGCGACGCCCCAGTACGTCAGGTTCAACTCCGGATCGTAGCTCCCGGTGATCCAGGTCTCGCCGCCCGCCCGCAGCATGTTGGGAATTTTTCCCCACGTATCTCCGCCCGGCGTCCCGGAGCGGGCAACGGTGTTGAACCTCCACAGCAGCTTGCCGGTCGCGGGATCGTAGGCGCTGACGTAGCAGCCCTGCTCGTTTTCGTGCGCCTTGTAGCGGTCGCATCCGCTCAATCCTTGCAAAACCTTTCCGCGGATGACGATGGGCCCGCTCGAATTCCCGAATCCTTTATTGTTGTCGGCGATCACGGTGTCCCAAACGATTTTGCCGGTGCGCGCGTCGAGCGCGATGAGATGGGCGTCAGTGGTGGCGATAAAGATCTTGTCCTGGTAGATGGCCAAATTCCTTGTGGCGCCTGTTCCGCCACCTTGCTGGCCGGCCGGCCGCGCGCGACTCTCCCAGATGAGTTCGCCCGTGCGGCCATCGAGTGCCTGCACGATGTTGTCGGTATTCACGAGGTAGATGATCCCGCTGTGCACGAGCGGCGTCGGCTCATTCGCGCCGCCCTCGTTCATCGACCACACCCACGCGAGCCGCAAATCGCTCACGTTGTGCCGCGTGACCTGCGAAAGCGAGCTATGGTTCCACGCCTGGTAATTGCCGCGGACCATCAGCCAGTCGCCCGGATCGGCACGCACCAGCATTTCGTCGGTTACCGGGACGTAATTTTTCACTTCGCCTTCCACCGTGAGTCCGGCGGCGGGCCCGGAGGCTCGTTCCGGGCGAGCCGCGGGCGCAGCATTTGGCGGCGCCTGCACCGGCATGGCACCTTTGGCAAGGTCTCCGATGGGGATTGAGGCGGCGGAGGTCAATGCTTGCGCGCCCGCCACGGCGCCGTTCTGTTGAAGAATGAACGCGACAATATCGATCACGTCCTGCTCCCCGACCGAGCCGGGATTATTCGCCGGCATCGTGTTGTGGATGCGATTGACCAGATCGGCGGTCGTGCGGCTGCGCCAGGTATTCACAAAATTGCCGCCCGCAAGCGGAGGCGCTTCGTTGCTCCCGCGCAGATCGGGCAAGTGGCAAGGGGCGCAGTTTTGCTGATACGCCGCGCGGCCGGAATTCGCCTGCACCGCCGTAAAGGCGCCAACCGAGCCGGCCTGTCGGGCAGCGGCGAACGAAAAGCCAGATGCTGCCAGCACCGGCAGCACGAGAAATCGCCCCATTCTTCCTCGAACCATGGCCACTCCTTCTAGCGTAAGAGCCATCCCCAGAGATTTCCTCCCGGCGCACCTTCGGAATCGATCTGCACGTAGAGCCTACCGGTCCTCAGATCCTCGATCTGCTCAGGCGACAGGGTGACCGAACCGCTGACAGATCCGCTCGCTGCTTTCGACACCACTAGGTCAAGAATCGCCGGTCCGCGGATGCCTTTTGCCCCTCTGTGAATGTGCGCCTCGGTGGCCGGCGAGCGCAGCTTGGCGAAATTCCCGCTGATCGTCAATTTATTCCCGGTGAGCGCGGCGGTAAGCAAGCCCGATCCGGCGATGGCCGCCATCATCGACGCGTCGATGGGCACCGGAGTGAGCCTTACTTTGTAGGTTTCCGTCGTCTGCGTCCAAGCAGTCTGAACCGCGCAAATCACCGCGACCGCCACAAAAATTGCCGCGAGACTCCGCCCCACATTATTCATGCCAGCCTCGCTTTCCGATGGAAGCGTCCGAATCGTACGCGCCCGCGGTCGCCAATTCAAGTCTCAGGCGCGCCGCCATCCGCGCGCCAATTGGCGCTCTTGGCCGAGAAGCAGCACCGGTGGTGGTTTCCAACCAACCGCCGCGGATGGCTTTTGTGACGCTCCGGCGCAGTTCGCGCATCTTGCTGATTCAGCGCCAGATCACAAAGTTGACCGCGGGTCACGTTTGGCACCTCTCGTGCACATTCCGCCACGATGGCGTTAACGGCCATTCAGGAGCGGTGCTAACCGACTCAAATGGCATAAAGGAGAAGCCATGAGAATCCTCAGTAAAGCGGCACGCACAATAGTTGCCCTGACGCTGGCAACACTAATGGTAGGAACCTACGCGGCGGGCGCCGCCACGACGGCAGATCAGGTGGTCGACCAGCAACGCTTGAGCAAAAATGTCCGTCACGCGCTGGTCCTGCTCCCGTGGTATGGCGTGTTCGACAACCTTGAGTACACCATGAATGGCAGCGAGGTCGTACTCTCGGGCCAGGTCGTGCAACCGGTCACGAGATATGATGCCGAAAAATCCGTGAAGCGAGTCGAAGGCGTGACGCGCGTGGTGAACAATATCACCGTTCTCCCGTTGTCGCGGTTCGATGATCAGATCCGCCGCGCCGAATACCGCGCGATCTTCTCCGAGTCGCAACTCTCGCGCTACTCCATGGGCGCGGTGCCGTCGATCCACATCATCGTGAGCAACGGTCACGTGACACTGACGGGCGTAGTCAACAACCAGATGGACTTCAACATCGCGAAGATCCGGGCGCTCGGCGTTCCGGGCGTCTTCTCGGTGACCAATAACCTGCGCATCGGCTAAGCTCCAGCGCTCAGCCGCATACGCAGCTCCCGCATCGGGCCCGGCGCCGGCCGGGCCCGATGCGTTTTCTCTTCACAGTTTGCCCCGCAGTCTTGTTTCTGGATGTCAAAACTCGCCAGGCCTCGGTTGCATTCGTTCCGGGCCAGTCGCAGGCCCAACGCCGGCGGCTAGCCGGGCTAATTTG
This sequence comes from uncultured Acidobacteriota bacterium, assembly GCA_963718485.1. Lineage (GTDB taxonomy): Bacteria > Acidobacteriota > Terriglobia > Acidiferrales > UBA7541 > Palsa-295. Next base: position 30,483 of record CAVQZU010000087.1, read on the forward strand.
ATTTCGTTTTTGTCTCTGGTAGCCGTCTCAGGCGAGCGAAGCGACAAGTCTCTAGAGGTTCCCAGCATCGAACGGGCGCGGCAGCAGCCTTGCGCACTGCTCACACTCGATTTTGCCCTGAAGATTGGCCAGCACCACCGGTACATCTCCGCAAAATTCCCAAATCAGCTGACGGCAGGCGCCGCACGGAGGGGTTAACGTATCGGTGTCGGTCACCACGGCAATGGCATCAAAGCCGCGCTCGCCTTCTGATACCGCCTTGAAAATCGCGACGCGTTCGGCGCAGCAGGTGAGGCCGTAGCTCGCGTTCTCGACGTTGCACCCGCCGTAGATGCGTCCCGATCTCGCGCGCAACGCCGCCCCCACTCGAAAATTCGAGAAGGGAGCGTGCGCGTTCAGCCGCGCCTGCTTGGCCACTTCGATCAGCGCCCCGTATTCGCTCATGGCACTGGCTCGCTTGAATATTCCTCCGAGCCAATGATTTTCTGCACTAGCGGAGAAAGTGGCGGCGCCTGCGGCCCAATCTCAAAACTCTTCGCCAGCAACTCCGCGCTCTCCCGCAAACGGGCGTCGGAATTGTAATGCACCACGCAAAGCGTTTGGCCTGCCTTCACCGCATCTCCAGTCTTTTTCTCGAGCACCAGCCCCACCGCCGGATCGACTGCGTCGGACATTTTCTCGCGCCCGCCGCCGAGAATCATGCTCGCAATACCGATCTGCTCGCACTGAATCGACGTCACGTAACCGTCGCGCAGCGCTGTCACACGCTGCTCATGCTCCGCGCGCGGCAGGCGACCCGGATCACCCACAATACGGGGGTCGCCACCTTGCAGCCGGATCACTTCGCAGAAAGCGTCACGAGCCTTGCCGGACGCAATCATCTCGGCGGCCAATTCCCTGCCCTGCGCGACCGTCTGCACCCGTCCGCCGAGGACGAACATCCATGCCGAAAGTTCATCACACAACTGGCGCAGATCTCCGGGGCCTTTGCCATCCAGTATCTCGAGCACTTCGACAACCTCAAGCGCGTTCCCCACGTTGCGCCCCAGCGGCTGGTCCATGTCGGTGAGCAGCGCCACGACCCTTTTCCCCATTCTCTTCCCGGTCTGGACCATCAGCTGCGCGAGATACTCCGCGTCAGCGCGCTTCTTCATGAACGCGCCCGAGCCGGTTTTTACGTCAAGCACCAGCGCGTCAATTCCCTCGGCCATTTTCTTGCTCATGATCGAAGCGCAAATCAAAAAAGGGCTCTCGACGGTCGCGGTCACATCGCGCAACGCGTACAGTTTTTTATCGGCAGGAGCGATTTCCGGCGTTTGTCCGATCAGCGCGCAGCCACACTTTTCGAGCACGCTGCGGAATTCTGAAAGCGAAAGATTCACATTAAAGCCGGGAACAGATGCAAGCTTATCAAGCGTGCCGCCCGTATGCCCGAGCCCACGCCCGCTGATCATCGGTACCGAGACCCGCGGCACTTGCACCGGCACTCGGCCCGCCTTCAGACCTCCGCGCGCCGCCGCAACCACCGGCGCGATCACCAGCGACGTTTTGTCTCCGACGCCGCCAGTCGAATGCTTGTCCACTTTCGCGCCGGGAATATCCGAAAAATCGAGCACCTCGCCCGACCGCAGCATCGCTTCGGTCAGCGCCGCGTTTTCCGCCGGCGTCATGCCCCGCCAAACAACGGTCATCAGCCAGGCCGCCAGTTGATAATCAGGAACAGTACCGTGGGTGGCGCCGTCGACCAGGAACGCGATTTCTTCCCGGGAGAGCTCCCGGGCGTCCCGCTTCTTGCGAATGATGTCGACGGCGCGCATGAGAGGTGCGCCTCAGCCGTGCGGATCAACGAACTGGCGCGCAAATGGCCCCTACATTATAGGTCAATTCGCGCGTCCACTTCCCACCAAGAAACAAACCGCCGCTGGTCTAAAGAATTCCACCGGTGACGCGAAGCGTTTCGCCGGTGAGATATTTCGAGTCGGAGGAGGCGAGGTAAACCGCTGTCGGCGAAATGTCGTCGGTCTGTCCGATGCGGCCGAGCGGCGACTGCGATTCGATCCACTTGCGGAAATCGCCCTCGATGAAGCCGGCAGTGTGCACACCTTCGGTCTCGATCATACCGGGGTTGATGGAGTTGACGCGGATTTTGCGGGGACCCAATTCCTTGGCCAGAATGGCAGTAATCGCATCGACCGACGCTTTGGTAGCCGAATAGACGGAACTGTTGGGCGGCAGAATCGTGCTGACCCCGGAGCCGACATTGATGATACTGCCGCCGTTCGACCCGAAAAATTTTACGGCTTCTTTGGTGGTGAGCAAAAGGCCCAAGACGTTGAGATTGAACTGCCTATGGAAACCTTCTTCGGTGATCGAATCCAAGGGCGCAAACTGATAGATTCCGGCATTGTTTACGAGGATGTCGAGCCTGCCGTAGGCCTTTTGGGTTTCATCAAAAAGCCGCGTGATGTCCGCTTGTTTGGAAACGTCGCCCTGCACCGCGATGGCTTTGCCGCCCTTGTCGGTAATTTCCCGCACGATCCGGTCGGCGCCCTCTTTGCTTGACGAGTAGTTGACGACGACCGATGCGCCCTCGGCCGCAAGCGCCTTGGCGATCCCCGCGCCAATCCCTTTCGAAGCCCCCGTTACCACCGCAACCTGATCTGTAAGCTTGGCCACTATTTTCCCCATTCCCTGGTCTTACCCAGTCTCGATAGTTCGATAACCATCTAACTGATGTCGGCGCTCGAGGAAAAGATTCATACGCCGATCCGGGGACGTGCACGGCTCCCGATAAGTCGTTCGGATGGAAACTGATCGGTTACCGGATGGCGCTCCCAAACCGTGATTTTGGTGACCAAATGATCTAAAATGGCCCATCGCATGGCGTCCTCTCAAAATAAGCTGGTTACGGCGATCTACCCGGGTTCGTTTGACCCGGTCACCAACGGCCACCTCGACCTCATCCCGCGTGGCGCGATCATCTTCGACCGCCTGGTCGTTGCGGTGTCGCGCAACCCCGAAAAGGACCCTCTGTTCGCGGTCAGCGAGCGCATCGAGATGCTCGAAGCCGTGACCGCGAGTGGAAAAATGTCGAAGTGGGGATATTCGAGGGCCTGCTGGTCGACTACGCGCGCTCCGAAGGCGCTCGCGTAATTTTGCGTGGCATCCGCGCCGTCTCCGATTACGAATACGAACTCCAGATGGCCATGATGAACCGAAAAATAGAGCCACAAATCGAAACCGTATTCATGCTTCCAGCGGAAGCGTACAGCTTCGTGAGCTCGCGCCTGGTGAAAGAACTCGCGCAAGCCTGGGAGGGCCCATCCAGGGATTCGTCCCGGCGCTGGTCGAAGAGCGGCTTCGCGCAAAAGTGAGTTAGAATCGGGAAAATGGCTAGGACAGGGACAGCTGGCGAGCGTTTGAAGACAGAAGGAACTTTTCAGCTCACCGAGCGAATCAATCGCATCAGCGTCGTCGCCCACCATGCTGGTGCTGCAAGAGGCCGAAAAGTACAAGGCCAAAGGAATCGACGTCGTCGATTTCGGACCCGGCGAGCCGGATTTTCCGACTCCGGAACACATCAAGCGAGCTGCCATAAGAGCGCTCGACGAAAACCGCACGAAATACACCGCAACACCCGGAATCGCAGCGCTGCGTCAGGCAATTTGCGACTGGCACGCTGCCAATCTAGGCTCCTCGCCTGCCTACCGAGCCGGGCGAGTGCGTCGTCACCTCAGGCGGAAAACACGCAATTTTCAACGCTGTTTGCTGCCTGATCGAATCGGGGGACGAAGTTTTAATCCCGCTCCATACTGGGGATAACCGGATATCGTGAAGTATGCCGGGGGCAAGGCGGTTTCGTTCTCACGCAGGCAGAAGACGACTTCCGCTTGCGCGCCGCGGCGGTGGAAAAAGCGGTCACCTCGCGTACGCGCATGGTGATCGTAAATTCTCCCTGCAATCCAACCGGCGCGGTGATTCCGCCGGACGAATTCGTGAAAATCCTGGAAGTCTGCAAGCGCCGTGGCGTATGGCTGCTTTCAGACGAATGCTACTCGCACTTCACCTACGGCGCCGCCAGGCCTTTCACCGTGGCAAGCTTGCCGGGAGGCCGCGACCGCCTGATCGTCGCGGGATCGTTCTCGAAAACCTTCGCCATGACCGGGTGGCGCGTCGGCTACCTGCTCGCGCCGCAGCCTTTGATCGCTGCCTGCACCAAGCTGCAAAGCCAGTCGACATCAAATTGCACCTCGATCGCACAATATGCGGCGCTCGAGGCCGCACGCGGCCCGATGGATTCCGTGACGGCGATGCTCGGCGAATATGCCCACCGCCGCGAAATCATTCTCCAGGGCCTGCGCGCCATACCAGGCGTTACCTGCACCACTCCCGAAGGCGCGTTTTACGTGTTTCCAAACGTAGCGGCACACTTCAATACCGCGACTCCCACGGACAGTACGGTTGCCCGGCAGCTCCTCGAGCGCGAACATGTCGCCGTTGTTCCAGGCGAGGCGTTCGGAGCACCCGGCTACGTGCGCATTTCCTACGCAACGTCGATCGAGCACATCGAAGAAGGCCTTCGCCGCATCGCTCGTTTCTTCCAGCAGCAGTTGTCCGGCTAAGCCACGTGACCCTCTTCCCAGCGCGCCTGGAGCCGGTTTTCAGCCCACGCCCGTGGGGATCGTTTTCGCTCGCTCCGCAATTTCCTGAACAGTCGGGCCTCGCTGAGCCTATCGGCGAAGCGTGGATGACCGGCAACGAATGCCGCTTTGCGAACGGCCCGTTCGCCGGGGCCAGGCTCGCCGAGGTCTGGCCCAAAATGCCCGCCCAGTGGACGGGCACCGCCATTAATCCCGCGCGCGACTTCCCGCTGCTGGTAAAATTTCTGTTCACCGAGGACAAGCTCTCCGTCCAGGTGCATCCTGGCGACGAATACGCCGCACGATACGAGTCCGCGGCCGGAGGCTGCGGCAAAAGCGAAATGTGGTACGCATTGCGAGCGCGCCCCGGCGCCGAAGTTTTAGTCGGACTCAAACCCGAGGTAACCGCCGATGATTTCAAACGTGCCATTGCCAATGGCACGGCTGAAGAATCCTTGAACCACCTGCCGCTGCGCGCCGGCGACGCCATTTTCGTTCCCGCCGGCGCCGTGCATACGATCGGCCCGGGCTTGCTGCTCTGCGAAATCCAGCAGCACTCCGATCTCACCTATCGTGTCTATGATTACAATCGACCCGGCAGTGACGGACGCCTGCGCGAGCTGCACATCGAAAAAGCACTTCAGGTGATGCGTTTCGGGCCGCAGCGCGGAGGAAAGGTTGAGCCCGTCCAGCGAAAGCGTGGGGCGATGAGCATCACCTATCTTGCAGCATGCCCCTACTTCGTCACGGAAAAATGGGAGTTCGTCTCAGAAGTAGCCGGGGAAACATCGCCCGAGCATTTCGAGGTGCTGATATTTCTCGACGGCCACGGTAGTATCGGTTGGTGCAATCAGCGCATGGCATACCGCCCGACGCAAGTCTGGCTGATCCCTGCCGCACTCGGAGAATATCGATTGAAGCCCGAGGAACACACCTCCGTGTTGCGAACCTATGTCCCCGGCAATCTGAAAGATTTTGCCGCTCGTCTTACGAACGAGGGAATTCCAGAATCAGAATTTTCCCGGCTCATCCATCCATGAAAAAACCCGCCGCTACGAAATCGCTTCCCATCTGCGCTGTTCTGCTCGCCGGAGGCCGCGGTACGCGCTTCTGGCCGCGCAGTCGCATGCGGACTCCCAAACAACTCCTTAATATCGCCGGCCGCGAGACGATGCTGCGGGAAACGGTCGCGCGCCTGGCGTCCGTCGTGCAGCCGAAAAATATCTGGGCTGTGACGAATGTCGAGCAGGCCCCCGCCGTTCGCCAACAAATGCGCAACGCGCCCGCTGCACACATTCTGTCCGAGCCCGTCGGGCGCAACACCGCAGCAGCCATCGGCCTCGCAGCGGTGCATCTCGCGCGCGACTACGGCGACGCGCTCATGGCCGTGCTGCCCTCCGACAGTTACATCGCCGACCTCGCCGACTATCGCAAGCTCGTGCGCGCCGCGCTTGATCTCGCACGCGAGCCCGGCAAGCTGGTCGTCATCGGCGTGAGCCCCACGCGCCCTGAAACTGGCTACGGCTATATCGAGCGCGGCGGCGTCTCGGCGCGCCCTCAAAGCGTGGAGGCATATGCCGTTCGCCGCTTCACCGAGAAGCCTGCGCTTGAGGTGGCGCGCGAATACCTCGCCTCGGGAAACTATTTGTGGAACGCGGGCATGTTTTTCTGGCGCGTCTCAACCTTTTTGGACAATTTGCGGCGGTTTCTGCCCGCCACGCATGACTCGCTGCTCGAATTGCAAAAGGCCATCGGGACAAAACGATACGCATCCGCCTTGCGCCGCACCTATCCGAAGCTCGACAACATCTCAGTGGACTACGCCATCCTGGAGCCCGCCACTCGTGCCCCCGCTCCCCAAGTTTCCGTGATCCGCGCAGACGTGGGCTGGAGTGACATCGGCTCCTGGGCAGCGCTATACGAGCTGTTGGCAGACAAGCCCGCCGCGAACGTTTCCGCAAGCCGAGCTTTCACCCTCGACGCCGAGGGGAACTATCTCTGGTGCCCCAAAAAGTTCGTGGCCGCGATCGGTGTCAGCAATGTGGTCCTTGTCGAGACCCCGGACGCGATCCTTCTGTGCTCCCGCGAGCGCTCGCAAGACGTCGGAAAAATCGTGAAATGGCTTGAGCAACAAAGATTGAAACCGCTCTTGTGAGTGGCAGAGTTATGACCAGACAGGTATTTATCTCCCCTATTGCAGGATCGGATGCAGGCTCTTCTCGGCACTTACTGCTGGTTTTTCTTGATGTACGGCCATGCTAATCCCCCGCAGCTTTTATTGGAACGAACGTCTTTCATCGTGAGTCTTGGACGCCGGGCCGCATGGGAGCATGCTTGCGCCAGCGATCGCCGGCATTATCGGGTTGATCGTAAACGGTGCCTTTCCTGCGGGCATCTCGCTCTTCGCGCTGAAGCTATTTCACAATCAGCGAATGTCCGCTAAATTGGAACCGTGATGACCATTAAATTTGGCACCGACGGCTGGCGCGGCATCATCGCCGAAGATTTCACTTTCGCCAACGTGCGCAAAGTCGCAAACGCCATCGCCCGCTACGTGATTCGCGCGGAACAGCCCGAACGCGGCGTCATCATCGGCTACGACACACGCTTCGCGCTCCGACAATTTCGCGCGCGTCGCCGCCGAAACATTTCCGCGGCCGGCACGCCCGTTTGGCTCGCCGACCGAGCGCTTGCCCGACTCCCGCTTTTTCTCTGCTGGTCCGCCATCGCGGCGCCGCGGGCGGAATCCAGATCACCGCCAGCCACAATCCGTATCGCTGGAACGGAATCAAGTTCAAGGCAAGCTACGGCAGCTCCGCGTCTCCCGCCATCATCGCCCAAATCGAAAACGAACTAGGAAAGGTGCTGCGTGACGGTGTGCCACCGCTTCCCCCGCGCAAGGATTTGATCCACTCGCTCGGACGTCCGCGAGCCATATCTCGAAACATTGACAAAGCTAGTCGATTGGGACCGCTTGCGCGCCTCGAAATTCCGCTTCGTCATCGATCCTATGCACGGCGCCGGGCGCGGCTTGTTGCGCGAACTTTTTCATCGTCACGGCATCGAAGCCGACGAAATTCGCGGCACGCGCGATCCGCTTTTCGGCGGCGTGAACCCCGAGCCCATCGAGCCGCACGTGGAAGCACTGCGTCAGGCCGTGCGCAAAGGCAAATACGATGCGGGCTTCGCCCTCGATGGTGACGCCGACCGCATCGGCGCAATCGACCGCGACGGCAACTTCGTCACTCCTCATCAGATTTTTGCGATTCTGCTGCTGGCACCTTGCAGGCACGCGGAAGCTCGCCGGCGAAGTCGCCAAAACCTTTTCGACCACTAAAATGATCGACAAAATCGCCGCGAAATTCGGCCGCAAAGTCTAGGAAACACCCATCGGATTCAAATATATCTGCGACCGCATGCTGGAAGGCGACATCCTGCTGGGCGGTGAAGAAAGCGGCGGCATCGGCACCAAGCTGTATCTACCCGAGCGCGACGCTACCGTCAACGCACTGCTTCTTGCCGAAGTCATGGCCTGGCACGGCAAGACTCTCGGCGAGCTGGTCGCGATGCTGCACGCTGAATTCGGCGAGCATCACTACGGCCGCGTCGACCTCGACCTTGAGAAGCGGCCAAGAACGAGCGCGCCATCAAGCATTTCGCGGGTCCCAAGGTAAACACATCCTCGATTGGCCGGTCGCTCGCCGCGAAAACCTCGATGGCCTGAAGCTTTATCTGGGCGACATCGGCTGGGTGATGGTGCGCGCTTCCGGCACCGAAACATGCTTCGCATCTATTCCGAGACAACAAGTGCCGAGACAACCCGCCGCGTCCTCGGCGAAGTGTCCACTCTCGTCCAGGCCCTCTAAGTCGCCCTGAGCCTCTGCAGCCTTGATTTGATGAGCGATCCGTGTCGCAGGCGTTCGCGTCCTGGCCCTGTCGCTTTAAGGGTTTAAATGCAGCGCCGCAGCCTCCCCATGATCATGGCCAGAACGGACGGTTTGGACTGCCAGAACAGTTACTTGCCGAAGAACTTCCGCCGTCAGCGCGGAGGGGAACCGGAACCAGGAGTCAACCGTGCGTCAGCAGCCATGCCGCGCTGACGGCCGCGGCGCTATGTTGAAACTTGGATTTGCTTCGGGCGAGCCCAAGCGGCCATATTGTCCTGTTCGCCGTACCGCGAACCCTGTTTCAAGATCGGCTCCCGGCCCCTCGCTCGTGCTAAAACTAACTCCATGAGACGCCGCATCTACACGCTCGATGTATTCACCACCACGCCGTTCGCAGGCAACCCTCTGGCCGTCGTCACCGACGGCGACGGCCTTTCCTCTGCGCGCATGCAATCAATCGCGCGAGAGATGAACCTTTCCGAAACGGTTTTCGTGCAGCGCCCCACGAACTCTCGGGCTCTGGCAAAGCTGCGAATTTTCACGACGACTCAGGAACTGCCGCTGGCCGGCCATCCGGTCATCGGCACCTGGTTCCTGCTCGCAGACTTGGGCGTCGTTCCCGCCGCCGACCCTCCGGTCCGTGTGCTGCAGCAAACGCGCGCGGGAATCTTGCCGGTCACGATCACTTTTAAGAACGCTCGGCCCACACTTGTGACCATGACGCAGAAACCCGCGCGTTTCGCCCCAACCCGCCTGAACCGCGCTTCGCTCGCCGCCGCGCTAGGGTTGAAGCTCCACGATTTTCACCCGTCGCTACCGCTTGAATTTGTCTCGTCAGGAATTTTCAATCTGATGATTCCCTTGCGGGACCGGAGAACTCTCTCGCAAATCAGAATGGACCTGCCAGCCCTGGCGCGCGTGCTAAGGCGTGCGACCATGGCTTACTGCTTCGCTCTCGGTCCAGCCGGCCAAGTCTACGCTCGCGGCATGCTGCCCTGGGGAATCATCGAAGATCCTGCCACAGGATCCGCCGCCGGCTCGCTGGCCGCCTACCTTGTAAAGCACGGCCAATTGGGCCCCGAAGAATCTGTCCGGATCGCGCAGGGGGTTGAGATGCGCCGCCCGAGCGAAATTCGCGTCGAAGTCAGCTCACAGGGAAGCCGGCTTCTCCCCAAGGTTACCGGGGTCGCCGTTCGCATCATCGATGGCCACATCGAAGCATAACCAAGCGCCGGTCGCCCCATGGCACCGTCGCCAGGCCTGCCGCACGAACCATCTGGCGGACAAGCTAGCGCCATCGCGCCAATCTCGATTCGCTCCGACGCGGGGGAGAACATTCCTGTTCTTCAGACGCGCGTGCGCTACAAATCGATCCCGCCCTCATCGGCCTCCGCTATCCGATGGAAGCAGGCATCGTTGCGACTGCAAAGGGACAATCCAGAGCTTCTGTCCCAAGCTTGATCAAAAGCAAAATGGCGATTTCCTGCTCGGCCTTCCTCAAGGGAGCTGACCATCCTGATTTACAGTATCTTCTGGATTGTTGGCGCTCGATGAGGCCGTTAGACTCCCGAGTAACAGGATCGCGAACGAAACCGATAGGAGGCAGCTATGTCAGAACAATCCAGTAGTCAAAACCGTTGCAATGAGTGCGGCCAGACGTTCAAGTCCCCAAGCGAATTGCGCGAACATCAACGTTCCAGCCATAAAGGTTCGGAACCGCGAAAGTAGGCCGATCGAAAGTGAACGGGCCTGGGATGATTGTTTGCCGTTGACACTTGCTCGTCTTCCTACATTCATCCTGGCCCGTAACTTTCTCTGAATAACCTTGTTTGTTCCCACATTTTCGCCTTGCTGCTTTTTCCCTCCGCATTCGCCAGTTCGGAGGCTAATTTTGTGCCAGTAGTTGAAAAGGGAGGATTCACAAGATGAGCGACAAGAAACTGCAGCAGCGGCGTGTTGCGTTCCTGGCAACGCAAGGCTTCGAGGAAGCGGAATTATTCGAGCCGCGCAAAGCCCTCGACAAAGCTGGCGCGCAAACCGTCGTGATCGCCCCGAAGGCGGGCAGGATCGCAAGCCCTGAAACATGACGAGAAGGGCGAGTGGATTGACGTAGATTTGACTCTCGATCAGGCCGATCCGGACGGCTTTGACGCGCTTGTCCTCCCCGGCGGCGCGATCAATGCCGACGCACTCCGCGTCGAGCCCAAAGCCCAGGCCTTCGTTCGCCGCATGGACGAAAAGAAGAAGCCCATCGCGGTGATCTGCCACGGGCCATGGCTCCTGGTCTCAGCAGGACTGGTAAGAGGCCGCACTTTGACCAGCTAGCACACAATGCAAGACGATATCCGCAACGCCGGCGGCAAATGGGTCGATGAAACGGTGGTCACCGACGACAACTGGATCAGCAGCCGTCAGCCTTCCGATATTCCCTCATTTAACTCCGCGATCCTAGAGCTGTTTGCGCAACCCAAGCAAAAAGCGCAGCAGGCCTCCTAAAGGGTTGCGGCTTCCCCGGACCGAGTGCTAAGAAAAAGAACCAGGAGGCGACCTGAAGGACCGCCCCTTCCGTTGTTCTTGGTTTTTGAGAGGCGTACGCCTTTAAATTCTGCCTGGGTCCTCGGGGCTTGCCAAACTTTTGGGATGCGCCGGAACGGAAGCAGACCGTTTAGGCGCCCACCGTGCGGGATTTTGCTGCCCCTGTCCCTGCCGCATCCAGATTGATCGTATGCGCGAGCTCAGTCAGCTTCTTATCGGTTTCTATCTCTTCTTCGAGCGTCTTGCCCAGAAGCGAAACGGCCTCGTTTTCTCCCAACAACTGAGCGTACTCTCGGACGCACCCGTATGCCGCGATTTCGTAATGCTCCACTCGCTGCGCCGCAGAGATGATCGCCGAATCTTTCAGGGCCCCTTCATAATCCTGGCCCAGAATCTGCTTGCCCTCGGCGACGAGGCCTTGCATCCCCTTGCATTTCTTTCCCTTTGGCGCTTCGCCGAGCGCCTCAAGAATCTGCTCGATCCTCTGGGCATGAGTCTTGGTTTGCTCAAGGTGTTCTTCGAAACCCGAGCGCAGTTGCTCCGAACTAGACTCCTCTCCCATTTTTGGCAACGCCTTGATCAGCTGCTTCTCCGCATCCAGGATGTCCCGCAACTCGTCGACATACAATTGCTTTAATTGCTCCACGGTGCACTCTCCCTTGTATGGTCTGTTTGGTTTTTGGGGACTGGGCTTACAAATTGGACATAGATCGACCCGCCTTGCAGTGTCCGCCTGCGGAGTAGAGGCGCACAATCAGACGAACTCGGTACGCTTGGAGGCGAATTGACTGTACACTTCAGCCGGGCAAGCCACAAATTACCGACCTAGCACAGAATGAAGCAAGTCACTGGTTCCGTTCGGTTTTTTTCGGAGCCGCGAGTGAGGTGCGGACTACGCTTCTAGTAACGCCTCAAGCTGCTGCCGCTTCTTCCAGAAATCTGCCCACAAGTCTCCCGCCCGTTCGATGCGGCCGTCCATTGATTTCAAATTCCATTTTGTGGGAATGAGATTGCCAGAAAGCTCGGCGGCCTCGACCGGCGCCGAAGCCGGGGCATGCGGAAACGCACGAATGGAATATACGCTCGCCAGAGATTGCCCGCGCGAGTTCTGGTGCGCATCCATATAAATCATTCCGTTCGGCCGCTTGCGCACCGTCCTCTCGAAGGTGATCAGCCGCGGATGTTGCTTATCAACCATCAACGCCACCGCTTCAACGAACATGCGCGCCTGCTCAAATGTATAGCGTGCTTCGACCGGCAGGAAAATATGTAGCCCGGTTGCGCCGGATGTCTTCGTGAACGCCGTCATCCCCAGCTTTTCAAGAGTCTGCAACAGCAATTTGCCTACTTTGGCAACAGTTGAAAAAGGCGTCTCGGGCGTCGGGTCGAGATCGAAAAAAATGTAGTCGGGATGCTCCTGATTGTCATACCGGCTGGACCAGGGATTGTGGTCGATGCATCCCAAATTCGTCAGATAAATGAGCGTGGCCCGGTCATTCGCGAGTATGTAACGAATCGACTTGTCCTTGTCCTCGGAACGAATGCTTGCGGTTTGAACCCACTCCGGCGTCTCTTTCGCCGCATCCTTCTGAAAAAACGCTTTCTCGTCAATTCCGTTCGGATAGCGCCTCAGCACCATCGGCCGGTCTTTCAGAAATGGCAAAATAAACGCGGCCATGCGGAAGTAATAAGCCAGCAGGCTCCTCTTGGTATACCGATCCTCTGGAAAGTAAACCTTATTAAGATTCGTCAAGCGAAGGTTTCGCCCATCGATCTCGACCGATACGGTCTCGGCCTTTCCCCGGGTCAGCTCTTCCACGATTTTGGAATCGGACCTCAACTCCGGCTCACGCGAAGCAGACGGCCGCGCGGGCGCCTTCATTTTCGATGATCTTACCTTTGCCATGTCTTTCGTCTCGCCCGCGACCCTGACAGCGGGCTTTGTCTCCTTCTCGAACGTGCAATCGGTCGCCGCTCGATCCTCCCGCAATCCGAGAAAGCGCGGCGCCCGCAAATGCCAGTCCTGTGTCCAGGATGAAAACTTCACCCGCGCCACAAGCTCGGGCCTCACCCAATAGGACTTCTCGCGCGTCGAGGGAGGACCTGCAAAGGGACACTCGGTCGTCTTAAGCTTCTGCAACCTCGGCCATAACAACCCCTGGGTTTCGCGCGAAAATCCCGTGCCCACGCCGCCAATAAACCGCAGCTCTTTTCTTTCATACAGCCCCACGAGAAGAGCGCCAAAGTACTCACGCGATCCGCGAGGGCTCGTCCACCCGCCGATCACCGCGTCAGTATCCGCGTCCAATTTGATCTTGACCCACTCCGCGCTGCGCCCTTCGTGATAGGGGCTCGATATCCTCTTGGCGACAAGTCCTTCGAGCCTCCGCGTTAGGGCCAGTTGGTAGAGCTCCTCGCCTTTCTCGATGACGTGGTCGGAATAGCGAATCCTCGAATCGTCCCTCAGCACCTCCCGCAGCAGTTTTTTCCTTCCGATGAGCGGCACTCGATGCAGGTCATACCCGTTGAAGTAAACAATATCGAAGATGTAGAAAACCGCCGGGGTCGTGTCAAGAAGCTGTACCGAAGGCTTCAGCACTCCAAACCTCAATTGCAGCCGTTGAAAATCGCTTCGTCCCTGGCCGTCCAGCACCACGATCTCGCCATCAAGCCAGGCTTCGCCTGCGTCCACCTGCTTGGCCAAACCCGACATCTCGGGGTACTCGCCGGTGATCTCGCGATTCGACCGCGACCAAAGCTGGCTTTCCCCGTTCCGAATACGCGCCAGCGTCCGCACCCCGTCCCATTTGATCTCGAAAAGCCAATCCGGTCCGGAAAACGGCCCATCGCCCAAAGTTGCCAGCGCGGGGCGTATCGTTTCGGGCATGGCAGCCTTTCGGGCCCCCTCCAGCAAGTCCAGGTTTCTCTTGGTCCCTTTTTCCAGGGCCGCGGCGGCAGCAGGTTTTGAAACCGGGCCGTCTTCCATCGTCCAGTCAGGCTGGGCCCATTGGTCCGCATGCTTGATCAGCAGCCATTCCCTTCCCGCATCCTTAGCAAACCCTTTGCCCCGCATCCTAACAAGCACGAAACTTCCCTGGAGCCTCCGGCCGTGCAGCTTGAATTTCAGCTCGCCGCGCTCGATTTGCGCCCCCGCGGAGAGTTGCCCTTCCATCTCGAAGGTACCCTCATCCCAAATCGTGACCTGCCCCGCCCCGTAGTTGCCCGCCGGGATCACCCCTTGGAAGGTGCGGTACTCAAGCGGGTGGTCCTCGGTCTGCACCGCCAGCCGCCTGTCGCTCGGGTTGAGGGATGGCCCTTTCGGCACAGCCCAGGACTTCAGCACGCCATTTACTTCCAGCCGGAAGTCATAATGTAGCCGCCGAGCATGGTGTTCCTGGACCACGAAGCGGTTCCCATTGCGGGATTGAGTCTTCCCACGGGGCTCCGGCGTCGAATCAAACTGTCGTTTGCGTTTGTATTCTTTCAGGGAAGCCATACATGGTCGACGCGATTATTATAGGAGCAGAACGGGCAGGGTTGGCCCTCGCTTTCAGTTCGCTACACCATTTATTTCAAAGTCATACGGCAATATACGGATGGCTGCTTAGCGATTGAAGCATTTAGACTTGCCAGCCACTGCGGAGGTCAGACGATGCCATCGACGGCGTGGAAGGGCCTGATTTCTTTCGGTCTGGTCTCGATCCCGATCCGGCTCTATGCTGCTGCCCGCCCGTCGCGCATCAACCTGCATCAGCTGCATAGCGTCTGCAAAACGCGCCTTCGTCAGCCCCTCTACTGCCCGCACTGCGAACGGATGGTCGAGCGGAGCGAGGTGGTGAAGGGCTATGAAGAAGAGGACGGCAGCTACGTTCTGATCGATCCCGAGGAGATCAAGAACATCACCCCGGAATCGAGCAAAGTCATGGATATTCTGAGCTTCGTAAAACAATCAGAGGTCGACCCATTATTCTTTGACTCCTCCTACTTTGTGGTACCAGAACAGGAGGGCCGAAAGGCTTACCGGCTGCTCTTGAAAGCATTGGAGGATACCGAGCGCGTGGGCATTTCCAAGCTGACCATGCACCAGCGCGAATACACCGCCTTCCTCCGTCCCTACGACCACGGCCTCGCGCTGCACACCATGTACTTCGCCAACGAGATTCACGAAGCTCCGGGCTACGGCAAGACCGATAACATCAAGCTTCGCCCTCAGGAGATCCAGCTGGCCGAGCAGCTCGTCAGCACCCTCTCCGAAGAGTTTCATCTTGAAAAGTATCATGACGAGTTCCAGGAGCATCTAAAGGAGCTCATCGAAGCCAAGAGAAAAGGACGGGAAGTCGCCCTTGCCCCCCAACCTCATCGGGCGCCGGTCATCGACATGATGGCAGCCTTGAAAAAGAGCCTGGAGTCGACCGGCAAAGGGGTCAAGAAGCCAGCTCGGGTCGTCTCGGCGCATCACCGCCGGGTCGCTCACCGGAGGGCGAGCTAAAGGTTTTACATGGTTTTAACACGCTCCTGCTTCGCCATACGTCCAATGGCGTGAGGCGAAGAGTTACAACGGAAATTTGATGAAAGATAGAGGTTCCAGCACATGGCTAGTAATGTAACGAAACCCCGCAACCGCAAATATGATGCCTTGGAGAAATCCTTGACAGAGCAGCGGGACGAACTGCGTGCCCGCATCAGCGAGCGCATGAACGAGGTGCACATCGACCGTGAACCCGACGACGAAGCCGCCCAGGCCAGCGACAGCTCCACCAAGGAGATGGCCGTTGCCACTCTGGAGCGCGAACGCCGCACTCTGGTAGAAATCGAAGGCGCCCTCGCCCGCATCAAGAAGGGTGAATATGGCGTGTGCGCGTCCTGCGGCGAAACAATCCCGGAAGCCCGCCTGAAGGCCCTGCCTTGGGCACGGGTGTGCGTCAAATGCGCCGAGCGCGGTCCCCGCTCAAGTGGCATCGCCGCGGATTAGTGTTGCGGCCGCCCATGGTTCCGCCAGTAAAAACGGCACTGAGATCACTCAGTGCCGTTTCGCTCCTTGGCTTGGAAGTGTTTTAGTGTCGCGATGCGGCGGCCTTTTCTTCCGTAGTCAGCGCCGTCACGAAGGCGTCAGCTTGGCGCTCGGCTTCTTCTTGTACGATCCCGTAGCGCTCTTGCAGGCGGCCAACGAGCTGGTCCCGCTTTCCGGCGATGACGGTTAAATCATCGTCTGTCAGCTTGCCCCACTTCTCCCGAAACTTTCCCTTTGACTGTTTCCACTTTCCTTCCAGTTGATCCCAGTTCATGGTTGTCTCCTTGGGAAACGCCCTCACTTCAGATGCAGCAGACCACTCTCAGATGGCTTTGCAAATACAGGGAAGTCTCCAAATTCGCGCGGGGCATCGCCTAGGAGTCCTAACCCCCCTGGTGCCCTGGCTCGATTCGCTGCTTACCCCCACTTTTTACACCTCTACAGATACAGACTTTTACGCCTCCCTTTAAGGGCTGGTTTGGATTGTGGACTTTAAGGGGTTGGTCTTAGCGTGTCTCTGCCCGCATCTACCCGCGGGTCAGGAGAACAAAATGAATCTTGCAGGAGGCATACTGATCGTCTGCTCCGACCTGGAATGCCGGCACACCTTGCTGAATATCCTAAGCGACCAGAACGCGGATCCGATTTGTGCTCCGACAATCCAGGATGCCTTGGAGCCCTTGGGCCACCAAACAACGGGTCTGGTGTTTTGCGATCGCGACTTGCCGGACGGTAGCTATCGCGATTTCCTGGTGGCGCTGCGCTCCCTGAAAAGCAAGGTTCGAGTGGTTGTCACGTCACGCCAAGCGGATTGGGACGAGTACCCGGACGCGATGCGCTACGATGCTTTCGACGTAATCGCCGCGCCCTGCCGCCCGACCGATGTGGAATGGATGATGATTCAGTCCCATCGGGAACAACGGAGCCAATCGCGGGCGCTAGTATCGGCCGCCGCGCCCGCTACGGCCTATCCGCAATTGGCCGATGGGCGCCCGCTTAATCGTCAGCCGAATTTCTCACGCAAGATTGTTCAACCGTTGCGTTGAAAATGCGATACCGCTTTCTTCCGCGGACGAAACGACCGTGTCGGCGTCGGTGCATTCCAGTATCTTTTCCGCTATCGCCGCTTGCCCCGAGCTTTGGCAGCGAACGGAAAGTAAAATGTCCTGGCTCCACAGAGCCACTCGCTCCGCTCCTGAATCTGCGGCGCCCGTGGGCCCGTCGGCGATGGGATCGCGACTCCCCGAAGGAAAAACCACCGAGAAGTTTTCGTCCAGAAATCCCACATTTCGAAGATGGCAAATTGCGTAATCAAGTGTCGCTTCGTTCCTGTAGAGGCCGCATACCACAGCTTCTGAATCGCTCATGGGCCGCCCTTTTAAGCGGAAATCGATCCGCCGCCGCATCCCGTCTGACGACCAGGTCAGCCGGTTCGCACTTTCTGCGTCCAGTATCGGCAATGCTGACCACCCCGGCAATCCACGTCTCTCTGTAAGCGGCCGCAGAACCTTGTGTATCCGACATGGCGCATCCCCTGGGTTTTGAGCCGGCAGGAGGGATAGGCTCTGTCGGGCTGGTTTATTTCTGCCCGAATACGGTAAATGCCGTATTGTCCGTTTGGCTTGGGTAGAGCAGAAATAACGCCGGGAAAGCGCCAGCGTGTCTAAAGCGGGACCGCTTAATCGCGAGCAGGTCCAGTTGAGCAGGTTGTGAAGGAATCGATCTTCGACGAATGTTGGAGCGTGCGATGAGAAAACTTCGGATACTCTTGGCGGATGATCATTCTTTGCTGCGGCGCGGCCTGAAATCGATCCTGGAAGCTCAACCCGGCTGGGAAATCTGCGCCGAGGCCCATACCGGCCGCGATGCGGTTACCAAGGCCTCTCAGCTGCGTCCCGAGGTGGTGATTCTCGACGTCTGCATGCCCGAGCTGAACGGGATTGAAGCGACGCGCCAGATCCGAAAAGCGTCGCCTCGCAGCGAAGTCTTGATTCTTTCCGTGCATGACTCAAATTATCTAATCCGCGAAGTGATCGACGCGGGAGCCCGCGGCTATCTGCTCAAGTCCGATTCGGACCGCGAGCTGGTCGCCGCTGTCGAGTCGCTCGCCAACCACAAGCCCTTTTTCACGGCGCATGCCACCGAAATGATGCTGCACGGTTATGCCGGAGACCCAGGCCAAAACGCCGATCGGGAAGCCAGCCAGCGTCTGACCGCCCGGGAACGGGAGATCGTCCAGCTGCTGGCCGAGGGCAAAACCAGCAAAGAGGTTGCTTCTGTTCTGAACATCAGCACGAAGACAGCCGAGACTCATCGCGCCCACATCATGCGCAAGCTTGAGTTTCATTCTGTCGGTGAAGTGGTTCGCTACGCCGTCCGCAACCAGATTATCGATTTGTAGCCCAGCAGAACTGGATGCGCCAAGAGCGTTATTTGTGATACAGTGACATTGCCGCACCGCCTACAGGATGTTAGGGATAGACGGAATCCAATATTGACTCTAACCTAATCCTTGTAGTTGCTGTGAGGAAGTCGGATTGGCGACACAATTGGTTTCCCACCCCCCCTCGGAAACCTCTAACCGTATTGCGCGGCTGCCCACTTTAATCGTGTTGAGACGTATCGGGTGAGGGTTGGTGTATACCCGCAGGCCAGTTTCTCGATAACGAAACAGTAGGAAAGGGACGACAATGGTTTGGACGATTTCAGTGATTTTCTTGAGTCTCTGGCTGCTCGGAATTAGCACTCCCTCGACTCTTCACGGCTATATTCACATTTTGCTGGGCTTGGCGGTCGCCACCCCGCTGGTTCCCCTGCTGGGCCGCAGGAAGCAACCCGTCGATTAGTCGGCCGGCGACGTGCGCCAACCGCAATGGACCCTGTATTTCTCTCGCTTTTCCACACAAGAGCAGTACGTGCACGCAAACACCCTGTTTCTCCCACAGCCCCGGGGCTGGTCTGTAAACGGAATTCGTAGCACAATTCTGGTCCCGGATAACGGGAATGGATCCTGCGGCACGTTGAATGCTCGATGACCACCCTCAGCCCTTTTACCAGCGCTCCGGTTGAACAACCCATTCGAGCTGAGCTGTTCAGCGTCGAGCGGCTCGAACAGCACGCGGAGTCCCTCGCCGCCGCCCAGACCGTTGAAACCGGCCTCACTCGTGGAAAACCGCTCGTTTCGCGCGTCGCTGAAAATGGCCGCCTGCTGCTTGACTATTACCAGCAGCTCACGCGCGCCATTCAGCACGATCACGTCATTACTCCCGCCGCCGAATGGCTTGTTGACAATTTTTACATCGTGGATGAACAGCTTCGCGAAATTCGCGAGGACCTGCCACGCGGCTTTTACCGCAAGCTCCCCAAGCTCGCGTCTGGCCACTTGCAGGGCTATCCACGGGTTTTCGGCGTCGCTTGGGCCTTTGTTGCGCATACCGACAGCCGCTTCGATCCCGAGGTTCTCAGGAGGTTCGTCACCGCATACGAGCGCGTTCAGCCCCTGACAATCGGCGAACTCTGGGCCGTGGCCATCACGCTGCGCATCGTGCTGGTCGAGAACCTGCGGCGTATTTCGGAAAGAATCGTCCGCAGCAGGACCGCCCGGCTGGAAGCCGACGAGTTGGCCGATCGTCTGCTCGGCGCCGTCCGCCAGCCCAACGCCGATCTCGCCGCCATTTTAAAACCTTTCGAGGGGCAGCCTTTCGCCGATGCCTTCGCCGTGCAGCTTCTGCAGCGCTTGCGCGATGTGAGTCCCAATGTTCGGCCCGTACTCGAGTGGCTCGATCGCCAGCTTTCCAATCAGCGCGCCAGTGCCGATGAAATCGTCCGCCTCGAGCATCAGCAGCAGGCGGCCATGAACGTGACCGTGCGCAATATCATCACCAGCATGCGCCTGATGTCCGCCTTCGAATGGCCGGACTTCTTTGAAAGCGTCAGCTTGGTCGATCAGGTTCTCGGCGCTGAAACAAATTTCGCCGAGCTCGATTTCGGCACGCGCGATTCCTACCGCCACGCCATCGAGAATCTTTCGCGCGGATCGCGCCACTCCGAAGTTGAAATCTCACAGCGCCTCATCCAGCACGTGAAGCGCGCGCGCATTGAGGCTCGCGCGAATCCCGGCCCGCTGCATGACCGGCAGACCGACCCAGGGTATTACCTGATCTCGCAGGGACGTCCGGACTTCGAGCGCGAGCTTGGCTACCAGGTCAGCCTCCGGAAGAGGCTTCTGCGGTCGTATATGCGCACCGCCCTTCCGGGTTATCTCGGCACGATTGCCGTGGTCACCGTGATCATCATTGCCCTGCCGTTGTTGCACGGAAGAGACGCCGGGATGTCTTCGTGGGGCCTGGTGTGGCTCGGCATTCTCGCTGCATTCCCAGCTTCCGATTTGGCGATTGCCCTGATTAACCGCGTGGTCACCGACTGGCTGGGCCCGCGAACTCTTCCTCGATTCGAGCTGAAAAGCGGGATTCCCGAAGGTTTGCGCACGCTTGTGGTGGTTCCCACACTTCTGACCCGCAAGCGCGAAGTCGAAGAACTGGTTTCGCGCCTCGAAATTCACTACCTCGCGAATCCGGACGGCAATCTTCATTTTGCGTTGCTCTCTGATTGGGTCGACGCGCCCACCCAGCACTTGCCCGCCGACCAAGAGTTGCTCGCTGCCGCAAACCAGGGTATTGCCCAGCTGAATCTTCGCTACGGTCCCGCTCCCGGAGGCGGCGACCGTTTTCTACTGTTCCATCGCCAGCGCCTTTGGAATGAGAGCGAAGGCAAATGGATGGGCTGGGAGCGCAAACGCGGAAAACTTGAAGAACTCAATCGTTTCCTCCGCGGCGCTACCGATACCACCTTTCTCGGCGGGAGTGAGCAGCGGGCTCCTGAATGGCTTTCCGCCGTCCGATACGTCATCACTCTCGACGCCGACACGCGGTTGCCTCCCGGCGTTACCTATCGCCTGGTAGGAACCATGGCGCATCCCCTGAACCGGCCCGAGTTTTCGCCTTCGGCGGCGCGGGTGATCGAAGGCTACTCGATCATGCAGCCGCGGATCATGCCCACCCTTCCCACCAGCCACGAAGGGTCGATCTACCAGAAGCTTTTCTCCGGCCCCAGCGGCATCGACGCCTACGCGTCCGCCGTTTCCGACGTGTACCAGGATCTGTTCCGCGAAGGCTCGTTCACCGGCAAAGGGATCTACGATGTCGATGCGTTTCAAGCCGCTCTCTCCGGCAAAGTTCCCGACAACACTCTTCTCAGCCACGATCTTTTCGAAGGAGTTTTCGCGCGCGCCGCGCTCGCGACCGACATCGAGCTGTTCGAAGAATTTCCCATGCACTATGAAGCCGCCGTGGCGCGCCAACACCGCTGGGCGCGCGGCGACTGGCAACTGTGGCCCTGGATTTTCGGCCATGGTCCCCAAGGCGCCCAAAAACCCACTCACGTTCCCGCCGTAGGCCGCTGGAAGATGATCGACAATTTGCGCCGGAGCCTTTCTGCGCCGGCGTCCTTCCTCGTCCTGGTGTTCGGATGGCTCTTGCCCCCTGCTTCTCCCTGGGTGTGGAGCCGATTTCTGGCGCTGACGCTCGCCATCCCTTCGCTGCTTCCTTTCCTGATCGGACTCGACCCGCGCCTGGGTGGCATCTCCAAGCGCAGTCACCTGCGCGGACTGCTGCGCGATCTCTACGGCGGTCTCGCGCAAGTTGCCGTGACTCTGACTTTCCTCGCCTACCAAGCATGGCTCATGTCAGACGCCATCATCCGCACGCTGGTGCGTCTGTTCCTAACCAAGAAGAACATGCTTGAATGGACGACCGCCGCGCAGGCGAAGTATGCAGTCGATTTCCAGCTCCCGAACATGTACCGCCGCATGAAGGGCGGAATTTTGCTGGCGGCTGCGGCTGCAATCGCGCTGGCTCTCGGCCGCCACCAGGGTTTCATCGCATCGTTGCCGTTTCTGATCGCCTGGGCCGCGGCTCCCGCGGTGGCGCGTTGGATCAGCATCGCCCCCAAGCGGCATGATGCTGCTCCCCTTTCGCCCTCGGAAACCCAAGTCCTCCGCCTGACCTCCCGCTGCACCTGGCGATTCTTCGACGAATTTGTAACCGCCGAAGATCACTGGCTGCCGCCTGATAATTTCCAGGAAAATCCAAAACCGGTCGTGGCGCACCGCACCTCGCCGACCAATATCGGCCTCTACCTGCTTTCGATCCTCGCCGCCAACGACTTGGGATGGATTGGGGTTACCGAAACAATCGAGCGCCTTGAACGCACTTTCGACACTCTCAGCCGGATGGAGCTCTACCGCGGCCATTTCTACAATTGGTACGACACCAGCACACTGCAGCCTCTCGATCCCAGATACGTTTCCTCAGTGGACAGCGGCAATCTCGCCGGCCATTTCCTCGCGCTCGCCAACGGCTGCCGCGAACTGCTGGACAAGCCGTTCGGTCGCGAGCAACTGCTTGCCGGCCTGCGGGACTGCATCTGCCTGCTTCGCGAACCTCTTTCGGGAATCGCCGAAACCCTTCGCACCAACATCGTCACGCGAAGACAGCTCGCCGAGGCGATCGACGAACTGGCAAGCTCGCTCGATCCACTGCCAATGAACGCCGCCGCCCTCGCCGCCAGGCTTCTGGAATTGGGGACCCACGCGCATACCGTCGAGGATATTGCGTGCACCTTTGCCCAGGAGCGCGGCGATAGCGCCGAGACCGAGCTATCCTACTGGGCGAATGCGTCGGGCAAATGCCTGAGCAGCCACTTGCGCGACGCTCAGATCTTTTCACCGTGGGCCCGCCTCGCCGCCCGCGATATCAAGAACATTGCCGCCTCCGGTGACTGGCTGGCCCTTGAATCCATTTTGCAGAAAACTCCGAAGCTCTCCGAAGCTCCCCAATACTACGAAAACACGATTACCGAACTGGTTTCTCTGCGCGACCGCCTGTTCAAGGATTCCACTGCCAATGCGCAGGTGCTCGGCCTCATCGATGCGTTAATCGATGCAGCCCGCCACTCGGCCGCTGAAGCCCATGCGCTGCTCGCGCGGATTTCAACCCTGGCCCAAACCGCCGACACCATGTTTCACTCCATGGACTTCGCTTTCCTGCTCGACGAAACTCGAAAGCTGTTCTCCATCGGTTTTCGCCTCTCCGACGGTACTCTGGATTCGGCCTGCTACGATTTGCTGGCCTCAGAAGCCCGCCTCTCGAGCTTTATCGCCATCGCTAAAGGTGACGCCGATTCGTCGCACTGGTTCCGTCTCAGCCGCACCGTCACGCCGGTCGGCCACGGCTCCGCGCTGGTTTCCTGGTCGGGTTCGATGTTCGAGTACCTGATGCCCAACCTGGTGATGCGCACTCCAACGGAAAGCCTGCTGAGCGAAACGGCCCGTCTCGCCGTTCAACGCCAGATCGACTACGGCGCCGAGCGGGGCGTGCCCTGGGGCGTTTCCGAATCCGCATTCAACGCCCGGGACCTCGAAATGCGCTATCAATATTCCGGCTTCGGCGTGCCCGGACTGGGCCTTAAGCGTGGCCTCAGCGAAGATGTGGTGATCGCGCCCTACGCGACCGCGCTTGCCGCGATGGTCAATCCGGTGGCCGCGGCGGAGAACATCGTGCGGCTCACTGCCGAAGGCGGCCGCGGAGCCTATGGCATGTACGAATCGCTTGATTACACGGCGACTCGCGTTCCGGAAGGCAAGAAGGTCGCGGTGATCCAAGCCTACTTCGCGCACCACCAGGGCATGACGCTGGTGGCCCTCGATAACGTGCTCATGAATGGCGCCATGTGCTCGCGCTTTCATGCCGAGCCGATCGTGAAATCCGTAGAACTGCTGCTGCAGGAGCGCACGCCGCGTGACGTGCTGGTAACTCGCCCTCGCCCCGAAGAAGTTTCCGCGGCGCGCGTGCGGGACTTCGTGCCTCCCGCCGTGCGCCGTTTCAACACCGCGCACGAGCCGGTTCCGCGTACCCATCTTCTCTCGAATGGCCGCTACGCGGTCATGCTCACCTCGGCAGGAGCGGGCTACAGCCGCTGGCGCGATCTCGCCGTCACTCGCTGGCGCGAGGATCCCACGCGCGATTGCTGGGGCTCGCACATTTACCTGCGTGACGTGCATACCAAAAAGGTGTGGTCGGCCGGCTACCAACCCTGCGGCGTCGCTCCGGACACCTACGAAGCCTGCTTCTTCGAGGATCGCGCGGAGATCACCCGCCGCGACGGTTCGTTGCATACCACGCTCGATGTTGTCGTGTCGACCGAAGACGACTGCGAGATGCGCCGGGTCTCCATCACCAACCATGGGGTGCGCACCCGTGAAGTCCAGGTGACCTCCTACGCCGAAATTTGCCTGACCACTCCCGCAGCCGATGCCGCACATCCTGCATTTTCAAATCTCTTCGTCGAAACGGAGTTTGTCTCCGAGCTTGGCGCGATTCTCGCCACCCGCCGCCGGCAATCGAACAAGGAAACACCTGTCTGGCTCGCGCACGTGAGCGCGGTCGAAGGGGATTTGACCGGCCAGCTCGAATACGAAACCAATCGTGCTCAATTTCTCGGCCGCGGCCGCGAGACCCACAATCCGGTGTCAATTGTCGCCGGCACTCCGCTCGGCAAAATGGTCGGTCCGGTGCTCGACCCCATCGTCAGCCTGCGGCGAACCGTACGTATCGCGCCCGGCACTACGGCGCGGGTCATCTTTTCAACCATGGTCGCTCCTACGCGCGACCAGGCGCTCGAACTCACGGACAAACACCGCGACGTTGCCACGTTCGAGCGCACTCTTACGCTTGCCTGGACGCAAGCCCAGGTCCAGGTGCGGCACCTGGGAATCGAACCCGATGAAGCCAACTTATTTCAAAAGCTGGCGAACTCCCTTGTCTACGCCGATCCCACGTTGCGCCCCTCTCCAGAAACGCTCAGCAACACGCCGCTTGATCTCTCGGCCCTCTGGTCGCAGGGCATTTCGGGCGACCGTCCCATCGTGCTCGCGTTCATCGATGAAACCGACGACATCGAAATCATCCGCCAGCTTCTGCGCGCTCACGAATACTGGCGGATGAAACTGCTGCCGGTCGATCTGGTGATCGTCAACGAAAAAGCACACTCCTACCAGCAAAACCTCCAGGTCGCTCTCGAAGGCTTGGTCCGCTCAAGCCAGATGCGGCTTTCCCCAGAAATCGGAGCGGCCCTCGGCAACATTTTTCTTCTGCGCGCCGACTTGATCACTCCCCAACTACGCAACATCCTGCAATGCGTCGCCCGCGCAGTGCTGTTCGGACGGCGCGGGTCGATTGCCGAACAAGTGCTCCGTTCGCAGCGGGCCACACCGGCCGTTCCGCCTGCCAATCAGCCGGTGGAAAAGGAAGCAGTGATCGACGCTCTCGGCGTGCCGAGCGATCTTGCCTTTGCCAATGGCCTGGGCGGCTTTGACGACAGCGCCCGCGAATATGTCGTGGTGCTTAGCGAAGGCGTCCAGACACCCCAGCCCTGGATCAACGTGATTGCGAATCCCTGCTTCGGGTTCCTCGTCTCGGAATCCGGCTCCGGATTCACTTGGTCGCTCAACAGCCACGAAAATCAATTGACGCCCTGGTCGAACGATCCGGTGAGCGACCCGTCGGGCGAGGCTTTTTACATTCGTGACAATTCGACCGGCGAAATCTGGACTCCCACCGCGCTCCCGATCCGCGAAGAAGGGTCGACCTATATCGCCCGGCATGGCCAGGGCTACACCCGTTTCGAGCACTCCTCCCACGGGATCCAGCAAGAGCTGGTGCAGTTCGTTCCGCCCTCGGACCCCATCAAAATTTCGCGCCTCACCTTGCAGAATCACTCCAGCCGCACGCGCCATCTTTCGATTGCGGCCTACGCCGAATGGGTCCTGGGGAGCTTTCGCAGCGCTCTTGCGCCATACATCCACACAGAGATGGATTCGCAAACCGGCGCCATCTTCGCCCGCAGTTCCTGGGAAGGCACCTTCGGCGGCCGCGTCGCTTTCGCGGATTTGTGCGGAGAACAAAGTTCGGTCACCGGAGACCGCAAGGAATTCATAGGTCGGAATGGCACTCTCGAACGCCCCATTGCCCTCATAACTGCCGATCGCCTCTCCGGCCGCATGGGCGCCGGTCTGGACCCTTGCGCCGCCTTGCAAACCTCGGTCGAGTTGCGACCCGGCGCGCGCGCTGAAATTGTTTTCTTCCTCGGGCAAACCGAAACGGCCGAAAAGGCACAGCAATTGATCCAGCGCTATCGCACCACGGACCTCGACGATGTTCTACACCTGGTAATGCGCTCCTGGGACGACGTGCTCGGCGCGATCCAGATCACCACTCCCGAACCTGCCATGGACCTGCTCCTCAACCGCTGGCTCCTCTACCAAACGCTCAGCTGCCGAGTCTGGGGCCGCGCCGCCTTTTATCAGGTCAGCGGGGCGTACGGATTCCGCGATCAACTCCAGGACGTGCTGGCGCTGTGCGTGGCCAAAAGGGATGTCGCCCGCGCGCACTTACTCCTGGCCGCCTCGCGTCAATTCGTCGAAGGCGATGTCCAACACTGGTGGCATCCGCCTTCCGGTCGCGGCGTCCGTACCACCATTGCAGACGACTTGCTCTGGCTGCCCTATGCGGTCGCCCGCTTCATCGAAGTGACGGGCGACACGGCAGTGCTCGATGAAATAGTGCCTTTCCTTGAAGGCGATCACCTCACCGAAGGGCAAAGCGTCTCTTACTTTCAGCCGCGTGTATCGGAAACGAAAGCGACGCTGTTCGAGCATTGCGCTCGGGCACTGGATCACAGCTTGGCCTTGGGCGCCCACGGATTGCCTCTGATGGGTTCGGGCGATTGGAACGACGGCATGAATCTTGTCGGCGTGGGAGGCAGGGGCGAGAGCGTTTGGCTGGGATGGTTCCTGCACCTGGTGCTCAGCGATTTCGCGCGCCTGGCCGATTCTCGCGGCGAGCATCTGCGCGCCGAAACCTGGCGTTTGCATGTCACGGCCCTCCAAGCCGCTCTCGAGCAGCAGGGCTGGGACGGCGATTGGTATCTGCGGGCCTTTTTCGACGATGGCACGCCGCTCGGCTCGGCAACAAACGACGAATGCCGGATCGATTCGATCCCCCAGACCTGGAGCGTCATCAGCGGCGCGGCTGATCCCGGCCGCGCTGAACGCGCGATGAACGCTGTCGGTCAGAACCTGGTTCGCAAACGGGATGGATTGGTTCTTCTGCTGACCCCGCCTTTCGATCATTCCGCGCTCGATCCCGGGTACATCAAAGGCTACGTGCCTGGCATCCGCGAAAATGGCGGCCAGTACACGCACGCCGCCACCTGGGTTGTGCTGGCCTATGCGATGCTCGGCGACGGTGAACGCGCCGCGGAAGCCTTCCGCATGCTGAACCCGGTCAATCACACTCGCACCCGCGCCGATGTGCAGAGGTACAAGGTCGAACCCTACGTCGTCGCTGGCGATGTCTATTCGCAACCGCCCCACGCGGGCCGCGGAGGCTGGACCTGGTATTCGGGCTCCGCCGGTTGGCTCTATCGCGTGGGCCTTGAAGCCATCCTTGGCTTCCGTCTGCGCGGCATGATTCTCACCATCGATCCCTGCGTCCCCCGCAACTGGTCGAATTTCTCGATCACCTTCCGCTATCACTCTGCGCTCTACAAAATACGCGTCGAGAACCCCTCGTCTGTCATGCGCGGCGTGGCCTTGACGCACATGGACGGAAAACTCGTCCCTGGCAAAAGCGAAATCGCACTCACAGACGATGGCGCCGAGCACAAAAT
Source organism: uncultured Acidobacteriota bacterium (assembly GCA_963718485.1). Classification (GTDB taxonomy): domain Bacteria; phylum Acidobacteriota; class Terriglobia; order Acidiferrales; family UBA7541; genus Palsa-295. The sequence goes on from CAVQZU010000087.1 coordinate 58,343, forward strand.
TCTAGTTGTTATGGGCTGACCGGCGAGCGGTCCGAGAAATTCATCCGCAAAGAGAACTGCGCGGGGAGCAAGCCCGCCGCAAACCAAAAAAGGAGCCTTTTCTGAGCTGAAAAGGCTCCTTCACAATTCATTGGAAGAACCGACGGGATCTAACGGTAGCTGGCCGCTTGCAGTTCGAACATCTGCGCATAGCGTCCGCTGCTGACGCGAACCAGATCTTCGTGCTTCCCCTGTTCGGCGATCCTACCATTTTCCAGCACCAGGATGCGGTCCGCCATTTTCACGGTCGAGAAGCGGTGCGAAATCAGAAGCGACATCTTGCCCTTGGTCAGCTCGGCGAATCGCTCGAACACTTCGTGTTCGGAGCGCGCATCGAGCGCCGCCGTGGGCTCGTCGAGGATAAGCACCTGAGCATCGCGCAGGTAAGCGCGCGCCAGGGCCATCTTCTGCCATTCACCGCCCGAAAGATCGACGCCACCCTCAAATCTCACGCCGAGCGTCTGATCGTAGCCCCGGGGCAGCTTGCGGATTACTTTTTCCGCCAGGCTCTTGTTTGCCGCGGAGCGGATGCGGAACTGATTGTTGCGCTCTTCGATCTGCCCAACGGCTATGTTCTCCGAGGCGGTCATGTCGAAGCGCGTGAAGTCCTGGAAGATCACGCCGATTTCCTTGCGCAGGTCTTCCAAATCGTATTCCCGCAGATCGACGCCATCGAGCAGGATCTGCCCGGCCGTCGGGTCATACAAGCGCGTCAGGAGCTTGACGATCGTGGTCTTGCCCTGCCCGTTCTCGCCCACAAGTGCGATGCGCGCGGAGGGCTCGAGCTTGAAACTGACGTTGTTCAGCACCACTCGCGAATTGCCAGGATACTGGAAGGAAACATTCTTGAACTCAAATCCCTGCCGGATCGGCCGGGGTGCCGGCAACGCGCCCGGCTTGGAGAAGATTTTCGGCTGCACCGAGAAAAATTCCAGCAGGTCGTCCATGAACAGCGCTTGGTCGGCAATGATCGAGAATGTCGAGAAGAACGCTTGGATGTTCGAGCTGGCACCCGCGATCGCGCCCACCAGGATGGTCATGGTTCCCAGAGTCAGCGCGCCGCCGACGGTGCGGTAGATCACAAAGGTATAGGTGCCGTAGTAGCCGATCGTTCCAAGCATGGTAAGGAGCGCGCCAAAAAACAGCTTCTTCTTCGCCAACCCAACGTTCTGCTGGTGAAGGTCGTCCGACAGGTCCGTATACCGCTGCACGATGAAGGGCCCGAGCCCGAACAGCTTCAATTCTTTTGCGCTCTCCCGGCTGCCGCCCAGAATGCGCAGATATTCCATCTGCCGTCGCGCGGTGGTCTGCCGGAAATTGAGCGAATAACCCATGAACGCAAAATGCGTCTCGCCCATGAACGCAGGCACCACGCACACGATCAGCGCCAGCAGCAGCCAAGGTGAAAACAGCATGATGCTCGCAGCCAAGCTGGCCGCTGTAATGCCCTGCTGCAGCAAGCGCCCCGCCGACTGAATCATGATCAGCCGGTCAGTACCCTGCACCCGTGCGCGGTCCATCTTGTCGTAGAAGACCGGGTCTTCGTAGGAAGTCAGATCGAGCCTGGAAGCATGTTCCACGATCTTGGTGCTGATGTGCCGTGTAAACTTGTCGGCCACGATGGTGTCGAAGAAATCGAGCACGCGGACGAGAATGGTCGACAGGGTTGCGAGAGCAAACTCCCCCACCACCAGCCACCAGAAGTAATGCGGCAGGGCTCCCTGGTGCGAGGTATAGGAGTGGATGCTCTCGACGATCGTGCCGGTCACCGCCAACATAGCCAGCGGCAACAGCGAGGCGACAAGACGAGCCCCCAGACTGCTGACTACGGCGCCTGGCGCCGATTCCCAAACCATCCTAAAAAGCATCGGGGTATTGTGACGCAGGGCGTGAATCCGTTCCCCCATTTGGGATGAGGTTCGGATTTTGCTTCAGGCCTTGGTTCTGCCGTGGGCTCCTGCGTCGTTCCTATCATTGCGGTTTCCACAGAGAGGGTCCTCGAGTTCTATGAATTAAGATCGGTTGTGATGCAGGAAGTATAAGGTGCGGCGACATCTCCGCGATCCTGTCCCGCGGTACATTGTGGAGCGATAGTAACGATCCCTAAGGAGACCTTCGTTCCCTGCCGAATCGCTGTCTGGTTGCCGATCTCATTTGTCATCACGCAGCTAGGGAAAGCACGTCGCGTACCAATTTAGAATGGCCCGTAAATTGCTGTATCTAAAACACTTATGATTGAAGGCTCAGGCGGCCGACGAGCTCTTTTTGCGGGTTTCCAGCAAGAACTATCTAGCTAGCCGGCCACTTCCCGGGAAGTCACTTCCAGGCCGCAACCTGGCAGGAGACAGAACTAGGATGGCGGCTGTCGTTGACAATGGCAGCTTAAGACCCGGCCGGGCAGTGGGGCTTCCAAAACCCGCCTGGTTCGAAGTTTCCTGCTCCATGCAGCGGTGAGGTTGGAAGTATGGGGTCGCCCTTGGGAAATCCCTGAGAGCCCCAGGCTGCACATTTTGGAAGGGCACTCACAGCAGTAGGCACACACATGCACCTGAAAAGAAACAGGGTTGGATGTAAAAGGATGTAGAGCTAGGACCCGCCGCCGGTGGCAGCTTGAGAGGCAGGACCTTGTTCGGCCTCGCGCTCCTTAATCTCTTCCCGGTAAGCTTCTTGCCCGGCGCGAACCGCTTCCTGCACTCGATCCTTCAGACTAGCGACCGTTTCCTCGACGCGCCCCTTCCATTCCTGGGCCGCTTCTCCCGCACTGGAAATCCCGACCTCCACCTGAGCCTTTAGCTCCTGCACCGCCTCGGTTGCGCAGTCGACCCCTTCTTTGGCCTTCTCAGAGAGCAGCTCACGGGTTTCCTCGCCGGAGCGGGGCGCAAACAAAAGGGCCAAACCGAAACCGACGCCCAGCCCTAGAAGGAGCGAAACTAAACCTGAACTCGAGTCGTTGTCGTTGTCGGCCATATCGCACCCGAGAGTAGCCCAACACCGAAAAGAATGTCCATACTGCCCATTCCTTATAAGGGGCCTAGTGCCGGAACAAAACCCCGTCCACGGCAGAGCGTCAGGCACTCAGCTACAGTCGCGAGCGAGTCGCACGCACATAGTCCCGAAGCGCCGAAACGTTGGGCCCGTATGACCCGACCCGGCCCGCGTCGACCGGCAGACCAAGATGCTCGGCCTGCTCGATGCTCAGTCCCGCGTCATCGAGTTCAGCCAGGCTGTAGCCCTCGGCCGGCGTCAACCGGTTGCGCCGCGACATGTGCACCGGGCGCGGCGGCCGATGCTGGTGCCAGCGTTTCCTGACTATGTCGAAGAAATCGTCCCAGTCCCGCCGATTCCACATGTTGGCCTCGCTTCCCGGTCAGTGCATGAGCCAGTCCGTCGTCGGTGCCACAGTCAGTGCGTTGGATGCGGTAAACGCCGTTTCGGTAGCATAGAAGTTTTCCACTCCCTGTGAATCTCGAGAGCGTGGCAAATTCTAACCCCCCTCGCCGCCCAATGTCGCGCCCGGTTGCGGCGTGTATCGAGTGAGTTATCGAGCCTTACGTACCAGTTACCGTGTTCTCGGCCCTGAACTCCTATTACTGTCGCGCAGCCGCCTCGGATGCATCGCGTCGCTGCCGCTGCTATACTTCGTGTCAGGTTGCAGCGCGGTGTAAGCCCGGAAGAAAATCGCATGAGCGCACCCGTCATCGTCGTCCATTATCACGAACTGTGGCTCAAGGGCCGCAACCGCCGCTTTTTTCTCGGCAAACTGTTCACCGCTCTGCGCCAGGCGCTGCAGGGAATTCCGATGGAGCGGATCGAGCAGCCCGGCGACCGTTTCCTGGTGCGACTGCGCGGCGAAGCTACCCTTGGCGAAGCTATCGCCCGCGTCGAGCGAGTGCTCGGCGTCGCCTACTACGCCATCGCGCAGCCCGTCGAGCGCGACATGGACGCACTTTGCCGCGCCGCCTGGACCGAAATCGAACCGCAGCGGTTCTCGACGTTCGCCGTGCGGGTCAAGCGCAGCGACAAAACTTTTCCACACGGCACCATGGAAACCGAGAGAACCGTTGGCCGCTACCTGCTCGATCGGCTAGAAGAGCACGGCCGCGAAGCCCGCGTTCAATTGAAAGAACCGGAGCTGACCTGCCACATCGAAATCACACCCGGTCCATTGCTCGTCCTCGCGCGAAAGATTCCGGGCCCTGGCGGCCTTCCCGCCAACACCGCCGGCCGCCTGGCGTGCCTTCTTTCCGGCGGATACGATTCCGCCGTCGCCGCCTATCACATGATGAAGCGCGGCGCTCACCTGAGCTTCGTCCATTTCTACGGCACCGGCGCCCACCCGGGAGAATCCTCTCTCCACGTGGCTCGGGGCCTCATGAGCCAGCTGGTGCGTTACCAGTTCCGCGCCAAGCTCTATCTTGTTCCATTCGAATCCATTCAGCGGGAGATTGTGCGCTACGCCCCGGAAACCTACCGCGTCCTGCTCTACCGCCGTCTGATGCTCCGCATCAGCCAGGTGCTGGCGGGCCGCGACCACGCGCTCGCGCTCATCACCGGCGACAGCCTCGGCCAAGTTGCCTCGCAAACGCTGCGCAACCTTGTCGCCGTCGACGCAGCCGCCGGCATGCCCGTTTTTCGCCCGCTCATCGGCACCGATAAAATCGATATCCTAGCTACAGCCCGCAAAATCGGCACCTACGAAATTTCCTCCGAGCCCTTCCATGACTGCTGCCCTGTCTTTCTGCCGCGCACGCCGGCCCTGTACGCCAGCCCCAAGGACCTGGACCAAGCCGAATCCCACCTCGACATAAGCGCCCTCGTCCGCCAGGGGTTAACCGCTACCTCCGTCGAACGCTTCAGCTACACCGCCGGCCGCGTAGAAATCACCGAGCCCCGGCCCCTGGTGCCCGCCGGCCAGCGGCAAAGCGCCATCGCCTAATCGTCATCTGTCGAATATCATTGCGGCCGTCGGAGCTTTCATTGCGTTGGAAGCTATTCGCCGTGAACTGCAGCATTCATTGCTAGAACCACCACCAGGCGCCGGGGGCCGTGCGCTCCCATCACGATAATCTTCTCAATATCAGCGGTGCGGCTTGAGCCGGTAATCAAACAGAGCATCGAGTTTTTTCTCGGGGCTCCCGATGCGCCTAGCCGGGCGAACGCCTCATCGAGCCCGCCCACTAACTGATCGAGGGTCGCCACGACGATATGTACTGGAGCCACCACGGAAGACCCTCGCCCGCCGCAGGAAGCCGACACCACCACCGATCCCGTCTGGGCCACAAGGGCCTCTGCGCAAGTAATCGTCGCCTGAGAGGCCTCGGCCGGCCCTCCCTCGCTTGACCAGCGGATCGCGCGACCGCCCTGCCCCCAGGCCGACATCCGCCGAAGGCTCGGCGCGTCCTGTACGAAAATTTCTCCCGGGGGAATCGACCCGAGCACCTCCACAACCGCAGCCGCGCTCGCACCCCAGTCGGATGTGATCAGACACTCGGTGTTATTCGCCGCGCATTCCTTTTGAAAGCGCTCCAGAGGATCGCCGATCGGTGCGAAAACCGGCCCGGCCCCAGCAGGCGCCGCATGCTTCGGCGCTAGCTCACGCAGGGCGGCCCGAATGCGCGCGAGAATGCGTCGGCGCCCGGGACTCTCAGCCGCCTCCACGCTGCTCCTTCCAAAGCGCGCGAAATGACTTCTTCGGGATGGCCGGAGCGGCGTGCACCTGAGTCCACGGGCGCATCGGATCAAGCCTGCTGCGCCCAAGCCCCAGCGCTTGAATGGCGCGAAGCGCCAGCCGAGCAATCCCGCCCGCCAGTGCGAAGCGCCCATCGCCCATCATCGCCCATCGCCAAAGCCTGAACCCGAGCCGTTCGCTCGCTGCCCGCTGCGTTGAGCGCACCGCATTCCGCCGGTTGTGCAACAGGTGATGATGCAGGTCGATCTTCACCGGGCACGCATTGGTACAGGCCCCGCACAGCGACGACGCAAACGACAAATGCTGATATTTTTGCAGCCCTCCCAGATGCGGCATCAGCACGCTGCCGATCGGCCCCCCATACACTGTCCCGTAGGAATGCCCGCCAACGTTGCGGAACACCGGGCACACATTCAGGCAAGCTCCGCACCGGATGCAGTGCAGCACATCGCGCTGCTCGGCATCGGAGAGCAATTCGCTGCGCCCGTTATCGAGCAGCACCACGTGAAATTCTTCCGGCCCGTCGGGCTCGCTCGCGGTCCGCGGCCCGCCGATCAACGTGTTGTAGCAGGCCACCGACTGCCCCACCGCGGCACGCGCCAGCGTCGGCCAGATCAGCGCCAAGTCCTGCATCCGTGGAATCACCTTTTCAATTCCGGTGACAGCGACGTGAATCCGCGGCAGGCTCGAACCCAGCCGCCCATTTCCTTCGTTCGTGGTAAGCGCGATCATGCCCTCATCGGCCACCAGAAAATTCGCGCCCGTAATGCCCATCTCCGCCGAGAAAAATGCCTTTCGCAGCTCCCGGCGCGCCACGGCGACCAGATGCTGCGGATCATCGCTCTCCACACCCCCGTATTTTTCCTGGAAAAGTTTGGCGATTTCCGCGCGCGTAAGATGCATCGCTGGCGTCATCAAGTGATACGGCGGCTCGTTCCGCAACTGCACGATCAGTTCGCCCAGGTCCGTTTCGAAAACGTTCACGCCCTGCTTTTCGAGCGTGTGCGTCAGATCAATTTCCTCGGTCACCATCGACTTCGACTTCACCACCGTGCGCACGCCCCGCGCCGCGGCCAGTTCCGCGATGTACCGCCGCGCGTCTTCGGCCGTCTCCGCCCAATAAACGTGCCCCCCGCGCTCCTTCACCCGGGTCTCAAATTCCAGCAAATAGCGGTCGAGATGGTTGACCGCCTCCCATTTAATTTCGTGCAGCCGCTGCCGCGCCGCTTCCCAATCAAGAAACCGCGCCCCGCTGCGCTCGACAGCCATCTCGTAATGATCGATCCCTGTGCGGATGGTGCGCCGGTGCCCCAGATCGGCCGACTTGATCGCCGCGCTGCGAAGAAATTCCTGCGCCGGTGTGCTCATCGAGGGGATCCCTCCGCGGCAGGTAAAACGGACCGGTTCTCCGACGGCATCCCGGTTCGCGCCAGAATGCTGGCGATGTGAATCGCGCGCGCCGCCGAGTTCCCCAGCCGCAGCACGCCGTCAATGTGCATCAGGCAGCTCGGATCGGTCGATGTGACGTATTCCGCGGCCACCGCTTCCACATTCGCCGCCTTGGTCTGGCCCATCGCCGACGAAATCATCGGGAATTTTGTCGAAAATGTCCCGCCGAATCCGCAGCACTCCTCGCTGTAAGGCATCTCGACCAGTTCCAACCCTCGCACCTGCCGCAGCAACTCGCGCGGCTCGTGCTTCAAATGCAACTCGCGCAGCGCGTGGCACGCATCGTGGTAGGTAACGCGATGAAAAAAGCTCGCACCCACATCGGTCGCCTTGGCAATTCTTACCAGAAACTCGGAAAACTCATAGACGCGGCAAGCCACGCTCGCCGAGTCGTCAACCAAGCCCGTTCCGGCAAGCAGTTCCGGATAAAAATTGCGCACCATGGTCGTGCAGGAGCCCGAAGGACATACGATCGCATCCGCGCCGCGAAAAATCCTAACTAAGCGTTCCGCAACCGGCCGCGCCTGATCCCAATACCCGCTATTGAACGCCGGCTGCCCGCAGCAGGTCTGGGCCTCGGGAAAATGGACGGCATACCCGATCCGCCGCAGCACCCGTGCCATGTCGATCCCCACCTCCGGATTCAATTGATCGACAAAGCAGGGAATAAAAAGCGCGATAGTCTGCATCAGCCGACCATTGTGCATCGTTTCTTGGCAACTTTCCCCAGATTTTCCTGCTCCGGCCGTCTGCCGACTCCGCCCCGCCCGCACGTGAGGATGCCATTCCGTCACGCCGGCTGTTTGCGGTTTCCATCGTCGCTCCTTTCTGGACTCCCGTCGAAGGCTGCCGCAGGAAGAACCGCCGGGGGTAGGATTAGACCTAGCGCCGCGGCCTGCCATAGGGCGTTTCCTGCCCGGCGATGTGCCCAGCTTTTTCTCAAGCGCGCGCACAGCCGCCAGGTCCCTTGGACCTGCCGCTGGCATTGGTGTATAAGGCTTCGCAGCGCTGGGCGATATTGGTCGTCAGTGTTCGAAGTCTTCTGTGAGCTGGAGAAAAACATGAGCACGTTACGCTATTCACTGGCCGTGATTTTCGCCTTCGTGGCGCTCGCCTGGGCCACCGTGGTATTCGCCCAGGGACAACTGCCCGGCAAACCGGCCTTCCAAGGCAAGGCCTACCGCTTCGACAAAATAGCCGACGGCGTCTACTACGCCACCGCCACCGGCTCGATGATCACTGGCGGCAACAACACCGTCATCGTGAACGACCACGACGTACTGCTGGTTGACGCCAATACCACCCCCGCCGCCGCCCGCGAAATGTTAGCCGAAATAAAAATGATTACCGACAAACCGGTGCGCTGGGTCGTCAACACACATTTCCACTACGACCATACCGACGGCAACTCCGTCTACGGCCCCGAGGTGCAAATCATCGCCACCGACTACGTGCGCGACATGCTGGCCCACCAGGATGTGCTGCACACTGAGCCTTTCAAGACCAGCGTCGGTTCCCTCCCCGCGCAGGTTGAAGCCCTGAAAAAGGAAGCGGCTCTCGAGAAAGATCCCGCAAAGAAGGCTGAGCTCGGGCAACAGATTAAAGCCATGCAGGACGAAATCGTGCAAGTGAAGGAAGTCAAGCCCACGCCGCCCACGATGACCTACAGCTCGAAACTCACGCTCTATCGCGGCGATCGCCAAATCCAACTCCTGTTCCTCGGCCGCGGGCACACCAACGGCGATACGGTGGTATTCCTGCCCAAGGAAAAGATTGTCTGCACCGGTGACCTGATGGAATCGCGCCCCGCTTACATGGGCAACGGCGTGTTCGACGAATGGATCAAAACTCTGGAAGTGCTAAAGAAACTCGAGTTCGACACCGTGCTACCTGGCCACGGCGTGCCTTTTCATGACAAGGGGCTGATCACCGCATATCAAAGTTATCTTCAGGACTTGATCAACCAGGTCGCAGCCCTTCGCAAAAAAGGCCTCAATGCCGACCAGGCCGCGCCGAAAGTCGACCTGACCTCTCACGCCTCTGCGTTCCCGCAAATTACCGGGCCCGGCGCTGATATCCGGGGCGTCCGGCGGGTGTATGAATGGATGGACGAGACCAAGAAGTAGCCTCGCGGCGTCCGCAGCCCGGGACTCGAGGAAATGCGAAGGCCCAGCGACGCAAAAGGAAAAGACAGTGGGGGCTCGGGATGGACAACCAACTGCAAAAACAACGGCGCAAGCGCGACCGAGTGCACCCTGGCGTACAGCGTTCACCTTCGCTCGGAGGCCGCGCTGAAGCCGCGGCGCTAGAGTTCAAACCGCGGACGCCTCAGCCCGATTCCACGCCTCTCCAAATTCGCGGGGCGATCGCATAATTCAGCTGCACGATTACGATGAACGCGATGCTCAGGTAGGCGCTGAAGACGCAGAGCAAGGCACCGAAGGCATAGAGCGATTGCGCGATCACGATCCGGCGCTGAATCGCAGCCGGAACCTGCGGCGGCAAATCGTCGTTCACCAATTTCAAATCGGTCGCGCAGTTCCAGCTGAAATAAAGCGACACGCCAAGGAGCAGAATATTCAGCCAGTAAACCAGCAACGCGCTCCGGTAGGCGGTGAATTCCGCGAGCAGCATGGTGGAAAATGGCGTGATGGACACAAAGAATAGAAACACCATGTGAATCCAGGCCAGGCTCCGGTGCGACCTTTGCAGATGATTGAGCTGGGTCTGCTGCCCCACCCAGAAGATCCCCAAGGTCATAAAACTCATCATGAACATGAGCAGCTGCGGCGCCAGTCCGGCCAGCGCCCGCCACAGATCATGCTCGGAGTGAATCAGTTCACGCGCCGGCGCGCGCAAATCAAGCACCAGCAGGGTCATCGCCACGGCGAAAATCCCGTCGCTCAGCGCCGCCAGCCGCTCGACGCTCTGGCCCGCGATCCGGTTATAGGTAGTTGCCATGCCGGGTAAGCGTACCAGCGGAGCAAGGAAACGAAAAGAACGGTTCGCCGCAAACTGCCCTACCGCAGCGGTCATCCCGCGCGGGGCGAGAGCTCCGCATTTCATTCTTCACCAGTCCCGGTTCGCGAATCGGCCACGCGGGGGATTCATGTGGCACAAAATGGACAAAACTTGCGAAGAACTTGACGTTTCAGGGTCCGACTAAAATCCCGGAATCGGATTGGAATTTAGGCTCATGGTCATAGAAGCCGCTGGCGAACGCTTTCGCGCCAGGCGCAACTCTAGACTCGAGCGGCATCGGCGAAAAATGCGGTTCTGCGGTAAACTTCTGGGTGTCGGAAGCCGATGGGAAGACAGGAGACGCAATCATGGCGCAGGAAAATTCCGCAGTGTGGTTCATCACCGGATGCTCGACCGGATTTGGCCGCGAGCTCGCAAAAATGTTGCTCGAGCGCGGCTATCGCACCGTGGTGACGGCGCGCAATCCGCAACAGATTCAGGACCTCGTCGCCGGGCAGGATGGCAAAGCGCTGGCGCTCAAGCTCGACGTCACAAACGCGTCTGAAGCCGGGGAAGCCGTGAAGAAAGCGGAAGCAGCTTTCGGCGGTATCGACGTTCTGGTGAACAACGCCGGATACGGCTATCTTTCCGCCATCGAAGAAGGCGAAGACCAAGAGATTCGCGCCATGTTCGAAGCGAATTTCTTCGGCCTCGCGCGACTCACCCAAGCCGTGCTGCCGGGAATGCGCAAGCGCCGTCGGGGCACGATCGTCAACATTTCCTCGATCGGAGGCCTCGTCGGCTTCCCCGGGGTGGGCTATTACAATGCCACAAAATTCGCCGTCGAAGGTTTTACCGAAGCGCTCGCGAAAGAAACCGCGCCTCTCGGCATCAAAGCAATCATCGTCGAGCCGGGACCTTTTCGCACCGATTGGGCGGGCCGTTCTCTGAAGACGCCGGCGAATCCGATTTCCGACTATGCTCAAACGGCTGTGGCCAGGCGCGAGGCCATCGCCGGCGGGAGCGGAAAGCAGGCAGGCGACCCGGTTCGCGCCTGCGCCGCGATCATCAAAACCGTCGAGGCCGAAAAGCCGCCGCTGCGCCTGGTTCTGGGCCGCATGGCGCTCGATACCGCGCGCGCCAAAGTGGAGCAGTTGCGGACCGATTTGGAAGCCTGGCAGGAAACGTCCGCGAGCGCCGATTATGCCGAAGGCCAGGCGACCGCAGCCCGCTAGGTATTCGCGAAATGCAGTAACCAGAAGGGTGCGATTGTGCCAACTCGCGCCTTGAAACCTGGGGGGTTAGTGTATAGTTTTCAAGGCGCTGCCATTCCTGAACGCCAGTTAACTTCGCTCGGCAGCTTCAGTTGCATTGCGCCACTCCGCGCTCGTGCGAGGAATCCAGACGTCACCACACAACCCGAAATATGAGCCAACCATTGGTGGTCATGAAATTTGGCGGTACCTCCGTGGGCGATGCGTCGTGCATCGCGCGCGTGGCGCAAATTGTGAAGGATGCCTCGGCTGACGGGCCGGTGGTCGCGGTCGTTTCCGCCATGAGCGGGGTCACGAACCGGCTGATTGAAGCGGCGACGAAATCCGAGGGCGGCGATCGCGAGCCCGCTGACACGCTGCTCGAAGCGCTGCGCAAGCAGCACGATATGGCGCTAGCGACGCTGATTCGCTCGAAGGAGCGCCAGGCGCAGATCTGGGCGCGCATGGATGCGATTTTCGTCGAAGGAGAGCGCCTCTGCAAAGGCACCGCACTGCTGCGCGAACTCACGCCGCGCACTTTGGACGCCATTTCAAGCCTTGGCGAACGGTTGTCCGCTCCCATGGTGGCGGGGGCTCTCGAAGAACTGGGTGTGCCCAGTCAATCCGTGGAGGCTACCGAACTGATTGTCACCGATCCGTATCACGGCGGCGCCGACCCCCTCATGGAGCGCACGCGGCAATGTTGCGCAAAGACCCTGCGGCCCATGCTGCAGCAGGGACTCGTTCCCGTGGTCACCGGCTTCATCGGTGCAACCGAAGATGGCGTCTTGACGACCCTTGGCCGGGGCGGCTCGGACTATTCCGCAACGATTCTGGGTGCGGCGATGGACGCCGGCGAAATCATCATCTGGACCGATGTGGATGGCGTACTCACCGCCGACCCGCGGCTGGTCGCAGAGGCGCGCACCATCCCGGAGATTTCCTACCGCGAGGCCACCGAGCTCGCATATTTCGGCGCCAAGGTGCTGCATCCGAAGACGCTGCGAGCCGTAGTGCAGCAGGGAATTCCGGTCTGGATCCGCAACAGCTTTTCGCCGCAGAAAAGCGGCACGAAGATCACGCCCAAAGGCCGGACCAACGGGGGCGGCGTGAAAGCTTTGACGGCGATCAAGGATGTAACGCTGATCAGCCTGGGCGGACCGGGAATCGTGGGTGTGCCGGACGTGGTTGGGCGCACGTTTTCCACCACCGCCGAGGTGCATGCCAACGTGCTTTTGATCTCGCAGTCGTCCTCGCAGAACGACATCTGCTTCATCGTTTCCTCGGCCGATGCGAAGCGCACGGTGGAAGCGCTGCGCAAGGAATTTGCGCAAGATCTGGCGCACGAAAAAGTGGAGCACATTACCGTCGATCCGAACATCGCCATTGTGGCAGTCGTAGGGGAAAACATGCGCGGAACGCCCGGCGTCGCGGGCCGCGTATTTATTGGCCTTGGGCAAGAAAACGTAAATATCATCGCCATCGCGCAAGGCTCTTCGGAATCGAATATTTCCTTGGTGATCTCCGAGCAGGATATGAAGGCGGCGCTCGTGGCCACCCACCGCGAATTTGGCCTCGGCTCAGCGGCAAAGCACGACCGGAGAGTCACGGTTTCCTGAAATGGCCGAGCAGACATTCCCGGTAACCGAGAAGGCGACTGCGAAGGCCGTGCAGCGCTGCATCCTCTCGGCGTGCGGCGCGACCTATGGCATTCGCGAGCGTATCTACGTCTGCCCTAGCTGCGGCGGTCCGCTTGAAATTGATTTGCAGCTTCCCACCCCCAGCGAAGTAGCGGGCCTGCGCAAATTGTGGGAAGTGCGTGCGGGATCGCGCGATGCCCGCGACATCAGCGGCGTCTGGCGTTTCCGGGAATTGCTTCCGTTCGAGGATGGCGCGCCGTTTGTCACTCTGTTTGAGGGCAACACGCCTCTCTACGACGCGCAGCGCTGCGCAGAATATTGCGGACTCGTGGGGCTGCGGTTAAAGCATCAGGGATGCAATCCCACCGGCTCTTTCAAGGACACCGGCATGACCGCGGCGGTAACGCAAGCCATGGTTCTGGGCGCGCGAACCGCCGTGTGCGCGAGCACCGGGAATACCGCGGCGAGCCTGGCGGCGTACGCCGCCCGTGGCGGCCTGCAAGCGGCGATTCTCGTGCCCCGCGGTCAGATCAGCGCAGCGAAGCTGGCTCAGAGCATGGATTACGGCGCGGTCGTACTGGAGCTCGAGGGAAATTTCGATGCCTGCATGCAGCTCGTGCAGGAATTGGGCGACGACCCCTCGATTTACGTCGCGAACTCCATCAATCCATTTCGTATCGAAGGACAAAAAACGGTCGCTTTCGAGCTGATGCGGCAATGCAACTGGCGGTTACCGGATCAGATCGTGGTGCCGGGCGGCAATATGGGCAACAGCGCCGCGCTCGGCAAGGGTTTCGAGGAAATGTTCAGGATGGCGCTGATTGACCGCCTGCCGAAGCTGAACGTGATCCAAGCGGAAGGTGCCGCGCCCCTGGCGCGCATGTTTGCAGGACTCGCGCCCAAGCAGTCGGGTGCGGATGCCTACCTTCCCGACGTGATGAAGACGGTTGAAAGGCCGCATACCCTTGCGACGGCCATCAAAATTGGCGCGCCGGTCTCCTGGAGAAAAAGTTTGCGGGCGGTGCTGCGCTCGCAGGGGCAGATCATCAGCGTGAGCGAGCAGGAAATCGCCGACGCCAAGGCCATGATCGGGCGCGACGGAATCGGATGCGAACCGGCCTCAGCCACGACTGTTGCGGGGATTAAGAAACTTGTCGCCGCCGGACATATCGATCCGCAGGAAGAAGTGGTCGCAGTGCTCACCGGTCATGTGTTGAAGGATCCAGACTACGTGAGCAATTACCATCACGGAACGCTGGGCATCGATTCAGCTCAGGGTCCGGAGCTGATCGCGGGAACATTCAAGAATGTTCCGCGGTGCGTGGCGGCAAGCAAATCAGCCGTATTGAAGGCTTTAGAACCGCGAAGTTGAGACGCCGGGTGCAGGCATTTTATAGGCGGCTGCTCCGGCCATAACCTTCCAGCGGAATTTTATCCGTACATCATGAGCGCTCCTCGAGAGAATGTGTTTGAAGTGCGGGTGCCGGCATCGAGCGCCAACTTGGGCGCGGGATTCGATTGCCTCGGGCTGGCACTCGAACTTTATCTGAGCGTTCGCGCGACGGTGCTTTCAAAACCCGGCAGCAGCAGCCGGGCGCGCAGCTGGGGCGTGCGCGGAACATCCGCGCTGCCGAAATCACCCGATCAAAACTTGATTTTGCGAGCGATCCGGCTGACGGCAGAGCGCGAAGGATTCCGGCTTCCAACGATACGGCTGGCGGTGCAGAACGAAATTCCCGTTGCCGGCGGGCTGGGAAGCAGCGCGGCGGCAGCTGTTGCCGGCGTGGCCCTCGGATATTTGATGAACGGAGAACCCGTGCCCAAAGAGACGGTGCTGCGTTACGCCACGGAAATGGAAGGGCACGCCGACAATGTGGGCGCGGCACTGATGGGCGGTTTTGTGGTGACCTTTACGCGCGGCGACGGCAGCGTTGTGGCCGTGCGCAAGCGCTGGCCGAAGATGGTGCGGCTGATCATCGTGACGCCGTCGACCACGCTGGAAACGAAAAAATCGCGCGGAGTGCTTCCGCCGACCGTTTCGCGAAACGATGCCGTGCACAATTTGCAGCGCACGGCGCTTTTCGTGGCCGCGATCGAAGAGCGGCGCTTCGATCTCATCTGGGACGCGATGGAGGACCGGCTGCACCAATCCGCGCGGCAAGCATTGATTCCAGGGCTCTCCGACGTGCTGGCGATGCCGCGCATGCCGGGGCTGCTCGGCGTGGCGCTCAGCGGAGCGGGGCCAAGCGTGGTGGCGCTGGCGACCGATCGCTTCGAGGAAATCGGGAAAGCGATTGCGGGACGATTCGAAAAGAATGGAGTCGTGTCCACGGTGCGAATTCTGGAAGCCGCGCAAGAAGGGCTCACCGCAACCCAGAAATGGGTTTCCCCGCGCTGAGAACTACCCTCATGAGAATTACCATCAATTGATGGCCATCTGAAGCTGTCCGGCCCGCTCTCTGGTAGCTTGGGTGCGAATGGCCGCAGGACAAGGTGCAATTCGGTGCGAGCCTCGAGCCGGGAATGAACAACCGGAAATCAAAGCAGCGGCGTTACGCAGTGGCAGCCGTACTTGAAACCAGATACGTTAGCGTCGCCCGAGTTTGCGCGCGATGCCAAGGCCTGAGAGACCTATCGCCAGAAGAACGAGCAACGATGGTTCAGGCGTTGGGATCGGAGGGCTACCGGGGCCAGTCGGCGAACCAGGACCTGTAGGTGAGCCGGGACCAGTCGGCGAACCGGGACCTGTGGGGGAGCCGGGACCAGTCGGCGAACCAGGACCTGTCGGTGAGCCCGGGCCGGTCGGCGAACCAGGACCTGTCGGTGAGCCGGGACCAGTCGGCGAACCAGGACCTGTCGGTGAGCCCGGGCCGGTCGGCGAACCAGGACCTGTCGGTGAGCCGGGACCAGTCGGCGAACCAGGACCTGTCGGTGAGCCCGGGCCGGTCGGCGAACCGGGGCCTGCGGGTGAGCCGGGGCCAGTGGCGAAAATCGTATTGGGACCGGGACCGAGAATTGGGCCTGCGACGAAGGGCACGAACGGCGAAGCGAATCCCGAGTGCTCGGCTGCCATGGGAGCCGGGAGCGAAAACGGTCTGGGGGCCGTTAGCGAGCCGTCAATCGGAAGATTCGAAGCGTAAAGTTCACCGACGGGAGGAAAGTGCTCGAATGTTTCCAGCTCGGGTTGCTTACTTGGTTGAACTGGAGATTGCGGAACTTCCGAGACGCGATTGCCGCAGCGGGTTCGCGC
This sequence comes from uncultured Acidobacteriota bacterium, assembly GCA_963718485.1. Lineage (GTDB taxonomy): Bacteria > Acidobacteriota > Terriglobia > Acidiferrales > UBA7541 > Palsa-295. Next base: position 74,624 of record CAVQZU010000087.1, read on the forward strand.
TTGGTGAGCGCCGTCGGTGATCAGCGTTTCGCCTTGCCGCAGCAGGATTTTTCGATTCGTCCAGAAAACTTGGCTCCCCACGCGATAGGAAACATAGACGGCGCGTTCGCGGTCGAGGGTGATGATCCGCGTCCTCTGCAGGTTGAAATCTGCATAGTGGACGGCAACGACAGAATCGTTGTGGGCCGCGGCCAGCAATTCCTGAGCGCTTTCAACACCACCGGGAATGACCGAGTAGGGATAGAGCCGGCGCTGAGCGGGAAGCGAATCAGAGACGGAGAGGGCGATGCTTGGCGAATCCGATGACGAAGCGAACAGGGCTTCGCGCGAAGCCGGCGGCGCAGGCACAAGGCGGGGATCGCGCCGAATCGCACCAGTCACTGCCAGCAAGACGGCCAGAATAAGAGTAGATGCGGAAGCAAATCTTCGCAGGAGATTGTTTCGTTTGCCTCTGGACCCGGTTCTGCGAGGGTTATTCAAATTCCCCTTTTCTTTCAAACTTCCAGACTCCTGGAAGTATTTGATTGGCAATTCCATTGCCGACGACGTTGCACTGATTCAACGAATGATAGAGACGTTCCAGTACCGTTCCAGTACCGGAGTAAAACAGTGAACAGGAAACGCTTTTCAAGTTATGTCCAAAACTTGGCGGACTCCGGTTGCGCTGTGAACCATTCTTCTGGCACCCGCGATGGAGATCCTGCTGGGGAGGAACTCTGTACCGCGACCTGGACGAACAGATGACCGGTGGGCTTCGAAGCTTTCGTTCTCGTCGAGTTTATCTGACCTGCGTTGACCTTGCCTGTTTCAAGCGGTTCATTTCAGCGAGCTCTTTGTGCCAATTCCAAAACATGAACGATAAAACCGCCAGCGGTGCAACGACACACAAAAACGCAACGAGAAAAAGAAAACTCAGAAGGACCAGGTTGACGACAGTTCCTGCCATCTGAAGTTCCTATGGACTAACGATAGGTTCCCGGCGCGGGAGTATTCTGTCTTGCCCGGGAAGTTTCGTCAAGGAATCAATGAAAATTTAATTGGGGAGCAACAATTCACTGGACTTGGAGCCGGAGGGGAGGGTGAAAGGCCGTCGTGGAGTCATGGCCTCAGACCAGCACAGGCCCCTCCTAACTTCGCTCTATGGGGTGTCCACGGGGTAACAGCCAAAAACAAGACAACGGTGGTCTCTGGGACAGGCGTCGTGGGTTTCAAAGCGTTTTCAGACGCGGGAACAGACGTTCGGCGTTGTCGCGTTCGATGGCCGCCATGGTCCGGGCGGGAAGGCCGTCGTTTGGCAGCTCGTCCACCGTGGATTCGATGGGTTCGAAGGGATAGTCGGTGCCGAAAAGGATGTGGTCGGGGAGCGCGAATTTCAGCATGGCCGCCATGGGATAGGAATACGTGGCGTGGGCGATGTCGAAGTAAAACTTCTGAAGTTCGGCGATCACTCCGTTGGGGATGTATTCGTCGTGCTTGGGGTCATGAGGGTAACGATCCTTGATGCGGCCGGCAATCATCGGCATGGTGCCGCCCGAGTGCGGGACGATCATTTTTACGTTTGGGTATTTGTGCAGGACACCATTCACCAGGATGCTGGTGCAGGCGCGCGTGATGTCGAAATCAAATTCGTTCATTGCCGGGGAGACGCTGTCGTTCAGGTTTGTGCAGCAGGGAGGGGCCAGCGGGTGAATGTAAAGAATGGCGTTGCGGCGATTGAGCTCCTGCCACATGGGATCGAAATAGGGATCACCCGGCCAGCGGTTCTGATTGTCGTTGGTATAGATGCCGATGGCGTCGGCTTTGAGCGTGTCAAAGCCGTATTCGATTTCCTTCATCACGCCGTCGATATCAGGCAGAGGCACACCGGTATAGAGGCCGAAGCGTTTGGGATGGTCTGACCTTACCTTGGCGCCGTATTCGTTGCCCGCGCGTACGGCGGCGCGGCCCTTTTCGCTATTGTCATAGAGAATGTTGCCCATCTGCGTCATCGAGAGCATGGCGAAGGCGATGTCGAATTTGTCCATCTGCTCGAGAGTCTTCTCGGGGGTCCAAGGAAAACGGCCAGCCCCGAAACGCGCTGGTGGGCCTGCTTGCGTAGCGAGTGCGGGAGGCACGTGGTGGTGGTGGACGTCGATGCGCCCGCCCTTGGCGGTTGATTTGTCGACAAATTGCCTGCTGAATGTCGCCGCCGGCAGGGCCGCGGCAACGCCGGCCGCAGCCGCGGATTTCAGCAGCTCTCGACGGGAAATCTTTCGGGCGCTCGAACGCGGGCTCGGCATCGGCTTCTCCACTGTGGACTGAGATTTGGCGCGGATTATATACCGAATCCTATTGGAGGCGATCAGGATGCGACTGATTAGCCGATAACTCGACCCTCTGGCGGGGCCTTCCGTGTTAGCGCGCTGCGGCAGGAACCCTGGTTGACGTCTACGGTCTCGCGCAGAGGGCTTCGGAGGACTACGAAACCTCTGCGGCTGCTAGCATCATGTTTCAAGCGAAAGGGGGTCGCTAGCCTCGAGCGGATTCTTCGCTTAGCCTCGGGCGAACAGCCTCGGCGCGCTGCGAGGTGTTTCCGCCGAGGGGACGCTCGACCGGGATGGCTGTGAATAAAACCGATCTGCAGGGTAAATTTGCGTGTACCGTGAAGACGGGCGATGGAGCCGACAACGATTTCCTCGAGCGGCTGCGCGACACGGTGCAACTGAACATCGCGCGGGAACAGCGGCGCGTGCAGATGATATTGTTGCTGCCGAACGCTCGTTGATCGTTCCTCCGTGGACCCGAGGGCCCGGAAACGAGCACTCGCGGGAAAGGCTTCGCGGGCAGCATAGCGTTGCGCGCCGGAACTTTTGTGGCGGCTGAAAACCCGCCCTGCAGAATCGTTCAGTCGTTTGGCGGCGGCGATGGCCGGGCAGAATTGGCTGCTGCAGCGTCCCCTTTTTTTGCCCGGGCGAGCGCCCGGCTTTGAATAGAACGTAGCCAAGAAATGCCCTGCGGCTGGGAGGAAGGGTTTTGCCGTGGACGGCGAGACAAAATGTCCGGTTAGCGGGAAACGGAAGTATGCCACCGAAGGTGAAGCGCTGGCTACGGCGGCGCACCAGATCGCGACCGCCAATGCGCCGAAGGGGCTCCGGGCTTATCTGTGCTCATGGTGTGAGACTTGGCACCTGACCAAAGATGCAGGGAGGAGCGAAAAGAGTCGCCGATCACGGGGTTAGAAGCTCTCTGCAACTTCAAGCAGCAAGCTTAAGGGAGTTCATTTGCCAAGGGCTCGGTCGCTGCAAACCCTACACTGGATCGATGAGAGTAGAATTCTTCGGCGGCTAAATGCGGTTTTTTCGTGATGCAGTAGATGAGCTTGATCATGGATTGTGCCTCCGGGCATCGGGTCAGCCTAGGCCTATTTTCGTTTCGGCAATTAGCTTGGATAGTGAACCGAGGCCGTCGGATTAGCCTGGATTGCAATAGCGGTGCACGTGGTGCCGAGCGGAGGCAAGCCCTGGACAATAGGAAGCCACGAAGGGTTCCAGTTGGTGGTAGAGAAGCCGGGCGCCGGATGTTTCACTCTCTAAGCGTGCTTGCGCCGCCGCCGCTCGCCGGGCCAAAGCCTGCAAGTCGATCGTTAGTAGTTGCCGATCACGCACGATGAACCGTCCTCCCACCATGACGTGGCACACGCTGAGCCCATCTTCGGTGTAAGCCAGTTGATTCAGCGGATCATTCATGGGTAGCCAATTGATCGATTGCAGGTCAAGAAAAACCAGATCGGCTTTCGCGCCGGGCGCCAACCGGCCGAGATGATCCTCAAATCCGAGTGCGCGCGAGCCGCCGCAGGTCGCCGCATAGAAGGCCTCCTGCGAAGTCAGCCAATCTGAAGGATCAGGTCCGTTCACACGTGAAACATAGGAGGCGAGGCGGGTCGCCTCGTACATGTTTTGGTTGTCCGCAGAGGCGGAGCCGTCGGTGCCCACGGCCACATTGACTCCGTGCTTAAGCATGCGGCGAACATCCGGAAGACCGTTACCCAAACGCATGTTGCTGCCCGGATTCACCGACACCGAAGCGCCTGCCGCGGCGAGAGTCTCCATATCCTCGTCGCTCAGCCAAACGCCGTGAGCCACGGTGAAATTGCCCCGGATCAAGCCAAGAGTCTTCAGGTGAGCCACAATCGATGAGTGATAGCGCTTCTCGGCTCCAATCAACTGCACCTTGGATTCAGCAACATGGCTCTGGATACCGAGTCCGGTGTCATCGGCGAGCTTGCGACAAGCCCGAAGAAACTCATCCGAGCAGTGCATGGGAATCGTGGGAGCAATCGCAATCCGCGCCCGCTCCGAGTCGAAATGGGAAGTTTTCACCAGCGACTCCATGACTTGAAACGAATCCTGCCAACGCGGAGGTCGATCTCTGCTAACAGATCTCTGCAACTCGGGCGGCAAGGCGTCGAGCAGGCCGGGCACCGCGTCGTACAGGCTGATGTCGGAGAGCATCGGGGCAATCGTCACGCGAATGCCGACGTCCTGATATGCGCGTATGGCTTCGTGAATTCCCTCGACCGTCGGCTCCGGCAACTCCAGGAACAAGTCGTAGGCGGCGGTGCAGCCCTTTAGCGCCATTTCAACCGCATTCAGCGAGGCCGATAGATAGCGGTCTGCCATCGACCGCTGCCCGGTAATCCACGGACCGGCGGCGAGAAGCAACTCAAGCGTCCAGCGATCGCCGGTGCCCTTGGAGATGGCATTGTGGCCGTGGGTGTGCCCGTTCACGAAGCCGGGATGGATCAACAAACCTGTGCCGTCCAGGACCCAGGCGCTCTCTGGGGCCTCGACCCCTGGCGCTATGGCTGCAATGCTGTCGCCGATGATGAGAATGTCAGCCAGCTCACCGCGCCAGCGGTTTGCATCAAGGAGTTTTGCACCACGGATGACGCAAGGACGTCCCCTATGGTCAGCGGCTGCCGATATGGAAATGGTCATAGGCTAGTTTTGGCCGAAAGATCGCAGAGCGCTGCCGCGGTTGCGGCGGCGTCTTATCCCCAGAGGGAACCAATCGCAGTACCGCCCGAGGTTTGTGTTTTGCAAACCCGGCCGACTGGTCGCCTACCGCGCGCAACAGGCCCTTATTTGATGAAAAGAAAACGCTGGACGCGTTCGCCGCCGAAGACTTCACCCGTGTAGATGTCACCTTTGGAGTTGACGGCGATCATGTGGAGGCCGAAGAACTGGCCTCCGTTTTCGCCCATGCTGCCCAGGGTGCCGGCGACTTTGCCATCCTCGCGGTTAAGGAACCAGATGTGGTTGTTCGTTAGGTCGGAGATGTATAGGAAACGCTCAGCTTTATCCGGTGAGAACATTACCCCGCCGGTGGAACCACCGACGCCGGTCATGGGAGCCATGATGAATTCCTTCAGGAACTTCCCCTCTTTTGTAAAAACCTGGATGCGATCGGCCATGCGGTCAGCGGCGTAAACCAAGCCGTCTCGAGAAATATTGAGGGTCAGGTGGCCGCGGAATTCCTTGGGCATGGGGCCACCAGGGGTGTATTCGCGATCCTTATCATCGGTGGTGATTTGCTCGAGGGTGTGGCCGTAGGCGCCCCAGCCGCGTTTGAATTTGAAACTGTCCAGGTCGAAGACCATGACGCGGCCACCGAGGTAGCTATCGGCGGCGTAGAGTTCGTGTGCGGGCTCGTCGAGGCGGACTTCTTCGATCTGGCCAACGATCATAGGGGTGCTCGGGGGATAGTTGGCTTTGAAAGCCTCCATGGCTGCCTTACGGGCGGCGATGGCCGCGGGATCGGGCTTCGGGCGATTGATCGAGAGGAATCCGGCGACCGGACCCGTGCTGCCTTTGCCCGGGACGCGGGGATTCGCAGGAGCGGCGTCACCGCCGCCACCCGGCTGTGGCTCGGGCGCGCGGGGAACTTCGCCGACTAGCTGGCCGGTCTTTGAATCGTATTTGCGAACGGTGTTCAGGCCTTTATCGGTGTTGCCGAGGTAGGTGAATCCTTTGCTGTCGACGGCCATGCCGTGGCCTTGCGGCGCGTCGAAGGAGCCGATGACGTTGCCGTCCTTGTCGATGTGGATCATCGAGGGAGGACGGACGCAGCAATCGGCGATTGGAGGATTCAGCTCGGCTTCAAGCTCAATTTCGGTAAGGTCGTTAGGGCGATCAAAGACCCAGACGTTGTCGTCCTTGTCGACGGCAAGGCCGGTGACGCCGCCCATCTTCCATTTGTTCGGCAGCGGCTTGGGCCAAGTCGAATCGAATTTGAATTTGGGCGCGGTTAGCTCCTGCGCTGCTCCCACACACAAGACCACTAGACAGATAGCAGCGACTATGGCGAAAGCGCTGGTTCGTAGGTTCCGAGCATTATTCGTATTCAAGAGAATCGCTCCATTGCAGAAGAGTTAATAGTCCGAAAATAGCCGCGCGGGGGAGTCTAATCCGGCGGGAAAAGCGTGTCAACCAACGAAGGAGCTTATTTCGAGGGGTCCTCGGAAGATCCTTGCCATTGGCAATCGTTGTTGGTTGGATAACTCGAACCGCGATGCCGGACCGTTTGGCTCCCGCCGGACCATGAGAGAAGCAAAGAAAAAGGCCAAAGAGCCGGCGAAACGGCGCGGGAACGCGAGTAACTTGGCGTCCATCGCTCGGGCCGAGTTTGGATGCGGAATGGGAAATTGGTGTGAGATAATACAGCCTTGAGACCAGGAATCATGGCCCGATTTGTGGGAATTGGGGGCTTTCCCGGGATGGCTAGAGAGGCCTAGATGTGGATTGTACGACTTGCTTTGCGCCGCCCATACACCTTTGTGGTGGCATCGATCCTGATCGTCATTCTGGGGGTGGTGGCCATTATGCGGACCCCGGTGGACATCTTTCCGGCGATCAATATCCCGGTAGTGGCGATTAACTGGGGCTATACGGGGCTGTCTCCTGAGGACATGTCCAACCGGATCATTTATGGATTCGAGCGGTCGATCACGACCACTGTCAATGATATCGAGCATATCGAGTCGCAGTCGCTAACGGGAATCTCCATCGTCAAAGTGTTCTTTCAGCCAGGGGCGGATGTGACGGCAGCGATGGCGGAAATCACGGCCGTCGCCCAGTCATCGCTTCGGTCGTCGCCGCCAGGGACCACCCCTCCTTACCTGTTTTCCTACAACGCTTCCACGGTGCCGATTTTGGAGGTCGGGCTTTCGGGGCCGGGGCTAACCGAACAGCAGCTTTTCGATACGGGGACAAGCTTCATTCGTCCGGGGCTGGTAACGGTACACGGCGCCGTGTTGCCGAACGCTTACGGAGGCAAACAGCGGCAGATCGAAGTCGACCTCAACACCTCGGAATTGCAGGCCAAGGGCCTTTCGGCGAGCGACGTCGTGAGTGCCATCAGCCAGCAGAACCTGATCCTACCGGCGGGAACGGCGAAAATCGGGCCTTATGAATATCAGGTGGATTTGAACGAATCGCCGCAGCGGGTGAGCGAACTGAACGACCTGCCGGTGCGCACCGTCAACGGCACGACCATCTACGTGAAAGACGTGGCGTACGTGCGGGACGGATATCCGCCGCAGACCAACATCGTGCGGGTCGACGGGTCGCGGTCGGTGCTGATGTCGGTGCTGAAATCGGGGACGACTTCGACGCTCGACATCATCGAGAACGTGAAGAAGAAGCTGCCGCTGATTCTGGCAGACGTGCCGTACAAGATCAGCGGGCATTTTCTGGCCGACCAGTCGCTGTTCGTACGCGCCTCGATCAACGGCGTGATTCGGGAAGGGGCGATCGCCGCGGTGCTCACCGGGTTGATGATCCTGGTGTTCCTGGGGAGCTGGCGGAGTACGCTGATCATTGCCGTGTCCATCCCTCTTTCGGTGCTGGTGTCGTTGATTGTGCTGAGCGCGCTGGGCGAGACGATCAATATTATGACCCTCGGAGGGCTGGCGCTCGCCGTGGGCATCCTGGTGGACGACGCGACGGTGGAAGTCGAGAACATCAACCGGAACATCGAGCAGGGCAAGGAAATCATCCAGGCAATTCTGGACGGCGCTTCGCAGATTGCGGTGCCGGCGTTGGTTTCGACGCTTTCTATCTGCATCGTGTTCGTGCCCATGTTTTTCCTGTCGGGCGTGGCCAGATACTTGTTCGCGCCGCTGGCCGAAGCCGTGGTGTTCGCGATGCTCGCCTCATATCTGCTGTCGCGCACGCTGGTGCCCACAATGGCGCGGTTCCTTCTGGTGGCGCAGACCGGCGAGCACCATAGAGGGACGCAAGCCTCGCGGAATCCGTTCGTGCGCATGCAGGCAAAATTCGAGACGGGATTCGAGGCCTTCCGGGAACGATATCGCGGGTTGCTCGCTTCAGCGATTCGGCATCGCCGGGCGGTGGTGTGGTGCTTTTTTCCGGTTTGTATTTTGTCGTTTGCGCTGCTCCCCTGGGTGGGGCAGGACTTCTTTCCAAGCGTAGATAGCGGAGAATTCAAGCTGCACTTGCGAGCGCCAACGGGAACACGCATCGAAGAGACGGCCGACCTGTGCAGCCGGGTGGAGGATGAAATTCGTCAGGAAATTCCGCCAGATGAGCTGGGCGGGATTATTGACAATATCGGGCTGCCCTACAGCGCGGTGAATTTAGCCTACAGCACATCCGCCCCGATCGGGCCCGGCGACGCGGATATCCAGGTGGAACTGACTCCCAAGCATCGGCCGACCGAGGAATACGTGGACAGCCTCCGCGCGAATCTCAGTAGGGATTTTCCCGGAGTGACGTTCTACGAGCTTTCGGTCGATGTGGTCAGCCAAATCCTAAATTTTGGAACACCCGCGCCGATCGACGTGCAAGTAGTAGGGCGCAAGCTGGAAGCGAACCGGAATTTCGCCGAAAACCTGCTGAACAAAATCAAGTTCGTTCCCGGAGTGGTGGACCTGCGAATCCAGCAGCCGTTCAACTACCCGAAACTGCATATCGATGTGGATCGCACAAAGGCGAGCCAGGTGGGATTCACGCAGCAGGATGTTGCCACCAATTTGCTGGTCACGCTGAGCGGAAGCTTTCAGCAAGCGCCTTCTTTCTGGGTGGACCCCAAAACCGGCGTAAGTTACACGATCGCAACACAGACTCCGCAATATCGCGTGAATACTTTGCAGGACCTGGCGAACATTCCCATCAGCGCAGGCGGGCGGGAGTCGCAACAGATCCTAGCCGGGGTGGCCTCGATCAGCCGAGGGGGCGAGATGGCGGTCGTCTCGCACTATGACATTGAGCCGGTGATCGACCTGTATGGGTCGGTGCGTGGACGCGATCTGGGCGGGGCGGCCCGGGACATGGATGTAATTGTCAACCAGGCCCGGAAGGAGCTGCCCGAAGGGTCGCAGCTGGTGGTGCGCGGCCAGATTCAGACCATGAGGGCCTCCTACATTGGGCTGCTGGTGGGGCTGGCGTTTTCGATTCTCCTGGTTTACCTGCTGATCGTGGTGAATTTCCAATCCTGGCTCGACCCGTTCATCATTCTGATGGCGCTGCCTGCCGCCTTAGCGGGAATCGTGTGGTTCCTGTTCATTACCAGAACGACGATCAGCGTTCCGGCTTTGACCGGAGCCATCATGTGCATGGGAGTGGCAACGGCCAACAGCATTCTCGTGGTGAGCTTCTCGAAGGAACGGCTGCAGGCCGGGAAAACCCCTTCAGAATCGGCGCTGGAGGCCGGATATACCAGGTTCCGGCCGGTGCTGATGACGGCGCTGGCGATGATTATCGGGATGCTGCCGATGTCATTGGGAGTGGGCGAAGGCGGAGAGCAGAATGCTCCGCTAGGCCGGGCGGTCATTGGCGGACTGCTGTTCGCCACGGCGGCAACGCTGTTCTTCGTGCCGGTATTTTTCAGCTTCATACATGACCGGGGCCGTGAGGAGTCCACAACATCCCCGGCGTCCACTTGAAACGAAGTTATCGTTCATACGTCTAATCGATTGAACAGCTTACTCAGGGATTTCATGATCGAAACAGAAGAGAGCAGAATGCAATCCGAGGCGGAGATCTCTCCGCGGCCGGCAGGACCGCGTTCGGGGCGTGGTATATGGATCGCCATTGTCGTGCTGTTGATCGTGGCGGCGGTAGTGATCGCGGGGATTATCCCGCGGGAACGGGCCAAAGCGGCGCTGCGCACCGAGACCTACGACTTGGCGGTGCCAACCGTGGTGGCCATTCATCCGAAGATGGGCTCTCCACTGCAGGAAATCGTGCTACCGGGGAATATCCAGGCATTCATCGACTCGCCTATCTACGCCCGCACGAATGGATATTTGAAGAAGTGGTATGCGGATATCGGTTCGCACGTGAAGGCCGGGCAGCTGCTCGCCGAGATCGAAACGCCCGAGATCGACCAGCAACTGGACCAGGCGCGGGCGGACCTGAATACGGCCCAGGCAAACAACCGGCTGGCTGAAATCACGGCTACCCGGTATGAGGATCTGGCGAAAACCGAAGCGGTCTCCAAGCAGGATGTGGACAACGCGGTGGGCGACGCGGAAGCCAAGAAGGCGATGGTGGCCTCGGCACAATCGAACGTGAAGAGGCTCGAACAGCTGCAATCGTTTGAGAAAATCTACGCGCCTTTCGACGGGGTGATCACGGCTCGGAATACCGATATTGGGCATCTGATTAATTCCGGGGCGGGCGGGCCGGCGACCGAACTGTTTCACATCGCGGAGACGAAATCGTTGCGGGTGTTCATCAACGTTCCGCAGGAATATTCGCAAGCGACCGAACCGGGGTTGACGGCCGATCTGACGCTGCAGGAGTTTCCAGGGAAGCGCTTCAAAGGGAAAGTGGTGCGGACCTCAAGCTCCATCGACCAGACCACGCGAACGCTGCTCGTGGAAGTTGACGTGGACAATCCGACCGGCGAACTTTTGCCAGGCGCGTACACGCAAGTCCATTTGAAGGTGCCTTCGGGCGCGCCGGCGGTGATTTTGCCGGTAAGCGCCATGCTTTTCCGGTCAGAAGGCATGCAGGCGGCGACGGTCGAGAACGGCGATCGGGTACAACTGAGAGACGTTCTGATTGGGCGGGACTTCGGAAGTGAGATCGAGGTGGTCTCGGGAATCAAGGCCGCCGATTGGGTGATTGTGAATCCTTCGGATTCTCTTGTCACCGGCGAGAAGGTGCGGCTGGCCAGCGCTCCGGCGAGCGCAGCCGGCGGCGACAGGGCGGGCGTAGCTCCGCAGTGATGTTTTCGAACGACAAACAGCAGACCCACTCAAAGAAAATAGCGGTGTGCCCGCCGAAGTATATGGAATCGCGGGTCGCTTGGGCAGGGCTTATTTCCAAACTCGTAGATGTGGAGGCATGATCGTTGAAGGCCATAGCTGAGGTGGTTCCCAGAAAAGGGGATGTCTATCGCGGCACAGCGGCAATCGCGATTGCGGTGCTGATGATGGGCGGATGCACGGTGGGTCCGAACTACGTGAAGCCGCCGGCTGAAGCGCCGGCCGCCTACAAGGAGACTCCTCAGAATTTCAAGGAAGCGCAGCCGAGCGATCAGATTGCCAAAGGCCAATGGTGGGAGGTCTACAACGACCCGCAACTAAATGCGCTCGAAGCGCAGATCAGCGTTTCGAACCTGACCCTGAAAGCGGAACAAGCGCAATTCGCGGCGGCGCGAGCCGCGGTGCGGATCGCGCGCTCCCAATCGTTCCCGACTGTAACGGGAGGGATTTCGGCCGGGCACTTCAGCCAGTCTTCCAACCGCCCGATCGGTTCAACGAACTTGAACTATCAGGATTACGTGCTCCCGGTGGACGTCTCCTACGAGCCAGACCTGTGGGGACGCGTGCGCCGGCTGGTGGAGGCCAACCGCTCGGAAGCGCAGGCCACGGCGGCCGATCTCGCGAGCATCGAGCTGAGCCTGCAAGCGGAGCTGGCCAGCGATTATTTCCAGATGCGGGGGCTTGACGCCGAGAAAAAGCTGCTGGATTCGACGGTGGAATCCTACGAGAAGGCCCTCGAGCTAACCCAGACCCGCTATCAAGGGGGGGTTGCTACGGCGGTGGATGTGGCGCAGGCACAAACGCAGCTTGAAACCACGCGCGCGAGCTCGATCGATGTGGGTGTAAACCGGGCGGCCTTCGAACATGCGATTGCGGTGCTGGTTGGGAAACCAGCGTCGGCGTTCAATGTCCCGCCGCTGGCGCTGGACACCCCACCGCCGCCGGTTCCGCCGGGCGTTCCATCCGATCTGCTCGAGCGGAGGCCCGATATCGCGGCAGCGGAGAGAAGAGTGCAAGAGGCCAATGCACAGATTGGGGTGGCCAGATCGGCCTACTACCCGAACGTGACGCTGTCTTCCGGCGGGGGGTTTGAAAGCGGCGCGCTCGGAACCTTCCTCCAGGGAGCGAGCGGGTTCTGGACGCTGGCGGGCTCGGCGGCGGAATTGATTTTCGACGGCGGGCAACGGCGAGGCGTCACAGAACAGGCGCGAGCGGAATACGACAAATCCGTGGATACCTACCGGCAAACGGTGCTGGTGGCCTTCCAGGAAGTGGAAGACAATCTGGCCGCCTTGAACCTCCTGCAACAAGAGGCCAGCACCGAAGCCAACGCTGTGACGGCGGCCCAGCGTTCGCTGGATTTATCGACGACCCGCTACAAGGGCGGCGTCACGAATTATCTGGAAGTGACCACGGCGCAAAGCGCGGCATTGTCAGACGAAGTGACCGCGCTCTCCATACTGATCCGGCGCATGAACGCAAGCGTGCTGCTGATCAAGGCGATTGGCGGAGGATGGGACGCGTCTCAGATTCCCCCGATTTAGAGGTTTGCAGGGTTTCCATATAGGATGGAACGTGCCGAAAATCGACGGCGCGTGGATGAAATTGCGACAGCGGTGGTTTCGATGGGCGATTCGCGTCCTGCTGATAGGCGCGATGCTGTTTGGGCACTTTTCTTCTGCGGTTTCCGCGGGTTCTCCCGGGCAAGTCACTTCAACACTCGAACTGCGCACGGGATGGACGCTGGAATCCTCGTGCCGCGTGAAGGCGGGCGGCGAGAAAATTTCGCTGGCTGGATTTCGCACTGCCCGATGGCACGGCGTGACGGTTCCTTCGACGGTGGTGGCGGCCCTGGTCGCGGACAACACATTTCCCGATCCTTACATTGGCTCCAATCTCAGGAAGATTCCCGGAGCGAGTTATCCCATCGGGCAGAATTTTTCGGTGCTGGCGATGCCCAAAGACAGCCCGTTCCGGTGTCCGTGGTGGTACCGGACGGAATTTCGGCTTCCGGCGGACTACGCGGGCCGGCATGTGTGGCTGCACTTCGATGGGATCAACAACCGGGCGAATGTATGGCTAAACGGACGCAGGATTGCGGGAGCGAAGGACGTTGCGGGGGCCTATCGGGCCTATGAATTTGAGGTGACCGGAGCGCTTGCGAAAAACGCCACCAACGCGCTGGCAGTGGAGACGATTGCGCAAACCGAAAATGATCTGGGGATCAACTGGGTGGACTGGAATCCGGCGCCTCCGGACAAGGACATGGGGCTTTGGCGGAAGGTTTACCTGCGAGCGAGCGGGGCGGTGACGATTCGGTACCCGCAAGTAGTGACTCACTTTCCCGGCGCACCGCTCGATCGTGCCGAGCTCACCGTCGAGGCGGAACTACACAACGCTACGCGGACGCAAGTGAGCGGAGAGCTGCGCGGCGAAATCGAGCAGATCAGCTTTCAGCAAACTGTGGTGCTCGCTCCTGAAGAAACGCGGACGGTGCGCTTTACGCCTGCGGAGTTTCCGCAGCTGGCGATTGCCCATCCGAAGATTTGGTGGCCGGCCCAGATGGGCGCGCCAAATTTGCATGAGCTGGTGATGCAATTCTCGACCGGTGGGGAAGCCACGGATTTCGAGAAAATTCGGTTTGGGATTCGCGAGGTGACCTCTGCAGTGGATGCGCGGGGCCATCTGCTCTTCCGGGTGAACCGCGAGAGAATTTTGATCCGCGGTGCCGGATGGGCGCCCGACATGCTGCTGCGCGAATCGAGCGAGCGGCTGAAAACGGAGTTTCGATACGTGCGCGATCTGAATCTGAACGCCATTCGCCTGGAAGGAAAAATGGAGACCGAGGAGTTTTTTGATCTTGCCGACGAGCAGGGCGTTTTGGTGATGGCAGGATGGAGCTGCTGCGATTACTGGGAGCAATGGCAAAAATGGAAGGGGGACGATTTGACGATTGCGAGGGCTTCGCTGCGGTCGCAAGTGATGCGGATGCGGAGTCATCCAAGCGTGCTTGCTTGGCTGAACGGGAGTGACAATCCGCCGCCGGCGAATGTGGAGAAAGCATACATCGAGACGCTGGAGGATGCCGGTTGGGCGAACCCCTACCTTTCGTCCGCTTCGGCTACGGCGACCACCGTGACCGGGCCTTCGGGCGTGAAGATGACAGGGCCCTACGATTATGTGCCGCCGGACTACTGGCTGACGGCGGGCGCGAAATATGGCGGAGCGCACGGGTTTATCACCGAGACATCGGCTGGGCCCTCGGTTCCGCCCCGGGGATCGCTTAAAAAGATGCTGCCGGAGGGGGAAGTTGCTCCGGATAGCGCGAGCTGGAATTATCACGCCGGGTCGCTGGGATTCAAGGATCTGAGCCACATGGAAGAAGCCATGAAGGAGATCTATGGAGCGCCTTCGGGACTCGACGACTATGAGCAGAAGGCGCAGGCCATGGCGTACGACAGCGAGCGGGCCATGTTCGAAGGCTACTCGGGGAACAAATACGAAGCGACCGGAATCATTCAGTGGATGCTGAACAATGCGTGGCCGTCGCTGATCTGGCATTTGTATGACTACTACTTACAGCCTGCCGGGGGATATTTCGGGGCCAAGAAAGCTTGCGAGCCGCTGCACGTGCAGTATTCCTACCACAACCGCAGCGTGGAAGTGGTGAACAACCGGTATGAGGATGTGGCCGGGCTGAAGGTGACCGCTGTCGTGTACGACCTGCGATTGCAGCAAAGATACTCGCGGCGGAGCGCGGTCGACGTGGGGGCTGACGCGGTGGCAACCGCATTGACATTGCCAGCGGATGTTTTTGGCGCGGGTTCTCCGGTCTATTTTGTGGAGCTGGAACTTGAGAATGGCGCGGGGCAACAGGTGAGCACGAATTTTTACTGGATTTCGGCGAAGAAAACGGTCTACGACTGGAGCAAGACGACCTACCGGTTCACGCCCGCGTCCTCTTACGAGGATCTTAGGGCGCTGCAGTCGCTCGGGAAGGCGGAATCGATTCGCGTTTCGGCGGAAACCGAGAAGGCCGCCGAGGGACCGGCCGTGCGCGTGAAGATTGCGAATCGCGGGGATCGGCTGGCGTTTCAACTGCATTTGGGAATCGGACATAAAGGCGAGGAAGCGGAGATCGCGCCGGCGCTCTGGCAGGACAACTACATCGAGCTGATGCCGGGCGAGTCGCGCGAGATTCGCGCGCAATTCCTGGGCCCGGAGGCTCTGAATGGCGGCGCGGAGCTTCGCGTTAGCGGGTGGAATGTCGCGCCAATCACACTCGCGCTGCAACCGCCTCCCGCAGAGCCTGCGGCGGACAGGAAACGGTGACCGCGATCCTGGGCGAGGGCCTAGGCGCGAGGTCGCCCGCACGGTTGAAGCGGGTGCTCAGCCTGTGGAACCTGATCATCATCGGAATTGTGATCGTGCAGCCGATCGCGCCGATGGGGATTTTTGGCGTGATCAGCAATGAGGCGGGCGGGCACGTCGTTACCACAATTCTGATCGCGATGATCGCGATGCTATTTACCGCGATCAGCTACGGGAAGATGGCCCGAAGGTATCCCAGCGCGGGTTCAGCCTACACCTATGTGGGGCAGGAAATTCATCCGGCGCTCGGGTATCTGACCGGATGGGCGATGGTGATGGATTACATCCTAAATCCGCTGATCTGTACGGTGATCTGCAGCAAGCTCACGCAGAATATTTTGCCGGGGGTGCCCTATGGGGGGCTGGCCATCGGATTTGCGGTGATGTTTACGGTGCTGAACTTGCGCGCGGTACAAACTTCGGCGCGGATCAACGATGCGCTGGCGGCGGGAATGACCATCGTGGTGGTCATCTTTTTCGTGTTCGTGGCCCGCTTTTTGTGGGGATTACAGCATTATGGAGCGGACTTTTTCAGGCAGCCATTTTACAACCCGCAGACGTTCAGTTTTGGCGGCGTGTTTCGCGGAACCTCCATCGCGGTGCTGACCTACATCGGATTCGATGCGATTTCGACGCTCTCAGAGGAAGCGCAGAATCCGCAGCGGAATATTTTGCTGGCCACGGTGCTGGTTTGCGTAGTAACCGGAGGGCTGTCGGCACTCGAAGTGTACGCCGCGCAACTCGTATGGGGCATAAAACCGTTTCCGGCGGAAATGGTTGAATCAGCTTTTCCGCTGGTGGCGCGACAGGCCGGAGGATTCTTCCTTTTCCATCTGCTGAATTTCACGATTCTCATCGCCAACATCGGGTCGGGGATGGGATCGCAGTTGGCGGCGGCGAGGCTGCTATATGGAATGGGAAGGAGCGGGGCCATACCGAGGGGATTTTTCGGGGCGATTGAACCGAAGCGGCACATCCCGATGAACAATGTTGTGCTGATCGGGGCGGTGGCGCTCGCCGGAGCGTTTCTGATCAGCTATGAGCGGGGAGTGGAACTGCTGAACTTTGGAGCATTCGTCGCGTTCATGGGGGTGAACGCGGCGGCTTTTGCGCGCTACTACTGGCGAGCGAGAGAAAAGCGGTTTCTGAATTTCGCATCGCCGACGCTTGGATTTTGCATCTGTTTTTTCATATGGCTGAATCTGAGCCGCCCTGCGAAGATCGCCGGGGCGATCTGGCTGGCCGCTGGAATTATTTACGGCGCGGTCCGGACGAAAGGCTTTCAGCCTGAATTGATCAGCTTCGACGCGCCTGCCGATCACGCCTGAGTCGCTCTGCATCCGGAAACATCTCCCGCATCGCCATCTGCTGCCGGCCTTCAGAAATTGTTTCCGGCTTTTTGGTCCGGGATCGCGCCGCACTGACTGCCGGCGCAGCCACCAGACCGACATCTTGGCTGCTTATGAATCCGGCGCCTTGGGGCGCGCTACGCGAGTGCAGCACCGTGTTTCGAAAATGATGGCCCACCTGCAGATCGCAGAACCACGGCCCGTGGAAGTAGCGGCACTCCCTTTCAGAAGTCGGCTAGGTGATACTGCCGCCGCCAACGCCGGGAAAAATTGTAGAGGGCCAAAGGTTGAAGGCGCGGATCGGGCTGGGACGCACGAGCAGCGCGGGGGCTCAGAATTGAGTCAGTCCGATTCCTGGGTGACGATGTGCACATCGACTGCGGGGGCGTCGCGCAGGAAGCGGTTGATGGCGTTCAGATAGCGGAGCTTCCGCCAGCCTTCGCCGGCCGATCTTCCGAAGATCATTTGTGTGACATGTTTCTCGCGCACAAATTTGGCGGCGGCGTCGGCGACACTTTTGCCCTTTAACCGCACCGGCTGAGCGCCGAGGCTCGCGGCGAACTGCAGGTTCGCTTCGAGCGCTTTCTCATTCAGCTTCCCATTTTCCTCGATGTCCACGTGGACGGCGTATAGCTCGGCGTCCATGCGACGGGCCATGCGGGCGGCACGAGCGAGCAGATATTGAGCGCGCGGGTTGGCACTGATGCACACGGCAATGCGCTCGCGCACCGCCCAGTTCTTCTGAATGTCTTTCTCATCGAGATAAGTGGAAAGGCTGCGATCGACTTGCTCCGCGACTTGCCGAAGGGCGAGCTCGCGAAGAGCGATGAGGTTGCCGCGGCGGAAGAAATTCTTGAGGGCCTGCTCAATTTTTTCCTTGTGGTAGACGTCTCCGCGCTTCATGCGGTTCTGGAGCGCTTCGGGGGTGAGGTCGACCATCACGGTTTCCTGCGAGATCTGCAGGACCCAATCGGGTACGGTCTCGCGGACGACGACCCCGGTAAAGGCGTTGACGGTGGGCGCGACGCTTTCAATGTGCTGGATGTTGACAGTGGAGATCACGTCGACGTTCGCTTCGAGAATTTCGAGCACGTCTTCGTAGCGCTTGCGATGTTTGCTGCCGGGGATGTTGGTATGAGCAAGCTCGTCAACCAGAGCCACCTGCGGTTTGCGGGCGATGACCGCGTCGAGGTCCATCTCGTCGAAGACGGTGCCCTTATATTCGATTTTTCGGCGCGGAACCGCTTCGAGCTGACAAACGAGTTCGGCGATGCCCTTCCGGCCATGTGTTTCGACGATGCCGATGACAATATCCTCGCCGCGGCCGTGGCGGCGAATGGCCTCGCTCAACATGCTGTAGGTTTTTCCTACGCCCGGAGCGTAGCCCAGGAAGAGCTTAAGCACACCTTTGGTTTTTTCCTGGGGCGTCGTTGCTTCCAGCCACTCTTCCGGTGTCTTCGCCATGACCTTTTCCATGCTAACCGGCATGCGGGAGCTACGGTAGAATAGCACCGTGCGATCACTGCTGCTGACCCGAATGCTGCAATCTGCCGCGGCTCTGGGAATCATTGCGGCGATTACCCTGTTCTATCGCAGACTCCTCCCGGTAAATGCGACTACCGTTGCGCTCACGCTGCTGCTGGCGATCTTGGTGGTTTCCACTCTCTGGGGCATGACGATTTCGGTGCCGATGTCCGTGGTTGCCATGCTGGCGTTCAACTACTACTTTCTGCCGCCGACCGGAACATTCACGGTAGCCGACCCTCAAAACTGGGTGGCGCTTTTCGCGTTTCTCGCGGTGGGGGTCATCGGCAGTCATCTGGCCACGCGCGCGCGGCAGCAAGCCGAGGAAGCGTCGTCGAGGCAACGCGATATCGAAAAATTGTACGCCTTCAGCCGGGACCTGCTCGAATCAAGCAACGTGATGGAGTTGCTCAATAGAATTCCCGCGCAAATCGTCAACACCTTTGAAGTGGGAGCGGCGGCGCTTTTTCTGGCCGATAAGCAGAAGGTGTATCGATCGGGACCGGTTGTGCCGCGGCTGGATGTGGAAAGCCTCAAATCGGTGATGGCGCGGGAAGAACCGGTGATCGACACGCCCAACAGCCTTTGCTTCATTCCCGTGCGGCTGGGCGTTCGGGCCGTGGGCAGCATGGGAATTTCCGGAAGGGCGCTTTCGCTGCAAACTTTGGAAGCGATTGCCACGCTGATCGCCATCGCGACGGCGCACGCGCGCGCCGTCGAGCAGCTCGGGCAAACCGAAGCGGCGCGGCAGGGAGAGCAATTGCGGACCGCACTGCTCGACGCCGTGACCCACGCGCTGCGCACGCCGCTCACGTCGATCAAGGCATCGGTTACGAATTTGCTGTCCAATGGCGGGCTTGTGGAAGGGCAAAAGCAGGAGCTGCTCACGATTATCAACGAAGAGACCGACCGATTGAACCGCCTGGTGGGCGAAGCAGGAGAAATGGCCCGGCTGGATGCGGGCGAGGTGGAACTCGATCTCGAGCCGCGTCCGGTGCAAGACGTCATTGGGGCCGCGCTGAACCATTGCAAGAGTTCGCTTGTTGGCCGGACGGTGAACGTGCAGGTGCCGGACGGGTTGCCGCAAGTGCGGATCGATCTGGCGCGGGCGCGGGAAGTTCTGGTGCACCTGATCGAAAATGCAAACCAGTATTCGCTGGCGAATCAGCCGATCACGATTACCGCCGAAGCGACCGGCGATACGGTGACCATTAGCGTCGCCGATCGTGGCGATGGGATCGACGACCTCGAGCAAGCGTTGATTTTCGAGAAATTCTATCGCGGGAAGAACCAACGCTACAGCGTGGAAGGGACCGGCATGGGACTGCCGATCGCCAAAGCCATTGTGGAAGCCCATGGCGGCAATCTCAGCCTGATGAGCCAACGAGGGCATGGGTCGGTGTTCTCCTTTACGCTGCCTGCCTACCAGAACCGGCCGGTGCAGGCGTGAATTCCGCGAGCGTGCTGATCGTTGACGACGAACCTCAAATCCGCCGCGTTCTGCGGACCACGCTCACTTCGCATGGGTATACCGTGATGGAGGCACGCACCGGCGATGAAGCGCTCGATCTGATCCGCAGCGAGCATGTCGACCTGATTCTTCTCGATTTGAACATGCCGGGGCGCTCGGGGCTGGAGACGTGCCGGGAGATTCGCGCATCGGGCGATGTTCCCATCATCATGCTGACGGTGCGCAATACGGAGCGGGACAAGGTGCAGGCGCTCGATGCGGGGGCGGATGATTACGTCGTCAAGCCGTTTGGGTCCGAGGAGCTGATGGCGCGGATTCGCGCGGCGCTGCGGAGGACGGTGCCAGCCGAATCACTGCCGTCATTTGTGTCAAACGACTTGACCATTGATTTCGATAAGCGATCGGTGACCTTGAAAGGGCAGAACGTCCGGCTGACGCCCAAGGAATTCGATTTGCTGCGCTATCTGGTTTCGAATCAGGGCAGGGCGCTCGGGCACCGGCGTTTGCTGCAGGCCGTTTGGGGACCGGACTATGGGGATGAGACCGAGTACCTGCGGGTGTTCATCAATCAGCTGCGCAAGAAGATTGAGCCCGATCCACATAATCCTTGCTACATCCATACGGAACCGTGGGTGGGGTATCGGTTCGAGCCTCCTGCGGAAAAGAAACCCTCGCACACGAAGTAGGAAGAATCCTCTGTCGAGCACTCTGGCGAACAGAGATTCTCGAACCTGCTGTGATTCCTGTGGAAAGCAAGAACACGCAAGAACAACCACAAGCGCCGGCATTAGCAAATGGCCGCGGTGCTCCCGGGGGGCCCTAGGGCATGCGGTGGACGGCGTCCAGATCGAGATTGAGGTCGAGTACGTTTACGCGGGGCTCGCCTAGGAAGCCGAACTGGCGGCCTTCGGTGTGTTTTTGGACCAGCGCGCGGACCTCCTGCTCGGTCATTTTGCGCTCAGTGGCTACGCGGGGAATCTGGAACTCCGCTGACGCAGGGGAAATGTGCGGGTCCAGTCCCGATCCGGAAGTGGTCACCAAGTCCGCCGGGATGGGCGCCTGCGGATTGCTCGGCTGCAAGGTCTTGACGCTGGCGTTTACACGATCGATCAGAGTTTTGTTGGTGGGGCCTAGGTTCGATCCGCCGGACGCGGTCGGGTCGTATCCCGCGGCACCGGCTGCCGAGGGGCGCGAGTAGAAATAGCCCGGCGCAGTGAAGGGCTGGCCGATCAGGTGAGAGCCGACAAGCTTGTCTCCCTGGGTGATGAGTTCTCCGTTGGCCTGCTTGGGAAACATCAGCTGAGCCAAGCCCGTTACCAGCAGCGGGTAGATGATGCCGAGCAGAACCGTAGTGGCCAGCGTAAACCAGATTGAGATTATGAGATTTTTTTTCATTTGAGTCCTCACGCCCAACCGATGTGGGTGATGATCAGGTCGATCAGCTTGATTCCGATAAACGGTGCGAGGATGCCGCCCACGCCGTAGACCATCAAATTCCAGCGCAATAGGGCCTCGGCGCCTAGCGGACGGTAGCGCACGCCGCGCAAGGCGAGCGGAACCAGTGCGATGATGATGAGCGCATTGAAGATTACGGCGGACAGGATAGCCGATTGCGGGGTTTTCAATCCCATGACATTCAGCACGTTGAGCTGTGGAAAAGCGCCCGCGAACATCGCCGGGATGATGGCGAAATATTTCGCGACGTCGTTGGCGACCGAGAAGGTGGTGAGCGCGCCTCGAGTGATGAGAAGCTGTTTGCCGATCTCGACGACCTCGATGAGCTTGGTGGGATTGGAGTCGAGGTCAACCATGTTGCCGGCCTCCTTGGCGGCTTGCGTGCCGGCGTTCATTGCCAGGCCGACATCAGCTTGGGCCAAGGCGGGAGCATCGTTTGTGCCGTCGCCGGTCATTGCGACCAGCTTGCCTTTGGCTTGTTCGGCGCGGATCAGGGCGAGCTTGTCTTCGGGCTTGGCCTGGGCGAGAAAATCATCGAGGCCTGCTTCACGGGCGATGGCCGCGGCGGTGAGGGGATTGTCGCCGGTGATCATCACGGTGCGAATGCCCATGGCGCGCAACTGATCGAAGCGCTCGCGCATGCCTCCCTTAATGATGTCCTTGAGGTGGATGGTCCCGAGGATTTTGTGATCTTCGGCGACTAGCAAGGGAGTCCCACCAGAATTGGAAATGGTTTTAACCGCCTCCTCGACTTCCGGCGGAACGGTGTTGCCGCACTCTTTGCAATGCTGCGTGATCGCATCGAATGCACCCTTGCGGATGTGGCGTCCATCGAGATCTACGCCGGACATGCGGGTGACGGCGGTAAACGGAATGAAGGTCGCGGTGTACGCGGACAGCTCGCGGCCCCGCAAACCGTATTTTTCCTTGGCCAGGACGACGATCGAGCGGCCCTCCGGTGTTTCATCGGAGAGAGAAGCAAGCTGGGCGGCGTCGGCAAGGTCCTTGTCGGAGACCCCGGGCGCCGGAATAAACTCAGTGGCCCGGCGGTTGCCAAGAGTGATGGTACCGGTTTTGTCCAGCAGTAGCGTATCGACGTCGCCTGCGGCCTCGACGGCGCGGCCGGACATGGCGAGAACGTTGCGTTGGACGACGCGGTCCATTCCGGCAATGCCGATGGCCGACAGCAGACCGCCAATGGTCGTGGGGATCAGGCAGACGAGCAGCGAGATCAGCACGAAGATCGATTGAGGCGCGCCCGAATAGATGGCCATGGGCTGCAGAGTAACGACGGCCAAAAGAAAGATAATGGTGAGGCCCGAGAGCAGAATGTTGAGCGCGATCTCGTTGGGCGTTTTCTGGCGCTCGGCGCCTTCGACGAGCTTGATCATGCGGTCAAGAAAAGTTTCACCGGGATTCGAGGTGATGCGCACCAGAATTTCGTCAGAAAGCACGCGCGTTCCGCCGGTAACCGCGGAGCGGTCGCCACCTGATTCACGAATCACCGGCGCGGACTCACCCGTAATGGCGGATTCGTCAACCGAGGCCACGCCTTCGACGACCTCGCCGTCACCCGGGATGAATTCACCGGCAACGACCTTGACACGGTCGTTGGTGCGCAGCTTCGAGCCGGCGATCTCTTCAAGCGTGCCGTCCTGGCGAATGCGCTTGGCGACGGTTTCCGCACGGGCCTTGCGCAGCGTGTCGGCCTGAGCCTTGCCACGGCCTTCGGCCATGGCTTCGGCGAAGTTGGCAAAGAGCACGGTGAACCACAGCCACAGAGTGATCTGCAGCTCGAACCCAAAGCCGCCGAAGTGCAGAATGCGGTCGCGGATGAGGTCGTAGGTGGTGATGACCGAGGCCGACTTCGACCACGAACATCACCGGGTTCTTCATCAGCGTGCGAGGATTCAGCTTTATGAACGAGTCGCGCACCGCTCCCCAGACGATGCCGCCGGTCCACAGGGATTGCTTGCGCTCGCGAGCCAAGGCCTTGAAGTTGGAATCGGGAAGGTTCGCAGGCACGGGGATATTTTCAGGTTCGAGTCGATTGTGTAGTCATGGCGTCCTCAGAAAACCTTTCCGGCGTTCATCAGCAGGTGCTCGAGAATCGGGCCCAGGCTGAGCGCGGGGAAGAAAGTCAGTGCGCTGACGATCAGGATGACGGAGATCAGCAAGAAAGTGAAAAGTGGCGTCGTCACCGGGAATGTTCCGGCGGAATCGGGCACGAGTTTCTTCCGCGCCAGATTGCCGGCGATCGCGAGGATCGGGAATGTGCTGAAGAAAGCGGCCAAGCAGCATGGCGAAGGCGAGCGCTGATGTTATACCAAGGGTATTGCCGTTAAGCCCGGCAAACGCGGAGCCGTTATTGCCGGTGCTCGACGTGTATGCGTAAAGCACTTGGAGAGTCCGTGCGGACCGGCGTTTGAAATGCTGGAGAGTGCCAAACTTGTGACGACGGCAATGCCGGTGAAAACCAGAATCGACAGGCAGAAGATCAAGCACCGAGAGCATCGCCATTTTCACGTCGTAGGCCTCGATCTTCTTGCCGAGGTATTCGGGCGTGCGGCCGACCATCAGGCCGGCGATGAAAACGGCGAGGATGACGAAGACGACGATGCCGTAAAGTCCCGCGCCGACGCCGCCAAACACCACTTCGCCGAGCATGATATTGATGAGCGGAACCATGCCGCCGAGCGGGGTAAACGAATCGTGCATGCGATTGACGCCGCCGCAGCTGGCGTCGGTGGTGACCGTGGCATAAAGCGCGGAATTGGCGATTCCGAAGCGGACTTCCTTGCCTTCCATGTTCCCGCCCGACTGCATGGCGCTGGCACGTGCTGGTCGATCCCGCGCAAGCAACGGATTGCCATCGGCCTCCGCCCAATAGGCGACGGGGACGCCCGCCAGGAACAGGATGGCCATGGCGCCCAGACGGCCCAGCCGTGCTTCTGAGAGCCCGTCATGCGTGCCCAGCGTGTAGGTCAGGCCCGAGGGAATTGTAAAAATCAGCAAGAGCTGTAAGAAAGTTCGTCAAGGGCGTGGGATTTTCGAACGGGTGGGCGCTATTGGCGTTGAAGAATCCGCCGCCGTTGGTGCCGAATTCCTTGATGGCTTCCTGCGAAGCGAACGGCCCCTGCGCGATCACCTGATCGGTAACGGTTTGCGTGGTGGTCTTGCCGTCGGTGCCGGTCGTCTGCACCGTTTGCGGGTTCAGGAGCTTCGCCGTGTCGTAGGGCTTGAGATTCTGAATCATGCCCTGCGAAACGAACACCAGCGCGACCAAAAGGCATACGGGCAGCAAAACCCAGAGCAAGCAGCGCGTCATGTCGACCCAGAAATTGCCGATGGTTTTCGATTCGCGGCGCGCGATGCCGCGAATAACGGCGATGGCGAGCACGATGCCGACCGCTGCGGAGGCAAAGTTGTGATAGGCCAGGCCCGCCATCTGCGTGAAATAGCTCATCGTGGATTCGCCGGCATAGTTCTGCCAGTTCGTGTTGGTGGTGAAAGAAGCGGCGGTATTGAAGGCAAGAGTCGGCGGCCACCCTGGCCAGGTGCTGCGGGTTCCAAGGCAGCAGTGCTGCACCCGCTCGATCAGGTAGAGCACCAGCATGCAGACGCCGCTGAAGAGCAGCATGGCGATCGGTGTATTCCTTCCAAGCCATCTCGCGCTTTTCGTCAACGCCGGTAAGCCGGTAGATCAGCCGCTCGACGGGGCGCAGGACGGATCGAGAAACGTTTTCTCGCCGGCGAAAACGCGCGCCATAAATACGCCCAGCGGCTTGGTGACCGCCAGGAGCACGACGAGATAACAGCCCGATTTGAAACCAACCATTCGCAGTCATGTCAGAACCTCTCCGGCCACAACAGGGCCGCCATCAAGTAGCCGAACATCAAAATGCAAATTCCCAGGAGAACGATATTGCCTAGCATGGTCCTCTCCTCTTACTTCAGCCGGTCGCACGCCCAGACATAAGCGATTGCGACGGCAAAGAAACCAACCGTACACGCCACAAAAAGAAGGTCTCGCATTAGCTAGCTCCTACCGCCTTCGCAGACCGCCCCAAAATGGGCGGCCTTATCCGAAGGTCAAAATACTCCCCCTGCATCAGGGAGAAATAAGACAAAAATAAAATCTTCATAAAGCCCGTTCGCGCCGGATATGAGTCCGGCCCACTGCATTTCGAAGGTCGGGATCACATATCCTTGTGAGTTGAAGGTTTCGGTGTGGCTCCGGGAGATCGCCGGGCTCGGACTCGTCACGACTCCTAGCCTGGTGCGCCGCCCTTCGGTTTGAGAATTCAAAGACGCGCGGAGATTCATCCGACTCTTGGCCTCTGAGGCGAACCAGGAAAAGTGGCCCGATAAAGGACACTTCGGGCTGATAGACTTCGCGCGAAGCCTCGATGTCCGACCTGAGCCTGAGCTGCTGCCAGCGGTGCGCAGGCCCGCTCGAAGGCCCTCCCTGTGGCGCGAGCGCTTCGCGTGGAGCTACCGCAATGTCGGGCTCGGGTGCGCTCGATGACTCCTGGGGCCCGAGGATCGGGACCATCTGCGACCCGGTAAACTTGTTGTGTTTTTCGTTCCACAGTTCCCGTTGGAAATTCACGAAAGCGTAGACAAAGAAAGCGCAGGCGGGAATCAGCACGGTGATGAAGAAGATCGTCATGGTGTTTCTCCCTTCCGCAGAGCGCGTATGACTGAGCGCACTGCCGAAAGACAAGCCAAGTGTACGCAGGGCGCATCAGGGAGAGATAAGCAACAGATAAGGATTCTGTAAGCAACTGCCAGGCAGGGGTCGCTGGGCCCGACTCGATTGCAAAAAGACCGCTTCGCTGCCGGCTCGCAGGCATCTAATCGCCAGAGGTGATTGGTAGTTAGCGCAAGGGGGTTGCATGGGGAATCCGCACCGAGTGGTGATCCTGGGCGGGGGATTCGGCGGACTGGGGGTGGCGCTAGGGTTCAGGCACGCCCCGGCTGAGGTCACGCTTATCGACCGCTGCAATTATCATTTATTTCAGCCGCTGCTCTATCAGGTGGCTACGGGTGCCCTGTCGCCCGCCAATATCGCCGAGCCTTTGCGGAACATCTTACATAAACAGAAAAACACACAGGTGCTGTTGGCAGAAGCGATGGACATCGATGTCGCCGGGCGGCGCGTGATCCTGAGCGACGGTGCCGTTGCCTACGACACTTTGGTGGTGGCGACCGGGTCGAGCCATCAGTATTTTGGTCACGATCAATGGGAGGAATTCGCCCCGGGACTTAAGACCATCGAAGACGCGACCGACATGCGGCGACGGATCCTGCTGGCCTTCGAGGCTGCCGAACGCGAGAGCGATGCCGAGAAACGCCGTGAATGGATGACGTTTGTCATCGTCGGCGCCGGTCCCACCGGAGCGGAGCTTGCGGGGGCACTCGGGGAGATCGCAAACGATACCTTGCGCGGCGACTTTCGGAACATCGACCCGTCGCACACGCGGATCGTTTTGGTGGAAGGAGCCGACCGCGTGCTGCCGAGTTATCCGGCCAGTCTTTCCGCGGCTGCCCAGAAAATGCTGGAGCGGTTGGGCGTGACGGTGCGAACCGGTGCCCTGGTGACCGATGTGCAGGGGCGCTCGGTTACGATCCGCGAGGGCGAGCGAACCGAAGTGATTCCGGTGCGGACGGCCTTGTGGGCGGCGGGGGTAGCCTCTTCGCCGCTGGGGCGCGTGCTGGAGAAAAACGCCGGGGCGTCCATCGACAAGGCGGGACGCGTGGTGGTGGAACCGGACCTAACGGTGCCGGGACATGCCGAGATTTTCGTGATCGGGGACCTTGCAAATTTCAGCCACCAGACCGGGAAGCCGCTGCCGGGAGTGGCGCAGCCTGCCATTCAGCAAGGTAGCTACACGGCGAAGCTGATCCGGCAGCGGCTAAGAGGCGAGAAAACGGCGCGGCCCTTTCACTATTTCGACAAAGGAAATCTTGCGACGATCGGCCGAGGCAAAGCGGTGGCTGATCTGAATTGGCTGCGGCTCGCCGGTCTTCCGGCATGGCTGATCTGGGTGTTCGTCCACTTGCTGTACATCGCGGAATTCCGGAACCGATTGCTGATTTTTCTGCAGTGGGGCTGGCTGTATCTTACCTGGGATCGGTCCGCGCGATTGATTACCGGGAAAAATCCGTTGCCGTTTGACTTGTAATTCGGGTCTCTATTATGCGCCGCTCGAGCGGGCCTGAATGTGTCCGGCGCGGATTGCCTTGAGGAGCGCGGCATGGTCGCGCTCGGTCTGGTCGGCGTAGGCGGCAGCGAATTTTGCGATGGCCTCGTCGAAAGCCTGATTTTTCCCCAGGTATCCGGCGATTTGTGCCGGATCGCCCGTGCGGGCGTGCGCCCGGGCGAGCACCCATCCGCACAGCTCGGCATATTCGAGCCAATCCTGCTTGGACATCCGCTCGGTGTCGATTTTCATTTTCATGTCGCGCAGCTGGCGGAAATAGTAGTCGTGACCTTGGTCGTCGCGCGCCCAGCCCAGGAAAACATCACTCGCCGACTGGAGCAGGCGCTGGCCGGTGACGACGCGTTCGCCCTGATTTTCGTAGCGGCTTTTGACTGTGTAGGGTTCGAGCACCGAGCGGCGGGCCTCCTTAAATTGCAGGAAAAGGGGATCTTTGGGGGCGGCCATGAGAAGCACTGCCGCGCAACGGGTGCCGACAGCGCCAACGCCAACGACTTTGCGAGCAATGTCGACCAGCTGATAGCGGTCCAGGACCACGCGCCGCTCCTCGGGCAAGGTCTTTCGATAATGCCGGAACATGTTGTGAATCCGCCCGACAGACATCTGGCGGGGATGATAAATCAGAGGAGGATGGTCGGCGATGCGAGGGCGTCCGTTTTGTACTGCCGCGATTTTTGGAAATTCGCGGCTGGAAGTTTTTTGAATCGCTTTGTCGATTGTTTTTTGCCACCGCTTTTTCGCAGCCGAGGTTTTGGCCTTCTCGACCAGGAGATTCAGGTCGAGGTGCGAATACCAGACCTCAAGCGCAGTCATCTCGGCATATTCGCGCATGTGGGTGCGGTAGGATTCAACCGTCGACCGGGCTGCGTCGGAGCAGCGATGTTCGGCCATGCCCGTTTGACGGGTGGCGAGGACAATGCTGGAGGCGAGGCGCTTGACATCCCATTCCCAGGGAGCAGGGAGGGTTTCATCGAAATCGTTGATATCAAAGACGAGCTGGCGCTCGGGGGTTCCAAAGCCTCCAAAGTTGGCGACGTGACAATCGCCGCACGCTTGCACGCGGAAGCCGGTGACGGGAGTGGAGGCGAGGTCGGCGGCCATGACGCAGGCCGCGCCGCGAAGGAAGGAAAAGGCGGACTGGCGCATGCGGGCGTAGCGAATTGGGAGCAGTGCGGGCAAGCGTCCCTGGTCGGATTCTTTGAGGAGATCGAGGGGACGGCGGTTTTGCGGAGGCGACCAGGTGGCGTGCGCGGAGCGAGCGATTTTGTCGCGCAGTTTTTTGCCCGCCGCGATGCGCTCCTTGGTGGGTTGCCACGATTTTGAGTACCGTTGATCGCCCATCATGCGATTGAATTCTTTCGCCGCGGCCAGGGATTGTCAAGGAAGGCTCATCCCAGGGACCTAAGACAGATCCAGTGACGCGCATAAAAGTTGGAAATTTTAGAGGGCGGCGAAAATGTGGAAACTCATGGCACCGAGAACGACGCCGATCGCGGAACCTGCCAGGACGTCGCTTAAGAAGTGCATTCCTAAGATAATGCGGGAGCCGGCGATCAGGAATGCCGCGCCCAGCAGGCAGCCTTGCAATTCGGGATAGAAAAGGCCGATGGACATAGCTACGGCGAATGCGGTGATGGAGTGGCCGGAGGGGAAGGAATAACGATCCGGGGGCAGCATCTTTGCCCAGCAGTGCGGTTCGATCTCGCAGGGGCGTTTGCGACGGCTGGCGTGCTTCAGTGCGCGGAAGAGAAAAATGCCCGCGACGGCGGCAGAGGCGCCGGCGCCGATCGCGGCAAAGCGATGGTCGCCTCCGAAGACCGCAAGGATAAGGCCCAATGTGTACCAGAGCCAGCCGTCGCCACCCCGGGTGGCGACGATCATCAGAATGCGGAACCAACGAGGGGCCCGCCAACGGTGGACGCGGCGCATGAGGCGATGGTCGTTTGACTGGATCTGGTTCCAGACGGCCTTGGCTACTGTCATGTTGATTCCTCCACAGCCGGCTGGGGCATGAGCATCCACGCGTGGCGTTTCGGAATTGCCGGCTGATTGAGAACCCGCCGGGCCCAGCGGCGGCGGAACGTGCTTTCGCGGCAATAATTCAGATAGGTAATTGCGGGCACCAGGATCGCCAGAGGCGTGAGCAGCGCGGTCCAGTATTTCTCGCGCATCATGTCGAAACCTATGGACAGGACATCCCTGGTGAGTTTCATAAAGCAGCCGGATTCGCCCGCTACGCGGCTTTGACCATGGCGAAGCGCGGCAAAAAATTCTTCCTTGTTTTGGGCACCGAGCACTTCGGTGAAAGCGGTTCCGACAGAGGCGATGGCGTGAGCGTCGCTCCCTCCGATGGCGATTTTGTCCCATTGCGCGGCCAGAGCGGCGGCGTCGACATTAGCGCTCTCCAGCATGTGGCTGTTGCGGGTTTCGACCGCAGGGAAGTAATCGCGAAACCACTCGAAATCCTGGAGCTCCCGGCGGCCCGTGACGCTCGAGAACACGTGGTTGATGCTGAACAACAGGCGGCGCTCGGTGAGGTACATTAGTAAGGCGACCAAATCGTTGCGGCGCTGCTGGAGCTGGGCGTGCTGGCGCTCATGGAAGTCGTAAACGCCGATATGGACTTCGGTGCCGCTGGGCATCAGGCACGTCAGCTCCTCGCTCAGGAAAAAACCGGGGTGTCGCCGCAACGACTCAGAGCCTTCGATCGAGTCGTGATCGGTGAGAGTAAACAAATCCATGCCGCGAAGCTGGAGAGCGGAGAAAACCTCCTGAGGGTCGCTGTAACTTTCGCGGCAGAATTTGCCCACAATAGGGGTGGTGCAGGGTCCAGAAAAGTACGAGTGGACATGCATATCGCACTTCACGATTTCCACAGTAAATTCACAAGGTTAATCACAGATGACAATTCTGGTAACAATCTGAAAATACAGCTACTTAATTTGTTGGACACACGCTTTTCTCTTTTAACATTCCTGTAGCATTTCACGGCCTAAGTAAGTGCCAGAATGCGGCACCCCATGGAACGACTCGAGTTCGTGTTTTTCGACGCGGGAGGCGGGCATCGGGCGGCTGCGACCGCGCTCGAAATGGCGGTTCAAGAGGGAAACAGACCATGGGAAGTCAGGCTAACGAACCTTCAGGAACTGCTGGACGAAATCGATATCCTCAGGAAATACGCCAACATACGCATCCAAGACTTCTACAATTATTTGCTGCGCACGGGCTGGACGCTCGGGAGCCCGCAGCTCATGCGGGTACTACAACTGGCCATTCGGATCTACCACCGCGCAACCGTCAAACTGCTTGAGAAGCACTGGAAGGAAACGCAGCCGGACATGGTCGTTTCCTTCGTGCCACACTTTAATCGCGCCATGGGCGAAAGCCTTCAGCGCGTCTTTCCGGAGTGCCCGTTTGTCACGATTCTTACAGACATAGCCGATTACCCGCCGCATTTCTGGATCGAGCGGCAGCAACAGTACTTGATCTGCGGAAGCGATCGGGCGGTGGCGCAGGCACGCTCGATGGGACATGCGCAAGATCGAATTTTTCAGTCCTCGGGGATGATTTTGCACCCGCGCTTCTATGAGGCTCCGGTGGCGGATCGGATTGTAGGACGACAGAAAGCGGGACTCCGGCGCGACCTTCCGACCGGCCTGGTTCTTTTCGGCGGACATGGATCGCAGGCAATGCTCGAAATTGCGGAGCGACTGGATGCTTCGAGCCTCGACCTACAATTGATCTTCATTTGCGGGCGGAACGAGAAGCTCGCGAATTCGCTGCGGAGCGCGAAGGCGCGGATTCCGCGGTTCGTCGAAGGTTTTACGGCGGAAGTGAATACCTATATGCAGCTGGCCGATTTTTTCATCGGCAAGCCCGGGCCAGGAAGTGTGAGCGAAGCGCTGGCGATGCAGCTTCCAGTGATCGTTGAATGCAACGCGTGGACTTTGCCGCAGGAACGCTACAATGCCCAATGGATCGTCGAGAAAGAAGTAGGGCGGGTGCTGAAGAATTTCCGCGGAATCGACACCGCGGTGGCGCGGCTAATCGAGCCTGACACGCTGGCACGGTATCGCGCAAACGTTGCCGCACTGCACAATCGCGCGGTTTTCGAGATCCCGGAAATGCTGAAAAACATCCTCGAACGGTCGAAACAGAATGCCTCGGCTGCCGCCGCACTCTCCGCCGAACGCTGCTAGCCACTGCGCTCGGGCTCCCTTGCCAGCGCCCCTTATCACCATTATTTGAAACCAAAAGGGTATTGACACGTCATATATCCGGTGACAAACTCCCCCCGTTCTGGAGGTGCCTTCAGATGAGGCATAAAGTGATGGCGACTGTAGCCCTGGGCCTTGGTCTCATGGTGTCGGCGGCTCCCATGCTGGCGCATCATGGGGGATCGGCGTACGACAATTCGAAGACAGTCACGCTGACGGGAACGGTGACCTCGTTCGATTTTATTCAGCCGCACCCGATCATTGGCCTGGACGTAAAGGACGAGAGCGGAAAAATGGTGAACTGGTCGATTGAGATGACCAGCCCGAACCATCTCGTGCGCTACGGCTGGAACGGCCACAAGCTGAAGCCTGGCGATCAGATCATCGTGGCGGGCGCGGCGGCGAAAAATGGCCTGAAAGTTTTGAATCTGCGAAAAATCTCCTGGGCAAGCGGCGAAATGATTCCGCTTGGTCCTCCCCCGGAGCCTGGAAGCAACAACTACTAAGCGCTGCGGCGGAGATAGAAACCAGAGCAGCTTGCCAGCGTGCCTGCAGGGGCGCCGATGCTTGTCTCTTGCCTGCTTAAACCTAAGGAGATCGCGATATGCAAAAGTATTTTATGGGCCCGATACTTACTCTTGCTGTTGCGTTTGTCTGCAACCCCGGGTTGGCGCAAACTTCCGCGAAAACGGCTGCGGCAAAGCCTGTGGCAGACAAGGCATCCGCGGAGAAAGCGCCGGACTTCTCGGGCGTTTGGGAGGCGCACGAGCCGCCGAGCGCCCGCAAGTGGGCAGGTTATTCGTTCACCGGTGATATTCCCGAGATGACTCCTTGGGGTAAGGCGCAGTACGAGCAGACGAAGCCTTCTTGGGGGCCCCGAGCGGTGGAAGATTCAACCGACCTGGTGAATCCGACGACCGGGAACGAAGTCGGATGCTTTCCGACCGGCGTGCCACGCATCTACGTGCACCCGTTTCCATTCGAAATCGTGCAGACGCCGGGCCGCGTGATCGAGCTGTTCGAGTTCAATCACTTCGTGCGGCAAATCTATACGAACGGACCGCACGAGCACGCCAAGGATCTCGATCCGACGTGGATGGGCGACTCGGTGGGCTGGTGGGAAGGCGATACGCTCGTGATCGACTCGGTTGGATTTAATGATAAGACGTGGCTCGATCGCGCCGGGCTTCCGCATTCCGACCAGTTGCACGTAATCGAACACATTACGCGGCCCAAGCACGACGCGCTGGTGGTCCATATCACCGTCGATGATCCGAAGACTTACACCCATAGGTGGGAAGGTGAGCGGATTTTCCAGCTGGAGCCGGACTGGAAGCTCGTAGAGATGATCTGCGAGGACAACATTACGTTCAACGATTTGAAGAAAGCGGGTAAGGAACAGTAGGCAGGAGCCGCACGGAACGCGAGAAGCGAAGAGAGATCGGTTGTTTGCTTCGCTCTCTGGAGGATAACAACGAAAAGCAACAGCGCCGGGGGTCGGCTAACTAAGCCGATCCTTTTCTTTCGCTCTACCGCCCCTGAACCGACGGCCACTTCATTTTCGAGCTGAGACGAGATGCGCGGGATGTTTCAAACCCGGGAAATTCTCTAAACTCCACCAAAAATCGTGGGCTTCGCAGCGATAGCTTTCAGCCGACTTGACCTCACCGGACCCGTTATAGGCGGCCGCCTGCGGATAGGGGCACAGCGGAAGCGTACGGTCGACGACCTTGTTGGTCAGGTGCGAGGCGATGATCTTATCGGGGGGCACGCCTGTTTCGACCCAGCGGTCCAGAGCCATCACCATATCGTGCTGGGCATCGAATTGCATTGGAAAACCCTGATTCGCGGCGCCAAAACTGGCGGGACCGGGGCCGCCTCCGCAATGGTGCATGCCGGGAACCATGAACAGGCGCGCGAAGTCGATCACTTCGTCGGCGTTTTCGGCGGCACCGGCTGCGCGCGTTTTTCTCATCATATCGATCACCGAAGCGTAGTACTCGATGGTGCGCACCGGCGTGATGGAATGGTCGGCCCAACCGTGGTAAAGGATCAATTTGCCACCGTGGGCTTTGAATGCGGAGAGGTCGGGATTAACGGCGTCCTGATCTTGCGAGAACGGATCGAGACTGGCCAAGTCCTTGTCGAAATTGAATTGCTCAACCGAGTCATACCTAGCCCCGAAGATGAAATAGCGCATGAACTGATCCTGAAATTTCCAGGTGGAAGAAGGAGCGGCGTTGGTGGTGCCGCTGCCCGTGATGAAGGACTGGTAGTCATCTTCATGGCCCACGGTAAAGCCCGGATATAGCTGCGTTCCCGCGGAGTTCACCGGGCCATGGAAGATTTTGTCGAGGGCTTGCGCTTGGGCGGCGGTGAGGCAAGCAGGTCCGTCGCCTGACGAGCATTGAATGGTTTGGGGCACGAATTTGCAGCGGCCGGGCGTGGTGATCAGGTCGCCGTAGACTCCTCCGCCGTTTTGGCATGCGTCCAGGGTGGCCTTTTCGATTACTGGAATCTTGCTGGGCGGGATGGGGCCGCGCGCTAGGGCCTGCGCGTTGTAGGTGTATGACATCATTAACTTGGTGCGATCGATAACGGGATCGCCAGCGATGGCCGCGTCGAAATCGTCGGGGTAACGCTGCACTTCCATGAGCGCCATCTTTCCGCCGTTCGAACAACCCACGAAATAGGAGCGGCGCTGACGCTGGCCGTAATAAGCGAGGACAATGTCCTTGCCAATGACGGTGGTTAGGTGAGTGGCGATGTGCGCGTAGTTTACCTGAGCCTGCAGATTGTTGAGCGCCCACTGACCATCAAGCGAATCGCCCTTGTGGCCAGTGTCGGAGCCGGCGGCGGCATAGCCTTCAGCTAAGGCTTGATCGAGTTTGGGAAGCGTGCCATTAAAGCCACCGCCGCCAGCGAAGAAATACTTGCCGTTCCATCCCGAGGTGGGAAGCGCGACCTCGAAGAGGATCGTGGACTGCGGGAAATTCTGGATACTGCCGAGGATTTTGCAATATTCCGGCACCGGAGTAGCAGCCGGGACGACAGTGGCGGAGGTAATTGTCGTATCTTTCAGCGACAATTTTGCCAAGGCGCTGCAATCGGCGGCGTGCGCGGAAGCGGTGGCAAACAACAGGCAGAACAAGAACACCGCCTGCAATGGAAGAGCAGAGTACCTGGGGAAATGCCGCGCCGAAGACCGCGGCGCTACATTCAAATGTGTCCGTTCCTCCCGAGTCAACATGGTGTTCATTCCTCCTGTCGTTTCGCTTTGACGGCGCTCAGCCGGCAGACCAACATTCCGCGAATTTACACTTCCCCAATTCGTTGGTTCACTCCCAATACCAGCAGGACATTGCCCGGGCGTTCCGGCGCCGAAGACGTAGCCGGAACCGGCAAAGAGCATCGCCTCCCGGCGACGCCCGGGGCGGCGGCGCCCATTGAGCCGCCCTTGGCGGGAACAGCATTTACAGTGGTGAATTCGTGCGCGGTGTCGTACTGCCAGAGCTGGCGGCCGTCATCGGTTGCATAGGCGCGGAGCATGCCGTCGGCGGAAAAAACGACGCCGGGAATGGCGCTGACCGCTGCCGTTTGCCCGTGCAACTGGATGGAACTGTGGGAATTATCCTCGGGCCTGAAACATGTCTTTTCGCCGGTGGCGAGCGTGTCGACGAGCTGCACCTTCCATACTACGGCGCCTTTCTTATCGACATCGTGCGCCCAGACAACTCCGCTTTCCTGGCCTGCCATCAAGGGATGTCTCCGTGGTTCCTTTATTGGCGGGCGATGGAGAAGGTTCATCTTGGATTCCCGCTGCTGGTCGGCGCGGCTGTCTGAGCGCGAAGGTATGCCAGCCGCTTCGTGGTGTCAAGCACGACAGCACGCAGCATGGCAAACGGCGTGCGGAAATCAGCGATGGGAAGGCCCGGGAGAAAACTGCCGCCGCCCGAAGCCAGGCGCTTCGCGCCATTGCTTACCCAGCGGCTGAGCCGCGGCGGAAACCCAAAAACCATAGAAAATCGGGGGCGATAACGGCGTGCTGGTCGACGCTGACGCTAGCGCACCGCCCCTACGCTGGTCTCAGTGCGCCTGCGCTGTGGCGCTCGGCTGCGAGACTGTGACTTGCTGGCCCGGGTCGATTGCGTCGGGCGGGTTGAGTATGAATGGGTCGTTCGCGGTGATGCCCGCCAGGACTTCTACGCTGGTGCCCAAGTCGCGGCCGATGGTGAGCCGTCTCAGGTCGATGTGATTGTTCGCATCGACGACGGCGACCATGGTTCCAGTGGGGCGAAACAGCAGAGCGTTGTTGGGCACAGAGAGATGTTCGCCGGCGAGCTTAGCATCAAAATGCACCTGAGCATATTCGCCTTCGAGGAGAATATTCGAAGGATTGGGAACATCCACTTCGGTAAGCAGAGTGCGGGTTGTGGGATCGACCGCGCCGGCCGAGCGAACGACCTTGCCGCAGAAACTCTGGCCTGGAAACTCGCTGAGTTCCAGACAGGCCTTCATTCCGTCGTGAATCGCGTTGGCGAAGGTTTGTGGCGCGGCGACGTAGACACGCAGTGGGTCGGTCTGCGCAAGATCGAACATTTCCCGGGTGGAGGTACCGCCGTTACCGGCGTTGATGAGTGTTCCAATATCCACGTTGCGCTTGGTGATGACGCCCGCAAACGGGGCGTAGACGCGTTTGAAGGATTCCAGTTCCTCAAGGCGCTGCAGGTTGGCGGCCGCAGATTGCACCATGGCTTGTTTTGCGGCGTAGTCACCGTTGTAGTTGTCGACGTCCTGCTTGGAGACGGCGTCGCTCTTGAGAAGTTCCTGGTAGCGCTGGGCGGTGATGCCGGCAAGTTTTACGTTCGCTTGGGATGTGCCGAGGTCCGCGCGGGCCTGCGCCAGCTGCGCATCCACTTCAGGGGTGTCGATTTCTGCGAGCAGGTCCCCCTTGGCAACATGGCTGCCGATATCCTTGTACCACTTCTTCAGATAACCGTTGGTGCGGGCGTAGATGGGCGATTCCACGTAGGATTGGATGTTGCCTGGCAGAACAAGCTCGGATTCACCGCTGAGCAGAGTGGCGTGAACGACGGCAACGTGAAGAATGGCCATGCGATCGGTTTGCTTGGCCAGAACCTGCTGGGACGCCTTCTTCTGCGTGAAGCTGTAAATGCCCAGGACCAGAAAAACCAGGAAAAGCACCAGGAACCATTTCATGAGCTGCCCCTGGCCACCAGGCGGAGCACTTCTGCTCGAATCGTGGCCAGCCTCCATTAGCGGCGGCTCAATTGACGTTTGACTCATCTTCGACATTCTCCTCAAAATCCCGCATCAGGAAACGCGCACTGCCACGTGCGCTTCCGGCCTTTGTTTGTGCACCAGCGAAAAGACACAAGGCACGAAAAACAGTGTGGCGAAAGTCGCCACAATCAATCCGCCGATTACCGCGCGGCCGAGGGGAGCGTTTTGTTCGCCGCCCTCGCCTAGACCGAGCGACATCGGCACCATGCCGATGATCATCGCAAACGCCGTCATGATCACCGGGCGAATGCGAACGAAACCTGCTTCAAGAGCTGCCGACGTAGCGCCCAGGCCCTGATTCATCCGCTCGCGCGCGAATGAAACGAGCAGGATGCTGTTAGCGGTCGCCACGCCCATGCACATGATGGTTCCGGTAAGCGAAGGCACGTTCAATGTGGTGTGCGTGAGAAGCAGCGTCCAGACGATGCCCGCCAGAGCGCCGGGAAGCGCGGTGATAATGATGAAAGGATCAAGCCAGGACTGGAAGTTCACGACGATCAGGAAATAGACCAGCGCGATGGCGACGAGTACCCCCGCGCCGAGTCCGGCGAAGGAGGATGTCATCGTGGCAACCTGGCCGCGAAGGACCATCTGCGTTCCGCGGGGCAGCTTGTTCTGAAAATCTTTCATGATGGCGCGAATATCGGTGGCTACGCCGCCAAGGTCGCGTCCTTCCACCGAGGCGTAGATATTGATCATGGTCTGATTGTTGTAGTGCGAAATCAGCGCGGGCTGCACGTTCAGATTCACCTGAGCAAGGTTGCTGAGCAATTGCTGCGGCCGGCCGTTGCCGGCAGATGAGATGGGAATATTGTCAAGGGACTGCATTGAATCGACTTTATATTGTGGTACCTGCACAGCCACGTTGTATTCCATCCCGCTGACCGGGTTCACCCAAAAGGAAGGGTTGATCTGAAAACTCGAACTGAGGGTGAGGAGCAGGCTGTTGGCAACGTCCTGCTCGCTGAGGCCGACGGTCTGCGCGCGAGTGCGGTCGACGTCCAAATATAAGGTTGGGGCCGAGAAAAGTTGTTGGATGTGAACGTCCACGGCGCCGGGAACGCGCTGAATGCGGCTGTTAATCTGGCGCGCAAGCTGATAATTGGCCGACATGTTGTTGCCAACGAGCTGCAAATCGATCGGTGCGGGGACTCCGAAGTTCAGAATCTGGCTGACGATGTCGGCAGGCTGAAAGAAGAATTGCGTGCCGGGAAACTCCTCCGCCAGGCGCTGGCGCAATTGATCGACGTAATAAATGGTCGGATTGCGGCGTTCTTTTTTGAGTCCGATCAGAATTTCGGAATCGGACTCGCCAATCACACCCGAATTGCTGTAAGTGGTGTTGATGGTGCTGTTGAAAAGGCCGATGTTGTCGAGGATGCCGTCAAGCTCGCTCGCCGGAATGACCTGGCGGATCAGATTGTCGACGTTATCGTTTTCCCGCGCGGTTTCTTCCACGCGCTGTCCGGCGCGAGCGCGCATATGGAGGCGGATCAATCCGGCGTCGACGCCCGGGAAGAAGTCATTGCCAAGCATCAACGCGATGGGCAAGGAGGCAACGCAGAACACCAGGAACATGATGACGAACAGCCAGGCGTGCTCCAGGCAGGAGTTCAGGGCGAGCCGGTAACTATTACGCATGCGGTCGAAACCGTGGGCGAAGCCCCGCTGAATCCGCGAAAAGATGTCGTTGCCGGTGGCGTGTTCCTCGCCATGATGATTCTT
Organism: uncultured Acidobacteriota bacterium; assembly: GCA_963718485.1. Taxonomy (GTDB): domain Bacteria; phylum Acidobacteriota; class Terriglobia; order Acidiferrales; family UBA7541; genus Palsa-295. The sequence continues at coordinate 113,536 of CAVQZU010000087.1, forward strand.
CAGGAGGTACATGGCCATGGTGGGAACGAGCGTTCGCGACAGCAGATAGGAAGCCATCATGGCGAACACCACGGCTTCGGCCAGCGGGACAAACAAGAACTTGGCGACGCCGGTGAGAAAGAACATGGGCACAAAGACAATGCAGATGCACAGAGTGGAAACCAGGGCGGGGATAGCGATCTGCGCCGAGCCATCGAGAATCGCGGTGATCGTATCTTTGCCTTGACCGAGGTTGCGTTCGATGTTTTCGATGGCCACGGTCGCGTCGTCGACCAGGATGCCCACGGCCAGCGCCAGGCCGCCGAGGGTCATGATATTGATGGTTTCATGCAGAGCGCTCAGCACCATGATAGAGATAAGCACCGAAAGCGGGATGGAAATCGCGATAATGAGCGTGCTGCGCCAGCTTCCGAGGAACAGCAGAATCATCAGCGCGGTCAGGCAAGCAGCAACGAGTCCTTCGCGGATCACGCCTTGGATGGCGGAACGAACGAAAATGGACTGATCAAAGAGCGGCGTGATGACCAGCTCAGGTGGCAAGGAGGCGGCGACCTGCGGCAATTTGGCGAAGGTTTGCTTCACGATGTCGAGCGTCGAGGCATTGCCGTTCTTATAGATGGTCACAAGAACGCCACGCTGCCCGTCCATGCGCACGATGTTGGTTTGTGGCGAAAAGCCATCGCTGACGTGGGCGATATCGCGGACATACAGTGTGGCGCCGTTGGCCGTCTTGATCGGAAGATCGTTCAGCGCGGCAATCGTGTCGGTCGAACCTTTCATCTGTACGTTGTATTCGGTCGATCCAAGCTTGACCGTGCCGGCAGGCAGCGCGAGGTTTTGCGAACCGATCGCGTTGATCACCTCGACCGGCGACATTCCCTTGGCCTGCAGCGCGCCGATATCGACGTTTACGGAGACCTGGCGTTGCTTGCCTCCGTAAGGCCAGGGCACGGCCACGCCGGGGATCGTGGTCAGCTGGTTGCGGACGAAGTTCGCGCCGAAATCGAATAGTTCCTGCTCGGAGAGACCCTCTCCTTTAAGCGCCAAATCGACGATCGGCACGGTCGAAGCCGAATAAGTGATGATGAGCGGCGAGGAGATGCCGGGCGGCAATTGACGAATGATGTTCTGGGAAAGAGCTGTCAGCTGGGCCATGGCCATGCGGATGTCCGCGCCGGGCTGGAAAAACACTTTGACCACAGAGCGGCCAGCGACCGTTTGGGACTCGATATGCTCGACGTTGTCAACGACGGTGGTGATGTAGCGCTCATCGTTCGAAACGATGTAGTCCACCATCTGCTCCGGCGAGAAGCCGCTGTAGTTCCAGGCGACGCTAATGACCGGGATATCGATCTCGGGGAAGATGTCGGTGGGGGTGCGCTGCAGCACGAGCGGGGTCATCAAAACGATGATCAGGGCGAAGACGATAAAGGTGTACGGACGGCTTAAGGCTACTCTAACAATCCACATAGCTGACCGCTGAAGTCCTTCTTCGTTCGAGCATTATGGTCTGGATATTCGTCCGGGCAACACAAGACCATTGGATGTCTTGCTACTGATTTGGACGCGTAAAACCGCCGCTGGTTACGCCATTTAACCGGAACGGACCTAACCGGCAGCGCGCCTGAACTGAAAACCGGGGCTTCGCCGTTTCGTTGCTTGCTAGCAATCTTATATGATACCACGCGCTTGCGGGGGCTTGATCCGCGCGAGTTTCAAATGCCATGAGCGCCAACGCGGTAGCCCCTCTGGCTGACGCGGCCGCAAATCGAGCAGTTACGCGAAGGGTTTTCTGTAAAATTACGCGCCGGCTGAGGAAGTCATCCGGTTGAGACGCTCAGGAGACATTCAGGAATGACAAACCAAGAGGGCGGGCCGCTTGCCGGCAAAGTAATTATTGTGACCGGGGCCAGTCGTGGGATCGGGCGGGCCATCGCCGTGCGCACTGCGCGGGACGGCGCGAAGGCGGTTCTCGCCGCCCGAGACGCTGCCACTCTTTCGACGGTAGTGGACGAGATCATCAAAGCCGGCGGCAAGGCCATTTCATTTCCGGTGGATCTGCGTTCGCCCGAGGCGGCGGCTGCGGTCGTCGACGCCGCGATAGGCGCGTATGGAAAGATTGACTGCGTCGTGAACAATGCGGGGGCCACCAAACACGGTGACTTTTTCGAATTGTCCGAGGCGGATTGGACAGATGGGTTTGCGTTGAAATTCTTCTGCTCGGTGCGACTTTCGCGGGCGGCATGGCCGCATTTGAAAAAGAGCCGCGGCTCGGTGCTGAACATTATCGGAACAGGGGGAAGGACGCCGGGAGCGAGTTTTACGATCGGCGGATCGGTGAACGGGGCTTGCCTTTCGTTCACCAAAGCGCTTTCGGAAATAGGGATTCGCGACGGCGTACAGGTAAACGCGATCAATCCGGGATGGGTTCGAACGGACCGGCTGCGGCACTTGCTTGAAAAGGAAGCAACCGAGCACGGTGGGGACATTGAAGCTGCCGCGGCAGAAGTTGCGCGCAAAGCGAATATCGTGCGCATGGGTGAGGCGGAGGATGTCGCGAATCTAGCGGCGTATGTGCTGTCGCCACAAGCACGGCTGCTGCAGGGAGCGATGATCGATCTCGACGGCGGGATGACCAAGACAATCTAAGGGTGACAAGAAGGATCAGGTCATGAACTAAAGAACCTAATGGCGAACGAAGTATGCCGTCAGGGCCATGGCGATGATGGCGGAGATGGCCATCGCTAGAACCAGGATCCAGGCCGCGGCCTTGCGTTCGCGCGATCGCTCGCGTTCCCGCGAAGCATTGAGGTTGGTTTGGTTACCTGCTGTTGCCATGCAGGCATTCTAGCCTACTTCGCTACGCGCGGGTTATCGGCGATGGGATCGGCAGCAGAACCAAGGTGCCGCTCGGAAGGCCACCGCTGGGAATGCGGGCTCTGACGCCTCCGCATCCGCGACAAGGCAGGACCTCTTCCCCCGGGGACTAGGTTCCTACGCGCAGGGCCCGCGTTAGATTCGACAGGGTTGCCAGAGCGGAAAAAGCGGCTAACTGGGACGTGCGCGGATTGGCCTTAGAAGGCAAGTTTTCAACGTCGATGGAGAGCTTTCCAAATTCACCCTGCACGCGAATCTCGTGGACGTTTTTGCTCCCGCCGGGAACAGCGACCACTCGGACCAACACCGGCACCGTTCGTTCGACGGCAAATCGCAACGCCGCGGCCACGTTAGAAGTTGTAGGAAAGGCGTGGGCGGCTTCCTCGGCGGTCCCTTCGAAAATCACGGTTTCCTCATTGAAAGTGTCCAGTTGCAAATTGTTCTCGACGACGTACTTGGTGCCGCGCAGGGCGGCGACCGGCTTGCGGCTCGTCAAAACCGCTGACTGCAGGTAGCCCATGGAGGCGGATTTAATTCCGTCGAGACCGGCGATGGCCCCGGAGGGCACATAGATGCGGCAGCCCTTCTCGGCCGCCTGGCGAAACCATTCGTCGTGGCCGAGCAAGCCCCCTACGCTCATGACGAGCACGTCGCGTCCGCTGGCGAGGGCTTTGGGAACGAATTCGCGCAGAGCTTCCTGACTGGCCGCCTCGACTACGAAATCGGCGCGCTGAACCAATTCATGGAGGGAGACGACCCGGGGGCGGGTCGCCAGGGTGGCCGCGAACGCTTCTGCCTTTTCGGCCTGCTGGTCTGATATCGCGACTAACTCCGCTTCAATGCGCTTGGAATCGAGCGCGACAGCCAGCGTTTGGCCGATCGAACCTATACCGAAAATTCCGATCCGCAGCAAACTCGATCCCTTCACGCGAGCTCCAGCATGCGGTCGATGGCGCGGCGAGCATTCCGGGCGATGTCTTCCGGAACGGTTACTTCGGGCGACATGGTTTCCAGCGATTGCAGCACACGGTCGAGTGTGATGGTTTTCATAAATGCGCAGATGGCGTTCGAATTCACGGGATAAAAATTCTTTTGGGGATACTTTTTGTGCAGCTGATGCATGATGCCCAGCTCCGTTCCCACGGCGAACTCGTTCGCGGGCGACTGCCCGATATGACGCAGCATCCCTTCGGTTGAGAGAAAGAAGGTTCGATCCTGGGGGAGTTCGCCATCGGCAGCTTTGGCCATACAGGAACTCACGCAGCCGCACTCGGGGTGGAGCAGAAGCTCGATGTCGGGATGCTCGTCGAGGATTTCGATGACGTCATCGGGGCGAATCGTTTTGTGGACGTGGCAATAGCCCGGGTAAGCGATGATGTTGCTGCGACCGGTTTGCCGCGCAACCACCGAGGCCAGGAATTTGTCCGGGAGAAAAAGAATCGGCAGGCCGGCGGGGATCGCGTTGACTACTTTCGCGGCATTGGCCGAAGTGCAGCAATAATCGCTTTCCGCTTTCACGGCAGCCGAGGTGTTGACATAGGCGACCACCACGGCATCTGGCAGCTTCGCCTTCCATTTGCGAAGCTCCTCCACGGTGACTGCCGCGGCAAGCGAGCAGCCCGCGCGCAAATCCGGCAGCAGCACTTTCTTGTCGGGACATAGAATGGCCGCCGTTTCAGCCATGAAATGCACGCCGCAGAAAACGATCACCTCGGCATTGGTGTTCGCGGCGGCTTGGGAAAGCTTCAGCGAATCGGCGATTACGTCGGCTACCTCTTGCACTTCCGGCCGTTGGTAGTGATGCGCGAGCAGAATGGCGTTGCGTTGGGCGCAGAGCTCGCGGATGCGCTGCTGTTTCTGACGGATTTCGTCTGGCGTGTCCTGAATGGTTTCCACAGGCGGAACAGTGTAGCGGCCTTCGAAGGATGGCGATAACACTTCTAATTGCGACATTGGCTTTTTCTCCTGACAGCGACCGAATCGAATTATGAAATCCTTTGGCACAGGTCCAGCGCTCGCGTCGAATGAGTCAAGGCGCCGAGCGAAATGGCGTCCACACCGGTCTCCGCGTAGGCTTCGATATTTTCCTTTGAAATTCCGCCACTCGCCTCGGTCAGCGCGTAATCCCACAGGCGCTCTCGCCGAAGCGAATCGAGGATGGAGCTGATTTCGCGCGACGCCAGGTTGTCGAGCAGCAATAAGCACGGGTAGCGTTCGCCGGACTCTTTCTGCAGTTTGCGAAAGGTGTCTGCAGCGCTCAGGGCCGAACCTTCACTTGTTACCTCGATTTCAATGAAAGCCGCCTGCTTGCGGAAATTCCAGGCGCGAGCAAGAGCAACCGGCGCGGCCTGCTCTTCGCGCCTGTCGATCAGCGCGAGATGATTGTTCTTGATGAGGATCGCGTCGCCCAGTCCGATGCGGTGCGTCCCGGCACCGCCAAGATGGACCGCGCGCTTGTCGAGCAAACCCCAGACCGTTTTTCGCGTGGCAACAATACGGGTGGATGGGCAGCGGCCGCGCACCCGCTCTGCGAGACAGCGCGAGAAGGTCGCGATTCCGCTCATACGCTGCAGCAGATTGAGGCCTATACGCTCGAGCGAGAGCAATTTGTTCTGGTTGCCTTCGAGGCGCAGCAGCGAGTCCCCCGCCTGGAATGCTTCTCCGTCTTTTTTCTCGAAACCGACGGAGATTCCATGCGGCTCGACGAGAAATGCGAATTCCTCCAGACCTGCGGCGACGCCGGGCTCGCGCGCCAGGACCGACGCGGAGACTCTCTTGCTCTCTATCTCGAGGGCTGCGACGGTCAGGTCGTCGGGCAACAGATCGACGCGAAGGAGCGCATCGGTAATCGCGCGCACTTCGCGCGCGTAATCCGCATTTTGCAGATTAAGGGGGCCGCCCCGGAAGAGGGCTTGCTCCAGTTGCTGCTCGCGTGTGGCACCGAGATTCATCCCTAGGTTTCCCTACTTCAGGAGGAATCCTCGCGCGCGAAGCTTGGCGCTAGCCCGCGAAATCATCTCTTCGCGCGGGGCTTCCACGGTGTGGAGATGAATGCCGCCGGTGAGAGACAAGAGGAGCATCGCCTTCGTGTACTTAACCTTATCGATGAAATCCTGCAGATCGGCGCGCGACTGGATCATGAGAGGGCCGCGTAGTTCCCCGTAAAGAGGGTGCTCGACCATGACATCCAGAATGTGGACGCCGTGGTCTACCAGGATTTGAAGCTCTTCTTCGGTGCGCTCCGGCGTATGCCGACAGGCGAGAATGGCCCGCACGGAATGAGCAGCGTTTTCTGGCCAGCGGTAGCCCTGAGGAGTCGCAAGAATGTCGGTGCCACCAGCCCGGAGGATGGCCACATCTTGCACGACACACTGGCGGCTTACGCGGAAATGCGCGGCGATTTCGCTGCCTTGCACGGGGACGCGGTGGCTTCGCATCCATTCGATCATTTGCTGGCGGCGCTTGTCGGCAGCATCCGGACGGGCGAGGGTGCGCGGCTTCTTGTTGGAGGACGTGCGCGAACTGGGCCTTGTCATGTGTCTTGTCAGCTGCTAGTTAAAGGTAAAGTGTAACATGAAACCCGCGAGTTCGCGATCCTGGCGGGAGCAAATCTCAGAGTTGGGCCAACGCGTCTTGAAGGAGCGCCGCACAGCCAACTGCAAGGTCGTTTGGTTCCGCACGAATTTCGCGCACCGGCGTTACAGCCGTTTCCCGATTCGCAGTGAGGGTAGGCTTAATCGAAAATTGGCGATGGTCGGAGGTGCAACAGTTCGTCCGGCACATAAGGACCAGCCGTTGGTATCGGTCGGCGCGGTTCTTGGCGCTACCGCGGTTAAAAATCCTAACGTGACGAAAAAAGGTGGTGCGGGCGGTGGGAGTCGAACCCACACGGGCCGTAAGACCCTGCGGATTTTCACGCCGTCTGCGGCTTTCGCCGCCCGGACTTAAGCCATCGAGCGCTCAGGTCAGGTTTGCGGTCTGGACTATCCCTTCGCCCTCTCCCGGATGATCCGGCTTCCAGATGCTACGCCGCGACACGGTCCGGGGCTTAGGCGCTGCCCGTCTAGTCTCTACACCTTCCCGACGAAAAGTTTCTGCCAGGCTTGGCTCGGGATTGCCATTTCAGGTTTCCCCGACTTTGAGCAGTTCTGCATCGCCGGTTTCCCGGCGAGCACTCAAGTTTTCTTAAGTCCGCTGCGTATGCCATTCCGCCACGCCCGCGTGGCCGGTTGTTTGCAGTTCACTATCATAGAGCAGGCTGCCCGGATTTACACGTCGGATTCCGGTGTCTAGGGTTCCTGTTTTGCGCGGCGTCAAGGTTGGTCTTGATATGCGTCGCGAGAGTTTCTTCGTGCAGGATCGTCTTGAACCATCCGGTTTCGCGTGCGCCACTCCCGGGGTTCGTGCTCAATTGATTTGCTCCCTCTCTGCCCTTCCCTCTTCTTACGCACGCTGGGGGGCCCAGCCCGGACTTCGCCCTCTTATTGATCTTTGTATAATATAGTGACATCAGAAGAGTTCGGCTTGCACCCAGAAAGCAGTTACTAAGGTGGTGCGTTTGCGCATGCGGCGTAGGGCTTGGCGGGCATGGTGGCTCAGTTGCCCGAAGGTCTGCGGACAGAAGTTGGGCAGTTCGTGCTGTTTCCAGTGGGACCAGAGATACTCGACGGGATTTAATTCGGGGGCGTAAGCGGGAAGAAATTCTAGCCATAGGCGTCCTTGTTGTTCGCGCACAAAAATCCCAGACCAGACGGCTGCGATGGGTCGAGGCCCCGTCCCAAACCACCAAGAGCTTACAATCCAGATGACGCAGGAGATGCTCGAGGAATTGCACCACTTGTTTGCTGCGGATGGCACCCGGAAACAGTCGGAAGTAAAAATTCCACCAGGTGACCCCGGCCATAGCTGACAACGTTTTCCAATTGAAGTGATACTGCAGCACGGGAGTTTGTCCTCGCGGGGCCCAGGTTCGACAACGATGCGGTCTCTGGCTCAGTCCGCTTTCATCGATGAAGACGATGATTCGCCCCTCTTTTTGGGCTTTTTTTTAATCTCTGGCCAGCGCTTGCGCTTCCACTGGGCAATGGCTTTCTCGTCGCGTTCCAAAGCGCGTCCGGTGGGGCGCTGACAACTCCAGCCCAGTTGTCGCAGCAAACGCCATACGTGTCCTGGATGATAGGTGATGCCGCATTCCTGTTCGATCAGCTGCGCCACCCGCGCCGAAGTCCACAATCCGGTGTCATAGCCGAACGCTTCGGGCCCTCGCTTCAGAGCGTTTTCGATGCGCTCCAGATCTGCGGCGCTCAAGCGCGGTTTGCGTCCGGCGCGACCGGCTTGCTCCAGGCCCGGACGCCCTTCTTTTTCCAATTGCTGTGCCCAGCGACTGACCGACTGGCGATGCACACCGACTTGTCGGGCGACCTGTGACTGACTGACACCTTTTTCCAGTAAACGTGCTGCCCGCAGGCGCCGCTGTTCTAGTCCGGCAAAATCGCGTCGTACTCCTTTAGCGTTTCCCATGCACGAACAATAGCACAAACCTTGTCATATGTCACTATATTATGTGATACTCAATAAACGGCTGCCCGGCGTCGGTCATGCCCTTGCAAGTAGCCGACACGCGCTTGCCGCGCGCCTCGCTTTTCAAGGATCCTCTGCTCGCTCGCTTCGTCCTTTGACGACGGTCACGTCCCGGAATTGCAGCCGTCCTAAGCACGGCCGTCCCAGAGATTGGCGTCGAGCAATGCGCACATGTAGAGCGGGCCGCCTAGGACGCCGTCGGTGATCTCCACTCCACGGGCGAGCCGTTGCGGATCGTCCAGTTGCGGCGCCCGCGAGGGCATGCGCTGGAAGGACTACGCAGCTACGGCCGGTATTCGACAGCTCCCACGCGGAGACCATTGCCCCACTGCCGCGCACCGAGGAGCGGAAACCGGCACTGAAAGCGGTTAGGGAGTCTTTTGACGATCGAGGCCGGTTTTGTCGGCGGCCAGATGTCCGGTGTAGATGGCCATGCCCACGGCGGCGTGCATTCCAATCTTCTCGAGGGCGCGAACTTCGCGCATGTTGCGGATTCCTCCAGCAGCGGTAATGGGAAACTTTGTGACGCTGCGGAGCTTTCTAAACCAGGCGAGGTCGGTGCCCTTCATCGTCCCTTCGTTGTCGACAAAGGTGGAGAGAAACTCCGAGCAGTAGGGCTCGAGTCCGCGGATCACTTCCTCGGGGCGTAGCTTTAAGCGTTCCTGCCAGCCGTGGACGACAATTTGACCGCCTTCGGTGTCGAGAGCAATGATTATTTTTTTCCGGCCGACGCGCTTCGCCAATTCGGCGAGAAATCGTATATCGATGCTTCCCTTTTCGAAAGCGGCGCTGCCTACGATTATTTTTTCGGCGCCCCAAGAGAGGATTTTCTGCGCTTGCACGGCAGTGCGGATGCCGCCGCCAACCCGGACTTTCATTTTGCCGCGCTTGCAGAGGGTTTTGATCCAGCGCGAATTGCGCCCCTTGCCGATGGCGGCGTCAAGGTCGATCACGTGGAGGACAGGAAAGTCGCGGAAACGGTCGAGCAGGCCAACAACATCGTCGACCGAGAGCGCAAGGCGGCGGCCGCGAACGAGTTGGACAGCTTTGCCGTCTTGCAGATCGATGCAGGGAATGATCATTGGTGCACTTTCATCGGGGGATTCGGGCTCACTTGCTCAGCCGGATCGGGACCTGGCGATCGGCCAGGAATGTCTTCAGCGCGGGAATGGAATGCGTGGCGCTGTGGAAGACGGAGGCGGCAAGGGCCGCGTCGGCGGCGCCTTTTTGGAAGACGTCGAGAAAATCATCAAAGGTGCTGGCGCCGCCCGAGGCAATTATCGGGACTGGAATCGTGGCGGCAATTTTTGCGGTGAGGTCACAATCGAAGCCGCTGCAGGTACCATCGCGATCGATGGAGGTGAGCAGGACTTCGCCCGCGCCGCGCGAGACGGCCTCGGCGGCCCATTTCGCGGCATCTAGTCCGTGGCGTCGCGGCCGCCACGCGTATAGGCCTCCCAGGTTTCCGGGCCGGTCCGCTTTACATCGATCGAGAGGACGACAGCTTGCGCGCCGAACTGCTGCGAGAGTTCGGAGATGAGTCGGGGCGCTTGACGCGGCGGTGTTGACAGTGACTTTGTCGGCGCCAGCGCGGAGCACGTTGCGGCCATCTTCCAACGTGCGGATGCCGCCGCCGGCCGTGAGCGGGATATTCAGCTGCTCGGCGACACGGCGGATGGTGTCGAGAAACGTGGCGCGGCCTTCGTGGGTAGGCGCTGATGTCGAGGACCACGAGTTCGTCGGCGCCTTCTCGATTGTAGCGGGCGGCGAGCTCGGCGGGGTCGCCCATGTCGCGCAGGCCCTCAAATTCGATGCCCTTGACGACGCGGCCTGCATCGACGTCGAGACAGGGGATGATGCGGCGGGCGAGAGTCATTGTGGCACGGACTCCAGGAAATTTCTCAGAACGCGGGCGCCGGTCTCGCCTGATTTTTCCGGGTGGAATTGCACGCCGACAAGATGTTTCTCTTCGATCACGGCGGCAAAGGGGACGCCATGATTGCAGACGGCGGCGGTTTCGGTCCCGTCGCCGGGCGCGGCGTAGGAGTGCGCGAAATAGAAGTAAGCGTCTTCGGGAATGCCCATGAGGAGCTGGCTCGGTTGCCTGCGCTCGACCTGGTTCCAGCCGATGTGCGGAGCTTTTACGTTTTGCGGCAGCATGCGAACTTGACCGGGAAAAAAACCGAGGCCGGGATCGCCGGGCGCTTCTTCGCTCGACTCATACATCGCCTGCAGGCCGAGGCAGATGCCGAGGATGGGTACGCCGGAATCGCGGGCGATTCGCAGCGAGGCGGTTAGATTGCGCTCGTGGAGACCGGCGACGAAGGCCGAGAAGTGCCCTACACCGGGGAGGACGACGGCTTTGGCGCCGGCGATCTGTTCGGGCCTAACGGCACGCTCGGTTTCGGCGCCAAGTTTCTGCAGGGCGCGCTCGACCGAGGGAAGATTGCCGGCGCCGTAATCAACGATGGCAACTTTCACAGCAGCTCCTTTGTGGATGGGAGCACGTTGCGCAAGCGCTTGTCACGGGAGACAGCGAAGCGCAGCGCTTTGGCGAAAGCCTTGAAGATCGCTTCCACCTGGTGGTGCGACGAGCGGCCGTACATGAGTTTCAAGTGCACGTTGGCGGCGGAGGACTGGGCGAAAGCGCGGAAGAAGTCTTCGAGCAGCTCGGTTTGGAAGTCGCCGACTTTGGACGCGGAAAATTGCGTGTTGCAGACACAGTAGGCGCGGCCGGAAAAGTCCAGCGCGGCAACAGCGAGGCAGTCATCCATCGGCATGAGGAAGTAGCCGGAGCGCAGGATCCCGCGCTTTGAGCCGAGGGCTTGTTTGACGGCTTCGCCAAGGCGATGCCGACATCTTCGACGGTGTGGTGCTGGTCGACGTCGAGGTCACCTTCGGCTTTGAGTTCGAGGTCGAGGGCGCCGTGGCGGGCGATTTGCTCGAGCATGTGGTCGAAGAAGCGGATGCCAGTGGAGATTTTCGCTTTCCCGCGGCCGTCCAGGTTTAGGCGGAGAAAGATGTCGGTTTCCTTGGTGGTGCGCTGGAGCTGGGCTTTTCTCATAGCAGTGGCTCAAGTTCGCCTAGCAGGCGTTTGACCTGTGATGGCGTGCCTACGGTGATGCGGACGTAGCCTTCGCCGCGCGAAGTCGCTGGAGCGATCACGGAGGAGGATGCCTTGGTGGTCGAGAGCGGCAACGATCTTCTTAGCGCGGTTGCCAAAGTAGACGAGGATGAAATTCCCTCCACTTGGAAAATAGCGAATGCCGAGTCTGGCGAGACCGCGCTCGAGTTGCTGGCGGGCAGCTTCCACCTCGCGGACGGTGCGGGCGATGAAGGCGCGGTCGCGCAGGGCGGCTTCGGCGGCGACCAGCGCGGCGGCGTTTACCGGGTACGGCGATTGGGATTTGCGCATGCTGCCGGCGAGATCGCGGTTGACAAAAATGCAGCCCAGGCGCAGGCCGGCGAGGCCGGCGGTTTTGGAGAATGTGCGCGTGACGATCAGATTGGGGTGGCGGCGAATCCAGGAGATCACGGTGACACCGGAAAATTCGAAGTAGGCTTCGTCGATGACCACCATGGTCTGTTTCGCGGCGCTCAGGATGCGGCGGATTTCCGGCGGCGAAAGCAGATTGCCGGTCGGGCTGTTCGGGTTTGGAAGAAAAAATACGCGCGGGGCCCTGGGCCCTACTGCATTCAAAGCGCCTTCCTCGGGAGACAAGGTCGTAGCTTCTGCGAGATTACTTCCTGGCAACGGAAGATCCGAACGATTAGCAGCAGAAAGAGGGGCTCCTTCTCGCTTCGCCCCCCCGGAATGACGACCAGAATCAACGACCGCATCGGCAGTCGAAGCGCCGCGGAGGATCGCAAGAACTTGGGGCCAGGGGAACTGCATGTCAGAGGTGTAGCGCGGGGCGACAATTTGCGCGCCTGAGAGCTCGGAATAGAAGCGGTACATCGCGTAGGTGGGCTCGACGAACAGGACGCCGTCTTCGGGTTCGACGAAAGTGTTAACGATGACATGCAAAGCTTCGTCGGTGCCGTTGGTGAGGAGCAACTCGGCGAGGCTGACGCCGAAGTGCCTGGCCATTTGGCGGCGCACGGTTTCCTGTTCCGGATAGGAGCAGATTTCAGCGGCGCTTAATTTGGCGAGGGCCTGGCGGACTTTGGGCGAGCAGCCGATGGGGTTCTCGTTGAAATCGAGGCGCAGTTTTTTGGTGCGGCCTTCCAGCGGCGGATGGTAGGAGCGCATTTTTTCAACGGCGGCGCGGATGGGGACCGGCGGCTTCACTTGCGCACCTCGACGGAACGCCCGTGCGCGTCTAAGCCTTCGGCGCGAGCGAATTCCGCGGCGACCGGCGCGAGACGGCGGAAGCCAAGGCGCGAAATTTCCTGGACGCTAATGCACTTCACGAAGTCGGATACGGACAGGCCGCCGCGCGTGCGGGCCGCGCCCCCGGTGGGCAGGACGTGGTTGGTGCCGCTGGCGTAATCGCCGAACGTTTGCGCGCTCCACTCACCGAGGAAAATGCTCCCGGCGGAATCGATGCGGTCGAGAAGGGCGCTCGGGGTGCCCGGCAGAGTGAGGTGTTCGGGCGCGAAAAGATTCACGAAGCGGACGGCATCCCCGAGGTTGCGCGCTACCAGGACCGCTCCGCTCTTTGCGAGCGAGCGGCGCGCGAGATTTTTTGCAGGCAACGCGGCCAGCTGGCGATCGATTTCCGCGGCGACCGCTTTGCCAAGGCGCGAAGAGGTGGTAACGAAAATCGCGATGGCATCGGCGTCGTGTTCAGCTTGGGCAATCAGGTCAGCGGCCATGAACTGCGGATTGCCAGTCTCGGCGAAAACGATTGCTTCGGTGGGGCCGGCGAGCATATCGATGGAGCAATCAGCGCTCACGAGGCGCTTGGCGGCGGTGACGAAGCGATTGCCGGGGCCGAAAATTTTGTCGAGGCGGGGAATTGATTTCGTGCCATAGGCCAGTGCGGCGACGGCTTGCGCGCCTCCTATACGGGCGACGGCGCGGATTCCCAAGCGTTCCGCGGCGGCGAGCAAGGCCGGGCCCGGCTGCGGGCTGACCACAACAATTTGGCGCACCCCGGCTTCCTGCGCGGGAATGACGGTCATGAGCAGCGTCGAAACAAGCGAGAAGCGGCCGCCAGGAAGATAGCAGCCGATCGAGTCGATTGCGCGCACGCGCTGGCCGGCGCGAACGCCGGGCTCGACTTCGATATTCCATTCAAGAGGCTTCTGCTTGCGCGCCACGATGCGAATGTTGCGCGCGGCGTGATCGATGGCAGCGAGAAATTCGGGAGAGACCTCGCGAAGGCCCTGCTTGAATTCGGCGCGATGCACCCAGACATTTTTGGGGCTGAGCGCGACGCGGTCGAAGCGTTTCGTGTAGGCGAAGAGCGCGGCATCGCCGTGGCGGCGCACGTCTTTGACGATGCGCAAGGCGATACGCTCGGCTTCGCGGCTGCTGTCGCGACGCGAGGCAAGTACTTTTTCCTGAGCGGCGGGCGTGAGCCGGAGAATGCGCATCAGTAAACGACCTTGTTCAGGGGATATTCGACGATGCCTTCGGCGCGCGCGGCTTTGAGTTTGGGGATGAGCTGGCGGACGGTTTTTTCCTCCACGATGGTGTTGATGGCGACCCAGTTCGGATCGCTCAGCTGCAGAGATGGTTGGATTGCGCAAGGATGGAAGCGTGGCGATGACGTTGTCGAGATCGTCGCGGCGGACATTGAGGAGCAGACCAACGCGACTATAGGCCTTGATCGCGCCGTCAAGAAGCATGGCGAGGCCTTCGATTTTCTCGCGCTTCCAGGGGTCTTGCAGGGCAGCGCGATTGGCGATGAAGCGCGTGGAGGATTCAAGCAAGGTGTCGATGATGCGCAGGCGGTTGGCGCGCAGCGAAGAGCCCGTCTCGGTAATTTCGACGATGGCGTCGGCAAGCTTCGGGACTTTTACTTCGGTGGCGCCCCAGGAAAATTCGACACGCGCTTTCACGCCGTTGCGCTCGAGATATTTTTCGGTCATGCGCACGGCTTCGGTGGCGATGATTTTGCCTTCCAGATCTTTCACGGATTGATAGCGGAATCTTCAGCGACGGCGAGAACCCAGCGCACGCGACCGAGGCTGGTTTTCGAGTAGACGAGTTCGGTGACTTCCTGGACGTCGGCGCCGGATTCGATGATCCAGTCATTACCGGTGAGGCCACAATCGAGACCGCCGTGTTCGACGTAGCGGGCCATTTCCTGCGCGCGGACAAGCATGCATTCGATTTCGGGATCGTCGATGGTGGGATAGTAGCTGCGCGAGCTCACGGAAATGCGCCAGCCGGCGCGCGCGAAAAGCTCGACGGTCGAATCCTGCAAACTGCCTTTGGGAATGCCGAGTTTCAGCGAGGGCATTACTTGTTCCCCTTTCCGTAGAGTTCTTCGGGAGCGAGAACACGCTCGGCGACAACGGTGGCGTCGCCGTTCGAATCGAGGCGGCGGAAGAAGCAGCTGCGGTAGCCTTCGTGGCAAACAGCGCCGCCGTCGAGTTCCACGCGAACGAGCAGCGCGTCGAGATCGCAATCGGTGCGGAGTTCGCGAAGGATGAGCTTCTGGCCGCTGGTCTCGCCCTTGGTCCAGAGCTTTTTGCGCGAGCGGCTGAAAAAAGTGACAAGCCGGTCTTGCGGGTGAGGTCGTAGGCTTCGCGGTTCATGAATCCCAGCATCAGGATTTCGCCATTTTTGTCGTCCTGCACGATGGCCGGAATGAGGCCGCCTTCCTTGTCGAAATCGAGGTCCATGTCGTCTTCAGTCTCCTCAGAAAGCTCTGAAAAACAAAAAGCCCGCTGAGCGCTTCCGCGCCAGCGGGCTAATGAGTCCAGCTATGAATCGCTAGCTAGCCACACCGCCGCGGGCACGGTATCGTGTGGTGATGATGATGGTGATGCGCCCGTGGCTGCATGACGCATAAAAAATACGGGAGGATGCGGAGTTTGTCAAGGCGCGTGTGGAGGGCTGTCAAGCCTCGATTAAAATGTCCTCTTCCTTACCTAGATAAAAAGGTCCCCTTTTTTTCTGTTGAATGTCTGTCGTTCGTCGTTTGTTTTCATCATTGACCTTGGCCGGAGCGAAGCCCTGCGGAGCCCGAAGGGCGGAGCGTTGAGGGCGAAGCGGAGGCAAGGTCAATGATGGCCGCATCGAGTGCCACTCTGTGTGACTCTTCTGCACCGCTCGGCGCACCGCTTGGTTCCAAGGATGGTCCGTCGGCGGCACCCACTTCCGCTTCGGCACTGTCAGTTTCAGCTTCTGCGCGGGTTTGACGGCGATTCACACGGCTTGGCTGGCGCCGGGATCTCGCGCCAGTCTAGCTCCCGGCCCCGATATTCGATCGTGATATTCCCGTGCCGTCCTTCGCACACCAGCACGTGGCCCTGCGCCGGTGCGTAGTGCGGCTCTGCCGCTCGAGTGGGAAAAACCGGTTGTCGTACCGCACCACCCAATCGTTGTAAATCGTGCGCCGGCTCTCCAATCGGAAAATCCGGTCCAATTGCGCCGCCCGGGGCGCTCGCCGGTGATAGTCCTCCGGCTCTGGCAGCCGCCCTTCCAAACCTCCGATTGTGCTCCGGCAGATACTCCTTCTCCAGATACACGTTTACTTGCTCGTGATTGCTGATTTCCTTGCGCCGCAATTTCTTCACCAGCCGGTCTTGATGGGTTCCGTGTGTTCTTTCCACGCGGCCCTTCGCTGGTGCCGAATTCGCAGCAATGATCTCGATTCCCAACTTCGCGCACATCCGTCCCAATTGCGTGATCGGCTCTTCTCCGTGTAACTGTTCCTTCACCGTCGCTGGCCGCTTGTACAGATTTTTCCAGTCCACATACAATGCCAACGGCACCCCATACCGCTCGATCCAGGTGCGCAACGTATCCGCCGCGGCCCAGATCGTTTCTTCCTCACCCATTTCCGCCAACGTTTTACTCGTCGCATCGTCGACCATGTCGATCAAGCAGCCCTCTGGACCGCGATCTTCCAGCCACCGATGAAAGCTTCCATCCATCTGTACCAGCTCTCCAAAGTGCTCCTTACGCTCCCGCCTTCGACGGTGCCGCCACCCTTTCCGCTCCCTGCTCCACAACCCCTCCGTCAGCATCCACCGTCGCAGCGTCTCGGCGTCAATGTTCAGCCCGTCCTCGGAAGCCAGGTGTTCCGCCGCCAAGGTCGGCCCGAATCGCTCGCCCACAGGTCCACCGTACTTTTCTCGCACCAGTTGCAACACCTTCTTGCGGAACTTCCCGTCATGAGCATGATGCGAGCGCTGCCCCGCACTGCGATGCTTCAGACCTGCCGCGCCTTCTTCCCGATACCGCTTCCACAGCCGCTTCGCCTGCCGATAGCTAACCCGCATCAATCGCCCTGCATCGACGATCCGTAGCTGTTTGCTGCGAACCCGCGCCAGCACTTCCACCCTTCGCAACTCCCCTTTGCTCATCTCCGTCCGCCTCAATCCGACCTCCTTTCGGAGGTCTAATTTAAGGGGACCTTTTTATCGAGGACAAAAAGGGACATTATCAGCGAGGCACAACAGGCGCGTGTGGAGGGCGTGGAGCTTTGTCATCGCCGTAGAGGCGATCGCGCATTTCGCGCAGCGAACTTTCAAATTTCCGGAGAGCAAGCGGCGCAAACAGACCGAGATGGCGCCCAAGTTCAAACCAAGCTGCCTCGCTGCGCGATTTCGGTCGCGGCCCGATCCGCAACCCCGAAATATCGGCAGATTTTCCAGTGCAAAATGTCCGCGAAAGGGTCTTCGCCTTTCGGCTGTTTGGCACGGCTAGCATTGTCCACGCTCTGGTTGCTCCGAGGGCCTTCGCGGCCGATCCAGTGAGACTGAGCTGCGAGAAACGCGATAAGATCGTTTCTACCTTTGCGGCCCGAACGGAAGCGCTCAAAACTCTTGCCGGCGACCATCGAAACGGTCGAACAGACACCGCCGCGCTGGCACTCGCCGCGCGCTGCAGCCGAACTGCATCCTTGTCGGAGCCGCTTGCTTGGCCTTGCGGGATGCGTTTTTCTGGCGATTGTTTTCACACTTCCCACGTCGCTTTTCACCAAGGCCGGTCTCCTAGGCTATCCGGGCGACAATTTTCAGCACGCTTGGTTTCTGTGGCATTTCGCGCATGCGATGGTGAAGCTTCAAAATCCCTTCTACACCGACCTTCTCTATTACCCGAATACGGTGAATCTTTCGTGGAGCACGACCGATCCTCTTGCGGGGACTCTGGCGCTGCCGGTGAGCCTGGCGCTGAGTCCAGCTGTTGCTTACAATTTTTCGATCGTGCTGCAATTGGCGCTCGGCGCTTTTTTTGCACAGCTTTTGTGCTTGCGCGTCTGTGGCAATGAAACGGCGGCGATGATCGGAGGAATTTGCTTCGGGTTCAGCCCGTTCCTGATGGCCCATGCGCTGGGGCATCTCAGCCTGGTGACGGCGTTTCCGATACCGCTTTATTTTATTGCGCTCGATCGAGTTTTGCAGAAAGCCGTACCGGACTGGCGAGATGGCGCGTTCCTCGGCGGCAGCCTGCTTCTCACCGCACTGGCTCATTACAACTACGCCGTGATTTGCCTCCTAGCGACCACGGTGGTGATTGCAGTGGACCTTGTTGCCACCGGCCTGGGGCTGCTGAGCCGAACGTGGAAGGCTCTCAGCTGGGGCGCAGCAACATTTCTGGTCGCATTTTCTCCCCTGCTGATCATGCTGATTGGCAATGCCGCTGATCGGCCCAAGCCGAGGCCCTTCGACCATCTGAAACAGTATTCGGCAGACGTGGTCGGGTTTCTGATCCCGAGCTGGAACCACATTCTGTTCGGGCACTTTGCACGAGGGCTTGATGTGAGCCTTTTCGTCGCGGGATATGAAGGCGTGGTATATGCCAGCCCGGTCATTCTCTTGTTGGCAATTGTTGGATTCTGGAAAGGACGGGCGCCGCACCGGCGATGGGCGACACAGGCAGGAGTGCTGGCGCTGGTCTTTTATTTGCTTTCGTTGGGACCAACTCTACGATTTTTCGGCCAGGAAACGCAAATTCCCGGGCCGGCGGCGTTGCTTTATCGCCTCCCCTTTGCGACCTTCGTTTCTGCGCCGGCGCGGTTCGACGTGATCACCGCGCTGAGCTTGGGGGTTCTGGTGTCCCTCGGCGTCGCTTTTCTTCTGCGGCGATGGCCGAAAACGGGGCAGCGCTACGTGCTAGTGGGTGCCATCGCTTTGCTGCTGCTGCTGGATCTGCTGACGATTCCCTTCCCCGTATCTCCGGCTGCCGATCCGGCATGGTCTCCCGGCGCCTTGACCCAACCGGTCGCCTGCACTCTTCCCGCAACTCTGCAACACGGAACCGTGCTTACCTTCCCGCTGATCAATTGGCCCTACAGCATGAAGAGCATGTGGATGCAGGTGGCCGATCGAGGACGCTACCGGCTCGTCGACGGGTATCTGTCGTACAGCGCGGACCGGGTTTGGAGCGATTACTACCGTAACCAGATTGTGCGATCGCTGCTCTCGATACAGGGCGAATTTCACACCCCGATCGACGCGCAGGCCGATCGCCGCGTGGCGGCCGCAGCGTTCCGTGAGTTAAATGCCAACGCGGTAGTAATTTTCGATTCGCCGAAGCAGGAAGAAGCCACGCGTTACATTGAAACGGTGTTGCAGAAGCCCGGCGAGCGCGCCGGAAGCTGCACGATTTTCGCTATCGCTGCGCCGGGCTCAGTTGAAAAGAAGTAGAGCATTTTTCTCTCTGAGGCGGCTACTGGGCTGCTACCGAATTCACCGGAATGCAGAAGCGGTCGAAAGCGCTGGTTAGGTCTTGCGCGATGGAGAATGGATCGCGGCCCTCGATTTCGCGCCGCTCGAGCATGAAGACGATCTTGCCGTCGCGCATGAGCGCGATGGAAGGCGACGAGGGGGCATATCCGGTGAAATAACTTCGCGCGCGATCGGTGGCTTCGCGGTCCTGGCCAGCGAAAACCGTTGTCAGAGTTTCGGGGCGCACTTTGTGAGTCAGAGCTTTTGCGACGGCGGGTCGAGCGCGGCCCGCGGCGCATCCGCAAATGGAATTGACCACGACGAGCACGGTGCCCTTCTCCTGCTTGAGGGTGCTATCAACTTCTTCGGAAGTGCGCATTTCGCGGAAACCGATGTTGGTGAGTTCCTGCCGCATGGGGCGGACGAATTCTTCGGGATACATGGCTTGCTCCTTTTACCGGCACTCAAGCGAATTGATCTGTAACGTTCTTTGTCGCTACAACGCCACTATAGCACGGGGATCAGGTGGTTTCGGCGGCGGCGTTGCGGCCGGCGATGCGGCCTTGCACGATGCAGCGCCCCAGGCCGTGCATGCTGAATCCGCCGGCAGTTTCGCCGCCGCAGTAGAGGCCGGGGATCACGTTGCCGTTGAGGTCCATGACCTGGCCCTTGGCGTTGATGCGCAGACCGGCGCGGGAATCGTGAATGACCGGTGTGGCCCAGGCGGCATAAAAGGGTGGGGTTTGAATCTTGTATTTCGGGCTGGGCTTGCCGAAATCGGAGTCCGTGCCGGAGTCGACGTAGGAGTTGTACTTGGCTATCGTGCTCTGCAGCGTCTCGGGGGGCAGGGGTTTGCGTTGATGCTTGTTGACGATGCTGGCAGCAAGCTCGGCGACTGTGTTGCCGGAGAAAAAATATCCGGCGGCGGTGTCTACGTAAGGCGGAGTTACCATCCAGCCCTCGCGCTTGGGCGCGTCGGCGTCAAAGATGGCCCAGATGGGACCGCCGCCGTTGCGAGTCTCTCCGGTGCCGGCCAGCGCCGCGTTGAGGTAGTTGGAGGGATCAAATTTTCGTGCGCGGCGTTCAGGTAGCTTGCGTGCGTGTAAGGCTTTAGATCCCCGTACTTATTCGAGGTGTACTGACCTTTTGTTTCGTCGTAGAAGCGTAGGCCAGCCTGATTGACGAGAATCAGGTCTTGGTAGTCCTTCACCTGCAGCCCGGTCGCGCGTGCGCGTTTAAAGATTTCGCTGCCAGGCTGCCAGGTTAGGTTGACGTAGCCATACTGGCACCCAATTTTCCCGGGCTTGGTGACGATCTGGCCGAACTCGCCAACCTGGTTGTACGCGCCCCAGAGGGATGCACCCACAGCCATGGCAGCGATTTCTCCGCTTGCATCTTGAAACGAGTACGGCTCGCCGGCTACGCCGTCATATTCCTCGGTGAGGCGGGGATCGAAAATTCTTCGTAAATTTACGTTGCCGCTGGGCCGCCGGTGGCAAGGATCACGCCTTTTCGCGCTCGGATCTCAGTGTCTTACCTTGGGTCAGGGCCTCAATTCCAAGCACGCGGCCGGAGTTGGCTTTCTCGCGGACGAGACTGGTCATCCTATGCTCGAGAAGAATCTCGATGCCGAGTCTTCGCGCACTTGCTTCGACCGGACGGATGAATCCAATGCCAGAGGAAGTGGTCGGGCCCTGAGCGGGTTCAACCGGCACGCCGGTTTGCATCTGCGGCCAAGCCATCGCGGCGGCGTGATTTTCGCGCGGAGCAGAGTTGCCGGTGGCATTGGCGCCGGCGACGTCGGGAATTTTGTCGACGAAGATAACGCCATGCGCCATAAGCCACTCGACCGTAGGGCCGCAGTTGTCGGCGAAGGCCCGGATGACTTCCTTGTCGTTGTAGCGATAGTCGGGAAAGCCGTTGGGTTCGATGACCGACCAGTCGGTGAGATCGGCGAAGACCAGATCGGCGGAATCGTCGATGCCCCATTTCTTTTGGCGAGAGTTGCCACCGCCCAGGGCGATGTTGCCTCCGCTGACGATGGCGTGGCCGCCAACGTCGAAGTTCACTTCAACGACGACCACGGATGCGCCGTGTTCGTGCGCTTCAATCGCTGCGGGAAGTCCCGCGGCGCCGGAGCCGACGACGACGACGTCCGCTTGCTTGTCCCACTTGCCCCCCTGGGCCAGGGCTTCATTCGCTGCTAGGCCGGTCAGCGCGGCAGAGCCCACGCCCACAGCCGTGCCTTTCACGAAATCCCTGCGAGAGAGTTTTTTTGAGTCTGCTTTATCGCGCTTCATTGCGAAACCTCCGCAACCTTTGCTTCAGCCGGATCTGGAGATCGAGGTGCCCGCGACAATTCACCGCTTGCTGCTTTGAACCGGATTTTCCGGCCACACATGGCAGGTCTCGCAAACCGTGTTGGCATTGTGGACTTGATGGCAATGATAGCAGCTGTACATCGTGGTCACGCTTGTGACTTCGGACATGCGTTCGATCTGGGAGACCTGACCGTGGCACATTTCGCATTTCATACCCGCTTGCAGGTGCCTGCGATGGCTCCATTGCACGCCGGGAAGAAGGGTATAGACCCGAACCCATGGAACCGGCACGCCGGAGTTGGAAAATTCGGCCAGCTTTTGAATGGCCGGCTTGTCTTTCGCGACGGCTACGTGGCATTGCATGCAGCGGCTGGTGGCCGGAAATGTCATCAGCCTGCCGGGATCGGGATTGGTGTGGCAGGAAGTGCATGCGAGGCCTAGAGCCAAATGCGTTTTGTGGCTGTAGGGCAGCGGCTGAACGGGCGGGGTGTGCTCGGAGGGATTGTCGGGGACTTCTTGTTTCACCGTTTCGGCCGGCGTCGATTGCTGAGACCGGGCCGTCCAAAGGCCCGTGCTTAGAACTGCTGCGAGTACTACTGCAATTGGGGGGGCTCGCCGCCTCACGCGATTGCCCGTCTGGATAAAGTACTGGTTCGTTGTCATGCTTTTTTAACGATTTCCTCAATGCTGGTGCCAAAATCCTGGAGCATCACTCTGGCCGCATTCCTGCCGGGCATTCCGGTGACCGAGCCGCCGGGGGCCGTGGTCGCGCCCGTTTGGTACAGCCCTGAGATGGGCATGCGGTAATCGGCCCACCCAGGCATGGGGCGCATGTTTCCGGATTGCGAGGGGCCGGAGGCACCGGCGTGGCAACTGCCATGCCAGTTGTGCGGATTCATGCGCTCGAGATCAAGCGGGCTTTCGACCACACGCGCGAGGATCTTGTCGCTTGTCAAATTGGGCGAGTAGCGTTGCAGATATTTCAGATTGGCATCGGCGACTTCCTCTTTGATTTTGTCCCAGTGCTGCGGGCCTTCTTTCAGGTCGTAGGGCTGGTATGCGACGCACTTGATCGTGTGCATTCCCGCGGGCGCGCGCGTGGGATCGGCAAGGCTGCAGCAGATGATGTGCTGCGGCGGATCCTCGAGGTTCACTTCGCGAGCGGCATAGTCGTAGGCGAACCGCAGCGCCCGTTCGGGGCGCCCGAGCAACTGAGAATGCACGGGCGAGAGCGTTCCGCCTTGCACGGGATACTTGGGCGGCTCGGTTGCCGCATAATTTGAGACGAACATCTGGCATTCGGGCTGCCAGGTGTTCACCCCGTCGACGAATTCCTCGCCCCACAACTCGCGGGGCGCCATGTCCACAAGATGCTTGATATGAATCGTGGAGAGCACCGCTTTCCTGGCGCGATAGGAACTGCCATCGCCGCATTCCACTCCCGTGCACTTGCCGCTCTCGATGATCAGGCGGGTGACAGGCTTGCTTGTCAGGATTACGCCGTCGTGTGCTTCGATGAAACGGGCCAGCGCCTCGGTGAGCTTTCCCGAGCCTCCTTTTGGGAGCGGCCGGCTGTGGCGCTGTTGCTGGAACGGTCCGTAGGCAACGCGGCCGGTTACCGGGAATTGCGCGGGTTGCTGCGACCAGGGACATGCCAGCATGAAGGCGCGGGAATGATCGTCTTCGAAGTTGTCTCGAATGATGTCCCAATGGGACATCGCCAGGCGGCGCTGCCAGATCTTCGAACTCGGGTCGATTTTTTCCGACTCGTTGAACATGCGGCGGTAGGTAGCGGCATCTTTTTTAGAGATTTTCGCGAATTCCGCGCAGGTGCGGTCGAGGTCGCGCCACTGGGTAATGTAGGCGCCATCGAGAAAGGGCATGTGGAAGACCGGGTCGGGGAAAATATATTCGAGGCCATACTCGGCGAGATTCAACTCGTTATCGCGAATCAGCGGGTTTTCCTGCATGCCATTGTGCGCGGAGGAGCAAGTATCGTGCTGGAATCCGCGCAGCGTGAGCTCCGCCGTTTTCACGTCGCCGCCAACGATGGGGCGGCCCTCCAACACGACGCAGTGATAACCCGCCTTGGCAAGATAGGCGGCGGCGATCAAGCTGTTGTGCCCGGCACCTGCGACGACGATATCAAACTGCGCGCCGGCAGCCGTCGACTGCGCTTCGAGAGTCAGAGGAGTGAACGCTAGCGGTGCGAGCGCGGCGCCTTTCATGAAGCCCCGGCGGGTAATCTCGCTCATGGCAGACCTCCCCTGCTGGTGCCCTACCGATCAACCCAGCGCTTTCTTATACCACAAATTTTCGCGGCGGCTTCGGCGCAAGGAGGTCCGGAGATTTAGTTGTGTAACACAATTAAGAGCAAGCCGCCGAACTGCAGATCCAGCGCTGCTCCGTATGACAAACTACACCGAGGCGCCAGCATTCAAACTTTGTTCCAGAAGCGAGCGACGGCGGCGTAGTCGGGGTCGTCATTCGATGTTTCTTTGACGGCGCTGTAGGTCGTGTAGGCGGCGGCGCCGGCGGGGAGTTCGATTCCCTGCTGTCGGGCGAGTTCGAGCGCAAGGCGAACGTCCTTGTGCATGAGGCGCAGAGGAAAGCTTGCGGGGAAATCATTTTTGAGAACGAGCGGGGCTTTTACGTCGAGAAGCGGCGAGCGGCCCATGCTCGATTGAAGCACTTCGATCAAGCGTTCGCCCGGCACTCCGGCTGCTCTGACGAGCGCAGTGGCTTCGGCGAGGGCTTGGACTTCGAGGGCGAGAATCAAGTTCATCGCGAGCTTCACGGTTTGGCCCGCTCCGCTCGGTCCGAGAAGAAAAAAGCGCTTGCCGAGCGCCGCGAACACAGGCTTCGCGCGCTCGAATACTTCGGCTTTTCCCCCGATCATAAAAACCAGCTCGCCTTTTTCCGCGCCCCAAGTGCCGCCGGTAACGGGAGCGTCAAGAAAGTCGATACCGCGCTCGGCGCAGGCGCTGGCTTCGCGACGGGCGAGTTCTGGAGAGACGGTGCTTGAATCGACAAAGAGGCTGCCGGGCCGAAGAGTATCGAGCGCGCCATGGGGACCGAACACTACTTCCTCGAGCGCGGGAGGATCGCTGACGATGGTGATCAGCACGTCGGCCTGCGCGGCGAGTTCGCGTGGGTTCGCGGCCAGTTTCGCGCCTTCGCGCACCAAATCGTGCGCCTTCGCACGGGTGCGGTTCCAAACGACTAGCGGGAATCCTGCTTTCAACAGGTTCCGCCCCATGGGCCTGCCCATCAGCCCGAGACCGATCAGACCTACCGTGGTTGCCATACCGTCTTCCTCCGAGAAGATTTTTTAGCGTTTCCACGTCAAAGACGCCACCGTAACCGCTACGGCATTGGCGCATCGCAACTCGCCTCGGCAGCAGGAAAAGGGGCGCCCAGATGGGTACCGCTACGAGGAGCGTGGCTCTTAACCATCCTTATTATTGCTTACAATCGGTAATTACCCTGCACGCCACCGGTTTAGCTAGCAACTCATTTCAAGTGGCCTGCGCCGAGCCCCGCAGCAACTGACACCTCAGCCACGATTGCGGGTTTTTGCGGCGACCGGCTGTGCTTCCCATCCCACCGGAGCGAATTCGACCCGATGGCGGAATGGGTCGATGCGCTCCGCGACCACGCGCACGCGATCGCCGATTTTGAAAATGTGTCCGCCCGAAGCGCCGCGGCGGTGCGGCTCGCAGACGATCGCGTGATCGCGGTCCCGGAACATACACCGCTGGCCCGACATCTGTTCAAGGCGGTCGATGCTGACAAGGCCCTCGACGAATACATCCACCAGCTCCACGAAAAAACCGAACCTCTGCACGGAAATAATCAGCGCTTCGTACTCCTCGCCCAGATGGCTTTCCATGAATTGCGCGGTCTTCCATTCCATGAGTTCGCGTTCGGCGGCGTCGGCGCGACGCTCGGATTCGGAGCACTCCGAGGAGATTTCTTCGAGCTCAACGCGGCGGTACGGACCGAGCATGGCAACCGATTCTTCCTTGCGACCGTGCGCGCGCACGACGATCGCCCGAGGAGACTGCGCCGTGGGATTTTCAAGCGCCCAGCTCAAAATGCGGTGGACGATCAGATCGGGGTAGCGGCGGATCGGAGAAGTGAAATGCGTGTATTCCTGCACGGCGAGAGCAAAATGCCCGAGGAGATCGGCCGCGTACCGCGCCTGTTTTAGCGAACGCAGCATCAAATAAGAAAGAATGCGCTCTTCGGGCTTGCCGGCGATTTTTTGGGTGAGTCTCTGGTAGTGCTGGGGGCGGATTTCGATTTCTTCCGACGCGGGGAGTGCTACGCTCAGCGGACGCGCGCGGCCGTGACCCTTGCGACCCGATCGCGCGGCTGCTTGCAGCTGGCCGTGGCGCACGGAAATGCGGCGCTCCGCCAGATCCTCGACGCCCAGCGAATACCCGAAGGCCTGGGCCAACTCTTCAAACTCCAGCACCTTTTTCGGATCGGGCTTTTCGTGGACGCGGTGGAGAGAAGCAATCCCGCGCTTCTCGAGATATTCGGCCACCGCCTCGTTCGCGGCGAGCATGAACTCTTCGATCATGCGATGGGCGATGTTGCGGACGCTGCGAACGACGCCCAGCATCCGGCCTTGCTCGTCGAATTCGATGATGGGCTCGGGCAAATCGAAGTCGATCGAGCCACGCTCGGCGCGCCGGCGATTAAGGAGCATGGCGAGTTCCTTCATGCGTTTGAATATGTCTACCAGCGCCGTATAGCGCTCGGTCAGTTCCGGGTCGCCTTCGAGCACCCCGTATACATTGGTGTAGGTCATGCGCTCGACGGAGCGAATCACGCCCGGCGTGAAGTCCGAGTGCACCATTTTGCCCGTCGCATCCAGCTCCATGATGACGCTCATCACGAGGCGGTCGACCTTGGGATTGAGCGAGCAGATGCCGTTTGAGAGCTCTTCCGGAAGCATGGGCACGGCGCGATTCGGGAAATAGACGGAGTTGCCGCGCAAGCGGGCTTCGTGGTCGAGAGCAGACCCGCGGCGGACGTAATGCGCGACATCCGCGATGTGGACTTGCAGCTCGTAATGACCGTTGGGCAAAACAGAAACGTGCACAGCGTCGTCGAAATCGCGCGCTGTTTCGCCGTCGATGGTCACAATTGGCAATTGGCGGAAGTCCCGCCGGCCGGTGAGATCGGCCTCGGCGACTTGTTGCGGAGCGGCTTTGGCTTCGACGGTCACTTCATCGGGGAAAATGTGCGGGAGGTGATGCTTGCGGATGATAATTTCGACGTCGACGCCGATTTCGCCGGGGCGTCCGAGGATGGCGATCACGCGTCCGGTGGGAGCCAGACCGCCCTTGGGATAGCGCGTGATCTGGACATCGACGACGGCGCCGTCGAGTTCAGCGAGGCGGACGCGACGATTGGGAGTGGAGTCAGGGGGCGACGCAGCGCGGAGTTTCTCGCGCAAGGCAGCATCAATTTCTTCTCCCGGGGCAATGATAATTTCGTGCTGAAGGCGCGTGTCGTAGGGCAACACGACGTTGCCGTGGGGGCCGTAGCGGAACAGGCCGACGATCGTGGGGTGCTCGCGTTCGACGATCTGCACGATGCGGCCTTCGGCGCGTCCGTCAGTACGGCGGCGAATGATGCGGGCGAGAACGCGGTCCCCGTGCATGGCGTCGCCTACGTTGTCACGACCGATGAAAAGATTGCCGTTGACACTCGGGACAGGTTGGTCGGGAACAACAAAGCCGTAGCCCTCGCGGTGTGCGACCATGCGCCCGGCAATCAGATTCGGATCGGATGCTCGCTTTGCTCTGGTTAAGGATGCGTGTTCAGCTGGCGGTGCGGCCCTGGCCAATTCGGCCGGAGCGCGCTGGGAATGTTTGGTTCCCGTGAGGCGGTAGCGGCCGCCGTGGATTTCCTCGATGTCGCCGGACTTCTTGAGCTGCTGAATGATGCGCGGCAGAAAGCGGCGGCCGCGGTGCTTGAGATCCATGCCGTGAGCGATCTCGCGGATACTGGCGGGCCGAGGTTGCGCCGCCAGGTGGGCGACGACTTGTTCGCGGCTCACTTCGGGAGGGCGCGCCTGCTGATCTTCGACTGTGTGCTGGCGTCTCATGGAATGGGATCGCGTGCCGCGTCATTCAGGCTAGCGGATTTCTCGCCGCGTGGCAAAAATGAATTCAGATGACCGCAAATGACCTATGGTGGCGGCGGCTGGGAAATCGGCACATCGAGCATGACGATCTTTCCGTCCGGCTGGCGGGCGAGCGGGGGGGCATATTCGCCGAGCGGCTCGCGGCGCCACCAGGCTCCCGTTTCGCGCCTGGCCTTCATGTCGGTGAACCAATATCGATAAATGATCGTGCGGACTTGTTGCGGTGGTGCTGCGTTGAACGGATTGGCTGCGAATAGTTCGAGCACTTCGGGCTGATTCTGGAGGAGGCGCTCTTCGGTCCACACGACGAATCGGTAATCCTGCCAGCGGCCGAGTGAGGCGAACCAGAGATTCCAATCGAATCGCGGCTGATACGGCGCGTACAGGCCCGGAGACTTGCGCAGGTCCTGCGGTTTATGGCCGAAAGGATAGTACGTCCATGTCTTGCCGTCGCGTGAGCCCTGGAATTCGATTTCATAGCGCGCATGAGTCATCACGGCAAACAGCCCATATTGATTGGCGATGCGAAAGGGTTCGAGCAGGCGCACGGGATATGTTGGCAGCAGATAGTGGGAGAAGAATATTCCGAGCAGCTCGTTCGTCGTCACATAGAACACGGTGCTGAGAAAGATCCCGGCGATCAGGATTCGAAATGGCTCCAGAATCGTGCGCCAACGCCGCTGCCAGTCTTGGGGACCTTCATCGGGAACCGGCTTCGCGAAGAACATTCGGATTCGCGCGGGAAGAATTGCTTCGATAAACAGATCATCGAGCAAAAGAAGGCCGAGCGAGAGAACGATGTAGTTCAGAAAGGCGTAGTTCGCGGTGAGGATAATGCCGATCTGGAAAGGAGTGAGGATGCAAAAAGCGGCGATACGAAAGCGGCGCGGTAGAAAAACGAGCCAGCAGAGAACGAGTTCGGCGGCAAAGGTGAAGAAGACCGTCGCGGCGTGGAATCCGTGCGGGAGATGCTGCACGTACCAGCCGATCCAGCTGGGTAGGGGGCCATTCTGATAGTAGTCATCCATGGCGGTGAAATTGCGCCACGAGGTGTCGCCGCTGGCGAGCTTCACCACGCCGGATTCGAAATAGATGCGGAACCATTCCCAGAGCAGCAGAAAAAGACTCGCGCGAGAGGGAGCATGCCCGCGGCCGAGGCCTGGACGGAGTCCGGGCGGGGCGAAGAAGAGCGAGATGAATCCTGCTTCGAGCAGCATGCCGTCGGACTGATAGCTGGAAAAATCCTGCGCCGCGCTTACGAACGACAAAAAACAAACGAAGGCAATCGCCAGAGTGAACCGCGGCCAGATGTTGATAGTTGCGAGCAATGCAGCAACGAGCCCCAGCCAGCAGACCAGCATCAGGGCGTGATTGCTTGCTCCGAGCCAAAACAGCGATGGCACGTACCAGAATCGGCCGCTGTGCACGGCTGCTGCGACCGCCTGGAGGTATTCGGTGGCGGGGAGAATACCGTTGGGGCCAATCAAGCCTTTGATTTGGGACAGCAGCGAATAGAAAGCGGAGAAGTAGATCAGGCCCAGGGCGCGCAGGAAAATCCAGCGGGGCCACAGGTGGCCGGCACGGTGCTGGCTAATTGGCTCGGGGGCCAATAGCCAGTTCAGGGCAGCCGCTAGGCGCGTTTCCATTCCGAGGCATTATAGCGCCCGACTCGCGGCTACGTGGAAGCCTGCCGCGATGGCCTATAGAAAGTCTCCGCCGCTTACACCGTGTTATCAGGACATTTTTGCACTGTAAACCGTGCGGCCCGCTATCAGCAGAGGTGAGTTCGGGTTGGATCAGGGGTTGGTATAGTTGCTGGGCAAGGAGCGCAGATAGGCGATGACCGCCTGTGCATCGGCATGATTCATGTGGTAGATGTGCATGGGGGGATGGATCTCGATGCCATTGGGGCCTACGCCTTTTTCCAGGACCGTTGAGGCTTGCACGTCTGTAAAGCCTTCCAGGCCGGCGATGGCGGGGGCGCGCTCTGCCCAGTTCGTCATGCGATGAACTGGCATGATCCAGATCGGGGCACCTTGCAGATAGTGGCGGTTGTCGAGATTGCCTTCCGCATCGCGCGGGGTGTGGCACTCAGAGCACATGCCAATATTGTCGACCAAATACTGGCCGCGGGCGACCAGGCCCTCCTGCGCAGGGGCGGCAGCGGGCGTGCCTTTCTGGGCAGAAGCCGCTTGAGGAGTCGCAGCGGAAGTGTAAGGCGACAGCAGACCAATGGTGGCGAGGCAAGCGGCCAGCATGATGACCACGCAGAACGTCCAACGGTAAATTTCTTTCATTTCAATTCGATCCTGGGTCTAGTTTGGCTTTGACGCAGCCGTTCGTGAGGACCAATGACATCACTCGAACGGAGAAGTATCGCAAAAGTCTCGCGGGTGTGTCCATCTGCTTTTCACTCGAAGCATTTCATCTGCCTTCGAAACGTTTTTAGGTCGGCAGCGGCTGGCCCTGCGTTTCCACTCCGAATGGCAACAGAAGGATGCCGAGGGCGAAAGCGATTGCGGTGAGCGCAATGGGTGTACCGAGGGTATGGAAGTGCTGGATTCCGGCGCCTACTAGAAACGTAAAGCCGGCGGCGGCAAAGCGGCCCACGTTTGAGACAAACGCCAGGGCGCTCGCGCGGCATTCGGTGCCGTACTGCTCGGGAATCCAGAACGAGTAGACGGTAAAGTTCGCCCCGCCAAGTCCGAGGAAGAAAACCAGCAACATGAACCACGGCAGCGCCCCGGAACCCAAGTAAAAAACGTAGCCGAACGCGATCCAGATCGATAGGCCCATCACGGCATAGAAGATGGCCTGGTTCACCTTGCGGCCGAACTTATGGGAGAGGAGCGGAACGATCAAGGCGCCGATGATTGTGCCGATCGAAAGGAGGGCTGTGCCGTAGGATGCGAGTCTCGCGCCGTCTACCGTTGTTCGCCCCGCCGCTTTCGCCAGATAGGTGATGGCGGCCGGCACGTACACAGAGCCTCCCCACAGTCCGACTGTCGAGATCAGGAGATAGATGGCATTAAGAATCGTACGGCGACGGTATTGTGGAGAGAAGATTGCCAGGAAGAAACGATGAAGAGTCCACTTCTGGCCGAGGTCCTGCTGCTTTTTTTTCCACAGGCCGGGTTCTTTCAGGCGATTGTAGTTGAAGGCCACAAGAAGAGCGGGGGCGCCGCCTACGACGAACATGTATCTCCAACCAAAACGGCTGCCGATGAAATAGTTTGCCAGCGCGGCGAGGAAAAAGCCGAAGTAGTAGCCGGTGTGCATGAGCGCGGCGCCCATAGTGCGACGCTCCTCGGGCCATTCCTCGGATACGAAGGTGGCACCGGTCGACCACTCGCCGCCGATGCCAACACCCGCCAGAAAGCGGAAAATGCCTAGCGTCCAAACACCAGTCGAGAGCGCGGCCAGCAGTGTGAAAACGGAAAAAAACAGGATCGTGAACATCAAAGTACGCGCGCGTCCGAAACGATCCGCGATGGGTCCCCAAACCAGCGCGACGCCCCACCCTACGATGAAAAGTGCGAAAAGAAGTCCTCCGTAATACCCCACGTTTCCGGCCGTGTTGGGAATGCCAGATTTGGGCAGTAGCTCCTGGAGGGCGGGGACGAGAACCAGCGAATAGATGAACGAGTCCATTCCATCGAGGACCCAGCCGCCCCAGGCGGCCCAAAAACCGCGCACCTGGTTGCGCGTGAGCGTCGGTTTCGATAGGGCGGCTTCCGAGAGGCTGGTTGCCACTATGTCCCTGTGCCGCAGTGAAGTAGGGGAATTGTAGCGCAGAACATCGTAGCAATGGCGACTCATCGGCCGCTTGGTGACTATTCTGGGGCGGAGGGCTTCGGGTCTGCTGAGGCAAAAACTTCCTTCGCCAGGAAAAGCCCGTTCAGGGCAGCCGGGAAACCGGCGTAGACGGCCATCTGGATGATGGTTTCGGTGATTTCCTTTTGCGTGCACCCGGCGCTGAGCGCCAACTGGATGTGTGCCTTCAATTGGGGCACGGCGTGGCCCATGGCCGTGAGCGCGGCTATGGTGATCAACTCGCGCGTGCGCAGGTCGAGTCCCGGGCGGCTAAAGATGTCGCCGAATGGGAATTCCACCACGTAGCGGGCGAAATCGGGGGCGACGCCGGCCAGACTGTCGATCACGCGCTGCGCTGCTTGCGGGTCGATCTCCGCTAGTTTTGCAAGCCCCCGCTCGTATCGATCATCCTTTTGTGTCATCTCAGACCTTTCGTCTTGTCGAGATCACAGATTCATATAGGCAATTCAGACGTCGTTGCGAAACCAGTCTGCGATGCCACGACAATGTTAGCATTTGCTGATTTGTACGCCGCTATTGTTTGACTTGATTCGAAGTCGATCCGATTGCCGGTGGGAGAAAACGAGAATATATCGCTCCAGCAGGCATCTCTGAATCCTCGGCTAGCTCAGGGTCACACCATCATTTCTCATGGTTGTCCGCCGCATTGTTTCTGTTCAGGCCACAAACTTGGGCACAGAATGAGGGTCGCCAGACTGTTCCAGGGAAAACGCTCGGGCCGCCCTGTACGCGGATGGCCCTTCAAGGTCATGATCAAGTCGGGATCGCGAGTTTCGCCCACGATGGCATCAGCCTGAGATACAGCTTTGGCCGGGATGCGGAAACAGCCCAGATGTGGCGTGCGTGGCTCGGATTATAGAGACGGGATTGTTTGCGGGAATAAACTAGTCGGCGCGTATTCGCCGCTCAAACTACGCGGTGGTTCTGACTGGCACGGCCACTTTCGTTGGGCTGTTGAGGGGCCGGCAGCTTGGCGCGGTATACGTGAGAGGCGAGTCCAAGCTTATTGAGAGTCCAGATGCCGTACCAGTTGAAGTCAATCTCATACCACTTCAGACCGTGCCGGGCCGAGACGGGGTGGGCATGATGGTTGTTGTGCCAACCCTCGCCAAAAGTGAGAATCGCCACCCACCAGCTATTGGTCGATCGATCCCTGGTCTCAAAGCGGCGCGAACCCCAAAGATGCGTGGCCGAGTTTACAAGCCAAGTTGCATGAAGCCCCAAGACAGTCCGCAAGAAAATGCCCCATAGCAGGAAGGGTAATCCGCCGATAGCAAAAAGCGCGAGTCCGAGGATAATCGTTGGCACAAAATGGTACTCCGTGATCCAGACGTGAAACTTATCCTCGGCTAGATCGGGGACGTAGCGATCCAGCGTGCAAGCATCTTGTCGCAAGGCATTGCCAACTAAGATCCAGCCCACATGCGCCCACCATTTGCCGTCGCGTGGAGAGTGCGGGTCGCCTTCGCCATCCGGGAATTGATGATGAATACGATGCGTGGCCACCCACAGGAGCGGCCCCCCTTCCACGGCGGTCACGGCGCAAACTGTGAGAAAGTACTCGACCCACTTGGGAGTCTTATAACCGCGATGGGTGAGCAACCGGTGATAGCCCATCCCGATTCCCAAACTCCCCGCCACCCAGTATAAAAAGATGGCCACAAATAACGCGTTCCAGGTAAAGAAGAAAAGTGCCAACACTGCCCCAACGTGGAACGCGGTCATAAAAGAAGCGATCAACCAGTTGAAACGGTTCTTGCTGGTCTGACTTTCCCGAGAGCGGTTGAAACGCAAGAGGGGCATAGAACTCCGTGCGCATTTTAGACTTCGGCGCGGAAGAAATCTGTTCTAAAAAGCACACCTACCTCATTTTGAGCGGAACCGCAACGGCCGCGAAGCATCCTCACAAATTGAAGGTGTAAAGTAGAAGGCGAGTGAGGAACAAATCCACGACGAGGACGATTACGGAGGACTCCACGAATGCGTCAATGGTAGCGCGGCCTACTCCCTCGGTCCCACCTTTCACGCGGAGCCCCTGATAACAACCCACTGTCGCGATGATAAATCCGAACACAATAGGCTTCGTGAAACCCATGCACAGGTCGCCGATAACCAGCGCATGGATGGCGCGCGTCCAAAACTGCTCTGCACTAAGATGCAGTGTCAAACTTGCGACCAGGAATCCACCCAGCAGTCCCGCACAATCTCCTACTGCCACGAGCAGCGGCAGCACCAATACCATGGCAAGCACACGCGGCGTCATCAGCCTGCGGATTGGGTCGATGCCGAATACTCGGATCGCGTCCACTTGTTCGGTAACCACCATGGAGCCCAACTCGGAAGCCATCGCCGTGGCGTTCCGCCCCGCAACCAGAAGCGCCGTGAACACTGGGCCAAGTTCGCGGAGGAGGGCGAGCGAAACGGCGTCACCGGTCAAAGCTGTTTCGCCGAAACGACTAAACTGCGCCGCCGCGTTCAAAACAATTGCACCGCCGACGCAAAGCAGCGCGATGACGACAATCCGTAACGAACCCACGCCAATCACATCCATCTGTTCGACCAAGTCAGTCAAGTAACGCCTGTCTGCAAAGACATTCCGGACAGAATGAAGGGTAAGCAGTGAGTAGTCCTGGATGGTGAAAGTCCATGCCTTCAATGCGCTCCCGATCGTCGAGGGAACCAAATTTGAGTTCACAGCTACACCCCCGTCACAAATAGTTTGACGCCACCCTGCTGCAGATTAGAACAACCGCCAGAACAGTGAACATACACCAGGATGGTTCGGGCCGGCTTCCGCTGAACTGCGGGGCACGAACTCCGAGCAGTGCGCCGCACCCTCCAGATGTAACGGCGGAGGATAAAATTTTGGCTGAAGTCACCACCAACGAATTAACCGGAACCAGCGAGTCTTCTGCTGCGACGGAAGACTCCTGCTAAAATCAACACCCACTCGCTGGTAGACGCACTTTGGTGTCCGTGAGCGTTTGATAGTCATCGGGGGGTTCTAATGGACATCGTAGGTGCACTGAAACAAGAAGCTAGATTATCCGAGAACTTACGGGCCACAATCGATGCAGGTGTTCGATGCTTACAATCGCGCCTACTTTGAATCAACGATGCCAATGATCACGCTGAAAAAAATCCACTCTCCGGGCAACAACTCGGCTCGCCCAAACCATGAATTTCCGCCCGAAAGGTGACCACGCAATCCAGCAGAAAAGTCTCTCAGCCAGAAAAGTTTGGCACAAAGTACGGGAAAAGCTGACAGACAGAGAGCCCGCCCACCTCGTGAATCCCCATGTGAGTGATTGGTGCCCAAGAGAGGACTCGAACCTCCACTCCCTTGCGAGAACTAGCTCCTGAAGCTAGCGCGTCTGCCAATTCCGCCACTTGGGCACATGAAAACTAGGCAGTTACAAGTTGAGGCTTGGCTCCTTCACCTTCAGTGACCAATTTGCGACCCATTCGCCGGGCTGCGATCTTGGTTGCCGGTCGGCCAGCCGTTACGGATTCCAGGTAAACACTGCATCGTCGGATTTCTTTCCTTCGACGCACGGGCGAATCAGGTCAAGAACCTGCCTTTGAGAGTTCTTGGTCTTGCCGGCGAGCAAACCGATCGTGCGATCCTTGAGACCTGATGGACTCGAAGTCCAGGTTCCTTACGCCGCACGCTGCCGACCAGCTCACCTTTCCTGAAGCCGTAATTGTACTCGATGGCAAGCAACGCTTTCAACCACTGAACCTCTTCTTGCCTTATCCGACTCTCGGATGAAGTGTTCTGCTGACCGCCGTGAGCAAGGTCGTCCGTATGGGGGGACGCGGGTTGGTACTCGGCGGGGTGGGATTGAAGACGTGCGGCAGGGTTCCGGCGGGGTAGAGCTGACGGTCGTCGACCTCTCGGGTCGGGAGAAGCTCTTTTTCGTTCAATCACCTCTAGCGCCGCAAACCCGACCTCGACTCCTAAAATTCACTGCCTTCTTTCTGACGGCATGCACTTTCCAATGACGACCTGCTGATGGCTTGTTTGAGGTTACAGTGGCCAGCGCCGGACTAAGCAATCATCGTTACGGGTTTTCATTGCGACAAAAGTCACCTGCCAAAGTCCATTTTAGTGTTCACCATATCGCCATATCCATACGACTCGATACGGTTTGCGCGCTGCTTGATTGGCAAAATCAATGGCAGAAAGTCGCATGATTACCTGTGAAGTGTTTTTCAAAGAATTCGACGCTCGGGGAAGCGACGATTATTTGCACCACTGGGCCAAAGAGGTGGATTGGATGGCGGCTGAGGGTTGGAAAGTCATTGAATGTTGCCGTCAGCCAGAACTTCCTGGGCTTTGGACTGTTGTTTTCGGGCGGACGCGCCGCAACTATTCCGCCGCTCAAACTAACAGTGTCAGTTAATCGACCGGGAGGGCATATGGATCGACTGACGCTACTTTCTCCGGGTGATGCTGCCAAGATTTTGGGAATAAGCTACCCAACGCTGAAGCAATGGATCTACAAGAAAAAGCTTCGGACTGTGAAGACAGCGGGTGGGCATCACCGGATTCCTGAGCCAGAGTTTCAGCCCGTCGGCCAGTGATCGAACGACGCGAAAACTTCCGCCGTATCAGTGGGCGCAATCAACTCGTAGGCCGTGTCACCGAAATCAAGGTCGCAGGATTGATGGCCCAAGTGAGTCTGTCGATCGGCGGGCAACACATCACGTCAATCATCACCGCCGATGCCGTGCGCGAGATGCGCTTAAAGTTCGGTGACACCGCCGCCGCACTCGTCAAGTCCACCGAGATCATGATCGTCGCTCCGTAGAATTCTTCCAGTGTTGAGTTTGCTGTGTGCCCCCCCCGCACTCTTAATACTCGTATCCATTCGATTTGACATATCGTTAGTATCCATATTAAAACGTATATGCATTTATTGGCCCGTTGTGCACTTCACACTGCAATCGAAACAGGGGGGAATAAGAACATGCGGCGCGTGTTTCTCATTGTTATGGTTTTATGGGCTTCGACCGTTTTCGCACAGGCTTCGGCAACTCTTTCCGGAATAGTGACGGATCTCTTCCGGCGCCGCGGTCGCGGGCGCGGCGGTCACAGCGACGGAGGTGGATACCGGTGTCGGTCGCACCACCACTACCAACGATGTCGGGCGCTACGATCTTTTCGCCCTGCCAGTCGGCCGCTATGAAGTCCGTGTCAGAAAACAGGGATTCTCGGAGGAAATTCGGACGGGAATTCAGCTGGTGGTGGGTCAGGAAGCGATTGTCGACCTGCCATTACACCTGGGGCAGGTCGAAGAGCGGGTGACGGTGGATGAAAACGCTCCGATCGTAAGCACCACCACGTCGGACATTTCGGGATTGGTCAGCGAACAACAGGTCAAAGACCTTCCACTCAACGGTCGCAGCTACGACTTGCTGATGCTCCTCGACCCTGGTGTTGTGAACTTCACCTGGGAGAAGACCGGCGGCATCGGCATTTCCAATTCAACGACCGCCAATATGTTCGCTGTTTCGGGAAACCGGCCTCAGCAGAATCTTTTTCTGTTGAATGGCGTGGAATTCACCGGCGCAGCTGAAAATAATATGACTCCTGGGGGCGCAAGTGGGCAATTGCTAGGCATTGACGCGGTGAGGGAATTTAACCTTCTCCGAGACACCTACGGTGCCGAATATGGCAAGAAGCCGGGTGGACAGGTCAGCATCGTCACGCAGTCCGGCACCAATCAATTTCATGGCTCAATTTTTGAATTTTTACGCAACAACGACCTTGACGCGCGCAACTACTTTGATGCCGGGCCCGATGCGCCCCCGTTTCAGAGGAGCCAGTTTGGCGCCTCCATCGGCGGCCCAGTCAAAAAAGACAATACTTTTCTGTTCGGCAACTATGAGGGGTTCCGCCAGAACCTGCACGAGACTTCCGCCGCGTTCGTTCCCGACGCACAGGCCAGGGCGGATGCCTCTGCCACGGTCCAAAACATGGGCTTGCTGAACCTGTGGCCTGTGGCCCCCGCAGGTGCTCCCGATTTCAAGGTAAAAGGTGCAGATGGAGTCGCCCAAGTACTCAGCAGTCCGCTGCAGACGATTCGCGAAGACTTCGGAACGGTGCGCTTTGATCACATTTTCTCAAGTCGAGATTCGTTCGACGCGGTCTATACCGTTGACGACAGCTACTCTAACACCGCAACCCCGCTCGATCCCTACAGTACGGATTTGCTAAGCCTGCGGGAGCAGGTGCTAAGCTTGCAGGAAACGCACCTTCTTTCGCCGACGCTACTCAACACCGTTCGCATAGGTTACTCTCGCGCGGGATATTTCTTTGCCGGCGAACCTACACCAGGTACGCCGGCCTCCACCGTGCCGGGCTTCTTGGCGGGGCTACCTGTTGGTGCAGTGGTGGTGGGAGGCAGTCAGGCTTCCAATCCTCAGGCACAGTTGGGGCTGGCGGGAAGCAACAACGGGAGCAATTTACACATCACTCGTAACCTGTTCACATTCACAGACGATGTTGCGTTTACAAAAGGACGACACCAGTTTCACGCCGGCGTTTGGTTCCAGCCATTCCAATCCAATGAAACCATCGCACTCAGTCAATACGGGCAGTTGACTTTTACCGGCCTGCCAACTTTTCTCAGCGGCACTGCTAGTTTCCTGTACGATCCCACCCCCACCGAAATGAACTGGCGCTCGCTCTTTGGAGCCTGGTACGCCGAAGACGTGATTCGCGTCCGCTCGAATTTGACGGTGTCACTGGGGTTCCGTGATGAATTCAGCACTGGCTGGAACGAAGCAAACAATCGGGCCGCAAACTATACGCTCAGTGCAGGCATCCCCGTGTGCGCTTCAAAGCCTGCCGCGAACGTGTGCTTGCCGCAAGTCGGGAGTAGCGTATTTACCGTCAATCGCGCTACGTTCTTGGCGCAGCCGCGAATCGCACTCGCGTGGAGCCCTTTCACGCAAAAGACCGTCGTACGCGCCGGTTTCGGTATGTACAACGATCTGCAAGACGCGTTGGGCTATCGCACGGATCAGAATGCGCCTTACAACCCAACCTACAATATCGCCGCCACCAGCCTCACGAACATTTTTGTGGGAGGCAATCCCATACAGCGCAACGCTCCGCCGCCAGCAAGTGCTTTGCTTGTTCCGGGCGGCGTGCAGCCCAACTTGTCCGCCCCCACCCTCATTTCCTACTCGCTGAAGATCGAACAGGCACTGTCCACCAACACCTCGCTGAGCGTGGGCTACGTTGGAAGCCATGGCTATCACGAAATTATCGGAGCCGATGCCAATGTGCCCGTTCCTGTTGTTTGTCCAGCGTCCCCGTGCCCCGCTACGTTTCCTACGACGCTAAACCCGATCACCGGTCAGTCCTTGTATGGGGCTTTGGCTGGGCAACCGGTGCCAGCGGGAACGTATTTCAATCCGACTAGCACCAAACCGAACACCTCGCTCGCCAATACGTGGACGTGGTTCTCGAGGGGCGACAGTTTGTACAATGCCCTGCAGGTGGATCTCAATCACCGCTTCAGTGAAGGGCTCTTGATTCGAGGCGTTTATACCTGGTCGAAAGCTCTGGATAACGGAGATTCGCTCAATGCCACGGCAGCCAACAATGCCGTGGCATTGCTCTCGAACCCCTACAATGCGCGGGCAGACTGGGGCCTCGCGACTTATGACGTCCGAAACTCGGCCGCAGTGA
This sequence comes from uncultured Acidobacteriota bacterium, assembly GCA_963718485.1. Classification (GTDB taxonomy): domain Bacteria; phylum Acidobacteriota; class Terriglobia; order Acidiferrales; family UBA7541; genus Palsa-295. The sequence goes on from CAVQZU010000087.1 coordinate 152,810, forward strand.
ATGTCATCTATGCGTTGCCTGTAGGGCGAGGAAAGCGGCTTCTAGGCGGCATGAACGGCGTTGCGAACGGCGTCGTAAGCGGCTGGACGGTGAACTCCATCATCGGCTTGCAGGCGGGATTCCCGTTTACACCACAACTGAGTTACAACCCAGCAAACAATGGCGATACACGCAATCCGGTCCGACCATTTCTCAATCCCGCGTTTTCGGGCCCAGTGGTTACCGGGAATGTGAGCCAGTGGTTCAATCCGAACGCCTTCATCGCACCGCCTAGCAATAGCGGATTCTACGGAAATTTGGGGCGGGACACTTATATCGGTCCCGGTTCTGCTACGTGGGATTTTTCCGTCTTCAAGGATACGCGCGTGACAGAAAGAATGAACGTGCAGTTCCGAGCCGAGATATTCAATCTTTTAGACCGCGCGAATTTCAACACCCCCAGCCTAATTACCTATGTCCTGGGCGCCGCGCCGAATAATACATTTCCGGAGCAATCACCCACGGCCGGGGCCATTACGAGCACATCCACGACATCAAGGCAGATTCAATTTGGATTGAAGCTGCTGTGGTAGCGAAATGCAGTCGATTCCGGCCGCCCATCGGAGCACGGGCGAAGCCTGCCGATGAAGGCGTCCTGCTATTCCTTCTGAAGCATTACTTCTGTCGACTTGATCACAGCCGCGACCGTGTCGCCCACTTTTAGGCTCATCTCTTCGGCGCTGCGTGTAGTAATGACGCTATCAATCAAATTTTCGCCGACCCGAACGACAACGTGAGCCAGGATATCGCCGAGTTTGAGTTCCTCGACTTTGCCAACCAGGTGATTACGTGCGGAGAGTTTCATGGGCAGATCATATCGTGGCTCGAACGTGGTGTCGAGATCTTGAGGGTTGGTGCGCATCAACCACGAATGGCGCAGTAGCAGCGCCGCTGGCGCAACGACGTAGGAAAGCGGAGGGTGGGGATAGATCGAAGGGCGATCTGGACATCATGTGATATCATACGATGTATGAAGAAGCACAGAATTCTGATTCAGTTTGATGTCGCCACGATGGACGCTTTGAAGAAGGTTCAAGAGCAGACCGGTGCATCGATAGCGGAGATCGTCCGGCGGTTTGTGAAGGCTGGGCTGGCAGCGAGGAAGAAATGAACTTCGAAACAGTCACGAACCAATACTTACAACTGGAAAGCGGCACACACCGCTGGCGGGGCGTGCGACGCATAATAACCGGGTACGGAAAGATTTGGTAAAGGATCTGCGCGTGAAGTACAAGCCCGCGTCTATTCGCCTCGTCGTCACATAGGCCAAGCAAGTCTTCGCGTCGCCGAAGAACGAGAACGGTCTTCCCCTTATTCCGATGCATTGGTCGGCAGACTTCATCGACTTGCCGGTGATCGCGTGTTAGGGGAAGAGGGGCCAACGCTGCGCGGTACGTCGATCTGGCTTCGCCGATCGCCGCGATGATGGACAAGGTTGTCGCCGATACGAAAACCGGGCGCCAAAATATTCCGCACACACCCGGCCACGGCCTGGCGAACGGATCAAGGTACCTGGATTTCACAGCCTGAGGCGTTTTCCACCCGCGGCTCCGACGTTCGGAATGCAGGGATCTGCTGTGTGACTCCTGAAGCTAGCGCGTCTGCCAATTCCGCCACTTGGGCATCGATCGGTACGAACGGAGGCTAAAACATCTTTGCCGCTGGGCCGATACTTTGTCAACGAAGCACAGGCGGGCGAAGAAGTGTTGACCGGCGCGTTGTGCCCGCACTACAGTTTTCCTGTACGCCTGCCGATTGAGAGGAGCACGACATGGCAAGTGCCCAGGTGATGATCGAAAGGCGCCGCTCCAGCCGTGTGACGGCAGCCATCCCGGTAACTGTATTCCCCGAGCGCAGCCACCAACCACATCCTGAGGCGCGAACAGAAGCTACATCGATCAGTCGGTGTGGCGCGCTGCTGTGCGTGCCGTTCTCGCCGGCGCTGGGTTCGCGCATCGAGATTCGGCATGGGCTTTCGCAGGAGCTGCGGGAATTTCGCGTGGTGAGGGTGTGCGCGGCAAAGAGCGACGGGCTATTCGAACTCGGAGTGGAAATCCTGCATCCGACCCGCAATTTCTGGGGAGTGCCGTTTCCCGACGAACGCTACAGAGCAGCGACAGAGTAGCACACCGATGATGAGAGTTCGCTCATCGCTCGCCTGCGGGATGACAACTGCAGGGAAAAGGAAGAGCAAATCAACACACCCCAGGGGCAACCGGCGACCGCAAAAGCGACGTTGACTTCCCCCTCCCCCGCTAGTGCTATAATCCCGCCAAGTTAACGAACCGGGCCCGCTTGGGCCGATGCATTCGGCATTCTCTGACGGCCTGCGGGCAGTGGAGGTGGCCGTGGAAACGCTTCACGATGCATTGTTCCCTCTGTTGATCGCCTGGGGTGTCATCACCGCGATTCTGGTTTTCGTGCTGATCTATCGCAGCATGCTCGAAAATCGAGAGGAGGACCAAATCTTCCTCGACGCCGCGGCGCAGTCGATGGCGAACGAACAGCGCGAACTGGTCGACCGGATCGAAAAGCTGAGCCGGCCGATCACGGCGCTCATCGTATTTTCGGCAGGTTTGCTGTTGCTGGTTGCCGGATTGTGGATCTGGCAAGGTTTCCAGAGTTTTTGACCCGCGGCTCGCTCGCCAAGATTGCGCCGCCGATTCCTTAGGGCGTGCTTTGCCCCGGGGCCTGTGCTTTGGGCTGCGCGGAAGGCGCAGTTGCGTCGGGACAAATTTCCGACGTGTGGTTGTGAACGATCAACCAGTTGTCCCCCACCTTGCTTAGTACCAGCGTGGTTTGTCCCCGGGCGCTGAAGGCCTTCCCGTTGTACGTCGAAACGAACTCCCACTGGTAGGAAGCCCAGGAAACATCCTGGTGGATGAAGATGGAGGTGTTGCGGCGAATCAGCTGCATGCCGGGGAATGCGGCGCGCTGCCGCTCGTACTGCTGGGCGTAGTTTTGCCAGCCCGCCACAGGGGGCTCGAAGGCCCCGCTGACGAAGGTGGCGTTCTCCGCGTAATATCTGTGCATCGCCTCTACCTTTCCTGCCTGAAACGCGCCCAGCATTTCGCCGATGTCATGATCGATCTGTTGCGACTCGGAACCGAAGATTGCCGAGGGTGGAGGCTGCGGCAAATCGGAGGCGTCGCCAGATTTTTTATTTTTTTGTGCGGCGCGCGCGCCGTTAATTACAACGGCAGATCCCCAAATTGCCACAGCGCCCGCCACGATGCCAGCCAGAAAAAAAAGGCGAGCAAATGATCTCGGTCTCTTCATCATTCGAACTTCCCTCCCTCCATCGGTCGCAGCATAGCACGGGCGGAAAACAGCAATGGTGGCTGAAGTTGCACGATGTGCTTCAGGGCGCAAGGTTCTTTGCACGGTTGGTGGAAAAACTCAACCGTTGGATGGATTTCCACCGGCATCGCAGGCGACGCGGAAGCCGTAATCGGCGTACTGGAATTGGGGAGGAATACTCGATCGTGCAGCACATCGCGAAACTTTCGTGTAGTGCCGCCACGAGCCTCCACGCGAAGCACGGCGGGTTCCCGTGGAGGGACCTGGCGGGTTCTGGTCGGGGGCCACGCTGTAGTAGTTTGCGTCGAACCAGTCCGCGCACCATTCATGCACGTTCGCGCTGATGTCGAATAGGCCGTATGCGTTGCACTCGCCGGCCGCGACGGGCTCGGGACCTGTCTTCCAGCGGGTCGCATAATTCGCGAGCGATTCCGGCGGTTCGTTGCCCCATGGATATTGTTGCTGCTCGAGGCCTCCGCGAGCGGCGCGCTCCCATTCTGCCTCGGTGGGCAGCCGAAAATGGCGGTTGGTGATGCTTCCGAGCCATTCGCAATAGGCAGCAGCGTCAAACCAGGAAACTGCCACAACGGGCTGATCAGAATTTGAAAGACAGGGATCGCTCCATTGCGGCGACGGGCGATGTGCAGTCGCCATGACGAATTGCGCGTACTCCGCGTTCGTTACCTGGCATTCGGCAAACTCGAAGGCGTCGACCCAGACACGGCGCACCGGCTGCTCGTTATCCTGCCCGGTTTCACTTCCCATCAAGAACCAGCCCTCTGGAATGTGTACCGTGCGCGGAACTGAAAATCCGGAGGGGGCTGAGTTGGCCCTTCTAGCCGCTTCGCTCATGGAGTGCGACTGTGGCGAGTTTGGCTGATCAAGTTGACGAAAAGGCGGAAGGCGCCGGGGACGCCGGCGGGCAGTTCGCGGAAGAATGCAAGACCTGTATAGATGTACACACCTTTGCCGTCGCGCGCGTAGACCAAGCCGCCCTCGGTTTCGGGCTCGCTTCCATCCTTCAGTCCGAGGATCGCCTGATACGGCGCGGCAAAAGCGCTCCAAAAGTAGAGGCCGCGCTCCTGCTCCCAGCCTTCGAAGTCCGCCTGCGTAATCTTGTTGGGCGTGTTTAGAACCGGATTATCGGGCGCGAGAAAGCGCACAAGAGAATTGGGATCGGTAACGCGCAGGGCCTGATCCAGCATTTTTGCAGGGAAGGGCGCAGGAAGAAGCCTGTTCCAGGCAAAATCCCGCTGGTATTCGACGACGAGAGAACCCCCATTTTTCGCGTAGTCGAGCAGTCGCCAATTCATGCGCGGAAGGTCGGGACGCAGTTCGTAGGCGCGGATGCCGACGAGGATGGCATCGTAATGGCTGAGATCGTTGAAGGCGAGGGCCACTTCGTCGAGCATGTCGACCTGGATACCGATCTGGCGCAGCGCTTCGGGAACAACGTCGTTGTCGCCGGCGATGTACGCCACCTGCAGGTTGGAAGGGAGGTTCAAGTCGAGCACGTGCGCGGTGGCGTCGGCCGGGCGGCTCCAATCACGCGTTGGCAGCGTGGGGATCGGTTCGACCGAAGTGCGGAATGTTTCTTCGCCGAGTTTCGCATAAGGATGAAGGGTGTAGGCGCCTGCGGCCAGGTGCGCCGGAGGAGTGACGACAAAGCGGATCAACTGGTCGCCGGACGCGGAGAAATCGAGCGGCTGGTTGGGCTGCACGCTCCACCCCTGGGGCTCCTCGAGACCCACGGAAACTTTCGCTGGCTGCGTCGCGTGGTAGCGGACGCGGGCAAATAGAGTGATCGGCAGGTATGCGCGCTTTACCGGCACCATCACCTGCGCGGGATCGACCGTGAGCGTGACCGCCGGAACGAGTTCGAGCGGATAGCTTTCAATCCCAGTGGTTTTCGCGATGCTGGATTCGACCGGCTGCTCGATTTTGAACTCGTAGCCTTCCACGTTGACAGGTAGAGCAAGTTTCACTAGCGGGGGCGGAAACGGAAGTACTTGTTCGGCCGGCGTGATCGTTCGCTTGGCATCCGCGGGGATGGTGACGTTGAACCGCGAAGTGCCGTTGTTTTCTTTTACCGGTTCAACAGACGCGCTCCATCCGGGTGGTAAGACCAGGCTGGATTTTTCGAGCGTCCACTTCACTGGGACGGCGGGTTTGCCCGCGAAAATCACATCCACCAGCACCTTTTCACCGGCGACCAGCTCGTGGCGGTCGGCCTGGGTGGCGAGCGGCAGGGCTATGTCATCGGCAAGAGCGCTGTCAATCCGTTCGCGCACACGCACGATTTCCCAACGAGCAGCCGCGGCTTCGGGGTTGCCCGGATTTCCTATTTTGTTCTGCGCTCTCTCGATTTCTTTTCCGGCTTCGGCTAGCGATTTTGCGGCGGCGACGCGATCCAAATTGAGAGCGGATTTTTCCGCCGCGGCCAGCGCCTCATCGGTGGAAGCGAGCACGGGCTGCAATTCCGACTGCAGATGCGGGAACTTTTCGCCAAGCGCGCTGAGCGGTTCATTCAACAGCTTCAAATCGAAAGTCCCGACCGATCCTTTTTCATTCTCCGCGAGCATGTACACGGGACGGCGGAAGTAGTCGCTGCTGAACAACGCCGGAGTACCCTGTGAACGGTGCGCGGCACGGCCGTCCACGCCCATCTCCACATAGCTTTCACCCCACAGCGGCGAAATGTCCTGAACGGGCATCTGAACGGCCCCCGCGGGAAGCGGGACCGGCTTGTTCGTGCCTGGATCAATATTGCTCGCCAGACGCACTTCGAGGGTTACTTTCCACGGCGAGAGGCCCTGGGCAATTTGCTGCGGGAAAGCGTTCGGATCGGCCGCCTCGGCAACCGCTTTGGGAGTAAGGATTCCGGTGGCCTGGTGCTGACCGTGTCCGCTATGCACGCCGCCCCAGCCATTGATCACCACCTGCGGGCGATAGGTGCGGATGACGCGAACCATGTCTTCGACAGGCAGATCGCCCCAATACTTGAGCATCTGATCGGGACTTTTCGAGAAGCCGTTGTCGATGGCGCGGCTAAAAAACTGGTGGACGCCGTAGCGGCGGTCCGCTTCGAGAAGTTCGGTGGTGCGGATCACCCCAAGTTCACCATCCTGCTCAGGCCCGATGGCGTTTTGGCCGCCTTGACCGCGGGTGACTTGGAAGAGGGCCACGTCGGCGCCGAGACCGCGTGACAGGTAGGTCAGCAAACCGGACTGTTCATCGTCCGGATGGGCGGTTATGAAGAGGATGCGGGTAGTAACACGCGATTTTTGGATCGCCTCGACGGTTTCCTGCAACGACGTCGTCGACACCGGCGCAGTTAAACCGGCGCTGGTCACGACTGCGGTAAGGGCGAGGATTAAAGGGAAAGTCCATCGCCTGGTCGATGGAAGCGGTGAGCGAATCACTGGGCGACCTCCTCGAAGGGCCACTGGCGCAGATATCGTGCGCGTATCAGATATACGACTATACCGGTGGCGGCCGCCGCGAGCGATGCTAGCATCGGCTCTCGCCCCGTCGAAACGAAAATTGCCAGCCAGCCGACGATCGCAACCAGCACCGGAACCGGGTACCTCCACATGCGGAAGGGCCACTGATCCGCCTTCCAGCGTCGGTGCAAAAGGATCAATCCCAGCGCCTGGCCGATGAATTGGATGAGGCAGCGCATTGCCAGGATGGCGCGAATCACCTGCACCAGACTCAGCGCGAGGCAGAAAAAGATCGCCGTGGCGCCGAGCGCTAGTAGCGAAACGTGAGGAAAGCGTTTCGTTGGGTGAACGCGGGCGAATCCGGAGAAGAAGTTGCCATCGAGCGCCGCAGCGTAGGGAATGCGAGAATAGCCGAGTGTGGCCGAGAAAATCGAGCCGAACGCCGTCACCAGGATCAGCAAGGTTGCCCCGGTGGCCCAGCTTGGCCCATAGACCCGTTCCACGAAAAGGCTCACTACTGCCTTGGTTTTGGCAGCTTCCTGCCATGGCACCACACCCAGAATGCTCGTCTGCATCACAAAATAAAGGATGGCAACACCAACAAGCGAGATGAAAATGGCGCGAGGAATGTTCTTCGCCGGCTCCTTCATTTCGCCGCCAAGGTTGCAGACATTGTAGTAACCCAGGTAGCTGTAAACCGTCTGTACCGACGCCTGGCCTAGTCCCGCGAAGAAGACCCAGGAAAAGCTCCATGCGTTTGGCGGAAAGGTAAGAACAAGGCTGGGGTTGAAATGGGTTGCCCCACCATAGATGAGCCAGAGAATCGTTCCCACGACGATCACGCACAGCACAATCGATATCTTCCCGATAGTCGTAATCCGGCGATATAGAAGCAGTACGGTCAGGGCAACTGCCGCCGCGGCGACCGCGCTTTCGGCATGCGCGCCATAGGGTGTGATCCATCTTGTGAGCCCATCGGACTTGCCGACGAGGTAGCTTGAATAACCGGCAAATCCAATTGCGCCGGAGGCGACGCTCAAAGGCCCCTGAAAAAGCGTCTGCCAGATGTAGAGAAACGACATCAAGCGGCCCCAGCGGCCCGGGCCGTAAGCCTCGCGAAGAAAAACGTAACTGCCACCCGCCTGAGGCATGGCCGCACCCAACTCCGCCCAAACGCAGCCGTCCATTGCCGCCAGGCCCGCACCTCCAACCCAGGCCAGGAGACTCTGCGGACCCCCCATTCCCTGGACCACCATCGGGATGACGATGAAAGGGCCGATCCCCACCATAAACGTTACGTTAAGTGACGTGGCTTCCCACAGTCCGAGACCTCGCTCGAGTTGGTCCGATTCGTTCACAGGCTTACGCTGAAAGGTGCCAAGAATAGCAAACTGGCGCCGATCCCGGAGCGAATTCCGCCAAGCAGCGGCGGTTTCCTTTATGAGCGACGCGTGGTCGCTTGTAATATCGATCCATGATTGGTATCGGCGTCGCCGTCACTGGCGTCACGGTGGCAGTTCTGGCTCTTGCATTCTTTCGGTCGCGCAGACGCCATCCCTTTCCGGCGCATGGGTGGCTTGGGATCGTGGCGCTTGGCGGCGCCGAGTACTTGATGCTCCACGGCGTTGAGCCGATTGCGACTTTTTTCACGCCGATCGCCTGGAGCGCCTACATCCTGGTCGCCGATGGGGCGGTGCTGGCGCTAACGAACCGCTCGCGGCTGCACGATGCACCGATTACGCTCGCCCGGATGGCGCTGCTGTCGGTTCCGCTGTGGCTGATCTTCGAGGCCTATAACCTGCGCCTGCAGAACTGGATTTACACGGGCGTTCCCGAGGGCTGGACGGGCGCTTTGCTTGGATATGGTTGGTCATTTGCAACCATCACCCCCGCCATTTTTGAGACCTCCGACCTTGTGCAAGCTTTGCTGCCTCCGCTGCCGGGAAAACCGTGGAAGATTTCGGCCGGTACCGAAAATTTGTTGATTGTTCTGGGAATCCTGTGCCTGGTCCTACCGCTCGCCGTGCCGCGGCCTGTGGCGGCTTACCTTTTCCTTCCGGTGTGGATCGGATTCATTCTGCTGCTCGATCCGTTGAACAGGCGGATGGGATTGCCTTCCCTGCTTGGCGACCTTTCAGAAGGCTTCCGGCGACGCGTTTACGGCTTCTTTCTTGCTGGATGGATCTGCGGCTGGCTTTGGGAGTTTTGGAACAACTGGTCGGCCGCGAAGTGGCACTACATTTTTCCCATTGGGCAGCGATGGAAGATCTTCGAGATGCCCGCGCCCGGATACCTGGGATTTATGCCCTTTGCGCTTGAGTGCTTTGTGATGTACGTTACGGCCGCTTGGCTGGCCGGCTGGGTCAAGAGAGTGAAATGAGGAATCCCCGGAATATCAAGCCGGCTCTCTATGCGGCGGCAGCATTTCTGGCATTATTTTCGTTCCCCACGCGCGGCGGGACCATCGTTGTTCTCCCAGAAGGACGCCGCGGAATGGATGCGATTTACAGCGGCGATCCCGATGCCGCAATCCCCATCGCGCGCGACGTCCAGAAGGCACAACCCGATTACCCTTTCGGGTATTTGCTCGAAGCGGAGGCACTGTGGTGGAAGCGATATTGCGCGGCCTGCGAGATAAAGTACGGCATGGTCGACGCCTGGAAGCGGAGCAAGGAACCGCAAGACGACGCCTATCTCGCGCTCGCGGACAAAGAAATCAATGTGGCCGAGGCCCGGCTTGCCAAATCCGAAACCGCCGAAATGCACGTCTATGCGGGAATGGGCTATGCGCTTAAGGCGAGGATCTACGGTTTGCGGAGCGAGAGCCGGAATGTGGCGCGCGTGGCGGTCAAAGGCCGCGCGGAAGTGCTTCGGGCGATTGAACTTGACCCGCAGATGGCGGACGCCACCGCCATCCTGGGCGTGTACAACTATTACGTGGACACGCTATCTCCTATCGTAAAACTGCTTCGTGTGTTCATGGGTATTCCCGGCGGCAAGAAAGAAGATGGGGTGAAGCAACTGGAAGTGGGGATGAACCAGGGCGTCTTGATGGCCGTGGACGCGCGATTCATGCTCGCAAGCCTGATTCGGCAGTACGATCAGAACTACGAACAGGCGCTCTCGATCGGCGAACCTCTCGGCTCGCGCTACGCAAGCAACCCTATCTTCTTATTGCTGATCGGGAACCTTTATCTCGAGCTAGGCCGCAACGTGAAAGCGGCTGAATACTTTCGCGCAGCTCAGAACTCGACGATGCCAGACGGTGCCTGCGATGCGCGCCTCCACCAAATTGCAAGTTCGTTTCTTGCCATGGTTCCCTAGCAGGGGTTTGAGTAGGCGCTGCAAATCTAGGTTCGGCGCAGCTCTGCCTGATACTCGCCAGAGGACCTTGCGGTTCTCCTTGGTAGCCAGCAATTGCCGCGCATCTCCGTCGTTTCCAACACGAGCGGGCCACCCATCCCCATCGTTCCCGCCCGAATCGATGAGAAACTCGCATTGCTGCCAGTGTTGCCAATGCACCAGGCGGGTCGACGAAAGATACGAACGGCTCTGAGTCGCGCACGTGATCGGCAACCTGCGCGTCGTGTCCCAGACACCCAATGGGTTCCGACGGTCAAATCCGGGCGCGCTCGGGCACGGATCGGCTTCTGCCAAAGCTGCCTCCTGCAACCCAACGGAGACAAATACCAGAAATCGCGACAGCGAAATCCCCCGCGCGGGAAGGAGACGCAGAAGATGGCGGCTTCGCGCTACAGGAATCTGGAAGCTTGACACCCTTCGATCAGCATCGGGGATAGATGCAAAGGCGAGGTCTCGCGGCGAAATCAATCTCCATCTGTCGACGCACACTCACCGATTTGCTTGATGTATTGCCAATTTGGCCCGATACTTGCCGTCTGTCCAAATCTGGAGGAGTTCTAGATGCTAAAGGGCATTGTGATCGGATTTGTTTTCGGAGTCGTGGTTTTGGCCGGAGGAGCTTACTACTACTTTGCATCGGGAATGGCGCCGGTGGCAACGGCCGATCCGATGATGCCATTTGAAAGAAAGATGGCGAATATGGCGCTCGATGCGCATATCGAGAAGCAGCACGTGGGGGATTCGCCCGTGCCCGCAGACGAGCCGAATCTGCTCGCCGGCGCCGACGCCTACAAGAAGGAATGCGCGATGTGCCACGGACTGCCGGATCATCCTGTGGATTACGTGAATATGATGTTTCCAAAACCGACGCAATTATTCAAAGACAAGGGCGTCACCGACGATCCGGCTTCGGAGAGCTATTGGAAAGCGGCCAACGGCATCCGCTTGTCCGGAATGCCAGCGTTCAAGGATAAGCTGACGAATACGCAGCTCTGGCAGGTGAGCCAACTGGTCGCGCACGCAACTGACCTTCCCGCGTCTGTGAAGAAAGTTCTGGTGCCCGACGCGCCGGCAACAGCGGCGATGTCCATGCCGATGCCAGCGCCCGCTCATAAATAACAAGCTGCTTCGATCGTTTCGACATACGCTACGAGCGTGGTTACAATGGCGGCAAGTTGTATGGTGTGATGTAGACTTTGCAGGTGATTTAATCTTGCTGGAGAAAAGAGAAAAGCATGGCTGACGCCACAGTTCAAATTCTGCGGAACGGACCTTACATCGTAACCGGCAGCTTGACGGTGCTTGACGCCAACGGCCAGAAAGTGCCGACCACCGAAAAGTTTGCGCTTTGCCGGTGCGGCGCTTCCACCAAGAAACCGTTTTGCGATGGAACGCATTCCAAAATCGGCTTCCAGGCGACCGAAGAGGCTGTGCCGGGAAGCAAGGAATAGCCCGCTTCTCACGAGCTATGTCTGCGGTAGGCGGTCTTGTCCGATCCGGCGCCGCGAACAGCGAATGGATGGCCGCAGCGCCGCGAACCGAATATTCCGCATAGTCCGCAGCGATGGTGCCGTTATGACGGACTGAAAAATGTATGCTCGTGCCTCCATAGACGACAAGGACCGCGGCGCTGTTCGTCGATGAAGCGGTGCCGAGGGTCCCACGCGGTGATTTCGCTCTCCCATACAGTCGCGATGCCCCGCAGACGCAATCGGTGACAGATTCTCACGCCAACCGTCATCGCCACCGGCTCGGGAGTGGGTTCCGCCTGACGTTGATGAACGGAATGGTATAATCTCGCTCCCCGGTCTTCGCTCATGATCCAATCGCCAACACGTTGGATGGAACTTCTCTGGACACGCGGGCTGCGCATCACGGCAATTCTCGCTCTCGCGTTTCTGGCCGTTCGACTCTGGAAAGCGCTTACCGCGCGACTGGTGGAGATTTCCAAGGCGCGCAGTCGCGGGGCGCAGATGCGCGAGCAGCAGACGCGCACGATGGCGGGGCTGCTCTACAGTGTCGGCGTGGGATTCATCCTGATCGTTGCGATTCTGACCACTTTGCCCGAGCTGGGTTTCAACGTTACTCCCGTGGAAGCGGCGGCGGCCGTCGCGAGTCTGGCACTGGGATTCGGCGCGCAGAATCTGGTGAAAGATTTGATCAACGGATTTTTCATCGTGTTTGAAGACCAATTTGTGGTGGGAGACTTGATTCAAGCGAATGGCGAGACGGGCCGCGTGGAATATCTGTCCATCAGGCGCACGGTGTTGCGCAACGGGAACGGCGCGGTCGTGACCATACCCAACGGACTGCTCGGACAATTGGCGAACCTGAGCCGCGACTGGTCGCAGCTCTTTATCGATGTGACCGTGCCTGCCGATGAAGCCGTGAGCCAGGCGCTTACCACGCTTGAGAAAATTGCCTGCGATTTCCGCAACGATAAGGAATGGTCGCTGGCGCTGATCGACGGGCCTCGCGTGCTCGGGATCGAATCTCTCTCTCTTGACGGCACGGTCATCCGACTGCAGGTCCGCACCATCCTCAATCGCAAGGAAGAGGTCGGCCGCGAGCTGCGGCGGCGCATCAAGATCGGCTTTGAGGAATTGCAGATCCCGCTGAGCAGCACGCACAAAGTAGAGTTCCGCGGCCAAGCACCTCCGCCCGCACAGTAAACAACTTTACCGAACGCTCCGCGTATTTCCGCCGAAATAGGCAATAATCAACAGCTACCATCACAAGGAGGAGTCCACCATGGGAGAAGTGACGCACGAGCAGGTCAATCTGATGCTGCGGCTTTACGAAGAACGGCGCGAGCCTCTGATGCGTGAGGCGCGCGACTGGTTTTTCATGAAGTTTCATCCCGCGTCCGCCGAAGAAATGATGCAGGTGTGCCCGCCGGGCAGCAAGGAAAACGCGTATATGCGGATGGTGGTCAGCTACTGGGAAATGGTGGCGAACATCGTGAATCGCGGGTTGATTGACGAGGAATTCTTCTTCCAGAACAGCGGGGAGCAATGGTTTGTATGGGAACGGATGAAGCCGATCGCTAGTGCGCTTCGCACGCGATCGAAGAATCCGCATCAGTTCTCTGCGCTGGAGGAGCACGCCAAGCGTATGGAAGCATGGCGCGAGAAGCGCGCCCCGGGCGCGGTGGAAACCTCGCGAGCGCAAATGGCCGCGATGGCGCAGCAAGCAGCCTCGAAAAAATAAGCCAATTTAGTTCTGTTCAAACGACGGGAACGGAAAATTAAAAAGCTCCGCCCCTTCTCTTCACCGGTTCAATTAGTCAGTCGAAAACCTGGCTTCGGCGTTCGCGCGTATTTCGTCAACGAGGACGCGCTGCACCCGCGAAGGCGCGCGGTGCCTCAATTGCGCCAGGCCCACCTTGCGCACCGTCCGTTCGTCATTGAGGCGAACGAAACGGCAGCCGGGTTGCTTTTCCACCGCCATCGCAGGGACTACGGATACACCCAGTCCAGCGCATACCATGGAAAGAATCGTCGAGAACTGGCCGCTTTCAAAGACGACACTCGGATGCACCTTCGAACGCCGGCAGGCAGCCAGAGCGTTCTCGCGAAAGCAATGCCCTTCCTTAAGGAGCAGAAAAGGTTCGCTGCGCAGTTCCGCCATCCCGATCGATCTTCGCGCCGCAAGGCGGTGTCCCTTGGGTACACACGCGAACAGGGGCTCGCGGAACAACTCCTCGCACAAAAATTCATCTCCGCGGATGGGCAGCGCGAGCAGTACAAAATCCACACGCCCGTTGTGTAAATAATCGAGCAGAATGGGCGTGATTTCCTCTGCGATGCGGACCGAAATATTAGGATGCCGGTGAATGAAGCGGGCGAGAACGGGCGCGAGAAAATAAGGAGCGATCGTCGGGATCGCGCCCACGTTGACTGTTCCGACATCCGTGCGAGACATTTCCTGAATTTCGCTGCGGGCCTCCCCCACCTGCCGCAAGATCGCTTCGGCCTTCGACAAGAACGCCTTCCCAGACTCGGTGAGTCGGGTAAAGCGCGGAAAACGGTCAAAGAGCTTGGTGCCCAGTTCGTCCTCAAGCTTGTGAATTTGCTGCGAAAGAGAGGGCTGCGCCACGTGTTGATCCTGCGCGGCGCGCGTAAAATTTCCGGCGCGGACCACGGCGCAAAAATACCGAAGCTGGTGCAGTTCCATTCCGCTATGCATCCCCGCTAGGGCTGCGGTACCTTTTACCTATGGATTCCATAGTTTCGATATATTAGACCTTTGGCACAAGAATCTCTAGGCTTCTGAATCTGGAGGGTCAAACGATGGCTGATAATGTTGTAAAGCACGGTGATGTGTCTGGCCGCGTTGGGGTGGAAGTAATTCGGGCGCGCGGTGTGGATGTCGACAAACTGATCAAGACGCTCATCGCGAACGCGGGAGCGGAATTTGCCAGCACTTATTACTACTACACTATCCTTCGCATGCACCTGGCGGGTCACGAAGATTATAAGGAGATCTGCGAGGATGCGCGGCTCGAGGACCGCGCGCACTGGGAGCTGATCGTCCCGCGCATCTACGAGCTGGGCGGCGAACTTCCGAATGACCTCAAGGTCTTTCACGACGGCGCCGGGTGCGTTGCGGCGAAACTGCCCGATCCACCAACGGTCGTCAACATTTTGACGCTCCTGCTCGAATCCGAACGCTGCGCGATTCGAAGCTGGAGCGAAGTGTGCGACATGACGTTCGGCAAGGATCCGCGCACCTATGACATGGCAGCGCGCATTCTCAACGAGGAAGTCGAGCACGAAGCTTGGTTCATCGAGCTCCTCGCTCACGAACGCGATGGCAAGTCGATTCCCTCGGGTCACTTCCGGCGCGGCGAGCCCGGTGAAGCGCCTTACAGCAAGAACCGCGGTTTCTACAACCCATAGATAGACTGTTCATATCATTAAAAGTGGCTGCCGTTACCCAACTGCGGCAGCCACTTTTTTCTTTGGTTGTGGTTGCGCTGCATCGGAGAAGGTAATAGCTACCGACACCAATCCCGAAGCTTTTCAGGTCGTACTAGCAACACCCCACGGCTCACATAGTATTGATGTGCGCGCAACCGACCATATCTGGGATGCGGCGCGAGACGCTGGAATCGTGCTGCCTGCGATATGCCACCAGGGCCGCTGTCTGACATGCGCCGGCAAATTGCTAGCGCCCGGGAATTTCGATCCGAGCGACGCGGTCAGCTACTTCCCACAAGACCGCGAAGCGGGATTCATCCTGCTTTGCACCGCAAAGCCGCAGTCGAATTTGCGCATTCGCACGCACGCGCAAAACGAAATGCGGGCTTACCGACGCACGCTCGGCCTCCCCGCTCCGTACGCCTGAACCTCCACAGTTTCCTAACATCAGGCACACAACTTCGTCGGGTGGCTCGCTCAGCTTGTTCTCTATTTCTAGTCCATTAGACTCAATTCAAACCTGCAGATGGCCGCTCCCGAACGGGGGCAGGCGCTGATGCATTCGTTCATAGCGCTGCGGCGCCTGCAATCAGATACTCGCAAACGATCTTCGAGGAGACGTGGTTTGCCACGGCTAAAGTAGACCGAGGGCGCACTGGCTTTCGCGCTTGACCTGCTTGACCGTGCACTGGCGGGGAGACTTTTCGGGGCGCCATCGCAGAAACCTGGTGCCGTGGCGGAAGCGGCCGCCCGTAAAGTGATCGAACTGCACTTCGGCGACT
Organism: uncultured Acidobacteriota bacterium; assembly: GCA_963718485.1. GTDB lineage: Bacteria > Acidobacteriota > Terriglobia > Acidiferrales > UBA7541 > Palsa-295. The sequence continues at coordinate 168,659 of CAVQZU010000087.1, forward strand.
AGCTTCGCGTCGAGCGGCTCCCATTCCATGGAGTGCCTCGTGCTCCAGCGGCTCAACCCTCCCGGCGCTTTGCCTGTAAATCCAGGCGGCTTAACCAACTTTTCGAGTTGTTCGCTCAAGGCAGGGCGATCCTTGTTGCTAATCGACGAGGTAAATCCTACGTGGTCAAGCAATCCTTCTTTGTTGTATAAACCGAGCAAAAGCGAACCAACAAGCTTCCTGTTTTCGAGATAACGGAAGCCGCCTACTACGCAGTCGGCGGTGCGCAGCTTTTTGATTTTCTGCATGCCAGCCCGTTCGCCGCTTTGGTAGGGCAGATCGGTGCGCTTGGCGACGATTCCATCCAAGCCGACGCCGACGTGAAACCACTTGCGCGCGACCGCAAGTTCGCAGGTGTAGGGCGAAAGCCGCACCATGCCCTTTTCTTTCAGGCGCTTCTTCGCGAATTTCTCCAATTCGGCGCGGCGCTTCTGTAGTGGCTCGAGCACCAGGGATTTCCCGGCCTCATTCACCAGCAGATCGAAAACGATGTAAACGGCCGGGGTCGCTTTGCTCAGTTTCTCAATCCGGCTCGCCGCGGGATGGATTCGCATCAACAGGTCGTCGAACGACAAGCCTCCGTCGACGGGAATCACGATCTCGCCATCGAATACGAATTTCTGCGCCTTCAACGCTTTCAGAGTTTCCACGACCTCGGGGAAATAGCGCGTCAAAGGCTTACCCGATTTCGATTCCAGATCGACACGCTCGTTCTCGCGAAAAGCCATACATCGGAAACCGTCCCATTTGGGTTCATATTGCCAGTTCGGGCCCGCCGGCAGTTTCACCGCGGATTGCGCTTCCATCGGCGGATAATTCTTGGCAACCGGGAGAGTCACAAAAATTTCTCCAGGCGAACGCGCCCGCGCTGTGCCAGCAGCGGCTTCCACAGGTCCCCGACCTTTTTAAGGCGTCGCGGCACGGTGAGCATCGTGAAATCCTCCATCCGCACTCCACGCTCCACTTCCTCCCAGGCTAAGGGCGTCGAAACGGTCGCGGCGGGCTTCGGTCGCACCGAGTAGACGGACGCGAGTGTGCGGTTCCACGCGTTCTGGTTGTAGTCAACAAGCACCCGACCCGTGGGCCGCTTCGCCACGCGGTATTCGGCGGTGATGATTTTCGGATGACGCTTTTCGAGTTCCTTCGAAAATGCCTTTGCGAACTCCCAGACCTGCTTTTGCAGCGGCCCGCGAACGATTGGCACATAGACGTGAACGCCACGCGAGCCGGTCGTCTTCGCGTAGCTTGGAATTTTCAGCTCCCCCAGGGCGTCGCGTACGAGGAGCGCCGTCTTCAGAACAAGCGCGAACGTAGTTCCCTCGACAGGATCGAGATCAAAATGCAAGAAATCGGGACGGTTAACATCGTCACAACGCGCGTACCACGGATTCAAATCGATGCAGCCAAGGTTCACCACCCATAGAAGTGCCGCAACATTCTGTATCACCGGGAAATCAATCACGTTTCCCGAGTGGTGCTCGATCGAGCAGACTGAAATCGATGAAGGCCGTGGCGACGGCGCGCGTTTCATGAAGAAAAATTCTCCCGCGATGCCATTAGGATAACGCTTCATCACCATCGCGCGATTTCTCACGTGCGGCAACAGCCAGGGAGAAACGGCCAAATAATATTGCAGTAAGTCGCGCTTCGTGAGATTCGACTGCGGCCAAAAAACCTTCTGCAAATTGGTAAGCTTGACCGAACCATTGCCGACTTGAAACTGTAGCTCATCAACGTTGCGGGTAATTTCAGAACCGACGGTTTTCGCGGATTGGGCACGCCGCTTCATTGGTATGATCTTTGCGTTATTCGCTCTCGTGCCACACCTCCCTTACTTATTCCGATCCGGGCAAAGATTCCATACGGGATTGTTCGGTGGAACGGCGGCTGAGTTTCGTTATACTGGGAGTTTGGGCGCGGTACCCAAGTGGTAAGGGAGAGGTCTGCAAAACCTTCATTCGTGGGTTCGATTCCCACCCGCGCCTCCAATTTTCGCCGTTTGCTTTCATTCAGTTAACAACGTTGGTTTCCCCGCGTAACTTCTGCGCCCCTTCGATGCAAGAACGACGATAGATCCCGCTCCCAGGCCCGCTGTAAGTCGGCCTCTACCTGCCGCTGACGGGCATCTGTCCACGCCGCATGATATTTCTCGGTTACCCTCACGCTCTGATAGCCCAGATTCCTTAGCTTAGGCTCAATCATTTCGCTGCTGCCGGCATATCCGCGCTTCTGTTTCTCTTTCGCCTTCAGCTGGAAGCCCTTCTTTAACCTGGGTACGATTCCATCGATTTTCTGTCCCCGTCGTTCATCCTGTAGCTCCAGTGGGTGCTTGGTCGGGCGGATACCGTGTCATGTATCCCAACCCGGCTCTCATCTCCAAGTCCAGAGGCCAATTTTCGGCTCCGCTACGCCCTTCGGGGCGACTCTAGGCTTTGCGTCGTTGCCTGGGCTTGCCTGCCTCAACAAATATAGCTTGTTGGCGATGGTTCTGGCGTCCGGACGAAGGAAAATGTATTTACGGGCGATTCTGAAGGGAAGGACGGGGAGTGCTTCGGAATGTCTACGAACTCTCGCAATGGCCTGGCGTCGTTGGAGAGGGCGCGTTAAGCAGTTACCGGAGGACACATTTGAGATTTGTGCTTCCCGGCCTAGCCACACTTGGATTGGTGTGAGGAGGACCAGCCCGAAAGGAACCATGACAATTCCTTCCGGCTTATACCGGATCGATCAATTCCAGAATGAGCGTATTTCAGTCTCCGGCCGAACGGTTTTCGTCCTGTACGATCTTGGCCAAGGCGAGCATCTTCGCACTGATTTTCAGGCCAGCACGTTCCGCCGCAAGCAGGTTGACTTCAAAATGAAGCTTATTTTCTTCCACCGTCAAGTTTATGATTCCGCCCAGCACAGCGAATCCCTCGGTTTCGCCAACCGTCAGAGTGCTTGATCCCTTCAGGCCCCTGACAACCTTGGTGGCCTGATCTTCTGCCGTGACAGGAACAAACACCATGTGGCACACGCTCAGGATGTCGCTTGTTCTCAACGTCCTGACCTCGATCGGATGGCTCCCCACGGTCCGGCTCCGCAACTCTCCCTCAATGGATGGGTTGAATGGATCATTACCGACGATGCATATCACCAGGGGAGCGTCCGGATTGCGGAATGAGTCAGAGGGCCATTCGACAAACTTGGTAAAGTTGTACAGAAAAGCAAGTTTCACAGGGTATTCGACGGTTTCCACATTCAGCGGCAGGGCTTGGGGAGCGGAATTCGAAAAGAGCCAACAGACGATAATGAAAACGGTAACTCGCCGGATTCCGAGTCAATCGACCCTGGCCACCAAACGCCCGGTCCACCCCGATCCCCCGTCATCACGTTTCCGCATGCGAATATTCATCGTTGAAATCTAATATCGGTATCCGATTTTGACTCGAAAGGTTCGCCCATCCTGGATGATGGTGTCTTCCGCCAGGCCGCTACCGGCAGGGTCGACATACTTTTTGTTAAACACGTTATAGAGGTCTGCCGACGCTTCCCACCCCTTCAAGACTCTCCAGCTGAATAGAGTAATGTTGGAAATGGCGTACGCTCCCGAATATTGGCCCGTGAGTGTCGCTCTGTTACTCAGGTATTGAAATCCATGCTCGCGAACACTTTTTGTTTGACGAGAGGAACGCTAAAGGTGGCCTGAAAAATGTGTTTCGGAGAATTAGTGAGTGGCAGTGGAGGGCTCGGGTTAGTTGCATTCTGAAAAGTGTAGCTGACCGTCCCCTCCATGCCACCCGGCAAACTTCTCCATAATCCAAGGTCCAAACCCCGCAGGATGATCGATTCGTCGTTTGTAAAAGCAGCATCCCCATTTGAGTTGATTTCCTCGCTGATCAATCCATGGATGGGGTAGTAAAATCCCGAGGCCGTCATATGGAAGTGGTTAGATAGGGATTGCTCCCATACCAACTCCATGGTCTTGACTGTCTCGGGCCGGAGAGACGGGTTTGCTTCGTTTCCGGGCGCGTCGTAGTAGAGCTCAAACATGTTGGGGGCCCGAAAGGCCTGCCCGTAAAGAAACTTGAAGGTTGTTTTTTCCCAAGGATTATAGATCAGGGCCGCGCGCGGGTTGGTTGTGCCGCCAAAGGTCGAATAGTGGTCGTAACGAAGACCCAGATTCAATATGAGATCACTGCGAAGGTGGATTTCATCCTGAACGTAAGCGGAAAATATGTTCGAGGTCTGGCTGCTCGTGAAATATTGAACAAAGGGTTGCAGATCGTAATTTCCCTGGTCTTGCTGAAAGTTATCCCGGTATTCGGAACCGAAGGTCAATCGTTGCGTCTCAAAGATCTGCTTGGAGAGGGTTACTTCATCGCCCCACCATTTGCCGTGGGCGTAGTTTTCGTTTAACACCCGGGAAGGCCCTCCCGAGTCGGAGTAATCGTAAATATAAGTGCCGTCGTTATTGAACTGATCGTAATACGTCCGGTTGGTGAGGCTCCACCCGTGGCCAAGCGCGCGCTCATAGCGCAGATCGAGGTAGCCGTGTGCATCTATGGTGTGGGTTCCGGTGACGTTGAATGCTGTTCCGAAGGGAGCGGTCGGAATCCCCTTATCCCGCGATCCGAACACTCCCTGCAATGTGAAATGGCCCCAGGAAGCATTGGCAAAAAGCTGATGAAACTCGTCGTCGTCTGCATTCACCGCGATGCCATTGTTAGTAGCGGGATTGGCGAATTCCTTGAAGTAAAGCTGGTCCTGCCCATGGGAACCATAGTAGGAGCCGGAAAGCAGCACTTCCAAACCATTGTTAAACTTATTTCCGTAGCTGACGCGGCCCTGATACGTACCGTAACTGGCCGCCTCACCTGCGACGCTCACATTCTTCGAATCCCGCCCCCGTTTCGTAATGATGTTGATGACCGCCAGGAAGGCACTGGCGACATAGAGGGAAGAATTAGGCCCTCGGATGACTTCTACGCGATCAATCAGGTCGACGTCAATGGGGAATTCCGTTCCAATCAGCGCCCCTTCAAAAATGTTATCGTTAAGCCGGTGGCCGTCAACCAGCAGGGCGACGCCATTGTTGTAGTCTCCCGGAAGTCCAAACCCTCGCACTCCCAAATAACTGTAATTTCGATCGTTGCTGACGTAAAAGCCCCGGACGTTCCTTAAGATGTCGGCAAGTGTCCGGTAGCCGTATCTTTGGATATCTTCGGATGTGATGACCGTGATCGAGGCGGGAGCCTCCGTCGTCTTTTGCTTGAACCCGGAGGCGCCATAGACAGTATCGATCTCGATCGACATCAAATCCTCAAGACTTTTGTCCAACAAGTCTGGAGGTGCCGGCTTATCTTGCGCCAGCGCACTCGTTGAGCTCAAGGGCGGTAGAACAGAGAGCACTACCAAGATTATTGCTCGGTGAACCGCTGGCCATGAAGCCATTCCTTCCACCCAGTCCGATTGGGAGCACCCCATTTTTAATGGCACTCCGAAGTGGTTACACTTTCCGGATAAGGATATTTCGACAGAGCCTGAAGGATGTGCTCCGAACAGTACACTTTTCAACTGAGTGCTAACTTATACGACATATTGCGGGTTCCGGGATTTTAGGGGGCGGATGTGCGCGTAATCTCTGCGCGCGATGTGCAGGATCAATAAAGTTGTCTTCATGGTTCATGAGCTATAGTCCTTTGCAATCCCCGGAAAGAAGCCGTCTGACCTTCGGCGATTCCCAATGGAAAGAAATAGCGGGGTTTTTCTCCTTCGACCCGATGACGCGGACCGCGCAGGGCGATAGCGACAGTGAAGACACCTGGAAAAGCTTCAGGAATAGAGGGGAGTATTCCCGTGTCCTGCGGGCGGTTCTTGCGGCAATCAGTCTGATCGCCCTGATCATTGCAATCGCAACCAATAGGCCGCCATGAAGGCAAATTATTGTTTCTTAACGCCCCGCCCGCGCGGCGACGAATGAACCACGGTCATGGAGGAAGGCCGCAAGCGAACGATCCCCATCGGCCTCGCCGGCGCTTGAAGCTGCAATCGCTGATGCCGTCGTGATGGTTACCCGTGGAAGTCGCGCCCGTAATCGTGTGCGCTCGCAGACGCTACCGTATGTGCGAGTGAAAAGTTATTGCGAGCCCAGCGAGAAGCAAGAGTATGGAAAGAACGAGCAGTACAGGTTCACTCAGGATATTCCGAGAGGACAGTTGTTTCACTAATTCTCCGTTTGAGTTGTCCGCGAGGGACTTTTCGAACCGACACAATATGCGCTACCCAAAATCAAAACTGTCCCGAATGACACACTTTTCAGCTAAACCGTATGGGCTGTGGAAAACGGCCCAAGCAGACCAATGCGTAGGGACGGCGGGGATCTATCGACCTTTGGGATCCAGGTGAGTTCCTTCCCGTTCAACCGCCTCCGCCGCAGCAAGCTTCCGGCTGGTGTGCGGTTCAATGCGGGGACCGCCTGCTAGCACTACACATTGGTGCCCAGCAGGAACGCCGCAGGTTGGGCAAGGCACCGAGGAAAATTGTTTCTTGGTCGGATCGCTGCTTCTCACTCGGAGAAGTTTGCCAGATAGCTGCCGCAGAAACCGTTCGGTTTGGGACACCTCCTGTACCTTTTCGGTACATTCAGCAGGGAGTCGAACCGGCAACTGAGACCCGCAGCGCCATGCCGCTGCGCAAGTTCATCAAAATGCTGGGTTCATTTCCAACCAAGGAGGCAGCTCTCCAGTTGCTATACCTGGCGCTGCCTAGCGCCTCAAAGAAATGAACGACGCCGGCACAGAATTTGCTCCATTCGTTGCTTCGTTCCGGCGCATTTGAAAGCCCTTGGACGGCGTCAATCCACACCGCGTCTTTGTCCGGGCCCCCTGAAAAGATATCGAAGGACTTTCATTCGACGACACTTGCGATATCTTGGTGTCAAGGGAGCTTTGTTTCACGCTAGGGGATTTACCGATTCCCTAGATCGAATCGAGGGCGTGCCGTCAGGTCAATTTAGGAAGTTTAAAAATCTTGGGTGCCTGCAAACGTCTTTTCCATTCCGCCGTGGCCTCTTCAAGTTCGATCACGACTTCCTCTCGCGGTGTCTTGCCCTGATTGGCTTCCACCGAACGCTTTTTCTGAACAGCACGACCAAAATACCGCAGCTCATTGTCAGTCATCGCACGGAGGCGGGCTCGCAATTCTTCGCGGTCGACGGACGCGCCCACGCGTTTAGACTCATTATTCATACGGATCAATCATAGCGAGAACTTGAAATTAGCCGCAACTGATCGACCGGGAAGAATCCAATAGTTTTGAGGTGTGCCGGGATGACCGAGATCAGAACGGTCGGCATTTCGTGTCGGCATTTTGCGGCCATTGGCCGGACGAGAATGGCAACTATTCACTGTGAACGGAATTGTGAAATGAGACGGGGAGGGGCCCGGCCCGCGACGAGGGGGGCAGAGCCTTTGGGATACGAAGGGACACGGCACGTTGGGCGACGGGTTCTACGCGGCTCTCTCCGCCCCAACACCGTTGCTGTCCCGCCTTCAAATTGCCTAGGGCTCGCGCCTGCTGCAACCGCGGGTGGCCTCCTATCGGAAGCGCGCCAGAGCACCTTGCCCCCTTCTGATTTTCCTATTCACGCGCGCTTCCGATTCAGCGCGGCCCGCCGTTACGGTGAAGGGGGAAGAAAATTAGTCGAATCGGTATGCAGCAGTCATTTCACAGAGTGAAGCTCGTATAAATGGAAGTGCGCACGGCATTCGTGAAGAGGTGATTCGCCCAATAACGGCCGAACCGCCACCCGATTTCCCAACGGTCGGTGACTCGCTTGACCTTGTAGGCCATGGCCGCATCGAATTCACTGCCGTAGTGAACGTGAAGATTATCGGAATGGTAATCATAGTAGATCACGGTCAGGACGGCACCTCCCAGAGAACTCAGCGGACCACTGGCGGTGAGGTAGCGTGCTTGCAAGCCGTTGCCGCCATGGGCGCTCGGATCATTGATGAACAGGTCCGTCCAACCATTGAAAGGAGGCGCCAGGGGAGTGCTCAATTCGTCGGTAACGGTGTGTCCCCCGAGCAAAGCGTAGCCTGCCTCGAAGCTGAAACCACGCCAGCCCGGGCCCACTTCGCCCAAGTAGTAGTTCGCATCGACGTGGTTGGGATTGTCGGCATAGTTTTTCTGCTTGGCGAACTCCGCAGTGTAGAGGAGGCTCCAGGTATCACTAAACCTGTAAGGGCCGGTGGCACGCAGGCCGTACGTCTGGGTGGAAAAGCTGAATTCAGCAGGCGTGCGATAGTCGAGCAACAAGCCGTAGAGCGCCACATCGATTCGTCGCGGCTTGCTCCAGAGCAGGTTCATCATGTGGGTGTGCGTGGGGAGTTGGCCGTCGGTGGCGTTGTAACCCACCACGCGATAGACGCGGTTGATAAATGCGTAAGTAAAAGAAAAATTGTGGGGCAGATCCGCGTCCAATCTGGCTGCGTCGAACGATCCGTGAACCTGGCGCCAGTAAGAAACGCCGAGGAAACGCCTGTCGTTGAGGGCGATCTCCTGGCGGCCGAGCGTCAGGGTGAGCTTCTTTTCAGTAAAGTTGTGCGTCCATCGGAGGTAGCCTTGACTTAATTCCAGGCTTTTGGGATCGGCAATGGTGGGGCGATCAGGACGATTCTGCGACGGGAGCGTGGGGTCGTTGTAATCGGCGGGCCCGGTAACCGTCACGGCTTCAGCCTGGGCGAAAGCAGAAAAACCGTGAAAGGACGGCGTCTCGTAGCCGAGAGCCAGCCGGAGGGTAGGGGCGTAGGCCGGGGCCGTAAAGGGCGCCCCGTCGCGTTCGAAGGCTTCGAAGCGGTACCGAACGCTGAAGGATAATTTCCCGTCTTCAAGTCGTGACCACAGCGAGCGGGGAGCCGACTCTTCAGGTCCCTGCTCCTGTGCTGCTACCCGAAGCGGAGCGAAAAAGCAGAGGACGGCGCCGATGGATAGGGCAACAACCCTGGCGCTCCATGTCAAGTTCATGAATCGGTCGACCTTGTGCGAGAAGAGCAAGCATTCTAGCTCGCAAGACTTCAGCAAGTCTCTCTGATCGTGAAATCTCGGTGCCCAGCCTGCCAAGAATCCTAGTTCAGGTCGATCGATGTTCAGTCCAAATGTCTCGATGTCGCAAGCAACGCGTATCCACGCTTGATAACGTGGCGGTGCCCGCCCACTACGGCTCGCCGCTCGCTGGTTGAGTGCTATACGTTCTGCTTCTGTAGTGCGATCGTGTTCTGAATGGAGCGCAATCATACTGTTTTAATTGTTACAGTACACTAGGATGGTCTAACTCCCGGTCGGCTAGCACACACCACTCGGACGTATCGGCCCTCCAGATTCCTGCGCCGGCAAAGTCTGGGAAGTAGGCACAGAGGCCGGCGTTGCGTCCGTAAGGCTTGTCACGCACGCCGAAATCGTCTGGGAAATTGCAGCTACTGGGGAGGGCAAGTCGGGAATTGACTGATCAGCCGCTTTGAAGTTGAGCGCACTCGTCAGGTCGCCCACGGTTGCGCGCCGCCACGCGCTGAGGTTTGGTACTTCCGCGCCAAATACGGTTTCCAGAAACCGCAGAATCGAGGTGTGGTCGAAAAGGTCCGATGACACGAATCCGCCGCGGCTAAATGGTGAGACGATGGTCATCGGAACGCGATAACCTAAGCCAATGGGTCCGGAAACCGGAGGGTTTCCAGTAGCGCTGGCATCGGGAACAGAAGGAGCCGTGAGATATTCACCGGGGGTTCCTGGTGGTGCCGTAACGGGCGGAACGTGGTCGAAAAAGCCTCCGTTCTCATCATAGGTGACAAAGAGAACCGTCTTTGCCCAGAGTGCCCGATTAGCAGCCAGGGCACTTACGATCAGCGACACGGCGGTTTCGCCAAACAGCGAGGGGGCGGGTGGATGCTCGGACGTAACCACGGGCGGGATCAGCCAGGAAACCTGGGGTAGATTCCCGGTGGCAATGTCGGAAAGGAAATCAGTAGGAAACTGCGGGCCAAAAGCGTTCTGATACAAGACAGAAGAGGGGTCCTGGAAGTTCTTGAAGTACGAGAGCACGTTGTCTGAAAGAATCCCATTCGCAATCGTCGTATCGGGCGAGGAGTAAACTTTCCATGAAATTCCGCGTGTCTGAAGCTGCTCAGGCATCGTGGTGTACGTCAGGCGGCCATAAAAAGCAGCACGATTGAGGACAAGGGACTCGATTAAAGGGCCTCCATTTTTGCCGTCGGGATCGATTGAAGCCGCCACGGTGTAGAGACGGTTTGGATCGGTCGGTCCTATTACGGAACAGAAATAGTTGTCGCAGATGGTAAATGCATCCGCCAACGCGTAGTAATAGGGTAGGTCAGCGCGATTGTAGTAGCCCATGGTCAAAATGGCATCGTTCGCATTGATGGGCAGACGAGAAGTCACGAATCCGTCCATTGCGCCGTTGTCCCAACTCTGATGCTGTGGCACCCAATCATGAGTGATGTCGGGCGTGCATGCCGCGTTCAGAGTCGAATTGTCGAGATGAAAGGGCAGTAATTTGCCAACGGGGGAAGTTGTTGTATTGGACGGATCAGGTTGCTGGAGTGACACGCCTTGGTCGGAAAATCCCCGAACGCCGCGGATAACTTCCGAAATAGTGATCGAAGGAACGATTTTCCTGGATCAGGATGACCACATGCTGGATGTCGGTTAGCTTGGAACATGCAACTGTGCTGCTGGGAGGCGTCGTCCCCGACGAAGTGAGACTGTTACAGCCGGATAAAACCAGGGCGCCGACGTCGCCGGTCAACACGGCGGCACTTAACTTGAGCAGCTCCCTGCGCGTAAACTTATCCCTATGATTCAATTTCGCTCCCAGGTCTGCATGCGGGGCTGCGGCTCAACGACCTAGCATGGGTCAAGGCTACTTGGTAAAGAATCAAGTGGAGCATGTACAGAACAGGTCAATTCCCTGTAGGAACTTTGATGGCTGCCTTTTCAGTCTACCACTGCGAATTTCGGCAGAGCGAATTGCAGCCGTTGTATGTGAGGTTCGGGGCGGAGATCGAGCGGCTGAACAAGCAAGTCAAGGCGCCAGCCTGCCAATGTCCCGGCGCCTCGCTACTGATGACTCACCGCAGGAGTAAGACCACTCACGGCGTTGGCAACTGACGTATTTCTGGGCGATTCAGCACGATTCGTAGACAGCAAGTCTCTGGCCGGTTCCTGAATACTCCAGTAGAGGGAGACAGCAGCTCGGCGGGTTGATCAAACAGAGGCATCGAAGGTTGGCCGAATAACTCATCCTGGTTGATCGTGATCGAAGAGATGTTGGGTGGGCAACACTGAGCTGATTAGGGTGGCCCACGTGAACAGAGGGGCTCTGGAACGACGCCTGCATTGCCTGCCACTCTCAGGGGCGGCCCCTGCAGAACCCCATCGAAGGAAAGCACCACGACGGGCCAGGTGGCTATGACCCCGGGGGAAAAGCCTGCAAGACTTCTAGCAATCGGAAGATCACACCTTGGGCGAAACCAGACATTAAGACCGACAAATAAAGCGGTCGGGGGGCGATTGTCTTGAGAAGTTATGAACGGCTCCCGAAATCTTTCCGGTCAGCGGCGTCTTTTGTTTTCGTTCTGCGAAACCCGCGCTTTCACTATTTTCGTCACCAGTGTAATCGGCAGCGGTCTCTTCGTGGTGAAATGAATGGTCCCTTTGGATGTAGAAAACCCCTCTAATTCTCTCTTGAATGCCTCGATCACAGACGCAGTCGGGAACAAACTGCAATGGTTTGAAAACCCAGCAAACCACAACAGCGTTCCTTTGTACTTGAAAGCCGGTATCCCGTAGCTGATGGCCTCGGTGGCCTCCGGGGGAGCCGCGGACCGAATGGCCGTACGAATCTTTCGCAAGGTGCTGCGGGCGGGTTCCGGGATGGCGGCAAGGTATTCGTCGACGGTCTTCGGAGGTTTCTTGCCCTTCGCGGAAGAACTACGATTCGATTTCGCTTTTTTCATGAGAGCAATGCTACAAGAAACTCCAGTTCAGGTCGATGCCTCGGCTGGGGCATCTGCATCGGAGACGCTCCTCAATAGGCCCGGGCATACCTCATTTTGCCCCTGGATCATGGCTAAGACTCGCTCATCGCGGGCGGGATGAAACCGCGGGCCGAGCATGGCTCATCACGAAGCCGCGTGGGACGCCGATCGCGCCCGTGTAATAAAATCCGGTAACTTCCCCGGCATTGTTGATGCTCGATGGAAACGTGCCTAAACCGCTTCCCTTGGTCGCACCGGGGACTTCGAATGTCGCAAACGTGCCGTCTTTATGTCTCACAAATCCGTGGACGAAGCCGGTCGAGTCGTCGAAATAGCCGGTAATTTCGCCCTGCGCATTCACGCTGAGAGGTGCGGTCACGGCTCGGAGCTCATAACCTTCCGCATCGGCATGTGTCAGGTTGTCGGTAATGCTGCCAGGCGGGTCGAGATTATCAATCACCCCGCTTTTGTGGCGGAGGAAACCACGGTCCATGCCGCTCGCGCCTGCGCTGTGATGCCCTGCGACTTCTCCATCTTCGCTCAGAATCATCGGAAATGTGCCCTTGCCTTCCGCGGTTGTCGCGCCGGGAACATCCACGGTTGTGAAGGTACCATCCTTGTGGCGTATGAAGCCGTGCAGCCCACCCGTTTCGTCCTCGTCATAGCCGGTAATCTCGCCTTGGTTGCTGATCCATTCAGGGGCAGTGTTGGAGCTGCCGGGCGGGTCGAAGGTTAGGAAACTTCCGTCTCTGCGGCCCAGCAAGCCGTGCGCTCTATCGTTGACCACAAAGTTTCCCGCACTCTCGCCTTGGTCGTTGATGCTGTTGATTACCGTTCCAGCGCTGCCAGGCGGATCGAAAGTTGTGAAGCTCCCGTCCGGGTGTCGGATAAACCCGCACCTCAAGCTACTGGTCGCATAGTAATATCCGGCAATTTCACCGGCGCTGTTGATGCTGCGCGCCGTGGTACCTTCCTGGGCTTCAGTCGGATTCTGGATCTTCGATCGACACACCGTACACATCGATACCCATCTGCTGAATTGACTATCACTCAGCGCAGTGAGATATCGGTATTCGAGGAGAAATTCAGAGACATCAACGGTCGGCAGTGTATGGCCAGCGGCGCCAAACCTGATCGAACGGGTCCTTGCAGACCTCTCGTCTGGTTCGGCCACCTGAGTTGAGCAACATCGCGCAACATCCTTGGGAGTGATCTTCGGGCGTCCCTACAGTCACCGCCATGAACGAGACCACGACGTCCGACTTCGCCAAGGAGAACCTCGCTGCACCGGGGCGCCTTGACGGCCACTCAGGTCCCGTCCCTTCACCCCGAGACAACCGGCTGGCTGCCGGTGAAGCGAGCGGCCCCCGACGCGTCAGCTCTCGGGCAGCCAGCCGGTCACCAACCACATCGCGCCAGATCCGCGAGCCATGACCAAGTCTGATAACCCGGAGTTGGCGGCCGCGAAGCGGTTGCTCGACATCGCGAAGAGCCGGGGGTTCGCTTTCGAGCGGATCGCACCGGGACCGGACGGCCCGCTGCGCGGTGTGCGCCGGCGTCATCCGGGTGATTGACGCTGGGTCTCCATACGCCCGAGTAACCATGCAGATGCAAGGCCAAATGCACGTTCATTCGTATCGTGCAGCTAGACGGTGCGATCGACTGCTGCGGATTTGTCCGATCACGATAAGGACGACGATCCCGATCGATATCCAGAGACCATACCGGGAGACAGTCTCCGCCACCGTGACCGCGTGCTGCCCGAGCGTGTACCCGAGACCGGCCAGCATGCAGGGCCCACAGCAGCGAGCCGATGGCGTCAAGGACCAGGAACGTCACCCAGCTCATCCCGGCCGGCCCGGCCGTCGCGTACACGATCACGTTCGGCACTGGCAGGAACGGCGCGACCACGACGGGGGGCCAGGTGAACTTCCAGCCCCAGCGCTGGACCCGCGCCATGAACCGCGGGACCATACTAGCCCAGGGCCCGATAGCAGCAGAATGATCCGCTCGCCCAGATCCTGCCCGCCAGCCGCAGCGGCAGCTCGGGTTTCATCAGCCCCGGGATCGCGGCGAGCAGGACCACCGTCAGCGAGCCGTGCCCCGCCCGGGCGAACGCCGGGCGCCGGACGCGGAGCGGACGGGGAGCTTGAGCTCAACCGTCTCGATCCACGACGGGCGGCTGCGCAGGCGCCCGCTTCTAGAAGAACGCTCCAACGGCGCCGTGCACGAATCGCTTCGGCGCCATCGGCCAGGGGGGCCACGCCGCGCAGCGCGCCGTCGGCCACCGCCAGGTAGTAGCGGATGAGGTCGAGCTTGGTGTGCCCGGTAGCGGGAAAGAAGACCTTGTCCGGGTTGCTGACGCTGACCTGGTGACCCGCCACCTCCAGGATCATCTTTAGTCAGCCATGGGCGCTACTTTACGTGACGCAGTCCCAGGTCAGGGCGGCTGACGGCGCGGCCGCGCGGCCGCGGGGGCCACCCGCGGGCGTAGCCGCTGAAGATGATGGAGCGTTTAGCAGGTGATAGCAGATCAAACGCTCCATCGTGAGGGACGGGCCGCCGGCGCGGGCCGCCGGGCGCGGGTCACCGCGAGCAGGCCGCCGGCGGGCGCGGGTCACGGGCGCCCTGACCACCCTGCTCGGGTCACTGGGCCAGGCTCTTGGTGAGAATCTCGGCGAGGTCGAAGTTGACCGGCTCCTCGAGCTGGGCGTAGGTGCACGACCGGGGTTCCCGGTCCGGGCGCCAGCGGACGAACTGGGTGGTGTGCCGGGAACCTGGGCCCCTATCCATGTGGTC
>CAVQZU010000088.1:0-12351 GCA_963718485.1 uncultured Acidobacteriota bacterium
GGCAACCTGGCGAAATTGGACCCGACGGGATGGTCTACTCGGGCGAATTCCGTGGAGGAAAGATGGCGCAGTTTGACCCGCAGGCGCAAACCTTCAAGGAATATCCCTTGCCGGGGCCCGATCCGACTCCCTATGGGCTGGGCTTTGATTCTGATGGCTACCTCTGGTATGACTCCCACGAGATGGATTTGCTGGGGCGGTTTGATACCAAGACAGGCCAGGTGATCGAGTATCCTTTTCCGCATCCGGAGCTCGCGATTCGCGAGTTCTTCCGCGATTCGCAGGGGAGAATGTGGTACGGCACAGCCCCCAATAATAAGGTGGGTTACTTCTATTTGGCCGGGAAGACAGAGTAGGCGGGACGACCGACTTTCACCAGGCTGCCAATGATCGACAGGGATTTGAATCTCGCGCCGCCCGGGGCCCGGCAGAGTTCCGCAGAAATTCGTGTAACTCTCCCTCTGCCATCTTTCTGTTTCCGTGCTACCCTACCGCCCCGGCCGAAGCAAGGCCCCCGATCGTGCTAGCCTCTTGCTTTGGTTTTGCTTTGGTTTTTCTTTGCTTCTGGTGGTCCATCCCGAGCCGGTGAAGCGGCAAGGGACCTCTGTTCGATTTTTCTGCCCTGGTGACGGTTAAGGAGAGGCGAATGAAACTGACCAAGACCGCCGCGGCACTGACAGCGCTCACGCTGACAATCCTGCTCGGGTGGTGGGCCGCGCCCGCGCGCCAGGCCGCGCCCCAGGCTGCCGCTCAGCAGCATCCCCTAACCTTTTTCGTCACCAGCGTCGGCGTCGGAGACGGCGCCAACCTAGGCGGCCTGGCAGGCGCCGATCGCCACTGCCAAACGCTAGCCGCCGCAGTGGGCGCGGGCAATCACACCTGGCACGCCTACCTGAGTACCCCAGGCGTGGCCAACCAGCCTGCGGTAAACGCCCGCGACCGCATTGGCTCCGGCCCTTGGTACAACGCCAAAGGAGCGCAAATCGCAAAGGATGTCGCCGACCTGCACGGCGACACTCTCGACCAGGCCCGCATCGGCAACAACCTGGGCAAACAGACCGCACTCACAGAAAAAGGTGAAATCAACAACGGCGTAGGCGACACGCCCAACCGCCACGACATGCTAACCGGCTCGATGCCCGACGGTCGCGCCTACTCAGACGGTGCCGACCACACCTGCAATGGCTGGACCGGCAACACCAGCGGCAGCGCGCAACTAGGCCACTCCGATCGCAACGGCGGCGGCAACCAATCCTGGAATTCCGCTCACCCCAGCCGCGGATGCAGCCAGGACAACTTGGTCAGCACCGGCGGCGCCGGCCTGTTCTACTGCTTCGCCACCAACTAAACGCACAGGGTCGGCCCGCGGCTGGTCGGTCAAAGATTTGAATCTTGCGCGGAGGCTTGCGCAGGGCCGCAGCGCCACATTGAAACGTTTAGACCTTGCGAAACTGGCCCAGAGCATCGAGTATCTGCCTGCCATATGCCTCGAGTTTCCGCTCCCCAATCCCGGGGACTTGCAGCAGGGCGTGCAGCGAGTTGGGCCGTAGGCGGCAAATCTCATCAAGTGTGGCGTCGTGCATTACGACGTATGCGGGAACGCCCTGCTGTTTCGCCGTGGTGCGACGCCACTCGCGAAGATGTTCGCGAAGTTCCGGGTGGGCGGCAACCCGGCCCGGGGGCGCGTAACGACCAGGCTGCGCCGAGGCAGCTGGCTTGACCGCTATGGCCATAGGCGCGGCCGGCTTCTTACGACGCCTCCGGCCGGCACCGACCGCTGGCGCCGCCAGCCACTCCGGCGCAAAACCACAAACATCGCAGGCTTGGCAAGAGGCCCATTTAGGCACCTCGCCAAAATGAAAACAAATCTGCCGATGCCGGCAAACGCTCGCCTCCACAAATCGCCGTATCTCCCGATACCGCTGCCACCCGCGCTCCTTCTCCTCCGCAGCGGTGACCTGCTCGATGAAATGCGCCAGCAGACCCGCGTCGCGCTTCTGCCAAAGCAGCACGCAATCGGCAGCCGATCCGTCGCGCCCCGCGCGGCCTGCCTCCTGGTAGTACTGCTCGATCGACTTGGGCAGCGAAAGATGAATCACCGCGCGCACGTCCGGCTTGTTGATGCCCAGCCCAAACGCAATCGTCCCCACGAGCACGCGCACCTCATCTGCCATCCACATTTCCTGGTGGCGCCGCCGCACATCGCTGTCCATCTTGCCGTGATACCCGATCGCCCGAATCCCGTTCGCTTCAAGAAAGGCCACCGTCTCCCCCACCCGCTTGATGGTCGGCGAATAGACGATCACATTGTCGCCTCCATGTTCGCCGAGCGTGCGCAGCAGCAATGCCAGCTGCCAGGCACCGTCGCACTCCTTGACCAGGTACCGCAAATTCGGCCGGTGAAAGCTGGCAATGTATTTATCCGGCGCCTTCAACTTCAGTTGTTCGATGATGTCGTGCCGCACGCGCCGCGTTGCGCTGGCCGTAAATGCGGCGATCGGCCGGTCCGGAAAATGCTCCCGCAGCGAACTAAGCTTCCGATACTCGGGCCGAAACTCGTGCCCCCACTCGGAAATGCAGTGTGCCTCATCAATCGCAAAAAACGAAACCGGCACCTTGCTCAGCCACCCAACCGTGTCCGGCCGCAGCAGCCGCTCCGGCGAAAGATAAACCAGGCGGTATTTGCCCCTGCAAGTCTCCTGCATCACCCGCGACACTTCCGTCTCTTTGATCGAGCTGTTCACAAATGCCGCCGGAATGCCCATCTGCGTCAACTGCGCCACCTGGTCCTGCATCAAGGCGATCAGCGGCGAGATTACGATGGCCGCCTTATCGCTCGACATCGCCGCCGGCAACTGGTAACACAGCGATTTTCCTCCGCCCGTAGGCATCACCACGCACGTATCGCGCCCCTCCATCAGCGTATTTACGATGCGCTCTTGCAACGGCCGGAACGAGCTATACCCCCAGTAGCGCCGCAGCGCGCTCATCAGCTCAGGCGTGCCGTTACTCATAGCCGGAAGTATAAACTTCCGCGCCGCTGGCGGTCTATTTGCCAACCTTGGCGGTCAAGATTGGCGTGTAGCGCCGTGGCCTGGGTTGCGGCACTCTCCCGGCGCATCTCCAGAATCGTGACGCTACTCAAATCACAAAAAACTGCCGCCCAGCCCCAATTCGCAATAGAATTAGCCTATGTCGTCTGGCGGTACGCTAGCCCTATTCAGGCACTCCGTAGGGGTCACGCTGCGCGTCTTCTGGCGCGTAGCCCGCCAGGTTTTCCATGAAGCCACCGGCACGCTTTTCGGAGTTTTCGCCGTCTACGGTTTCCTGCTCGCCTGGCGGCAGTGGAAGAATCGCCCGGTCCTGTGGCTGGTGGGGTTTGCCGTCCTCTACGCCCTGATGATGGGCGCCTTCGCCTTCGGCGCCTTCCGCCGCGCCCGCCGCATAAGGTGAACCGAAAAGCCCACGCCACCATGCCTGACGCTAGCGATAAACGCGCGCAGCTCTCTGGCAACAAGGCCGCGTCTCCAACCGGGCTGCCGATGCAGGATGTCGTCACGCCTGCCGATCTGGCTGCCTGGGACGCCGAGCGCGACCTGAACTATCCCGGACAGTTTCCTTTCACTCGTGGCGTTTATCCGACGATGTATCGCGGCCGCCTCTGGACCATGCGCCAATACGCAGGCTTCGGCAGCGCCGTCGAATCGAATCGGCGCTATCGCTATCTGCTGGAGAAAGGGCAGACAGGACTTTCCATTGCTTTTGATCTGCCGACGCAGATTGGCATGGATTCCGATCACCTGTTGGCACAAGGCGAAGTGGGTAACGTGGGAGTGGCCATCGACTCGCTCGAAGACATGCAGACGCTCTTTGAGGGCATCCCGCTTGAGCGCGTCTCCACCTCGATGACCATCAACTCCACCGCCGCCATCCTGCTAGCGCTCTACGTCGCGGTAGCCAAGCAGCAAGGCGCGAATCTCACGCGCCTGGCCGGCACCGTGCAAAACGACATCCTTAAGGAATATATCGCGCGCGGCACCTATATCTACCCGCTGCGCCCGGCGATGCGCATCGTCACCGACATTTTCGCCTGGTGCCGCAGCGAAATTCCCAATTGGAACGCCATCTCCATCTCCGGCTACCACATCCGCGAAGCCGGCTCAACCGAAGTGCAGGAAGTCGCCTTCACGCTAGCCAACGCCATCGCCTATGTCGAAGCGGCTATCGCCTCCGGGTTGCAAGTCGATGAATTCGCGCCGCAGCTCTCCTTCTTTTTCAACGCGCACAACGAGTTTCTGATGCAAATCGCGAAATTCCGGGCCGCGCGGCGGCTTTGGGCGCGCACCATGCGCGACCGTTTCCGGGCCCAAGACCCGCGCTCCATGATGCTGCGCTTCCACGCGCAAACCGCCGGCTCCGCGCTCACCGCGCAGCAACCTGAAAACAACGTCGTCCGCGTAGCGCTGCAATGCCTGGCTGCGGTCCTGGGAGGCTGCCAATCCCTGCACGCCAACGCCCTCGACGAAGCGCTAGCGCTGCCCACAGAGGAATCCGCGCTGCTCGCGCTCCGCACGCAGCAGATCATCGCCCACGAGACCGGCGTAGCCAACACCGTCGACCCCGTGGCCGGCTCCTACGCCATCGAAAAGCTAACCGACGAAATCGAATCCGCGCGCGCAGCAATACATCACCAGAATCGACGCTATGGGCGGCATGCTCCGCGCCATCGAGACCGGATACGTCCAGCAGGAAATTCAAAAAGCCGCCTACGAATACCAGCAGGCAGTCGAAAGCGAACAACAAATCGTGGTTGGAGTTAACCGCTATCAAGCCGCCGAACAGCGTCCCATCTCGACCCTGCGCGTCGACCCCGAAATCGAGCGCACCCAGGTCGCGCGCCTGCAAGCCCTGCGCGCCCGCCGCAACACCGCCCATTCCAACGCCGCCCTTGCCGAAGTAGAACGCCGCGCCCGCGGACGCGAAAATCTCATGCCCGCCATCCTAGCCGCGGTCGAAGCCTACGCCACGGTCGGCGAAATCTCCGATGCGCTGCGCCGCGCCTTCGGCGAATACCAGGAATCGGTAGTCATCTAGTGCTGGTCGCGCCGCGACGCCCGGAAAATGTAAACTCGTCAGGCCATGGAACTCATTCTTGCGTCAGCATCGGCCCGCCGCGCTGAAATACTGCGAAACGCCGGCTTCCGATTCGAGATTTGTCCAGCCGACGTAGATGAAACCCGATTGCCAAACGAACCTGCCGAAGACTACGTTCTTCGCCTGGCCCTTGAAAAGGCGCGCATCGCTGCCGAAAAGGTCGGAGACACCGGAAGCTCCGCAATCATCATCGCGGCGGACACGGCCGTGGCCCTTGGCACTCACATCTTCGGCAAACCCTCCAGCCTCGAAGACGCCCGCTCGATGCTGCGCACCCTCAGCGGCCAAACGCACCAGGTCTTCACCGGCGTCGCTCTGCTCCGCAGGCCCGAGAAACGCGGAGTTTCGATGGTCGAAATAACCAAGGTAGCCTTCGCCGAACTCCCCCAGTCCGAAATCGAAACATACCTCGCGACCGGCGAGCCCTTCGACAAAGCCGGCGCCTACGCCATCCAAGGCATCGGCGGACGCTACGTCACCGGCATCGAAGGCTGCTACTTCAACGTAATGGGCCTCCCGCTCGCGCGCCTGTGGTCGACACTGCGCAGCTTAGGATGGACCGGCGCAACCAACAGCTGATCGCGAAACTCAAGAAGGAGGGAATGGCGCGGGCACGGCTGGCTGCAGCGGCATTTGCCGCGCATGCCTTCCTAGCCGCAGCCCTCAGGAGGCCAGCTTAGTTCTAGAGTCGGGGATCAAGTCGGGGATCAACAGGGACGTTTCCCAGGGGGGCGTGGGGACTCCCAAAGGCGCGAAGCCAGACCGGCGAGCCGCGCCTCAGGACTTTTTTTCTTCGGTCGGCGTGGGCGTAACAATCGGCGGATTCGCCGGCGTAGAGGACTGGCTAGCGTGCGTCGTGTCGGGACCGCGCATGCCGTCCTTGAATTCGCGAATGCCCTGACCCAAGCCCTTCATCACATCGGGGATCCGGCGCCCGCCGAAAAACACCAGCACGATCACCAGGATAATCAAAAGATGGGGAATACTTAGCGCTTCCATTTGCTACCTCTCTTAAACCCGCCATCGCGCGCGACAAAGCCAGACCTTCTCGCGCAGGCCGACACCGATGCCTAGAGTATAACACGCTCATCCCCCACCCGCCGCGTTACCTGTTGGCGGTCAAGATACTCAAGCAGAGGGATCGCGTACTTGCGCGTCACACCGGTAAGCTCTTTGAATGCAGGAATCGGCAGACGCGCGCCCTTTTCCTTACGGTACCCGGCGAGCAGTTCCCGCAGCCGCTCGACCGCCGAGCGATGAAACACCAGCTCCTGCGTGACTCGCACCAAAACGTTCTCGCGCAGCAGTATCTGCAAAATCTTCTGCGCCCGCTGCGACTCTACCGGTAATTTCCCGAGTACTGTCGTGAAGCTGGGAACCGCCAGCCCGGCCGACTCGAATTCCCTCGCGATCAGTTCCTTGGCGCGCTCTTCCTCCGGAGCGAGGCTCATGGTTCGACCCGCTCGTTGCACCAAATCGCCCGCAATACTCAGCCCGCCGGCCTTCACCAGATCACCCAGGCTCGTCGCAAAAAGCGTTGCATACCCTTCTCCGCACCTTGCCCGGAGATCCTGGCGCGGGATTCCCGCCAGCAGCGGGTTCTCCTTGTGAAACGCATCCACGGCGTCGCTCAACCTCGTGGCGCACTCCGCGACGGCCTGCGTCGAGGCCAGCAGCAGCGGCTGCTCGGCAACGATTCGCAACCGCCCCTGCCCCACCAGTTTGGCCACGGCCTCGCTGATTTCGGATTCGCTCCACCCTGTCCGGGCCACAATTTCGCTCCCCGCAAGACCGCCAGACTTCGCCGCCACGAGCAGTTCCAGATTTTCTGCGCGAGTTCCGCAGGAGAGCGCGTGCAGCAGGGAAACCACCGAGGCATCGCCACGTCGGTGCCGCGCTGGCCGGGCGTCGATCACCATCCCGCCGCCTATCGTCACGACCGGCGAGAGTTGCCGCACGATGAATCGGTTCCCTGGCAAGAGCAGCGTCTTTTCCTTCAGCCGCAATTGCGCGAACGCCGAATCTCCCGGCGCCAGTTCATCGCCTTCAAGCAGAATCACCTCGGCCATGGTTTCGGTGGTGCCTTGGTGGAAACGCACACGCGCGCGATTCTTCAGCCGCCTCGCCGACGGCAGCAAGCTGATCCGTGCGTCGGCGCGATCGGTAGCCTCGAAAATCCCAGGCGGTCCCAAACTCATGCCTCGCACGATTTCCCGGTGTTCGATTCCCGCCAGGTTCACCGCCGTCCGCTGCCCCGCAACGGCTCGCTCAACCGCATTCCCTGCCGAATGCAGCCCCCGCACCCGCAGCCGCCTGCCGGTCGGATACAGCTCCACTTCCTCTTCGACCTTCACGCTTCCCGCCACGAGTGTCCCGGTGACCACGGTGCCAAATCCTTTCATCGCAAACGAGCGGTCAATCGGCAGCCGTAGATAACTGGTCGCGTTTTTTTCCGGCACCATTCGCGCCGTTTTCAGCAGCTCGCCCTTCAATTGGTCGAGCCCCGCGCCACTCGCCGAGCTCACCGCCACCAGCGGCGCGCCCTGCAGAAACGACCCGCGTACAAATTCCTCCACCTCGAGCTTTACCAGGCCCAGCACATCGCCCTCGACCAAATCGGCTTTGGTAATCACAACCAGTCCGCGCGGAATCCCCAGCATCCGGCAAATATCGAAATGCTCCCGCGTTTGCGGCTTGATCGACTCATCGGCCGCCACCACCAGCAGCAGCAGGTCGATCCCGCCCGCCCCGGCGAGCATATTGCGGACAAATTTTTCATGGCCCGGCACATCGATGAACCCGAACTGCACTCGATCGAGATTCAGAAACGCAAATCCCAGATCAATCGTGATTCCCCGGCGCTTCTCCTCCTCCAGCCGGTCCGGATGGACACCGGTCAGCGCCTGCACCAGCAAGGATTTCCCGTGATCGATATGTCCCGCCGTCCCAACAATAATGTGTTTCGTATCCATCGCGTGCCTGGCAAATAGCGTCAGCGCCATTCTGCAACGCCGGCGGCTGGCCGGCTGATGCTGGATGTTTCCATGCGAATTCTAGCCCAGCCCAGCCACGGGTTCCTTTCAGTTTACCGGCGCCGGCATCAAAACCAGCCCCTTGAACACGAACTTCTGCACCCGCCTCCCATCCTCGACTTCCGAGCTGTAAAGATTTCCCTGGTTGTCGGTGGTCATGTGATGTAGCACGTCGAATTCGCCGGGCGCGATGCCAGGCCTTCCAAACGAATCGAGCGCCCGCAATGTCTTGCGGTCAAACACCCAAATCCGCGCCGGACTCCTGCTGGCCACGTACAAAAACCGCTGGCCGGGATCAGCCGAGAACGCCACGCTAGCCGCGGTGTTGCCGTTGTTGCACCCTCCTCCGGCCACCAGGCACCAGCGATCGATCCACACCTGGGTAATGTAGGTGCCCTGGGTGGTAAAAACTTGCACCCGCTTGCCACCGCGATCGGCGACATACACCAGCCCATCATTGGAAACTTTAACCCCATGCACGGGCGGCACAAATTGCGAGGGTCCGGGATCTTTAGGATCAAACTCCCGAGCCAAGGTGCGCTGGGC
This sequence comes from uncultured Acidobacteriota bacterium, assembly GCA_963718485.1. GTDB lineage: Bacteria > Acidobacteriota > Terriglobia > Acidiferrales > UBA7541 > Palsa-295. The sequence continues at coordinate 8,733 of CAVQZU010000088.1, forward strand.
TTCCTGCTCCGCCGCAGCCGCCCTGGCCGCCTCTCCGGTCAGAGCCGGCGGACGCGGCGGATCGTCCATCGGAGGGTTGCCAAACGCGCCCCACATCCGTTTGTAGGCGCCCGTTTCCGCATCGAACACGATCACGCGCTTGTTCCCGTAGCCGTCGGCAACAAAAATTTCGTTGGTCTGGGGATAGACGAACACATCGGCCGGCCGCCAAAGGCTCGTCGTGTCCGCGTTGCTCTTGTTTTTCGCGGCACGTCCAATCTGCATGACGAATTTCCCATCCTTGGTGAACTTCAGAATCTGATCATCATCCCCATTCCCGCTAACCCAGACCTTGCCCTGGTAATCCACGGTAATCCCGTGCTCGGTTGCAGGCCAGGTATAGCCATCCCCCGACTGCCCGCCCCAACCCTGAATGTAGTTCCCCGCCGCATCAAACTCCATCACCGGCGGCCCCGTTTTCACGCCCGGTTTCACCGTTCGCGGCCGATGCAAAATCCAGATGTTGCCGTCGGTGTCGCAGGCCGCGCTCGAAACTTGCCCCAGTGTCCACCCATTTGGAATATGGGGCCACGAAGGGTCGACCACGAACTTCGGCACTGCGACTTTAGCCCTCGTACCGGGCGCGGCAAAAGCCCAGCGCCCCACCGCCATAGTCCCCGCAAGGGCCATCGCTGCGACTCCCGCCGTCGCACACCATTTTCGTCCGCCATTCATAGCGCAGTCCTCCTCGCACTTGTTTCCCGACCTCCGGTTGGGAAAAACCGGAACTTCCCCAGGTTTAAATGTAGCGCCGCGGCTTTCCGCGCGCCATCGGGCCAGGGCCAACCGTGCCCAAATTCACGTTCTTATTCGTATCGGAAGGCACAAAATTGAATGCAATTCCGGGCATTCAAATTGCCTTAATTCTTAATGATTGAGGCAATTCCCCGTGTGTCACTGCGTCGTCCGGGGACCGTAGAACTTCGGCAAGAAGTGCTGGGGGCGGAAAAAGGACCAGCAGGTCCCCGAAACCAGCGGCGTCGGACGGGAGGAACCCTACTGCTTTGGACGGCCTGCCGCCGACATTTCCCGAACGATTTCTTTGGCCGCCGCCGCAGGATTAGCGGCGGCTGTGATGGGCCGCCCGATCACCAGGTAGTCGGCGCCCGCGCGAATGGCCGCACCCGGCGTCGCAACTCGCGATTGATCGTTCGCCGCCGAATTTGCGGGCCGCACACCGGGAACAACAATCAGAAACTCCCGCCCGCATGCCGCGCGAATCGCTTCGACTTCGTGCGCCGACGCAACCACTCCATCCATCCCCGATTCCTTCGCCAGCCGCGCCAACTCCAACGCCCGGCTTCCGGGCGATCCCGATATTCCAACTTCCCGCAGGGCCCTTTCATCCATGCTGGTCAAAATCGTGACGCCCAGCAGCGCGGGCCGCCTGTTGTTCGCATCCACAGCCTGGCGCGCCGCGCGCATCATGGCGCTCCCACCTAGGGTGTGCAGCGTCATTAGGCCTACGTTCGGCAGTCCTGCAGCCGACGCCACAGCGCCGGCAACCGTGTTCGGTATGTCGTGAAATTTAAGATCGAGAAAAAGATCGAACCCGAGGGCCGCGAGCTGCTTGACAACGCGTGGACCTGCGGCGGTGAAAAGCTGGCTGCCAACCTTCAGCAGACCGGCCGAACCTCGCAGCTTGCGCGCCAAGGCACAGGCCGGCCTTAGTTGATCGACATCCAGGGCGATAATTAGTTGTGATGATCGGGGGCGGACCGTGAAGGCACCTCGAGAAGCTCTACCCGTACCTTGGCGAGGCCTTTTTCGTCAAAGCCAAGCCGTCGGGCGACTTCGTATGATACATCGAGTTCACGTCCTTCGACATAAGGGCCGCGATCGTTGATACGCACGATCTGGCTTCGGTGATTGCGCGTGTTCACCACACGCACGATCGATCCCAGCGGGAGGGTTGGATGTGCTGCGGTCGTCGCGTACATGTCGTAGGTTTCCCCGTTCGCGGTGGGCTGCCCGTCAAAATCCTCACCGTACCATCCGGTGATGCATTGCCATACCGCCAAGGGCTTCCGGCCATGTTTGGCCGCGTTGCTGACGGTGGTTCCAAACGAGATCGAATTCTGCAAGCTGGTTTCTACCTGAGGCGGGTTGCTCGTGCTCCCTATCGTCGTAGGATTAACCGAAGGAGTGAGAACGAGCAGACCCAAACCTAAAAACACGGATTGAAGGACAACTAGAACCTTAGCTCTCATGGGCACCTAACCTTAATTGAATCAGTAAATTACAGACTTCCCGAAGTCTCTTTAGGGCACCGCTCATGCCTTCAGGGACCCTGGTAACTTACTGATTTCAAACAGATTTTCCTCCGAGCACCACTTTTCTAGTCCGTCAATCAACTTCTCCGACGCTCGCGGATCAACAAAGTGAGCGGTCCCTACTTCCACCGCCGAGGCGCCTGCTACCATATATTCGGCCACATCGTTGGGGTTCTCAATACCGCCAAGTCCTAGGATCGGGATGTGAATAACCCGACTCGACTCGTAAACCAGTCTTACGGTTATAGGCTTGATGGCCGGACCCGACAATCCACCCGTCGTACTACCCAAAAGAGACCTTCGATTGTGGCTGTCAAGACACAGGGCAGGATAGGTATTTGCAATTACTACCGCATCGGCACCCGCCGATTCCGCCGCTTTTGCTGTAAGTCCAATGATGCCAATGGAGGGAGAAAGCTTAACCCATAGGGGGCGCTTGGCTGCGCGTCTGGTCGCACCTACGACCTCGGCAATGAGAGCCGGATCGGCGCCGTACTCGATGCCCCCCCGTTCGACATTGGGACAGGAAATGTTCAGCTCATAGGCGGTCAAGCCTTCGGCATCCTCCAGGGCCCGGATGACCTCGATATAGTCGGAAATCGTGTGGCCAAAGACGTTAGCGATAATGGCGGTGCCAAACTGGCGAAGCCTCGGCAGCTTCTCCCTGATGAAAGCTCGAACGCCTATATTTTGCAGTCCCGATAGCGTTGACCATCCCGCTTGGTGTCTCGCACATACGAGGAGCGGGATTTCCAGCCATTGGCTGCGCGGAGAGTCCCTTCACGACGATCCCGCCGAGCCGATTCAAGTCTGCCAGGTGGGCGGGCTCGAGACGGCATATCAAACGTGCCGCTGGCGGCGAGTACTGGAGTTTTTGCCAGTTGGCCGCCCGCCCATGGAAACTCTGGAGGTCAACCGCCCTGCCCTCGGCAGGCCCTCGCGGGACAGGTGCCGACACGGTCTGACTCATTGTCGGAAAGTTTAGCATAGCGCTCTGTGGATATCGGCGAACTCCTTTCAAGCCATGCCGGTACAAAATCCACAGCAGTCTGTGCTAGGATGAGGCGCCCGAATGCGCGTCGTTGAAAAAAGACAGCTTCTCTCCGCACAGGAAATCGACCGCACCCTTCAAAGAGTCGCCCATGAGATCGTGGAAAAAAGAGCGGGGCGCGCGAAATCTCGCTTTCGTCGGCGTCCGTCGCCTGGGGAGTGCCGCTAGCCGAGCGTCTAGCTTAAGGCTATTACCGGCTTTGCGCAGGTCGAGGTTCCCGTGGGCACCCTGGACATCACCTTGTATCGGGACGACC
>CAVQZU010000089.1:0-4035 GCA_963718485.1 uncultured Acidobacteriota bacterium
ACCCTCGCGCTCGCCGAGGGTGATACGCTCACGCTCGTGACCGACGGCGTGCCTGAGGCGCAGAACGCGCACAAGGAGCTCTTCGGCTTCGATCGTCTCGGCGGGCTGCTGGCCAAACATCCTTCCGCTGCGCAAGTGGTGGAAGCGGCCTGCAGCTTCGGGCAGGAGGATGACATCACCGTGCTGACACTGACGCGGCTTGCCGCCTCTGCGCCCGCGTATGCTTCGACGCTGAATCTGACTATGCAGCTTGCCTGATTCTCGTTCTGCGACTTCCGAGAGTTTGCAGCCTTGCTTTCAATACATTCATTTGCCACGCCTGTGTTACGGACACGATGCAGTGCTCCTGCACACCCGGAAGCTCATTCTGGATAGGGAGTTCGTTACAGAGAAGTGCGGCACGCTCGATGAAGCAGCGCCAAAGCGTTGACCACACATTGTGTCGCCGCCGGGCGTGAGGCGAAGGTAGCCCACCCAACGCTCTACGCCACCTAAAGCATATTGAGACCTAACCGAGTTTTTCCGCGTTTTCGCGGCTTCAGGAGAGATTGTGGAGAGCAAATGAGCGGAGAGACCTAACATGACTGTCGGGTGAGTGGGCTTAGCGACAATCTCAAACAAATGGCCGTCTGCTGCTGCCAGGCGTGAGTAGATCGGCGGTGCTCGGCTGACCGGAGAACAGCAAAACGCCGCACGAGGGGTGACCATTCTTCAGGGCAATGGCAGGTCAATGCCGTTCATCTTCGGCAGCCCTACATCCAAAATCGCCAGATCCGGGCTCCCATTCAGCGATCATCTCGAATGCTTGCTCGGCTGACAACGCGATCTTCGATTCAAAACCATGGCTCATGAATATTGTGGCAAGCGATTCGCAGATATTCTTTTCATCGTCGACGATGAGGACTTTAGGTTTCATGCCCAAGGTTGGGCATATTTGCCCCCTGTGTAAGCCACGCATATTTGATGCACAGCAGCGGTTCAGCGCGGTCTCAGAGAGAGGCCGTCGGAGGATGAAGTTGAGTACAGCACCAATAGCGCGGACCGGCCACGGCAATCTTGCGTATCGAGCGGCCTCGGCCGTGCCCTTTATCGAGATGTCTCCGAATTTGACCCGCTTGTAGACTTTGCCATCCCAGTGAGGATACTTCGCCATGCGCCGAACGTCAGCCTCCATTCTCGTCAACAAATGTTTACTTAGTGATTCACGGTGTTGTTACTCCCCGGTACATTCTTGCCACATTTCATGGCCGGAGCGATCGCGTAGTGTTCAGTAAAATATTCTATTGACACAGTTTAATTTTTACAGGTAGGTTGTCTCGCAGTCTCGATAAGGGAATAGCCACCTTTGGAGCGCTTGCTGTTCGCGATGACTCTGCAGATGTGTCTTTGTTTATTTATTTCAGAGTTACAACAGGGATAAGTCTTCACACTGACCCGTCAGTCATCGAACGGCTTTACCAACGCAGTGATCTGGCACTCAAGGAGAATCCATGCCGCGCTCGTATTTACCGCTGCTCTTAGTTCTTCTTATGACAAGCGCGCTCCCTTTGTGGGCCCAACCCGCCCCGCCTGGAGACAGCATGCCAGGAATGGATCATTTCCAGCCAACAGCAATAATTGACGGCAAGGATCATCCTGAGTTGATACCTGATCTCACTGCGTATCGACTGTTCTTTATCGCAGTCGGCGAAACCCCCAATCCAACTGAGGAACGCAAGGCGCGGCAGCGAGCCTTCATCCACAAGATGGGCAACGTAGGTGATGTAGATGAGCAGGCAATCGTCCAGACCCTGGCAGACTTCAAAGTTAGGTTCAATGCCATGGTATCGGAATTCAACAAGCGAGTGGAAAATGCGGTAAAGTCGGGAGCTTCTTTACCGGATACAGATGAGTTTTTGAAGCAGCGCGACCAATTGGTCCAGCAAACCCGCGACAAGTTGCAACTCGAAACTAGTCCTGATGGTATGGCCAATCTCGATGCGCACGTTCAACGAGAGAAGCGGCGGATGCAGATCGCCGCAAAGGGGACACAATGAAGATCTCTTGCCTGCGCTTGGTTTGTGCATTCCTTCTTTTCTTCAGCGCTCGAATCAGCAGCGCCCAGGGGTGCCGACTCGACTACACTCCTCATTACGACGTCTACCAGACCGTGACCAGCGACCAAACTCACATTTACACGACCGTGTTGACCGATGGAAGCACTTCTGGGAACGGTAGTGCTGGTTGCAATTACCCGAATGCAACTCACACAGCTAGCACTTATAACAAGCTCGGGTCCACGACAGTCACCAAGACAGCGCCAGGTTATATGAACAGCTACGTCTCCGCCGAGGCCGACCAATCGATTGTAGGAGTTCCAGGCCTCATAGATTTCGAGGGGAACGGTTCGGTTATTTGTAGTGTTTTTGGAACCTTCTTTAGCAGCGGTTTTCACTTGCAGCTCGAATTCGCAGTAACAAAGGTAAAGACAAACGAAAGCGACCCGAACACCAACAAAGTAGTGCTTCCCGACGGGACTATAAACTGCCAGGTGAATTCATACTGCAGCAGCGCCACGACACCGCCGGACTGTCCAGTAAATTTCATAACTCAGCGCCCGGACATACCTGGCCAGCGAATCACTTGTAGCCTTTTCTACAATGTGTATTCGGTCGCCGAACGGACCTATTCGACACATCCGTGGACCTGTATCCCAGCCATCCCGCCTCCTTTCCCAAGTTCGTGGCGTAATTCGGATCCAACTTTGGGAACGTGCACGCATAATCCATAATGAGACGAAAGAGGGTCCTCCTATGGGTATCTGGACGCAGACTTCTATTTTCCCCAAAGGGTTGCTCGGCGGGGTGGCCGCCGTAGTCGTTATTTGGTTGCTCATCGGACTCTATTCGGTCTGGCGAGTGAACGAGGAAAGAAGGAAACTCGGTCTTGCCGTGCATGGTGGTGCGATCGCAGGCGGATGGGGCTATCTCGCACATTCTCCAATCGTGATTTTGCTATTGAGCATCGCTTTTGCACTTGGGTTTTATCTGTCAACCCGTCACTGACCGCGCGGGGATCGACGATGTGTCTGTAAGCGCAACCCGGGGCGCTCCTGGCGGCATTCATGCCGGTGATCGTTCCCGAGCGCGATTACGGATCGTTGGCCCCAGCCAGGCCATCCGTGTCGCTATGAGACCATCCCGCACATCTTCGATCCACCCGACGGGTGGATGAGATCAACGCGCTACCTGAGAAGTTCCGGCAGTATATCCACGATCTTGAGACGCGCTGCGACAAGAGCGGAGACGTGCAGACGATAGCCATATTGCGCGAAAATCGAGATGCATTGCAGCGGCGAGTCGAGGAGTTGGAGGCCCGCGTTGCTCTGCAGGAAAGAGAATATCTCGCAGCCCCGATCGAAACGGATTAAACAGGATCACATCTCCCGCACTACGTTGTAGTCATGGTCTCTTACGCCGCAGTTGTACGGCATCGCTGCCTAGACTGCCTGACGCTCTGATACCTTACGGGGATGAATACACGCGACATCGTTTCTGCCATTGACGCCGAGATTGCACGCCTGCAGTCTGCTCGCTCCCTCCTTGTTGGTACAGCCTCAGGTAAACGTAGAGGGAGGCCACCCGCCTCCGAATCCGCTGGTGCTCCGAAGAAGAGAACCATGTCCGCAGCCGGAAGGAAGCGGATCGCCGAGGCACAGCGCAAGCGTTGGGCGAAGCAGAAGACTGCGAAGAAGAAATAGGTCTGCCCTTTTAGGGAGACGGGGCTGTTTAGTATTTGCTTTCGCCTGGGTGGTAAGCCGCCACTGAGTCCGGCTGTTTGCAGCATGAATGGGCCGCTTCATGAGACCAAACTCAGGGTGGTTTATTGCTGCTGACTCGACGAATCCGCAGAGCTGGAATATGTATGCCTACGCTGTGAACAACCCACTGGCGAACGTCGATCCAACCGCTTCGACTGCGTGTACTTCAACAGCCAGGATAACGGAGTCGAGTCGTCGATCGGAACATCTGCTCCGCGAACAACGTCTGAAACCAA
>CAVQZU010000090.1:0-10290 GCA_963718485.1 uncultured Acidobacteriota bacterium
GAACCGCAGATTTACCATGAGGAAGCGAAGGCGCGGATGAGCGTCGAGCAGGACCTTAGAAATGGCCGGTATCCGCTGCTTTTAACCGAACTCGACACCCAAGGTGAGAAGCCTTGCGAGATTTTTGCAGGCCCCGACGAGCAAGTCGTCGATTTCGGAATGAGCAATGTCTTGGCGGTAGGTTATCAGCCCGTACCCTTAAAGGTTGTGGAGGATTTTATTGCGGCCATCACAACCTTCATCGAGTCTCCCGAGGCGAGCTTCAAGAGGCTCCATATTGTGGAAGCCATGTCCCGGGTTGTGCCAGCCTTTCGGCATATGGATAGTCTCCAGATGCTTGATGCCCGTATGTAATCGGTAGATAATCCTGGATATACTGTTGGGCACACAGGGGTGTGAGTCGTTTGCGGAGCTGGGCGGTCCCGTTGTAGCGTCGATTGCGTGGGGATGGCGCGGAACGGATTCCTGACCTTCTGTCCGGGAGGAACGCTTGGGTTGAATCTGTGGCATCGCCAGTATAAACAACCCTGATGATCGGCAAACCTGTGGTCAGCATCGGGGCACTGTTCCGAAACTGGCTATCCGGCCAGTGGTGCCGCCGGGAACCCCGAGAGCAGACTAAGTAACGAAACGGCCCTAAGAGCCGATCATTCGTTTTCGGGGGCAACATGTCATTTGTCAGAAGTTCGCCATCGTGTCGCAAAGGTGTCATTTTTTGCATGTCTCGCGGGGTTTTTCTCCTCTGCTGTGTTTGCGAGCAGCTGGTATGCTTCGGCATCGGGAAGTTCGCTCGGCAATGGGAGCCCCACCCAGCCTTGGGATCTCTACACGGCTATAGGATCCAGCGGAGCGCCTGCGGCGGCGATTCAGCCCGGCGATACGATTTGGCTGGCAGGAGGCACCTATACTCCTCCGAACAGCAACGGTTTCATCTTCCATCTGAATGGCACTTCCTCCGCGGCGATTTGGGTCCGCAACATCAAAGTGCCGCCCGCCGGCTACACGGGCCAGGTGAATCCCGATGGCAGTGAGCGCGTGATTCTGAACGGCAACGGCCAGAACTTCCCCGATCTGTCCGGATCCTATACGACGCTTGAGGGGCTTGAACTGACCGACCTGACGACGCAAACAGGTCATCGATATATCACCAATCTCTGCCCGGGATGCCCAGCGTCTCTTTATCCGCCGGCCGCGACCGCGCTGGAGGTAGGCGGTGTCGGAAATCGGGTCATTCATTGCGTCGCGCACGACAATGCCGCGGGAATTTATTCCTACGCGGGCGGCTCCAATAGCGAGATTTACGGGAACATTTCGTATTACAACGGCTATCTCTACGGCGCACAAGGCCTTGGTCACGGGTTTTATTTGCAGAATACGAACGGCAACAAGTGGGTGACCAACAATTTCGCGGGAGATAACGTTGACAACGGATTTCAGATTTATGGTTCAAACGGCGCAGTAATCGGGTTTGTGGTCTCTGGAAATGCGAGCTATGACAACGGTTCGCTCGCCGCGTGGCAATATAATCTTGTGGTCGGCTCGGCTGGCGGCACAAACCAGAACAGCTTTGATTCTTTCTACACCTTCTTCCCGCTGTCCCTGCGCAATGGCTTTGTGACGATTGGGCAGTACGATCCGATCTCGAACATTCGTGATACCAACAATGTCTTCGTGGGCGGCTATACAACGATTGGCTCCGAGGGCATCGGTGCACCCGCCACTTTCACCGGCAACAAGCTCGTGAATGTGCCGTCAAACTCCGCGGGCGTACCTTCGGCGATGGTGATCTTTGCGCAATTCTCAAATCAAAGCACCGCGGGCATTACTTGGAACAACAACCAGTACTACGGTGGTCCGAACCTTTTCTACAAGGGCAGCTATGACGGCAACAATTTGTCGAATGGCTCCTACAACCCTTTTACCTCTTGGCAATCGGCGACCGGATTCGATGCCAACTCGACCTTCACCCCCACGCTGCCCACCGGCGCATGGGTCTACGTTCTCCCCGATAAGTACACGACCAAGCGCGCGAATATCATCGTGTACAACTGGAACGCCTATTCCGATCAGCAGGGCGACATCCAATCGCCATGCACCGGTTCTTGTGCTGCTGTTTCGGTAGACCTGTCAAATGTGTTGTCGCCTGGCGATTCTTTCACGATTCAAGATGTGCAGAACTGGTTCGGGCCGCCGGTGCTGAGCGGGACCTATGCTGGCGGAACTGTCTCGGTTCCCATGACGGGGCTCGGCCCCAAGCCCGTACCATGGGGGTTGACCAAGGCACCGGTGCACACCGCTCCGGCGTATGGAACGTTCGTCGTTTTCAGCTCCCATAGCGCCGACATTGCGCAACCGGGACAATCCGCTCCGAGCAGCACCGGCAGCAATTCCTCGGGCAGTTCGAGCTCGGGATCGAGCAGTTCCTCGGGCAGTTCAACCCCGCCACCGGCTGCGGTCACACCCAAATTTGTGGTCGGACAGAACGTTGCGGTTAACTCCATTGCCAGTCCCGCCAGCCTGCGCAGCCAAGGTGTGACAAACGCCACAGTTAGCGGCACGGAGGCAAACGGCGCGCTGGGAACCGTTGTTGGCGGCCCCAATCCCATACCGGCGACCGGCTCCGCGTTGGATTATCTGTGGCAAGTGCGGTTCTCAAACGCGACGGGTTGGGTTTGGCAATCGCTTCTGGTAGCTTCGGGTGCGGCGCCATCATCGGGTTCAGGCGGGTCTTCATCAAGCGGCTCATCGACTCCACCCCTGCCTGGCATTTCGAGCGTGTCGATCAGTCCAGCGACGCCTTCGGTTCAAGCCGCAGCAACCGTACAGTTCTCTGCCACGGTCACCTGCGCGAGCCCGGGTTGCCGACAGAGCGTCACTTGGTCTTCCTCGGCCGGAAGTATCAGCACGAGCGGTTTGTTTGCAGCTCCCGCTTCTTCGGGAAATGCGACCGTCACTGTGACCAGTACCCAAGATGCAACCAAATCCGCTTCGACAGCGGTGGCCATCGCCTCACCGTCTGCGTCACTTGTTTCCATCTCGGTTACACCCTCAACCGCGACTGTATCCCCTGGGACGGCCGAGCAATTCGCCGCAACCGGGCACTATTCTGACGGAAGCACGGTCAATCTGACCTCCGCGGTCAATTGGAATACTTCCTCCCCAGCCGTTGCAGTGGTCAGCAGCGGTGGAATGGTTTCCATTCAAGGCGTAGGGAATGCGACAATTTCAGCCGGGATCGTGGGAAGTGCGACCTTGACCGCCCAGGCATCGGTAACTGGGGCACCGCCCACAACCTCTTCGACAGCACTTCCGAGTGGTTTGCTTCTTCGTTGGGCGTTTGACACAGCCAATAGTTCCGGAAATACAGTCACCGATGTGTCTGGAAACAATCAAAACGGCATCATCACTGGCTCTGCGGCGGTCGTGCCCGGGGAGCTCGGCCAGGCGCTGCAGTTCAATGGACTAAACTCCTCGGTCGCGACGACGAACGGAGCGCCCTTAACTGGCAATCTGACCCTGGCGGCGTGGATAAAGACAACCAACAAGGTTCGCGCGGAGGGTATTACCAGCAAGTACGACGCGGCTGGCAGCGGAACCGGATATATCTTCCGAACCGATCCCGCAGGTCACCTGGAGCTGGTTTTTGGCGGCATGAATGGGGGATCGCTCAACGCCCCGGCCGTTGACACCGCGATCATCAATGATGGGCAGTGGCACCATGTGGCCGCGGTCATTACCCTGAACCAGAGCGTGCAATTCTACGTGGATGGCAAGCCCACGGCGTATGTTCCGGTCTCCGTTTTCGCCGGAGGCGGAGCGTCTGCTTTCACCGTGGGTGTTAATCCCTATACCGGTTTTGGAAACTACTTTACCGGCACCATTGATGAAGTGCAGGCTTACAATCGGGCACTCAGCCCGTCCGAGGTAAGCACGGTTTATTCTTGGAAGGGAAACTGATCCTCAGATTCAACAGACGCGCGAAGGATCGGGCGCACTTGTGGCAAACGGCAGGATTGCCAAGGTGCGCCTTCTGGTCGTTGGTTACATCCAAGGTGAGCTCGAGCGGATCTGGAAACGAAGTCTATCAGGCCAACCTACCTCCTTCCGGTATCTCCATATCGACCAGGAGCGCCTGGGTCCTGAATCCATTCAAGCGTTTTTTCCGCAAGGCGTTGGGCTTGGCGATTTTTCTACCGGTCTTCAACCTCTGCTTCGATGAATGAACTGGAATTTCAGCCTATAACTCCGGCAAACGTGGAACTGGTCGTCCGTTTGCTACATCAGCGAAATCAAACGCTGCCGGCTTACACCCGCTGGAAGTACGGCCACCGACATGATTCCGATTTCAGGGGTGTGCTGGTCACTCGCGGCGGAGAACCAATAGGCTGTTTTGGGTTGATTGTTCGCCAATTGCGCCTGAGGGAAAAGGTCATTCCGTGCGGCTGGTTTGCCGATTGGTACGTTGCCAGCGATAGTCGAACGCGTGGCGCAGGAACCGAGATGCTGCGCTATATCTCGAACGCTTGCCCCATAGTTCTTGGTCATCCTGGACCCGATAAAGCACGCCAGACTTGTTTGGCGAGCGGCTTTCGCCCGCTCGAATTCCAGTCGCGACGCAGGCTCATCTGCAAACGATATGCATACGAGCGGTCGAGAACCCGGCATGCACTCAAGGCCGCGGCCGAGGTGCCCATGGGGTGGGTACGAACGATCAAGGCCCAGCGCTCAGGGCGGTCGCTGATGAAAGCGATCGACCGGAACCCAGATCCGGCTGCAGCCACCTTGGTGAGTACTGAAGAGCATCGCCAATGGATTTTCTCGCAGCCGGTGCGTCCGGGAATTTCAAGACACTACGGTGCATGGAGAAACGGCAGCCTAGAAGTACTTTTCTTTGACGACGAACTCCCCGCAATCGGCCGGCGCCGGCGTATCCTTTTCACGGCCGGAGCAGGGCAGTCTTCCCTGAAATTCTGGAACAGCTTTGTACACGACAGCAAGGAAGCTGGTTGTACCTATCTTGAGCTGTTCACTACCGACGTAAGGCTTGACGCGGTTTGGGCAGCGCTCGGGGCATGTAATCAACCCGAGCCTCCCGTCTTGATTCACGGCGAAGCCGATTCGGCAACCCCCCTTATACTGCACGGCTGGGACCGCGAAAATTGGACCTTCCTGGCGGAGCAACCTTCGCTTACGAAGCAGCCCGTGGATCGAGAGGATATCTCAGCTATCATGCTCTCTAATAATTACCGTAGTAGCGTGAATGTGTCGGTGGTGATTCCAACCTACCGGCGGCGCAAAACTCTTCTCAAGCTTCTAGACGATCTGTCTCGACAAACTCACCCGCCCAAGGAAGTGTTTGTGATCGACGCCTCTCCTGACGAGGATCAACTTACCAGAGAGGAACTTTCGCGCTATCCAGCCTGGCTATGCTATTCCGCCGGTCACCCGCAGGGAAACGTATCCCGCCAGCGGAATTCAGTTCTGCGCAAATGTGTGGGCGAAATCGTACTGTTCCTCGACGATGACGTGGAATTTGGACCCGACCTGATTGCCAACTACCTCGATGCTTTCCATGAGACCGGCGCCGACGGAATCAGCGGTGTGGTGCTCTTAGCGAACGAACGGCTCAGCAAATCGCCCAAGCACGTGAATGCCATTCCCATCGAGTATCCCGGTTCACCGAATTACCAGGCCGTTGATGCTGTGCTCGAGACTCATGTCATCTGCACGGCCAGCTTCGCTGCTTCGCGAGCTTCTCTATTGGAGGTCGGGGGGTTTGATGAGCAACTGGGCGGGCTTCTTGACGATGTGGATTTGGGGATACGGATGAAGGCCAAAGGGTTCCGAATCCTGCATCACAACAGGCCGCAATTGCTGCATTTGAAGGTTCCGGCGACCGGTTCACGGTCGAGTGAATTTGGCTTCAAATGGACCGTCACCAATCTGTTCTACTTTCAGCTTCGCCACTATTGGGGCGCACGCCGCTCGTTTCTGCTAGCAAGAACACTTTGGGATTACTGTCACCCTTCCCGGCACTGGCTGACACCGAGCTATGTGAAAAGGCGATGGCTTACCGTAACTCGCTGCTATCGGGATGCCCGAGAGAAGGTACGGCTCGGCCCGAAGCTGCTCGGTTTAACCGAAGCCGAGGCAGTCGACTCGACCGCTTCGCTCACCCAGTGAATCACAGATTTGAAAAACAAATCAGGGATGACTCTCAGAGAGAGAGGGCATTTTCTCGACCAGGACCCGCTCAATTACCTCAGCAGTGATCCGGTAACCTTCTTCGTTGTAGTGAGGATTTGGCAAGGTGAACAGGGAGAGAGGGTCACTATGCTCCTTAAATACGGGGTACAAATCGATAACCGGCATTCCTATATCGTGCACAACCTTGAGCTCTTCAAGTCTTAATTGCTGCCGGCCGGGCTTATTTCGCAAAAGCTCGGTGCCGGGAAGCAGGACAAAGTAGATTTGTCCATTCCAGCGGGCGGCCTCTTTCTGAGCCTTGAGCATTACCTCGCGAAAACGGCCCATCTGAGCTTCTTCCGCTTTCCAGGCGTTTTTGTCCGAGCCCACCCCGAGTTCGCTGGTAACCAGATTTCTGGTTTCATGCAGTGTGAGTAATCGCACCAACGACGCTGACCCGTAGTACCGCAAGCCGATCGAGGGGACCAGCAAAGCCGATGTTTTTCTGTAGGCGCTCTCATCGAGAGGCCCTTTCATCGTGGCGTCAATCTCCGCTTGCCGGCCGATGAGATTTTGGCTAAACCCGTCTTCCCTCAAATAGCGCATCAGAACGGGTTTCGCAGATTCGTGTTTGAGATCATCGAGGTCGTTGCCTTCAAAAAAACACCACAAGATGACCTTGGGCTTGAGCGCCGCGGCGTATTCATCCATCGCCGCCAACTCCACAAGGGGTCCGTTGCCTCCGGAGCCTAAATTCAAAGTCGCCGGATACCTTTTCTGTATGAGACTCATGAAACCCTTGTCGGGGGGAGCACGCGCCGTTTGTGAACGAATCCCCCACCGCCGCAATCTGCAGGGGGGCATTCCAGACCTCTTTCGGATTGTTAAATCCATGCTGGTCGCTTGGAAAGATCGTCCATTGGCCGCTCTCATTGCAGTAGACGATTGTGCTGTTAGAAATACTTCCGCCGAGTGTCATGCCGGGGCCGGCGATCGGAAATCCCGCAGCCACCCGCTGATAGGCTTCGGCTCCCGTTTTGCGAAGGTCTCTGATGACCTCCTCGCGAGTCCGGAAGTCGAACTTCTGGCCGGATTTCCAAGCATAGCGGGCGATCATGAGGGGAGCCGTTAGCGTAATCAGGAACTCTACGGCAAACAGCGCCGCTACCAGGCCAACCAGGGTGACCGCAAAGTTGGCGCGCAGGGCGGGACGGAGCCAATAGGTCGGCACCAGCAACAGTACGAGAATGGCCCCCACGCGAAACTGCAGAATATGGCCGTGAACAAGAGAATATAGAGCGTCGATCGCGCATATCGCCACGGCGGCGGAAATAATGCCATTGGCTATCCTGCGAGGATCGGGGCTCATTTCCTGAGTCCTATTACTGAGTGTATTGCTCATTTCGCGTGGGCCACATTTTACATCGTCCCATCATTCCGACAGCCCTTGAATTTAGAAACTGTGTCTTTGATAGCACGATCAGCCGGCATTAACTCCATGCCCTTTAATAGCTTAGCTTGGGCCTAGGACGAGTGCCGGGGGCTTCTCTCGGCAGACCAACTAAATTTCAGTAAAACGGTAGAGTCGAGCACCGAACAAGTAACTGAGTTGCACATAGCGCCCGTTTGTCGCCTGAAAACAAATAAGTTACAGATGGTCAGGCGGGTGCAGCCCGTAACCAGGTGTAATTGCTAGGGTAGCCGTACATTCCGGTTCCAGTTCCATTTAGGGGGAAGTTCTTTGATGAAGAATTCCGCAGGCAAGGCACTGCCCTGGCTCGCCAGAGGTCTGTTTCTACTCCTCGCTGTTTTCGCCGGCCGACCGGTGTGGGCAGACGACGTCAGCTTGAACCTCGTCTACACGCAATTCAACATTAACGACGATTCCGGAATCGTGGCCGCCCTCGGCACCGTGCAGCTGCAGTACGCCTATGCCACGAACACGATGACTTTCAGCGGCAATACCACACTTTTTACCGCGAACAACGATCCCAAATTTTGGAGCGCGGACGGAATCGTTCGCAATCCACAGAATGGCAATTTCCTGGTCGCCGGTGGTGGCGACCACGCGCTTCCAGGATTGCTGTTTCAGTTCACGCCGAGTGGAGCCGAGGCCAGTCCGTTCTCGTTCTCCTTCACACCATCCCTGATCTACTACTCGGACTTCGGTCTGACAGTTGTTCCTGCAAATGGCTCTAGCAGCGGATTTGCGCCAAGCACCGTGCTCGCGACCGAAAAGGAATACGGTTTCAATTACATCGTGGTTTATCCACTGAACCCCAGTATCGCGAATGGCACGGCTTATCCGGTCATCGGCGACGATGTCGATGTCGACAGCGTGGCTTTCGACGGGAACGGTAATGCTTATTACGCTTCAGGGACCGTGACGAGCAATGATGGCAACTTCGGAAAGATCATTTTCAACGGCACGCAATTCGTGACCCATCGATTAACAACCCAGCTGTTATCTAGCCTGTACCATCCCGCTCATCGATTGAGTTATGATTCCTTGAGCGGCGATATTTTTTCCGTCGGCGGCAACGAAATCGGACAGTACGATCCTCGCACCAATATTTTCCATGTGATATCGATTCAAGGGCCTGCGAATTTATATCAATTCAATAATGTGACCACCGATGGTCTGGGCCACGCCTTAGTTACCGCCTGCTGCGGAAGCCCCGGGAACAATCAAAACGGCGAAGGTAACCTCATACTTCTGGATTACTCGCGTGCCCCGGGTAACTTGATCGATGCCAGCACCGGCGTGCAGTACACTTCGGTTTATCTTGCATCGAGTCTCGGATCGGTCCTGATTGGCCCCATTGTTCCGACGCTGCCGGTGATCAGCCAGCAGCCGCAGAATGTGAACGCCATTGCCGGTCAGACAGCCACTTTTACTATTGCCGCCAGCGGCCTGAATTTGAGCTACCAGTGGGAGTCCATGGCTCCCGGTGGATCGTCTTTCTCTCCGATTTCCGGGGCGAATTCAACTAGCTATACAACTGCTCAGACGGTTCTCTCTCAAAGTGGAACACAGTATGAATGTATTGTGTCGAACTCCGCGGGCTCGGTTACTTCCAATGCCGTCACCCTGACTGTCAATCCAATTGGTTCAACACCCCCCAGCGGAAATGTCTTGTACTGGAGCTTTGATACTTCCGAGGATGCGGGCGGTGTGGCGCAGGATCAGTCCGGGAACAACGGGAACGGAACCATCAGCGGGAATCCGGCACAGGTGGCAGGGAAGCTGAATCAGGCACTGGTCTTCAACGGTGTGAACACGTCGGTAACGATGAACGCCTTTTCCGATGAGGCCACGGCGTTCTACAACAGCATCACTCTGGCGGCCTGGATCAACACCACCAACGCTTCGAGGTTGCAGTCGATCCTATCGAAGTACAGCGCAGCCGGAAGCAGTTGGGGTTACCTGTTCCAAACCGATCCCAGCGGATTTTTGGAAGTCACCTTCGGAGGTTCCGATGTAACCACGGCTACGGTTACGGCCATCGACAAGACGAAGATCAACGATGGAAACTGGCATCACGTGGCAGCGGTCGTGAATATCGGGCAGAACGTGCAGTTCTATGTGGATGGGAATTTGAGCTCCACATTCCCGATCAGCACGGCAGGCAACGGAGACAACTGGTCGAACCTGGTGGTGGGTGTGAATCCGTTTGCCGGCAATTACTTCAACGGAGACATTGATGAGGTGCGGGTCTACAACCGTGCGCTGAGCGCGGCGGAAGTGGCCACCGTGTATCGGATCAGCGGAGGAGGGCCGGCGGCAACCCTGAATTCGATTACGGTGACGCCCGCCAATCCGACGGTCGTGCCGGGGGGCACGCAGACGCTGACAGCGACAGGGAACTATCAAGGCGGCGGTACGCAGAATCTCACGAGCCAGGTGGTATGGAGCTCGGGGACGCCGAGTGTGGCGACGGTTGGCAGCAGCGGCGTGGTAACCGGCGTGGCTACGGGAACAAGCACGATCACGGCGACCCTGAACGGCGTCGTGGGCAGCACGATTGTGAGTGTTTCGGCCCCGAGCTCCATCACCGTGACACCCGCAAACCCCACCGTGGTTTCAGGCGCAACGCAAGCAAT
>CAVQZU010000091.1:0-44952 GCA_963718485.1 uncultured Acidobacteriota bacterium
CCGGCGGGGCGGAATTCGGAGGAAAGCGCAAACGGCCGGCCGATATCGCTCGGCGGGCGCTCGGCGACGAGAAGCGGGAGCATGGTCACCAAATTTAGGACACCCGACGAGTTCATGCCAGCCACCTGATCAGCGAGGCGGCGCTCGATTGCATACCATCGCACAGACGCCATTTTGACGACCGGGACCGAATTATACACCAAACCCGCGGCGCGGTGGAGGGTCCGCAATATCATGCCTTGTCTCATTAAATGCTACGCGGACGGGATCGAACGAGGTGGAAATGTTATTGTCAGTAGCACAAGCGGGAAATTCCTAGCCGAGATCCGGAAAAATTCATCCCTTCGGACGGGGACCGAATTTTCCTCTGGAGAATCGAGGAAGGGCAGCATGGGGGTGACGGCCTGGCGCAACGCGGCCAGCTTCAAGACTTCCGTCAGGAAGGAAAAACCTTTCAATTCCAAGTAAGGAACGCCGAGCGGCCCATACGGCCGTTGGGCAAACGCGATCTGAAAAACTCTTCAGATCCGATAAAACAATTTATCCGCCGCGAGAGCCGGCCAAAGTATCAGAAATATCTCTGACCCAGTAACAGTATTTCTCGACTCGCACTATAACATCTCTCAAACGACTTAAGTCGAGGCTATTACAGATTTTAGCGTTAGCGGCGATTCGGAGCTGATCGAGGACGTCGATGCAGTCCGAAATGATCCCGGTCTGGATGAGACGACGCGAACGCGGTTCATTCAGGCACGGCTCGGCCAGGGAGAATTTCGGGATGCTTCTCCTGCGGCGGTGGCAGGGCGCCTGCGCTGTCACCGGATGCAGCCAACCCGAGGTGCTACGCGCATCACACGTAAGACCATGGCGTGATTCGAGCAACGAACAGAGGCTTAACTCGGCAAACGGCATCCTGCTCTCCGCCAATCTCGACGCTCTTTTCGACCGATTCCGGATCTCATTCAGGAATAACGGGGAAATGCTGATCTCGGGTCGAGTAGGGCAATCCTGCAGAGAATTGCTCGGACTCCCGACACGACTGCGCGGCGAGCTGACCGCCGAGGAGAAAGGTTTTCTCGGTTACCACCGCGACCAATTCCAACACGAAGAATAGAGGCCTGCCGCGGGCACGACTGTCCTGACAATCAGAGTGTCCGGATCGAGAATTTATATATATCTTCAGCATTGTCATCCCGACGAAGGTCGGGACCCATTCCGGACATGGGTACCGGCCTGCGCCGGTATGCCAAGACAGCGGAGTTGCCGTAGCCAAATCGCACGAATTTCTCGATCTACACTAGCCGTTTCAGGGCGAGATCATCCGCGGATTTGAAATCGGCGACGTTGCCGATCGGGATACGTCTTCGGCGGCAACCGGGAGGCCGGCGCCGGCCGCAGCACGGCGCGGCAGACGGATCGTGAATTCGGTAAACTCGCCGAGACTGCTATCGACGGTGATCGTGCCCCCATGCTGTTGCGTCACGACATCCCAGCTGATCGAGAGGCCGAGCCCGGTGCCTTCGCCCGTAGGCTTGGTCGTGAAGAACGGCTGAAACAGCTTGTCGCGCACCTCGGGCGGGATGCCGGCGCCGTTGTCGCGCACCCGGATTTCGACCTCGCCGCCGAGGTCGCGGGTGGCCACCTTCAGCATCGGGCGAAAGGCCGCATCCGCCGCTTCGCGCGGCGCTTATCAACGGCGTAGAAGCCATTGCCGAACAGGTTCAGGAATACGCGGGTCAGGTCCTGCGGCATCAATTCGATCGGCGCGATATCGGGTTCGAAGTCGCGTTCCAGGGCGACGTTGAAATCTTGATCCTGCGCGCGGGCGCCGTGATAGGCGAGGTTCAGCGCCGCCTCGACGATAGCGTTGATGTCGACGCTCTGCCGCTCGCCGCTGGTGCCGCGCGAATGCGTCGAGCATGCTCTTGACGATGCCGTCGGCGCGGCGCCCGTGCTCGGCGATTTTTTCTAGGTTGCCGGTCAGCATTTCGACGATCTCGTCGATCTCGGCGCGCGCATCGTCGTCGAGCGCGTCGACCGCCGGCGCCGCCGCCGCCTTCAGCTCGTCCAGCAGCTCGACCGAAAGCCCGGCGAAGTTGTTGACGAAATTCAGCGGGTTCTTGATCTCGTGGGCGATCCCGGCGGTCAGCTGGCCCAACGAGGCCATCTTCTCGGCATGGATCAGGTTCGCCTGCGCCGTCTTCAATTCGCCGAGCGCGATCTCGGCCGCGTCCCGCGCAGCGCGGATCTGCGCCTCGGCGCGCTGGCGTTCGGTGATGTCGCTGTAGATCAGCACAAAACCGCCGCCCGGCACCGGGTTGTGCCGAACCTCGATCACCCGCCCATCCGGCCGGGTGCGCTCGGCCGACCATTGCGCGCCGAGGGTTGCGGTCAGCCGGCGCAATTCCGCCTCGACCTCGACGACGCCGAATTCGCCGTGCTGGCGAGATGGCGGACAAACTCGGCCGCACTCGGCCGCCCGGCGATGAACTCGTCCGGCAGACCGAGGATTTGCTGGAAATTGCGGTTCCATGCGGCGAGCCGCAAATCGCCATCGAACATCGCCACCCCGTCGCCCATATTGTCAAAGGTGACGCGCAATTCGGCCTGGCGTTGGCGGATCTCGTCCAATAGCCGGGCATTGTCCATCGCGATGACCGCCTGCGCCGCGAAATTCTGCAACAGCGCGATCTGCTTGTCGGTGAACGGCCGTACCTCGAGGCGGGCAGACGCGATCATCCCGAGCAGCTTATCGTCCGTCGGAGCGGTACGCACAGCAATGTGTGGCGCGCCTCGGCGATCGACCGCACGGGGGGTGAAGGCGGAATTTGTGCCGCGTCGATCGAGGATATGGATGAAGGCTTGGCCCTCGATCAGCGGCCGGGTCGCCGGGTTGGCGGAAGCCGGATACCCTTGCCGCAATTCATCGGCGAAGCTGTCCGCCGATCCCCGCATAGCGACTGCGCGGAAATTCTGGCCGTCGTAAAGCTCTAGGCTGCCCTTCGCAACGCCACAAAGGCTGTGCGCCTTCTCGAGAATGGCGTCGAACACCGGGGCGAGGTCGCCGGGCGAGGAATTGATGACCTGCAGCACCTCGGCGGTCGCGGTCTGCTGGTCGAGTGCCTCGCGCGTCTCGGTTATGAGGCGCGCGTTCTCCATCGCGATCACCGCCTGCGCCGCGAAATTCTGCAACAGCGCGATCTCCTTGTCGGTAAATGGCTGCAGTTCTTTACGAAAAGCCGCGATGTAACCGAGCAGATCGGCGTCCTTCCGCAGCGGCACGAAGAGCAGCGTGCGGACGCCGTGAGCAGCGGCTGCTCGAGCCAGCGGGTCGACGGGCCGATTTTGGCGAGTTCAACGACGTCGGCGATCTGCACGAACCGCTCGCCAGCGAGAAGGCGCGATGGCGGGATCCGGGCAGTGCCTCGATCGGTTGACGCAAGACTTGCGCGAAGGAGTCGGTCTCGGCGCGCACCGCAACGGCGCGGAATCCGCCGCCTTCGTAGAGCTGCAGGCTGCCGAAGGCAATGCCGCAGAGGGCGCGCGCCTTTTCCAGGATCGCATCGAACACCGGGGCGAGGTCGCCGGGTGAGGAGTTGATGACCTGCAATACCTCGGCGGTCGCGGTCTGCTGCTCCAAGGCCTCGCGCGTCTCGGTGATCAGCCGCGCATTCTCCATCGCGATCACCGCCTGCGCCGCGAAATTCTGCAATAGCGCGATCTGCTTGTCGGAGAACGGCCGAACGGCGCTGACGGTGGACAGTGATGACGCCGAGCAGCACGCCTTCTTTGTGCAGAGCCACCGCAAGCCATGTGCGGATCCACGAAGCTCAAGTCGCTCGTCGAACCACCGGATCAGCCGAAAGATGTCGGTCGTCGCGCACATCCGCGACGTGCACAACGCGGTCGCCGCGCGCAAAGCGTTCGTGAAAGCCCAAAAGCGCGGGTCGTGGCCAGTTGCCGTAACCGGGCGAGACATCGGCGATGTACTGCCGCACACGGCGACGAGGTGGAAGCAACTCGCCATCGAAGGTGCGAAGCGCCGCTTCATCGGCCTCGCACAGCCGCATGCGCCTTTTCGACCATCGCGTCGAACACCGGGGCGAGGTCGCCGGGCGACGAGTTGATGACCTGCAATACCTCGGCGGTCGCGGTCTGCTGCTCCAAGCGCCTCGCGCGTCTCGGTCGATCAGCCGCGCGTTTTCGATCGCGATCACCGCCTGCGCCGCGAAATTCTGCAACAGTGCGATCTGCTTGTCGGAAAACGGCCGCACCTCCTGACGATAGATGTGAATAGAGCCCAGCAGTGCATCGTCCTTGCGCAATGCGACGGCAACCGCGCTGCGCAGACCGCCGGCCTCGACCAACGCTTTGAACTGGGGAATGGCGCGGTACGCCGTGATCCTCCAGGTAGTCGGTGACGACGACCCGCTCGCCCTGCGCGATACGTCCCAGCGGGCCGGCGCCGGGAAGTGGGCGAACGGCGCCATGCTGCTCCGACCATTCGGCAAAGCCGCGGTCGCCGCGCACCGCCGCCGGGCTGAAATGTTCGCCATCGTACGTGTAAAGGTGGCCGCACACTGCCTGGCATAGGCGTAGCGCCTTATCGAGCATCGCGTCGAATACCGGCCGAGGCGCCAGGCGAGGAATTGATGACCCGCAGCACCTCGGCGGTCGCGGTCTGCTGCTCCAGCGCCTCGCGCGTCTCGGTCATGAGCCGCGCGTTCTCCATCGCGATCACCACCTGCGCCGCGAAGTTCTCCAGCAGCGCAATTTCTCTTGCGGAGAATGGCCGCACCTCCTGGCGGTAGATCGTAAACAGCCCGAGCGATCGGTCGTCTTTGAGCATGGGCATCATCAGCATCGGGCGAATGCCGCCGAGCTCGACCGGCAACCGCCAATGGCGCGCGCTTCCGATAGGGTTCCCCAGCCGCGCCGTCCGGGACATGGATGACCGAGCGCCCCTGCAACGCCGTGAGCCAAGAAGTCTCTGGATCGAGCCGGAGCGGCTCTTCGTCAGGAATTGCACAAATGGTTCCGGGACATTGCGCGAGGCAACAGCACTTGCCGTATCTCCCTCCGCTATGAGCAGTATCCCGAACGCGGCGTCGCACAAGCGCATTGCCTTGTCGAGCATCGCGTCGAATACCGGTGCCAGATCGCCCGGCGAAGCGTTGATGACCTGCGACACCTCCGCCATCGCCTGCTGCTGTTCCAATTACTCCGCAATTCGGTCAAGAGGCGCGTGTTCTCGATGGCGATGACCGCCTGGTCGGCGAAGGTGCGGACCAGCTCGATTTCTTTCTCGGCGTAAGCTTCGACGCGCTGACGCGCCAAGCCGATGACCCCGATCGGCTCGCCGGCGCGCAGCAACGGCACCCCGAGCATCGTGTGGATGCCGCCGACCCGCGCGTCCGCCTTCGCGTCGTAGAGCGGATCGGTCCAGGCGTCGAGGATGTGCACGGTGCGCGCTTCGACAGCGGCGCGGCCGACGAGCGTGCCGGCGCCCGGCCGGATCCGCACCTCGCGTTCGATACGCTCGTATTCGGGAAGCAGCGAAGCGCCGGCCGCCCAGCGATATTCGCCGCCGACATTCCGGTACAACACCGCCTGGTCGGCGCGGCACAGCCGGATCGCCGTCGTGACCACGGTTTGCAGCACCGGCTCAGATTGAACACCGCACCGCTGATGACCTTCAAGACGTCGCTGATCGCGGTCTGGTATTCGAGCGACTGCTCGAAATCGCGCGTGCGTAGCCGCAATTCGCCTAACAGCCGCGCATTCTCCATCGCGATGACCGCCTGCGCCGCGAAGTTCTGAACCAGTGCGATCTGCTTGTCGGTGAACGGCCGCACCTCCTGACGGAATATGGTAAAGATGCCGAGCACAGTATCGTCTTTGGTCAACGGCACATGGAGTAATGTCCTGGATGCCGCCAAGCTCGACAGCGGCAACGGCCGTACTACACTCCGTTGCGATAGGGCTCCTCCGCCGCGTTGTCTGCGACGTGGATCGTACACCGCTGGTGTATTGCTCGGCCCATAAACGACCGCTCCGCATCAAACCGGAGAGGCCGCGCCGTCAAGTACTCTTCGAATGCTTTTGGCACATTACGCGAGGCGACTGCATGTGCTGCGGTGCCGTCAAACGTGTGCATTACGCCGAAGGCGGCATCGCACAGGCGCAGCGCCTTATCGACCATCGAATCGAACACCGGAGCGAGATCGCCGGGCGAGGAGTTGATGACCTGCAACACCTCGGCGGTTGCGGTCTGCTGGTCGAGCGCCTCGCGCAGTTCGGCACTGCGCTCCTCGAGTTGGCGGCGCAGCTCGGCATTTTCGCTTTCGAGGTCAGCCTGCCTGTCGCCGAGCACCGTCGTCACGCGATGTCTCGCTGCCTGTTTGCCGAACGCACTCGGACCGTTCGACCGCGGATCATGCACGGCCGTTGCGCGACCGCATATCGCTATCGGCGGCTACTCGGTGCGACACCCGAATGAGGTCCGGGCGTCTCGCGTATTGCGCCGTCCCGATAGCGTCGGCGACGGCGGCGAAGCCGTCGCGGCGGACGAGCTCGGCCAACTCCCGATTGATACGGCCAACGAGGGACGGGCCGTCGAAGACCAGCGCGGTATAGAGCTGCACCAGGCTGGCGCCGGCGCGGATTTTCGCATAGGCGTCGGCCGCACTCGCCACCCCGCCGACCCCGATCAACGGCAGACGGCCTCGGGTCAGCCGGTGCATCTCGGCCAGCACCGCGGTCGACGGCGCGAACAACGGCCGCCCGCTGAGCCCGCCCGGTTCGCCGGCATGCCGGCTGACGAGCCCGGCCGGGCGCTCGACCGTGGTGTTGGCGACGATCAGCCCGTCGATCCCGGCGTCGAGCGCCACCTCGGCGATGTCGGAGCACTCGGCGGCGGCGAGGTCGGGCGCGATCTTGAGTAGCAGCGGCGCCGGCGAGCCGGTCTGCGCCCGGGCGTCGAGCAGCCGGCCAAGCAAGGATGCGAGTGCGGCCCGGCCCTGCAGGTCGCGCAGCCCGGGCGTGTTCGGCGAGGAGATGTTGACCACCAGATAATCGGCCAGACCCGCCATCCGGCGGATGCCCTCGGCGTAGTCGGCCGCCGCGTCCGCGCTGTCGCGGTTCTTACCGAGATTGACGCCGACGATGCCGCGGCGCTGCCGTCTCGCCAGCCGCGCCGCGACGCCGTTGAGGCCGCCGCTGTTGAAGCCCAGCCGGTTGACGACGGCCCGGTCCTCGTCGAGCCGGAACAGCCGCGGACCTGGATTGCCGGGCTGCGGCCGCGGCGTCACCGTCCCCACCTCGACAAAGCCGAAGCCGAGCCGCCGCATCGCATCCGGAACCCTGGCGTCCTTGTCAAAGCCGGCGGCGAGCCCGATCGGGTTGACGAAATCGAGGCCCCAGATCCGCTGTCTGAGATCCGTCGGATGTTCTTCCCGCGTGTCGCCAACGACAAACCGCCCGAGACCGGCTTGGAGCGCGCCCAGCCCGACCGCGTGCGCCGCTTCGAGCGGAAGCCGAAACATCAGCGGCCGGATGCGCGGGTATAGGTCGGGCACTGATTGTGGCTGCTTTCAGATATGGCGGCCCGACAATAACCGGCGATCCCCATCTGTGCTAGATCTGCGGCCATGTCCGATGGCGAGCGCAACCTTTCGGCCGGGCCGCGCCAAGTGCTGGCGCCGCAGGCGCCGGTGCTGGTCGCCGGCTTTCGCGACGTGCTGTGGCTGAGCCCGGATGGCGACATCGAAGCGCTGGCGCCGGCCGAGGCGCGCGGCCGGGTCGAAATCGATCCGCCGATGCTGTGCCACGCGGGCGCCACCGCGCGGCGGCTCAATTCGCCGGGGTTCGCCGCACTCGACCTCCTCGAGCTGTTCGCCTTTGTCTATCCGGCGCGGTTTTGCGTGCCGACCCCGCGCGGGCTGGCCGAGGCGCTCGGGCTGCCGTCGCCGCGCCGCCCGGCCGAGGCCTGCGTCACCCTGGCGACCGCGGCGCGGGCACTGCTCCAGGCGCTCGGGCAGGAGAATGACGCCGAATGCCGTGGCGTCGCCGAGGCGATGGATCGCGGCGGCTGGCTATGGGCGCCGGCGGTGCTGGCCGCCCTGCCCGCGGCCGAACCCGGCGCCAGACGCCATATGGCGGGATTGCGCGTCTGGACCCGGCTCGGCGAATGGGCCGAAACCGCGCCCGCCCCAGCGCCCGGCAACGAGCCAGTCACGCCCGAGGAGGCACGCTCCCGGCTCGCCCGCCTGCTCGGCGTCAATTCCGAGCCGCGCCCGCAGCAGGCCGATTATGCGGCCGCGGTCGCCGCCGCCTTTGCCCCGCGCGACCTCCCCGACCGGCCGCATGCGGTGCTGGCCGAAGCCGGCACCGGGGTCGGCAAGACGCTCGGCTATATCGCCCCGGCGAGCCTGTGGGCCGAGAAGAACCGCGGCGCGGTGTGGATCTCGACCTTTACCCGCAATCTGCAGACCCAGATCGCCGGCGAGCTCGACCGTCTCTACCCCGACCCCGACGCCAAGCGCCGCCGGGTCGTCGTCCGCAAGGGGCGTGAGAATTTCCTGTGTCTGCTGAATTACGAGGAAGCCGCCAGCGCCGCGGTGACCCGGCCGGGGCGGGCCTCGGCGCAGCTCGGGCTGGTGGCGCGCTGGATCGCGGCGAGCGAGTTGGGCGATCTGGTCGGCGGTGACTTCCCCGGCTGGCTCACCGAGCTGATCGGGCGCGCGCGGGTCGGCGCGCTCGCCGACCGCCGCGGCGAATGCGTGCACTCGGCCTGCCCGCATTTCCGCCGCTGCTTTGTCGAGAAAAACATCCGCAAGGCGCGCGGCGCGCGGATCGTCGTCGCCAACCACGCGCTCGTCATGACCCAGGCGGCCCTCGGCGGGCTCGATGACGCGACGGTGCCGACCCGCTATGTGTTCGACGAGGGGCACCACCTGCTCGAAGCCGCCGACAGCGCCTTTTCGGTGCGTCTGTCGGGCCGCGAGGGGCGCGAGCTGCGCCGCTGGATCGTCGGCGCCGAAGGTGCGGGCGGATCGCGCGCCCGCGGCCTGCGCCGGCGGATCGGCGACCTCGTCGACGGCGACGACGACGGCACGCGGGCATTGATCGAGGTGCTCGGCGCCGCCCGCGTGCTGCCCGGCGATGGCTGGGCGCAGCGCGCGGCCGAGGGTCGCGGCGGGCAGGGGTTCGAGGGTTTCCTCGCCCTGGTCCGCCAGCAGGTGCTGGCGCGGGCGGCATTGGCCGATGCCGGCTACGGCCTCCAGGCCGAGGCGCGGCCGCCGGTCGTGGGGCTCGCCGAGGCGGCCCTGCCATTGGCTCAGGGTCTCGACCGCCTGGCCGCCGCGCTGAAAGGGCTCGCCGCGCTCCTGCGCCGCCGGCTCGAAGACCCGGAGAACCCGCCCGAGCCCGGCCTGCGTCAGCGGCTCGACGCCACCATTCGCGGCCTCGACCGGCGCGCCGATCAGCAGCTCGCCGCCTGGGCCGGGCTGTTGCGCGATCTCGCCGAACCGCCGCGGCCCAGACAGCGTCGAGTGGCTGGCGCTCGACCGCATCGACGGGTTCGAGACCGATGTCGCGGTGATCCGCAGCTGGATCGACCCCGGCATCCCGTTTGCCGAGCTGGTGGCGCGCCCGGCGCACGGGCTCGTCGTCACCTCGGCGACGCTGACCGACGGCGACCCCGACCCCGACCTCGCCTGGCGCGGCGCCGAAGCCGCGACCGGGCTGCGCCATCTGGCGGCGCGCCCGGCCGGCGCGCTGATCGCCTCGCCCTTCAACTATCCGGCGCAGACCCGCATCCTCGTCGTCACCGAGCGGCGAGATCATGGACAGCAGTTGCGCCAAAGTATGGTTCGCACGCGACGATGCTGAAAAAGGAAGGCATGGGAAATATGGACCCGAACGATGCCAAGGCCAAGATGATGTGTACGGAGAACTGCGTAAAGAAAATGGGGGCCAAGTACGTTCTCTACACATCGTCAAAGGCCGTCTATCAACTCGACGATCAGACCAAGCCCGCACAGCGTTCGCCGGACAAAAAGTCAAGATCACGGGAACTCTGCGATGCTGACGAGCAAAAGACCATTCATGTCTCAGATATCCAACCAACGTCGTAGCTATTTCCGAAGAGGGCTGACCGAGATCGTGTCGGCCCCCTCTCATTTTTTCACTGCCCATCTTTTGCGGGTAGATTTCTCGGAGAACCCTGCAATGAAGTGGTGTGCCGGCATATTCGTCGCAGCGTGCCTCGCTATCTTCCAGTTCAGCCCAAGTGCTCTTTCCCGAGCCCGGAAAGACGGAAACGTCCGTCACCTCGACGGTACTGCGCATTCTCATTTGGCGAGAATCCAGACGCGAAATTGTCCCGCCTCCTACAGCGGACCGGAAAGCCAGCCTTGACGAGGGCGATAAATTATTTGGCGTCGATTGTGCCGGTTGCCATGGCCAAGATGGCACTCTCCTACCGATGAGGGACGGTGGATGTATCCGCGAAGCGCGAACCCTGTTTCCAGCCAAGTGCAACGATACTCGGACCGAGAGCTATTCTGGATTGTGAAAAATGGCATCCGGCTGAGCGGCATCCCACTTTCGCGAAGGTGGAAACGGATGAACATATCTGGGAATTGGCTGAGTACGTGCGTACGCTTAACCAGAGGCTCCGAACTATCTTCAATAAATCCATCGTCAAGCCAGACCCGAGTTGGCACGTCAGACGAGTTAATCCTCGGGAGCCGCGGAAAACGACGGAATTCGGTACCCAAGATTAGTGCCACGGCAAGATTGTTTTCAAGCGATCAACTAAGAAGTTCAGCACCCATGCACGGATATGATATTCACGGGAGCATGCATGAGTGTAGGCGGAGGTCAACCGGTTGCGTCTGTGGTAGCAAGCGCCGTGGCGCTCGTGGGCCTCGCGCTTTGCTCGACGCGAAGAGCGAAATTTGCTCTTCTTAAGCATCTTGATCGGCGCCTTTACGGGTTCGGCGGTCGTCACCTTCATTCTTCTCACCGAACGGCTCGGAATGCGGCTATACCCAGTAGGCAGTGCTGCCTGGCGCCGCGTCCATCCCGGTGATGGGCTCGCTGGGCATGGGGTACTTGTTGTTTCGCTACTTTCCGGACGCGCGAGGTAGCGGAGTGCCGCAGACAAAAGCGGCGCTCTTCGCCCGAGAAGGCGTCATTACCTTGGGCACGGTATTTGGAAAATTCTTTTGCACGTCGGCCACCCTTGCCAGTGGGATTCCTCTAGGACGTGAGGGACCTTCTGTCCAAGTTGGCGCCGGCATCGCGTCCGTGCTGGGTCGTCGTTTGGGATTGCGACCCGAATACGTAAAGGCACTTATTCCGGTCGGATGTGCTGCAGCCATTGCCGCTGCGTTTAATACACCCCTTGCGGCTGTGCTGTTTTCGCTCGAAGAAATCATGGGCGATTTGAACGCTCCGGTTCTGGGCTCGGTCGTGCTTGCGTCGGGAGCCTCGTGGTTGGTATTACGCTTGATGCTTGGCAACAATCCCCTTTTTCATGTGCCGCAATACGTATTAGTGCATCCCTTGGAATTTGCGATCTATGCCGTGCTCGGAGTAGCTGGCGGTCTGGTCTCGGTTGCTTTCACGAAGCTTTTGCTGCGAATGAGGGATTATTTCCTCCGACTGCCGAGGTGGACGTGCTGGTTTCAGCCTCTGGTAGGCGGTCTTGTCACAGGGCTGATCGCTTGGCGAGTGCCCCAGGTACTAGGTGTGGGCTATGGGTACGTCGGCGATGCCCTGAACGGTAGAATGGCCTTCCAGTTGATGGCCCTACTTGTTGTATTCAAACTTTTGGCAGTGACAACGAGTTATGCGTCGGGAAACGCGGGCGGCATTTTTGGCCCCAGTTTATTCATTGGGGCAATGCTAGGAGTATCTATCGGAAGCGTGGCACACCATTTCTTACCGACGTATACAGCCGCGCCCGGAGCCTATGCTCTCGTCGGCATGGGAACTCTCTTCGCGGGTATTGTGCGCGCGCCGATGACTTCTGTATTGATGATCTTTGAAACGACGCAAGACTATGCGGTGATTGTCCCACTAATGATTTCGAATATGGTTAGCTTCTTTATTTCTTCCCGAATGCAGCGCCAAACCCATCTACGAAGCACTGGCGATACAGGATGGCATTCACTTGCCTAACGCGGAGACACGTCTACGCGACGGCCAGCGCCTCGTGGTTCAAGCAATGCGTCCTGCCACGGTAGTAATGCCCTCGGACTCGACCGTGCGGGAGGCCTTCGACCGAGCGCACAATACTGAATTTCATGCCTGGCCGGTGACTGATGACCGAGGTGTGGTGGGTGTCATTAGCCTGGACCGTCTTGAGCACGGCATGGCTGATGGCCAAGAGACGGAACACTTGGGAGATTTGATCGATACCGTATATTTTCCTCACGTCCACGCAGACCAACCACTTCATTTGGCGCTTGAGCGTATGGGCACAGAGAAGTTGGATGTTCTACCTGTTGTCAGCAGGGCGAACATTCACCACATGATGGGCGTTATCGTTTTGCCTGATGTCCTCAGGTTGTACGGGCTCGAGTGTCGCGAAATGGGCCGAGGGTGATTCCTCTCGAAATACAAGGACCACCAGATCGCTCATTTATACAAGGTGAAAATTTAGACTTCTATTTGGAAAGATCTTCAACACGCCTAAGGGTGCTGACTCGTGGGGTTCGGCCTATTCGTCTTGCGACTAGGCGACCGAAACGTTCAGCCGTTTCTCCCAATGCGGTTCACATATCGCTCATGGCTTGCGCGTCGAGCGGGCTTCCGATGGCTCGTGTGTGTGTGCAAGATGACGCCGAGAAAATCTCCTCTCTTCGCCCCATGCGCGTTCAATTTGGCAGAAACGAGCAGAATGACCGAGATTGCTAGAGGCATCGAGCGTCACTGCACTGCCCCGATGATCACCATGTCATACTGTTGTTTCGACACTTAAACGTTCCTTAGAACTCGTCAGACCTAACCAGCGTATAAAAAACAGCGCAATGACGGCCATCGCAAATGTACTGTAGATCAGCCCGTCGACAGCAAATCGCTGACCCAGTGCTGCGGGCAAGAAGTGAACCCACTATGGCACCGATGCTCAATAGGACTGAGTAAATTCCCATCGGCGCGCCCCCGCATGGGCTCCTATCGCTCCGGCGAGCAAGGAGAGCGCCGCAGGTGTGAAGCCGCTTTCGACCATAGTGCAGAGTGCGGTCAAGGTGCCAATTGCCCACCGAACGGCCGACGATCCAACTCCGGAATGGTTTAGCAGAAAAAGCCCGAGGCATACGCCGACCATTGCCATGAGCGCAATGCGCAACGCGCGTTGTTCCGTCGTGCGAGGTAACACGATGCTCCAGCCTGTTACGCCAATGCCAAAGATCACGGAATACCCGAGCAAGAGCCAGCCAATGCGCTCCGGTTGATTCGAGAAGATGCCATCCAAAAATTGACTGCTATGTCCTTTACGGGTGGGCAGGAACGGCAGCGTCGGCCCGAGCCACAAGCCAACAATCGTATTCACACACAACCATACGGGAGCGAGGCGTTGTAGGGCTGGTTCTTTGAGCGCCGTGTAAAAGCCGGAGATTGCTTGTGCTGATCCGTGTCCCTTGCTTCCCACTGCGCCGAGGAGCAATAAGCACGCGGTCAAAACGTAAATCGCGGCCACCGCACCAAATGCTCGCACGCTGAGAAAATGCCACAGTTGCGCCCCAGCCAGACCGCCAAGGGCCAGTCCAACAAGCAGTGAGAGTTCGAAATAGCTCATGACTCGGGCTCGCAGTGAATGGTTTCCGTCCGTAACATTAGTGAGGTGAGAAAGAAGAGAAGGAGTGACGGCAGCCGCGCCCACGCCTTCGATGGTCCGGCTCAGGAAGAAAATACTTAGCCGACTGCTCATCCCAAAGAGTTGCGTCGCCATGGCACCGAGAAGCGCCGCTTGTCATTAGCGCCCGTGGCGCAACCGCGTCTGAAGCGATGCTCATCGGAACACCGACAATTAACTCAGCGCCAAAGGAAACTGCGCCAAGCGTTCCGACGAGAGCTGCGTTTATATCGAACCCGCGATTCGCAAGTTCGGCGAGGTATAAACCCACGAGAACCCCACTTGCACCCTAGGAAATTCTCACGAAGGCGTTTCCGACAACTACTAATGGAAGACGCTGCGCGGGTTGGAGCTTGTGATTGGCATGGCGCGATAAGCTTAGGACCACCACATCAGGAGAAAACTTATAAATAGATGACCGAAGCCAAGAACGCGCCTAATGGTATCTTAGACCCCAAAGCAGGATGCCCTAATTAGGGCATTTCAATGAGCACTTCGTTATGGAGGCAGTGTCCGAAGATACTGGACAAGGTTCCAGATGTGCTCGTCGGTCTCCACTTTGCCAAAGGCGGGCATACCGCTGAAACGAATTCCATTCCTCACAATCCAGAATAATTCACGATCCGAATACCCATGAATGTCATGCGATGTGAGGTCCGCGGCGCGCGGGTACATCCAGCGACCCGCGTCTGTAGGGTTATTGCCATCGAGGCCATGACACGCTGCGCACTCAGTTCCGAAAAGCTTTTCGCCCTCCTCGATGCTCTCTTTCAGATTGGACGGCGCCGGAGAGATTGCCTCGCGGCTGCTCCTACGTACAAATGCATGTCTCGCCGTGGTCGCCAGATTGATCTCCACGTTGCTGGGCTCCGGCATCGCACTCAGGCTGAATTGCGAGATGGCGAAGAGCACGCCAGCGATCGCAAGGGCGGATACGACAGACAAAGTGATGAGAGCGCATTTCATAAGTAAGGTCCATTGAATCGGCGTCTGAATTGCCTTTGACAATTGGAAGTAAAGACGCCCCCACATCGCACAAGATAAGAGCGCAAATCCTTTGGCAAACAGAGAGGTACTGCATGTTTGACCCTAAAACTGTGAGATGGAGGTGGAGAGGATTGGCACGGACACCGATCCTCTCCAGATGTGTGAAGACCCGGCCTGGATGCTGGTGACGTGGACCGTCTTGGTGGCCTTGTCGAGAGTCCCGGTCACCGACACTTTCTGACCCGCGAATTGGCCAGGTTTTTGCTGATCATCCAGTTGGTAGACCGTTTTCTTGGCCGCATCGCACAAGACGTACTTGCCGCCTTTCTTTATGCAGTTGGCAGTACACATCATGCTGGCGTTGGGGTCGCCTATCATCTTCTCCATGCCTTCCTTCTTCAGCATGGTGTCGTGAGACCCATTCTTCGCGCACTGGCTGTCCATGATTTCGCCGCTGTAGGTACTATCTTTCTGAGCAGCGAAGCTCATGGTCAGTAGCATCAATGATCCAACGAGTCCGACTATCCGCTTCTTCATCTGTTATCCTCCTCAATCAGGTTTTGTACTTCCGTCCGGAAGACCTTTGGCTCTCGGACAGCACCTTCTCAAGTCGTGTATACAGCCGAGCGCTCACAGCAAGAGGCACCTCGAAGGGCTCTACATCGAGAATGATCTTCAGTGCTCTCCCCGTGGTGTCAAAGACAACGCGGCACCGCCGACACCACGAGATATGGTCTTCAAGAGCCCGTCGAAGTTCGGCAGAACCCTCTTCGTCTATATAGTCCGAGAGATTGGGCAGCCCACGTTTGCCTAGAATCTCTTTCGAAGAAATTCAAAAAGGATGTAACCGATGAATGCGGCTGTCGTGGCAATTTCAAAATTGGCAGCGGTAAAGACATCTCCGATTGCCCAAGTTAGACCCCTCTTCTGCCCCATGCCTGAGCGCTCAAATTCTCCCATCAAAAGATTCGAATAGAACAGGAAGATGATAAAACCTACCTCGATCACCGCTCTCCAGACATTCTTCCTCATAGCAAACATCAACTCCATGGTGGCCTCGATTTAACATGCACGAGAAGCTGTTCGGGCACTTGGGCAGAGCGGCTAGGCTAGATGCACCGCTGCTCGGTACCTTGTAAGAATACGAGCCACAACCAACAACGAACAACAGGAATCGAAATTCAATACAGAACTGACCGTGTCACCACGAGAAATGCTGCTGCCATTTTCGCGTACGAATAAAATCGCCTCAACCGGATTCTTGGTCGAATCACAGGCTAACCAGAAATTATCTGCTGGGTGCTTCGGCCCGGGACCTCGAAGTAAGCGACCAAGTCTCGATATCTTTTGACAACGAAAGCCACAAATTCGGATGGTTGCAGGGTACCGGGAACTTGTTCACAGGAAAGAACAATTGATTGCAGAGGCCTGATTTGAACCGATGCTTCCATCAGTATAGCCCGAAACTTGGACTTCGAGGGCCAATGGTATGAATGGCCGTTACGTTTTCGTGACAGCTCGTATCCTGGCTCAGAAATTCAGACGCATGTTCTCCGAAAAGCCACGGGAAAAGCACAAAAACAGCATTGCTTGTTTTCCCTTAAGAACCGATCGTCAGCTTCCTTCGCAGGAGATCGGGGTGAACGACGTTTTTCCTAACTCGTCTCGTTCTAATCAGATTGAATCGGAACTTATGGTTCGAATGTCCACGCATTGTACAGAACTCAAGAATGTCGCTATCATGCGATTATCAAGAAATCAATTGCGCCCCTCGTCATGTTGATGTCTTGATATTTCTTAAAGTTCGCCGCGATATCTTTCTAAGACAACGCGAACAAGTTGGCTCCTCGTCCTCACTCCCGTTTTCGTGAACAGGCTCTGCAAGCAGCCTTTCACCGTGCTTTCAGAGACATGCAGCCGTTCCGCGATTTCCTTATTGGTAAGTCCCTCGAAGACAAACGACAGCACCTTCTTTTCGCGTACGGTCACCCCCGTGCGACTTGCTTCAGAGCCTCCGATTCGATCGCTTTCCAGCGCGCGCCTGAGCAAATCGCGATCAAACGATACCTTTCCTTCCATCGCGTCCCGGATTCCCCGCACCAGCAGAGCAGGTGAATTGTGCTTCATCAAAATTCCGGCGATGCCTTTTCGGATCAATCCCGGTACATCGCGTTCATTCACTTCGGCGGTAACCAACAGCACTTTTCCATGGAAACCGATGCCTTCAATGCTTTCGAGCAAATCGATGCCCCGTTCGGTGCCAAGGTCGATATCCAACAGCACTACGTCAATTGCATGCGTTTTCACAATGTCTAAGGCTTGCTCGGTCGAGCCGCAGTGCGCGACGACTTCAAATCCTGGTTCGGACTGAAGCAATCGGGCAAGGCCTTCCCGAAATAATTCGTGGTCATCGACGAGCAGCAAGCAGATTCTGGTCGCCGGGTGCGTGTCCATCGCTAGGATGCTCCCGAGCTGATGAACCGAGCCAAGCTCACTGTAAAGCAGCATCCCGCCCTGCGCGCTTCGTGGCGCAGGTCTCCGCGAAAGCTGCGCAGGATGGCGCGTGACACGTAAAGGCCCAGTCCGCTGGCCGTGGCGCTCTTGTCGAATGGCCTGAACAATGCGGACGGATCGGAGACACCGCTTCCAGTGTCTTCGAACCGAATCCGGACAAGGGTTGGCTGCACCTCACTACTAATCGTCAGTTGCTTGACCGGGCTTGTGTCCATGGCTCGCTGGCTATTTCTGGCGAGGTTCAAGAAGACTTGGAGCAACCCATAGCGGTCTCCGGTGACGAGGGGCAAGTTTTCCTGAACTCTCCATACGACGTTCATGTTCAGCTCGCCGTAGGCCGGATCGATCACCACACGCAACTCGTCCAATACCGAAGATAATTCGACCGATGCCATTTGCTGCGCCCATGACGGCTTCAGTTCCATCACGGAGAGATTTTCCAAACCCTCTATGAGCGTGCCAAGTGCCTGAAAATCCTGGTTGTGCTGCAGGCCTTCTACGCGCGAGAGATTCTTGTAAACCACGAGACCCGCACCACACAGATTGCGAATCTCGTGCGCGATCGCCCCAACAAGAATCTTCGCATTCTTTAAGAGATGTTCCAGGCTGAGGTCTTCACGGTCACGCAGGTCCTCGGAGAAGTCAACAATGATTGCCGAAAGAATCGGCCCTACCGCCGTGGAGGAAGTCGAGAACCAGACCGCGGCGAGAAAAACGTCTCCATTCGTCCGCCTGCCGCGACAGCGAATCTGAGTTCGGAATAGCTTCGCGCCAGGTTGTTGCATGACCGCTTCTAAAGCAGGAAGAAACCGGGAGATCGATTGACCCACAATGGGGGTTTCTTCCGGGGTGAACAGATTCTGGGCAGCGTCGTTGGCCAGAAGAATTTTCCCATTTGCGCCAATCGTTAGAATCGCCAGCGGACTGCTTTCCACTAATCCCTTCAACTGCTCTTCGGTCTCCCTCCGCAAGCGGATCTGAGTCTCCATCTCCCGCACATACTCCAGCGCTTTCTGGCGATTGCGGACCACTTCGGAAACAAAGAACCCGGTTCCCGTGAAACCCACCCAGGCCATAACGAACAAGATCGTCGCTGGTTTTAATTGGTAGCGGCTTAGAAGTCCGGTTAATGCCGCACAGATCAGAACGATGATTGCGATCCATCCACGATCCAAAAAGCCTGAAACCAGAAGTATTGGAAGGAGATATAAGTATCCCAATGGGAGGTTCGGCGTGACGAGATCGATGACTGCGATGACGAATATCAGTATGAGGCCAAGCGCTGTCAGTCCTGTTCGGTTCGCTTGGGAGTAGACGGAGAAGAGCTCCATAAGCGCATTGCCCTCGCCCGATGTAGGGACCCGCATTGAGCCCCTCAGTGTAAGGCAAGCCCAAAGATAATGTCTCAAATTGTACAAAAGATACCCCCATTGGGCCGAAAGATAGCTAGTGGCGAGACCGCACTCGTTCCTAAAATCATTGGTTCAGGGTAAACAGTCGCCACCGAATTGGTTTGCCATGCCGATGTGATTCGTTATTTGCCATGGCTAAGGCATCGCCCACCTAGGAGGTCGCCTAATGTTTTCGCGTCTTAAGGACCCGAGCAGTTCAGGGGATTTCGAGTTTACTCTTCTACAGGAGACGGCCAAGCGGTTATCAGAATGCGTCATCCCGCATGACGTTTTGAACGAAGTCGTTAGCTTCGTGACGATTCTGGTGAAATGCGATTCCGTACGAGTGTATTCATTTGAAGGTGGCGAACTCATCTTGCGAGCTTCCAAAGACTTTCGGGCCAACGCTGTTGCTACATTGACGACCACAGATGACGCGGCCTGGGTGACTCAAATCCGAGAGCCGATCGTCATTGGGGAACGAGCTTATGAGGATGTTCGATTCAAGCTTTTCAACGAATCGCCTGAGGGCCATTTCGAAGCTTTCTTCCTGATTCCAATAATTGGTGGTGGAAAGTTTCTGGGATTGATTAACGCGCAGAGTGTGAGCCGAAACGAGTACAGTAGACGCGAAATCAAGATGATTGGAACCATCGGCTTCTTGCTTGGTAACAGGATCGAAAGCGACCGATTGAAGCGCGAAAATGCTTTTCTTTCGGAGAGGATCGAAACGAGAACTCTTGTTGATCGCGCTAAGAAAATTCTCCAGCAGGACTTGGAAATCAGCGAAAAAACGGCCTATCGCATGATGCAGCTCGAAAGCCAGCACAGAAATAAGCGTATGAATGAAATTGCCGAAGCCATTATTTTGACCGACGAACTGAAACAAATCTCGCGAGAGCAAACGCCCGACGCTCCTTCGAAGGCGAAATAGACATTTTCAAAAGCTGTACATTGATTTGAATCGCCGCAATCCAAAAGTTGAATTTGACTCTCGCACGTAAAAGCCGCAAAGTGCAGCGCGAAGGTGACGACGCCTTTGGCTTTTCGTTTCGGTGCTGAAATGAAAGGCTCCTGCTGACTTCTCTTTTTTACGCGAATTCCTTGGACATGACGCCGTGTCCAAATCAACTTTAAGTTGTTTTTTTGACCGTTGGAGTTTGCCTGGGCATGGGATGCGCTCTGGGTGGCTAGGTTTGGAGTTTTTGCCGCGCAGGTTCATTCGGGCCGGAAACACCGCAGAGATGCTTGTCTTGTTTGCGCCTAGAGGAGCGAACGTGGGCAACGAAGGAACGATGTGTGGGCAATTGCAGGGGCTTGGCACGTTCATACGCCAGTTGAAATTGCAGGCACGGTTTGGCGCGCTTTCCCGAGCGCGTTTGCGCCTTCTGCGCGTCCAGATTGAAGGCGAGCGCGCCGAGTGCGACTGGCTGGCGCGGCCGCCGGATGCCTGGGACTCGAATCTGCCGGCTGCCGTGGGCAAACGGAACGCTTCGGTTCAGGCCCTCAAGGATGCGATTGCCGTGCGCCAGCTGTTATTTCGTGCCTTGCCGGAATTGCAAGACGCAGCGCTTAGGGTCTATCGGCAGACCGCCCCGGGAGCGCTGGAACTAATCATAGCTGGTACCGTCACGCGCGCCGAGCGTCCCTCCAAGGCGGTACGTTCCCTGGCGATGCGCGCGAAGTTGCTGGGCCTGCGGTTCTGGATCGACGAAGGAGTGTTGGAGAACCTGCATCCGCATGCTTGGGCCGCGAATTTCTAGTCGATTTGAAAGGCACCACCAGGAAAATGTGGAGATGGCCGATGACCCACCAAACGATTTTGCTGGAGCTGTTGCTCGGAGGATTTTTCGCCGTTGCTTGTATTCGGACCAGCGTTCCCGTAGCCGCGGATCGCAGGCTCGAATTTGGCAGCATTTTTCGGTTCCCGGGCCGGATCGAAAGGCTGCGCCGGTCACGGTGGCAGTGGTTCTCGATGGTTCTCGTCCTGCTGGTCTTCCGCCTGCAAAACCAACTGCCCTTGATCCTGGAAATGATGGTCGCACTGCAGTTCATTGTGTTCCTGGCCCTGCCCTCCATGAGGGAGAACGACCCCAGGAAGGGAACAGCGGCGATGAAGCGAGTTGTGGCAAATCGCGTCGTTCCTGCGGGAGCTGCAAGCAGAGCTGCGTTTTGGCGATTTTTCGCATGCGCCTCTCAAGCTGCTGCGATTCCAGCTGAAGGAGGAAAGCGTGGAATGCGATTGGATCGCCCGCTCCGCCGATGAATGGGAAGGGACGCTTCCGCGGCACGCACGGGAGCAAAAAGCGTCGGTGGAAGCCCTGCAGGACGCCATGAAATTGCGCGACATGCTCTTCGGTTTGTTGCCCGGCATTCGTCAGGCGGTGCTGAGAGTCTTTCGGCAATCGGCCAGGGAACCACCCCGTTTGATCATCGCCGGGACGGTTACAACGCAACTGCCGGCCGTGAAGAAAGTGAAGTCGCCGGTGATGAGGGCCAAGTTATACGGATTCAAATTCTGGATGGACGACGGAGTCTTAGTGCCGCTTGAGTCCGTGGAACGCAGTATAGGATTCGCAACCTAGCAGAGGACCCTAAAGGGTCAAGGAGGCAGCTTTTATGGCAGCAAATAAGTCCCAGGGCAGCTATTACACCCTGTTTTTGGTAGCAGCGACGGTTCTGTGCGCGGGGATCTATCTCAGCGGCGGCATGGGGAAATTGTTGCTCCTCGTGGGCGCAGTGGGATTCATTGCAAGCCTCTTCGGGATGATGAAGATCAAGTCGCTCGAAGGCAAGACGGCAATGAAGCCAGCGCCGGAAGCGATGAAGTTGATAGGCGCGGTCGTGGCACTGCTCGGATGGGGCATCACGCTGTTCGGGATGCACCTCACACCGAGTGTTGGCGGTCGCATCATCGCGGCTTTGGTGGGAATTGCGGTCAGCTTGTTCGGAATCATTGTTGTTTTACCAGGGGCCTTCAATAAGAACGCGGTTTGGAAAAGCTAAGCGCGCCGGGCTCTCTAACGGCAGCCAAAATTACCATGGAGCGAAAAGGATGAAAAAAATAAGAAGTTGGTGTTTAGGACTTTGCATTCTCTTCGTCGGTCTGGCGTCGGGCACCGCGCTGTACGCGCAAGGTGCCGCGCCGGCAGGCGCGAAAGCATCCTCGGCTGCGGATGCCGAACTAGCCGCCGCTGCCTCGAAAGCACCCGCGACAGCTGATTTGGCCAAGGGCGATCCGGGCGGCGTCATCACCGGGACGATCAGCGACGTCCCAGCGGCCGACTCGAAGGTCGGAGTCACGCTGCCGGACACGGCAAATCAAGTAGGCCAAAACAAGATCGCCATCAACTTCGTGTGGACGCTCGTGACCGGATTCTTGGTCATGTTCATGCAGGCGGGGTTCGCGATGGTCGAATCGGGCCTTTGCCGGGTGAAGAACGCCAACCACACCTACATGATGAACTTTTTCGTGTACACAGCGGGGTTGTTCTCCTACTGGCTTGTCGGCTTCGCCATACAAATGGGTGGTGCGGCGGGCAATGGGAACCTCGGAGGCCTCCAGTCACTTACGCCGGAGCACACTTTCACGTTGTTCGGCAAAACGTGGGGGCTGTTCGGCGGCTCGGGAATGTTTCTATCCGGCCACACAGTATGACGTGGGCGTGATGGTGATCTTCCTGTTCCAGATGGTGTTCATGGATACGGCGCTTACCATCGTGACCGGGGCATGCGCGGAACGCTGGAAGTTCCTGGCGTTCTGCGTTTCTTCCTCGATCATGGGCGCCATCACCTATCCTCTTTACGCGCAACTGGGCGTGGGGCGGCGGCTGGCTCTCGCAGCTGGGTGTTAACAACCAACTTGGGAAAGGGCTATTGCGACTTCGCCGGTTCCGGAGTGGTACACGCAGTCGGAGGAATGACTGCGCTGGCCGTCTGCCTGATCATCGGCCCCCGCATCGGCAAGTTCAATCGCGACGGATCGAGCAATCCGATCATCGGCCACGATATTTCGGCGGTGCTGATCGGCTGCTTCATTCTGGCGTTCGGATGGTTCGGATTCAATCCCGGCAGCACGCTGGGAGCTTCTGCGGCCGGAAACTTGCGGATTGGCACGATCGCGGTCGACACCATGCTGGCTGGTTGCACCGGAACGTTCGGCGCCATGCTCTTCATGTGGATGAAGAACGGCAAGGTGGATGCCTCGATGAGCGGCAACGGCCTGCTGGCGGGGCTGGTTGCGATTACCGCTCCCAGCGGTTTCGTCAGCTCGGTCGGGGCCTGCATCATCGGGCTCA
The DNA here is from genome assembly GCA_963718485.1 of uncultured Acidobacteriota bacterium. GTDB lineage: Bacteria > Acidobacteriota > Terriglobia > Acidiferrales > UBA7541 > Palsa-295. The sequence continues at coordinate 23,058 of CAVQZU010000091.1, forward strand.
TCGCTGGAGTGCTGGTGGTGCTTGAGCTGCTCGTTCGTCGAGAACGTAATGAAGGTGGATGATCCGGTCGGGGCGATTTCGGTCCACGGCACGAACGGCCTCTGGGGCGTGCTCTCGGTTGGATTGTTTGCCGATGGCACCAGCAACTACGGTGGAGCGTGGAACGGAGTGAACGGGTTCGGTAACCGGGTTGTTCTACGGTGACGCGAGCCAACTCGCCGCGCAACTCGTGGGCATCTCAACGCTGATCGGTTTTGTCTTCACGTTGAGCTTCCTCATCAACCTGGCTTTGGAATTCTTTGTCGGGCAGCGAGTCTCGGTAGAGACAGAAATTGCGGGACTCGATCTTCCGGAAATGGGCCAGCTCGGGTATCCCGAGTTCGTGTTCAAACCAGAGCCGGACATTCTGGCAACCGCAGAGAAAGGGTATGCAGTCGCCTGATTTGAGTTAGCAGTAACACATCCGGCGGCAAGGCGCGCCTCGGCCACGCGCCTTGCCCGCTGGTTGTGCCTTTTTTTAAATCAACACTTTTCGCCGCGATGCGAGGGACACAGGATATGAGCGATGCCATTTGTCGTAAGAACGCCAGAAAGCACAGGCAATGCCTTGGCGGTTTCAAGCCAGCCGCTCGCGCTGCCCTTCGTGCCGGTGGAGACGCAGGTTTTGCTGCGGCGGATGTTTGCCGATCCGCGCATACTGGAAAAAGACGAAAAGGAATACCTGGTTGCCCAACTGGGCGAATGTGTTGAGCAGTGTCCTAAAGTGTCGGAGCTTCGGGTGCTATACGGTATGGCGCTGTGCGTGAATCTCGAAGTGCAAGACGCCATGGAAGAGTTGGGCGAAGCCGTGTCGCTCGCGCCGGACAGCTATATCGCGCATTTGAAAATGGGTGAGTTGTGGATGCGGCTACGCGTGATGCCTAAAGCCGAAGACCATACACAGCGCGCGGCCCAGCTAGCGCAGAACATGGCGCAATCAGAACTGGCGCGTCGGCAAGCGGCCACGATCCGAACGATGAAGCGCGAAGGAATCGAACGTGACGGCTACAGAAAACCGTGGTTGCTCTTTGGCAAGCTCCGCAGGCTTTGGACCCGCAACAGAGGTGAAGAGTTGGCACCCGCGGAAGCTCGCTAACGATGCAGCCAGCCCTTCAGCTTGCGCTGCTGCTCGCAATCCTGCTGCCCGCCGTAAAACTGGCGGCATCACTCTGCGCGCGTTTTGGAATTCCCCCTATTCTCGGTGAGTTGCTTGTCGGCGTGGTCTTTGGTCCCGGCGCCTTCAATCTCCTCCATCTGCATTTATTCGAAGATGGCCACGCGACGAGCACTCTTCTTCTCCTGGCACAAGTCGGCGGTTACGTGCTCATGTTCATCGCCGGCATCGAAACCGATATCGACCGGATGCGCGAAGCAAGCGTTACGGCGTTCATCGTCGCATTTTCAGGCGTAATTTGGCCGTTTTTGCTGGGCGCGGGCGTAGGGCACCTGTTCGGACTTTCCTGGACAACGGCCTGTTTCCTGGGAGGAGCGCTCACTGCAACGAGCGTTTCTATTTCCGCCCGAACGTTGATGGATGCCGGGCAAATGGCCTCGCCGGAGGCCACGATAATTTTGGGAGCGGCGGTCATCGATGATGTGATGGGCCTGTTCGTACTCGCGTTTCTAGCGGCCTCAACCACCACAAAGAGCGAAGCGTTCGGCTTGGCGCCGATGGCGAGCCGTTGGTTACAAAAAAGCGTACCCGCGGCGGCAGGCCACCCGCTGATCGTACAGATGATCATGATCAGCGTGTCCGTCGCGGTATTTTTCTTCGTGGGTTACGGGGCGGCCAAGCGCTGGCTTGATCCGCTGATCCTTCAACTTCGGAAGCTCACCGCGAATGAAGCGGTTCCGAGCTGCGTGCTGGCTTTAGTGCTGGTCTACGCGATTTCGGCGGAGTGGCTGGGGAGTGTCGCGGGTATCACCGGCGCATATCTGCTCGGTTACGTCTTTGCCGGGTCGGAATATAAGGTGGACGTCGAGCGAAGCTTTTACGCGCTGGGGCACGGCCTTTTGATTCCACTGTTTTTTGTTTCCATCGGGCTTTCGAGCGACTATCGTGCGTTGTCCGGGCATTGGATTTTTATGCTCGTTGTGCTGACTGTTGCCGTGGTTGGCAAAGTTATCGGATGCGGATTGGCTGCACTGGGGTCAGGAATGGATTGGATTCGCAGCCTGCGAATCGGTTGCGGCATGATGTCACGCGGCGAAGTGGGATTGATCGTAACCGCCATGGGCGCCAGCACGGGCATCTTTGGCCAACCGGAAGTGGCGGTGATGGTTGCGGTCGTTCTTCTCACGACTCTTCTGACGCCTATTGCACTGCGGGGCACTTTCAATCTAAAGTCCCCGCAAGATATGCAAGAAGAATTGAAATTGTCCGATCCTACCTCAGCGGTCGCTGGTCCGCAGGATGGATTGCTTCCAACCGAGACTGAAACAGGCTCGGTCGACCCGCCTTTCGACCAATCCAGCATGAGAGTAACAGTTTCTCCGTCACGGCATTGATATCTGTTCCCAAAAACGACGTGATCCCAACAATGAAAAAAAACGAGATTGCTGCGACCTGTGGAGGTCCGCGGATGCGCATATGAATGTCGGCGCTCAACTCGATCACTACCGCCTCGATAGCATCGTCTCCCGTGATAATGTAGCGACTGTTTTTCGCGGCACAGACCTTCAGTCGAACCAGCCGGTAGCGCTTAAGGTTCCTCATCCTGGAATAGAGAACGATCCGGCATTTATTGATCGTTTCCGCCGGGAGCAGGAAATTGGGAGAGCGCTCGCCCACTCTGGGGTGTTGAAGGTTCTGGTGGACGATCACCAGAGTCAGACCTATCTGGTGATGGAGTGGTTCGATGGTAAGTCGCTGAGACAGCTGCTCACAGAGAATAAAAAGCTTTCACCGAATCGCGTCGTGCGCATCGCATTGGCGGTGTGCGAAGCGCTTGCCTATATCCACAACCATGGCGTCGTGCATCGCGACCTGCGCCCGGAAAATATATTGGTCGACGCTCACGATCAAATCAAACTGACGGATTTTCGAGTTGCAGCTAAAGAGGGAGCGCCGCGGCTTACGTTTACGAATCTGGCACAAATCATCGGCGCCTCCGCATACATTTCGCCTGAGGAGTTGAAGGGGAACCGGGGCGATGCGCGAAGCGATATCTACGCCCTGGGAGTAATCCTCTACGAACTGCTAACTGGGAAGGTCCCGTTTTCCCGGTCCAGACCCCTTTGAGCGCTTGTCGAGCCATCCCATTCCTCCACGCGAAATCGAACCTGCTATTTCGCCACAATTACAGGAAGTGATCTATCGAGCGCTGGAACGAGAGCACAAAAACCGTTATGCGAGCGCGCATGAGCTTGCGGTCGACCTGGCCCATCTTGACCGGGTTGGCATAACGGAGAGGCCCGAGCTACAGGGGTGGAAGACCAAAAAGCTAGCTAAGTCAAAAAAGGCGTTTGTTTACGCGGCAATTGCGCTAATTCCCATCCTCGTGTTTGGTTTGTTGCTTTACTTTTCTCAGCGCTGAAGCTGGGAATGCCACTCGCGCGGATGCACTCGACCTACTTGCCTTCCTTGGTTTCGGCTTGCGGCATAGGCTGTGACTCAAGAAGCCAAAAACCCAAAACGCCCGGTCTTCTGGGCAGAAACCAAGTTCGTCCCGCGGCCGCCGCATCGCGGACTCAACCGTTCGAATTGGAGTGCGAAGCGGGCTGGACGCACCCTTCGCGTCTCCATGCCCGTTAACCGCGATAGGTTAGACGAGTGCGTCCGGGAAGACGCTGCGCGAATCGGATGCCAATCCATGCGATCGTATGACACGATGTCGGAGTCGGAGCGTCGCGAGCTTCATAAGATGCTCTCAGGGCTGTCAGCAGTGCAACCAGTTTCTGCAGACGTGGACGAGCCCGATGGGGGTACGCCAGTGGACCCGTCCTGTGGACGCGGCTTGTGACGGCTCGTGGCACGGACCAAATAATACATTCCGATATAGGAATATGTAGAGCGCGCAATTTGGCCCTGAACCTCGCCGCCGGGAGCCCTGTCGGGGACATCGTTACGGCGGCCGTGAAAAATGAAGGGATTCAAAAATTCGAACGGCCTCCAACGGAGATGTCTATCGCTGGAGACAACTGTGGAATGAGCTCGCCGCCTTCTACGATCTTCCAATCGCAGAGCCGTTTGCGATGTCTACTGTTTCCGAGATGAGCGAGAAGGCTCCTTTGTGGGACTCGATGGTTGCCCGCTATGGCCTAGATGTCACGCCCTACGACCAGATTGCAAACTGGGCGTTCGTCGACTGGATGCTTAACTTCCGGGAAGAGACACTCCTGAGCACAATCAAGATTCGTCGCGCAGGCTTTGCGGATTGCATCGACACACACCAGAGCTTTAGGCGGCAGCTCACCAGGCTTCGCGATATGCGCATCATCCCCTAAAAATTGCCGATGCACGCCTCCCATGATGTTAAGCGCCGTCAGCGGACGACCTCCCATGGCATAAACGTCGGACAGAGCATTTGCGGCTGCGATCTGCCCGTAGGCAAACGGGTCGTCAACGATCGGCGTGAAGAAATCAGTCGTTTGAACGAGTGCGCGGTTTTGGTCGATGCGATACACCCCTGCGTCATCCCCAGTCGCAGTACCAACCAGGAGATTGCGGCTATTCAGAATCGGTAGCTGACGCAGAACCTGCATCAGAGCCTGCTGGCTGAGTTTGGAAGCTCAACCGGCGCAGGACGACAACGCAGTCAGCTTGAAAATCTGCTCCCGCGATACGGATAATCACCTCCTTCCGAAACTGGTTTCGAATCATAAGCAGTTGGCGGAGAGGGTAGGAATCCCCGGCACAAAGTGTCAGTGCAACGGTTTTGAAGACCGCGACGACCACCAGGCACGCATCACTTTCCCAAACATTGGAGACCAGCAAGCGGCAGAACCGGAAGCAGAGAAGTGTAGCAGTTACTGAACGTTGCGCCCAACGATTAGCGATTGTCTCCCACCAGCCGGGTGCAAAGTAAAGTCAAAGTTGACTCTCTAGGGTCTTCGAAAGGTCGTCGTGATCGATCAGGCCAACTATCGTCTTGATCCTTTTTCCATCGCGCGAATATAGCATGCTTGTCGGCATGCCCAGAATGCCGCCAAATCTATCGGCGATCTTGGTGTTGCCGAGCAGGATCTGATAATTCATCGGCTCCGGGATGGCCGTTCACGTCGAAACGCTGACTTTGCACCCATGGCTGGACGACCTTGTTTCCTTCATCATCCATGGCCACGCCAAGAATCACCAGCCCCTTGGGGCCGTACTTCTGGTTGAACTCGATGAGCCAGGGTATCTCCGTGCGGCATGGCGCGCACCAGGTCGCCCAAAAGTTGACGAGAACCACCTTACCTTTGTAGTGATCGATTGAGACGCTCGCGCCATCGAGACTCGGTATCTCCAAACTGGCCTCGGGCGCCGCCGCATTAGAGGCTCCGTCTGATCCCTTCATACCTGGACTCTGTGATCCCCGTCCGCAACCAACCAAAGCGAGGAGGACCGGTATGCCGATTGCCCATTTCATGTTCAGAAACTTGCAGACCATTTTGCCGACGCCCCTCACTTGACAAAGCCGTTCAGAAAACTAAGTTTGCCCGACAGCAAAGTCAGCCGGTTGAGGAAAATCAGACAGCCTACGGCGAGCAGTAGGACGCCGCTGCCAACCTCGACGGCGTGCAAGTGGCGGCGGAACCGCTGATAGAAACCCAGGAATTGATTGATGCCCAGGGCCGTCAGCAGAAAAGGGATGGCTAACCCGGCCGAGTATATGGCCAGCATGAAGACGCCGCGTGAAATGGTCTCGCTCGTCGCGGCCATCGCTAACACGCCAGCCAGGATTGGGCCGATGCAAGGGGTCCAACCAAATGCAAACGCGAAGCCCAGCAGGAAACCGCTCAGGACGCCTGCGAATGGCCCAGCGTCGGTGTCCTGTTTGGTTTGGCCCCCAAGGTTGCGGAAGTGCATGTCGCGATTGAGCCAGCGAGTCAGCATCGGCCCAGCCAGAAAAATGAGCGAAACGGAAATTAACTGCGCCGGTCCAAAGAATCGGGGTGCGTCATCGCCCATGCGCATCCAGATTAACAGTCCAGCCAATGCAAGCAGTGCGCCCAAAACCATCCCTCCCCGCACCGGAATTTTCCCAAGCACCCCGATCAAATGGAGACCGAAAAGGACGATGATGGCCCCGGCAAATGGGGCCAGAAGATTTTTGTTCTGAAGGAGAAATTGCCCGACGGCGCTGGCCGACGCGCCAAAAGCGACGAACACCACCGAGAAACCCATCACAAATGCGAACGAGGATGCAATCAGACTTCCTCGGGGCTTTTCCCCTCGCCGCAACTGCTCGACCCCGATTCCCGAAAGCATCGAGATGTACCCTGGCACCAGGGGCAGCACGCACGGCGAGAGAAACGAAATCAGTCCGGCAACAAGCGCCGCAAGAATTGAAACTTGCAAGGTTAGCTCCTACTCTGAGATCCGAGAAATCCGTTACAGCTCCTCGGCGAACGGCGACGTTTATTTCCAATCCCCGGACGAAAATCCACACCCAGTCTGATTCGAAAATTGTCGCTTTTTCGAACGGTCACTTTATTCGGCAAAATGTTCAATCAATGCTGCTGAGTCAAGCCTCTGGCTTTTCCAGCGTGAAAGACGATGTTAGCTGGATCGTTTTATGCAATGTTCGATACAGCGGACACCGCATCGCGTAGATCCCGTGCACGCGCTCCACGGTTTCAAGCGCTTGTTCCGGCGCCACCAGCCGCATCGCCACGTGGATACGCCGAATGATGAGCACGCCTTCCTCCGTTTCAACCTCGCCAGTCACTTCCCCCACGAGCTTCCCGTTGCTCGCATCGATGTGACGCGCATCCAGCGCGCCTCCGAAAGTACCGAGCATTCAACCGGCGGTCGCGCCGATCACGTAGTCAATCGTCGAGGCGTGAGACTCCGTAAGCTTGGCGGGGTCCACTTTGTAGTGCTCGGCTATCGCTCCGTGGACGCTAAAGAGCACGGGTTGGGATTCACCGGGCAAGTAGGCGACCCGAACAGGACCAACCTTCCGCTCAATACGAGCTTTCGAAACGTACACTACATCGGCCATGGCTGCCTCCTGTGTTGGTCAGGTCGATACAAATGTCGGCGTTCTATTTGTGCCGAATGTCCTCTGGAGCCCGCTGCCGGTCGAGCGGCAGAACTTGCAATTGCCAATGCACGAGAACCGAAGTTGGAAGATAACAAATCTTTTTGTCGCAAGCCTGGTAGTCCAGCTTTCCGTTGATCGTGAACGTTTTTCCGTCCGTGCCAAGTGAACTGCTGAACTCCGCTGCGGAGCTTATTTTCAGATCTTGAGTCAGGCGGAATTTCCCCTCGAATACAGGCACGCGTTCCTTGATCGCCGGCATATAGAGAACCTCTGCGTGTGGATAGTTCACCGGAGTAAGCACAATCCCCGGCGTGGGATCCATCACAAGGGCGATGGGCTTATAGCCCTGAGTCCCAGGAGCGTAGACATGGACGTCGGGCGGGAGCTGCACTTCGGCAGTCAAGACGATACGGCCCCCTGGAAACCCTGTTCGATCCGACTGTTCGACGGCGAGGCTCAAGTGCGGCGACTTTACCGTGTCCGTTACTTCGTCGCCCAGCGTCGGGAAAAGCTTGCCGATAATATTGTTTCCTGAAAAACGTTGCCGGTACTTCACCTCGAAAAACTTTTCCCGAATAACGCCCTGGGTATCGATGAAGAAATAGCCCGGGCCGCGCCATTCCCTTATATTGCCCAGTCGCCTCGGCGTTCAGAACTTCGTACGCGCGAATGGTTTTCGACTCCGGGTCGGCGAGCATGGGAAATTCGATTTTTTTCCGGTCAGCGAAGGACTTCAAGATGTCCACGCTGTCATAGCTGATGGCCGCCATTTTGATTCCCTGTTTTTCAAATCGTGCTTTTGCGTTTTGCAGCTCGACCAGCTGCCCTTTGCAGTACGGTCACCAATCGGCCGAGCGGAAAAAAAGGAGAACTGTCCCCTTCGGTCCTTTCAATGTCTCCATGGTTTGCTCCTCGCCAAACTGGTCGCGAGCGGAGAACGCGGGGGCCTTCTGACCGACTTCCAGGCCAATCGAAGTGTGCATCTTCAAAGACACCACGTGGACGGTATCGCCCTCAAGTGTCCCGGTGAGGGTCATGCTGTCTCCCAGGTGCCCCATGGCCTCATCCTGAGGGTCGAGCAAGTACATCTGCCTAGTTGTATCGTCATATAAAACAAGTTTTGCGCCGGGCACATCTTTCTCGGTGCACTTGGGAGCCTCGGCAAAGGCTTCGTCCGCAGTGCAATTATTGTTCATGATGACGCCGGACCAGGATCCGGAGTTCGGACTATCCTGACTTGCCATGGCCACTCCACCGGAAAAAAAAACCGCCACCATACAAATTGCGGAGAAGTTCATTCTCATCATGTCCCCTCCTGAATGTTCCAGCTAACTCTGTCCGATATTTCGACAACTATCCAACACGCTAGCATGAGGCGGACACGCTGCACCAGCCGAACAAGTCAAGAAACTAGAGCTATCAAACTTCCGTCGACGTAATTTCATATTTGAAATTGTCGGGATCAAGGCAGTCCAGCCGGCCGTCAGCGGTTTCCGCTTGCGGATACATCAAAAAGCCGATGGGTGCACCGCTGGAGCCCGGCAGCGCTACATCCTGTGCGAAGTTGTAGGCGATCCAGTTCATCTCCCACGAGCCGAAGAGGCGTGCTCGCGCCTTCTTCACCATTTCGTCATCCAGTACACGATTTCCGGGCGGCTCCTCGAGCACGACCTTTCGCACGTCGGCGGGATCGACTGGGACCCATCCGTAGGCGGTGAGGTAGACTTCCGCGCGGCAGTGTTGGGCTTTCGTCACGTTTGTTGACGATGTGCCGAGGCTCTTGTATCCGAGCTCCGATTTTCCGACGCGGATGCCGTAGACATCGCGCGCGGGAAGCCCTGACGCGCGCGCGAGGCCGACGAAGAGGGCGTTGAGATCGGCGCACTTCCCGCCCAAGTCCTTCGACTCCAGCATGAAGCGGATGTCGCCGACGCCGCAGCCGCGTGTCTTCGGGTCCCGGAAGGTATTGTCGACGATCCAAGCGTAGATGGCGTATGCCTTTTCGATGTCCGTATGGGCGCCGCTGATAATTTCGTCCGCAGCTGTCTTCACAATGCCATTCGTTGGCAGCAGCGTTGTCGGTCGCAGACAATAGCGCAATTCCGTTGGGGCCACTCTCGGAGCCTCGGCGGGCGCGGCGAGATCAACGACGTAGTTCGTGGTGGCGATCCGGCTGGTTAGCGTGAGGACCGGCTTCACCCCCGCTGGAAATTCTGCGGCGACGATTCCCAAAGCGTCGGTCTTGCTTTCGACCATCTTCGCTACGCCGCCCTCGGCGTGGAAGCGATTTGCGAGCGTCCGCTGAAAGGGAGTTTCCCCAATGAGGGCCACCGGCAGCCACACGCGTGTAGCTGTGGAAGAATTGAGAACTTCAACGCGCGTGGTCACTTCAAATGTCCGCCAATGGCCAGGCATGGCGCTCTTGGCAAACAAGCGCTCCGTCCCCGGGAGCGCGAGGCTTGCGGATGCGATGCCAACGGAACGCAGGAAATCGCGGCGGTTCATTTGGACATCCTCTCGATTTGTTGCCGCCTGATCCTCACGACTTGTCTCCTGAGACGCTAGTTAACTACGAATGCCTTTCACGAATGCCGCGAGCGCTGTCCCTATCTCAGCTGGAGAATCTTCCTGTAAATAATGAACGCCTTTCACGGTCACCACCTGTTGGTTTGGCCATGATCGAGCAAACTCCCGACCCCGTCCGGCCACTAAGATTCTGCCGGGTTCGCCGATAAAGAAGAGCTTGGGAATGTTGGATTGGGACATCCATTTCCCATATTTCTCAACGATCGCGACAACATCGGCCGGCTCGCCATCAATGGGAATCTCGCGTGGCCAAACTAACGTTGGCAACCGTGCATCGCGATCCCGATAAGGGGCCCGGTAAACTGCCATTTCTTCGTCGCTAAGTTTACGCAAAATCCCGCTCGGGAGCATAACCTCGACGAAGAAATTCTCGTCTAGCACCATGTGCTCTCCCTTGTCCGAGCGCAGCGCGTGGAACGGGGAATTGGGACCTAATTCTTCCCACCGACGAGATTGGAGAATCGCCTCCATATAGGCGATCCCTTGAACCTGACCGGGGTAGCGAAATGTCCGGTTGAAACCCAGGGCCGATCCCCAATCGTGTACGACAAAAATCACATTTTTTGTGAGTCCCAAAGCGGCGAACCATGCATCGAGATACCGCTCATGATCGACAAACCTATAAGATTTCGTGGGCGACTTTCCCGATTGACCCATTCCAACCATATCAGGGGCCAGGCATCTCCCGAGTTTGCTGACAAACGGGATGATGTTCCGCCAGAGATAAGAGGAGGTCGGATTGCCATGGAGAAATACGATGGGATCGCCTCTCCCTGTGTCGACATAGCTGATCTCGGTGTCGAGCACAGAGACGCGCTTTCTCGGGTAAGGATTAGTAGCGTTGATTGTGCCTTCCTCGACTGGAATTAGACTAGCTGGAAACTTTGATCCGAGTGCGAAGGCTGGCAAGCCGATCAGCAGCTTATTGGCGTCCCGTCGCGAAAACCTTACTGGCATGGACGGCTTCTTCTCAATCGGCCTCAACTTGGTTTTGCCTTTCTCTCGCTTCCCTTGTATGGATCGACATTGCTCCCGCCGGAATCAAAGAGACTTCGGCGTGCGGCTCAATACTCCAGCTCTTGGCCATGCGGTTACCACCGGCCGTCAGACAAAAAAATGCTGACAACTCGATAATTTCGGCGTTGCTGTAATATTTCTTTAGCTCTTCATATACCTGCTCGTCTCGACCATCGTCGAGTGTGAGGGTCCGCGCGTAGTGGAGAGCCGCGCGCGTCTTGGGGTCCGGATGCTCCCAGTTCGGTAGCGCGCAACTTGTTTTCTCCTCCTCGGTGATTGATGCAGCGAGCGGAGACGTTTGCCGCGCACAGAACTCGCAGCCGATCATCTGCGCGATCTGGATGCGCGCAAGCTCCTTGATCTCGTGAGGCACCGAGCCGCCGCGGTGGAGCATGTCCCAGTAGTTTGCAAAGGCTTTCGCCACTCCGGGATTGTTACCCATGGTTCGGTACCAGGCCTGTGGAGGACTCTTCGTTACGGCAGCCCTCTCAATGACCTGGCTCAACTCAGGGTCATCGACGTCCGTGTCAGAAATTTGGGGAACATTTGGCACGTGCGCTAATACGGTCATATGTGACGTCTCACTACTTGACACAAGTAATCTGAGCTTGACTTCCTGGAATGTGATAGCACGAGACGGGCCAAATCAAAGATTGCTCCCAAAGAATCACTTCATTTACATCAAAGGATTTCGACGAAGCCAGGCGAAAGCAATCTTGGCAACACGGTCACGACATTACGGGTATCGACGACATTTCGTGACAACTCGATGCGAATTACGAAATATCGTGGCGCTTTCGGCCAATGCCCAACTTACTCATTCTGCTGCGAAGGGTGTTCGCATGGAGATTTAGAATTCTTGCGGCGCCATTTGGTCCGTCAATCACTCCAGCGGATCGGTTCAGAGCAGCGAGGATATGATCGCGTTCCATTTGGTCAAGACTTGGGAACGAAGGCTCCAGCGACGGTGCATAGTTCTCCGTAACTTGGAAGTAAGAACTTGGCGGCACGGCAAGGGCTGTTTTCCGCAACTCCGCCGCGGCGGAGGTTCGTGGGAGAAAAGCGGGATCGACGGTGAGAACAGGGCCAGTCGAAAGCACGACTGCCCGCTCGATGATATTCTGAAGCTCGCGAATGTTTCCCGGCCACGCATAGTCCATCAACAAATCCATCGTTGCCTTATGGACGGCGTCAATTTTGCGGCCAAATTTATTCGCGAATCGTTGCAAAAAACATTTCACCAACAGCGGAACATCGGAAGGGCGATCGCGAAGCGATGGAAGCTCAACGGGGAAAACATTCAGGCGATAGAAGAGATCGGATCGAAAGCGGCCGGCCGCCACACATTCCTCGAGTTTGCGGTTGGTCGCTGCAATGATTCGCACGTTTACCTGAATCGTCTTGTTACTTCCTACGGGCTCAAACTCCCCCTCTTGCAATACCCGCAGGAGTTTAACCTGAGTCTCCAGCGGCAGCTCGCTGACCTCGTCGAGAAATAAAGTTCCACCGTTGGCCAGCTCGAACCGGCCGATATGCCTTTCAAAAGCGCCGGTGAAGGCGCCTCGCATGTGGCCGAACAGTTCACTTTCGACCAGGCCGGCTGAGATGGCACTGCAATTCAATTTCACGAGCGTCTGGTTCTTACGGTTGCTCCGGTCATGAATAGCACGCGCTATGAGTTCCTTGCCGGTTCCGGTCTCCCCATAGATCAGAACTGTAGAATCCAGAGGGGCGACTCGCGCTGTCTTTTCGAGCACCTCCCGAAGTGGAGCACTGTTGCCGATGATTTCTCGGAAGTTGTATTCCGAGCGGATTTCTTCCTTCAGGTAGACGTTTTCCTTCTCCAGCTTGGCGTGGAGAGCGCTGATTTCTTCATACGCCTTCATGTTCTCCACGGCGAGCGCAACCTGATTGGCTACTTCCTGCAAAAGTTCTCCATCCGTATCCGAATACTCGTCGGCTCTATCGCTCGCGAGGTTTAGAGTTCCAATACTTTTGCCTGCGACGATAAGGGGAGCGACACAAATCGAACGAACACCTTGCTCCGCTAACAAGCGTTCAGTAGACGATTCTTTCTCTTTGTCCAAATTCCGACGGATTAACGGTTGTTGATGATCAAACGCCCAACCCGCATGGCTATCGCGCCGGTCGAGTTCTCTCCCGACCGAGAAGAACTCCGAAGCATGATCGTCATTCTGGGCGAAGATGCGAAGGGTATCGCGTTCCGGGACGTAGAGAGTGATCGCCGAACGATTGAATGGCAGAACGCCTTGCAAAGCCGCGCAAACGGCAAGCAACAACTCACCCTGACTCAATTTAGTAATGATCGAGTTGTTGACTTGAAGGAGAATCCGGAGGCGCTGCTCCGCCGAACTCGCATCGCGGGAAACGGCGGGCGATCTTCCGGCCTTTTTCGCTTTTCCGTTTTGCGGAGTCATCACATAAATGCCAATTATGTTAAGAATGGAATTCTACATGCATGTGTGAGCGCGAATCCAGAGGCCGCGACACAATTCGAGGCTCCATCGTCGATATGGACCTTCAGGCATCGCATTGCAATACAGCGGCGCAGTTGGGAGCAGCCGACAATCCCCCAATATTTTCTTCAAATCGGCTTTTCGTGAAACTTTCCGGCCATTGGGGAATCACACAGTCGACGCCCTCGCCGGTTCTAGGATTCAATATTGCTTTCATGCCGCTAGCGAGGCGGCAGCGACAAGGAGATTCTTTAAGGTTTAGGAATGCCTGATAGCGCAAAATCGGCAAAGTCCAAGACAATGAATCGGCGGGAGTTGCTGAAGCTCTCGCCCATCCTATTCGTAGGGGCTTTTGCGATGCCGAAGATTCGCGACCCCCTACTGAGAGGGGGCGTGGCATTCACCGATTGGGCGTCCGCAAGATGGTTTCGCCGCAGTCATTTGGCGCCCACATTTGCTGACAGTGAGCTGACGCCCCTCAACCAGTTCTACGTCAACACGTACGACTTGGATGACCCCGGCGTAGACCTCGAAAAGTGGAGGCTCACGGTAAGCGGCGATGTCAAACGGCCCGGCGAGTACACGCTCGCGCAAATCCAGTCTCTGCCAAAACAGGCTCAGAACACACGGCACATTTGCGTCGAGGGTTGGGACGTAATCGGAAGATTTGGGGGAACGCGCATTTCTGATTTTCTCGAGCACGTTGGAGCAAACCCAGACGCAAAATTCCTGTACGTGGAATGCGCCGACGATTACTACGAGTCACTCGACATGGCATCCGCTCTCCACTCGCAATCACTGCTGTGCTACGAGATGTACGACCAGCCGCTTACGCGCGAGCACGGTGCGCCTCTCCGGCTGCGCGTGCCTACCAAGATCGGGTACAAGCAGGCTAAATATTTGACGAGCCTGCGCGTTACGGACGTGGTTCCGAAAACCGGCTACTGGGAGGACCAGGGCTATCCCGCTTACTACGGGCTCTAGGCTTGGCACATTTCAATGGCAGAATCAAACTCCTTTTCGGTTCCACTCGCCACTGTCGAAGCCGGGGAAAGCCATGTCCAAACGGCCTACGAGCATCCCTGGGCGGTGCGGTTCTGCCACTGGCTGAATACCATTTCGCTTTTTGTGATGGCCGGAAGTGGCCTCCAAATCTTCCGGGCCTTCCCCAGCTTTGGCCCAAAGATTCCTCAGCATGACTTGCTGAATGTTCCGAAGTCCCTGGCCCTGGGCGGATGGCTCGGCGGCGCGCTGCAATGGCACTTGACGTTTGCATGGATCTACGTGGCGACAGGTGTTTTCTACGTTGCATACCAGATCTTCTCCGGTAACTACCGCCAGCCTTTGATCGTGCGTAAAGATCTTGCCGGGGTGTGGCCCATGATCCGGCATTACTTCTTTTTCGGGCGTAAGCCGGCGCAGACGGAAGTGTACAACCCGCTCCAGAAGATGGCTTACACGTCGGCGATAGTCCTCGGGCTGTTATCCATCCTTACAGGAATTGTCCTCTACAATCCCGTGCAATTTCCCTTCCTCGCTTCGCTGATGGGCGGATTTCATTTGGCCCGGCTTTGGCATTTTTGCGTTCTGTGCGCATTGCTCTTGTTCGTCTTGGGGCACCTGATCATGGTGATCCTCCATGGATGGAACAATTTCACGTCCATGCTGACGGGTTGGAAGCGCAACCCGGAATACTTGCCCTGACGATTGTTTACCCTTGACGGAAGCAATGCAAAATCGGGACCAGTCCGAAGCCGAGTTGACACTTGCGCCTCGATCTGACCCCGGCCACGAACACGAAGCCGCGCTGATCGGGCGCATCCGGAGTGGCGAATCGGAGTTGTTTTATCAACTGATTCGGCCGTACGAGAGGCGCGTCTTCGTCATCGCGTTCACAATTCTGCGAAACGAGGCGGACGCGGAAGATGCGGCCCAGGACGCGTTCCTTAAAGCGTTTAAGTACCTCGGGCAATTCCGATCGGAATCGCGGTTCAGCACCTGGCTGATCCAGGTGGCTATCAACGAAGCGCGTCTGCGGCTGCGGAAGAGTCATCTCGAAATTATGCGCCCCATCGTGGATCAGGAAAACGACGACGGCACGTATACGCCGCGGGACTTCACCGACTGGCGCGAAATTCCGTCGGAAGCGCTGGAGCGGAAGGAAATCCGCGAGAAGCTTGTGGAGGCGCTTGGCTCGCTCGCACAAAAATATCGGGAGGTGTTTGTCCTTCGGGACGTCGAGCACATGAGTATTGAGGACACGGCGCTGGCGTTGGGGATATCAGCGGGGGCGGTCAAAACGCGGCTGTTGCGCGCGCGTCTAATGCTGCGCGATCTTCTCTCGCCAGGAGTGGAGGGAGTATGGACGAGGTCATTCCCAGATTCCAAAGGGGACAAAACCATGGTCGTAAAATGCGAGGATGTTTGGCGCGAGATTTCAAACTACTTTGAGGGAGACCTTGACGCCGCATTGAAGCTCGCGATGGATGAGCATTTTGCACAGTGCGCCCATTGCAGCTCCGTGCGGGATGGCATGCGCAATGTCATTGGACTTTATGGCGACAAAGCAATGTTCCCCTTGCCTGCAGGGTTCTACCCGCGGCTGCACGGCCGGCTCGCCGATCATGTCGAAGGAAAAAGAATATCGCGGAGGGCATGGCTAATGGGTGTCGGGGTCACCGGCGCGCTCGCTGCCTCAGCGATTGTGACGGCGGCTCTCGATCGCTTCGTGCCGCAGCCCCGCTCCGAAATGAGTCAGCCCGCCCGGCGATTGCCGCAACGTCTTGTGGCAATCGTTGACGGCGGCAAAATGTTTCATGTGCCGGGCTGCCCTTTCATGCACGGAAAGTATCATATGGTGACGCCAGAAGAAGCGGTTCGCGAGGGGTATACCCCATGTACCCGTTGCATGCGCGACGCGCTTCGGAGTGCCGGGAATGTTAAGCCTGACTTCGAGGGGGAAGAACGCGCGAGCAGTGCGGCGGTGGAAGAACAATGGGGCCCGAGCGGCTGAGTGAAGCGCAAGGAGATTCTGAGCCGCTCCGGGGTTGACAATCGGGCCGGGCCTAGTTCTTGGGTGCGTCCTTCGACATGTTGTCCTTGCTCATTGCGTCGGGCTTCATGCCTTCGTCTTTTTTCATCTGATCTTGCTGGTTCTGATCCTGTCGCGGTGCTGCAAAGCTGGGCACTGCCAGTCCCATGACACAAAGCGTGAACCCCATAATGAGTAGCTTTTTCATTTCTTCTCCTTATCGAACTGGAATAGTTTGTGGACCGTGCGTGCGATCTCGATCTCCCGTCTGATACGCAAAGTAGATGAAAGTTACAGAGCGCAAGATAATTGGCTCACCAGTTGGCTAATGCTAGGACTTCGGTTCGAAACCTTTTTTAAATTGGCTATCCAACGAGCATAACAAAGCGAGTCAAACGCTTTTGGCACCGCTTGCGGCTGCGATTGCCATCTTCACCGAAACAGTTCGATGGCAATCGCAATGACCGCGCGGGATTAGCGGACTTAAGCGCCGGCAATCTGGCTGAATGTGAACGTCTCGCTCTCAGCGATCAGTATCGTTGGAGTTCCACCGGTTGAGATCTTTACAGCGTGCGCCAAAGTCTCCTGTGCGCCTGACGTCGCAGCGCACATCCAAGGCTGCTATTGAAAGAAAATAGACCTCTACGATTCTGTAGAATGGTGGTACGCCTTGAGGAGACCCCGTAATTTTCGTGGCCACGATCTTTGTCTTGCCCACCAACTTCTCAACCGCCATGGGGACATGTTCCGTCAAGTAGATCTTTTCGAAAGACTCAAGATCCTTTGGACGAGGATAGATTACGGCAAGCTTCGCTTCGGACATTTGTTCCTCCTTTTTTGAGCGTCTACTTCACATTCGAAGTTTTGCGCACGTAGCTGATAGTCGACCACAAGTATTTTGGCGATGCGAGCCGGCCGACTCGCATTCTTGCATAACAAAGTAGTGCGAGTTGCGGCGGTAAACCACAACTCGCACGCCATGTATTTAATTAGTTTGCAGCTATTCCATTGAAACCGCCGGCGGCAGTAAGCCCGTCGGCAGATCCAAAACTGGTGAGAGTCCCATCATTGTGAATTGCGAAAATGCCGATTGTGCCCTTCCCAGCATTCAGGGTGTAGAGGAATTTGACATTTGAGCTCATAGCGATGTCGATGTTGGCTGCTCTGGAAGAGTTCGCTCCTTGGACCGTACCAGGGAGCGGAGTCAAGCTGCCATTGGCACCGATCGAAAATCCGGAGATAGTACCCGTGCCGGCATTCGATGTGTAGACGAAGCGGCCGTCTGGAGTGGTCACCTGCCAGCAGGTTGCCGCTCCGAGGGTGGGAACGCTAGTGCTGATGGGGGATAGTGATCCGCTGGCAAGAAGTGCGTAGGAAGAGAGCGCCGACTCGTCGACTCCGCCAGCGGGGCCGGTTTCGGAAACCAGCGCTGTCCCATTGGGGCCGAAACTAATCGAGAATTCGCCTGGACCGGCGCTCGGCGTCACGACCACGGGCGACAATGTGCCATCCCCCTGGACGCTGAACACATCAAGCTTGCTGGTCTGCTTTTCGCTGACTGCGAGGAACTTTCCGTCGGGACTGAACGCTATTGAACCCGGAGCCGAGTTGCTGGCGCTGAGGAAACGCGTCGAATTCGGAATTTCTGTAAGTTGCCCGTATTGCCAGCGGAAGCCAACGACGTTGCCGTTTCCGCCACCGTTGACTACGTAAACGAGGTCCGCGTGCTGAGTCACTGCAACGGGCTCGCTACCGCCGGAAATCACTTTGTCCTCGAGCGAAAGAAGGTCTCCTTGAACACGAAACACAGAAAGTTCGCCGCTCCCCGCATTTACCGCGAACAAGTGCGAACGATCCTGGCTGAGGACTAGAGATCCCTGGGAGCCGAGTGGATCTACATTTCCACCGCTTCCTCTGCCATCGGTCTCAAATGTGCGAGTCTGTCGCAAGGTACCATCGTCATTTCGTCTGAACGCGATAATTTCATTCTTGTCGACGCTGTTGGTCATCGCGAACACAGCGCCTGCGTTATCGGATCCATCTGTATCTTTGGCAAGACTGCGCGGCGGTACTACGATGGAAATCCCCAAAGCAAAAAGCAACAACGAACGAATCACCCCATTCGTATTTTTCATTTCATCTCCCAATGTGATCTCGCGTGCCACCCGAATCATTGGATAAGTGCAATGACGAAACTTCCGCCGCGTGATTCGAAGGCCGCGCAATAGTGAGAGCTACGAGTTCGGGAAAAGTTCCAAGCAAAACCGGAACGCCTATTAATGACCGCTACTTCGTTGCAGTAAACTTCCAACGATTGCCTTTCCAATTCGATGAGCCGCAGTAACAATCGACCAAACGCCGCCAAGGATGAGTCTCGATTCCGTAGCCCACTGTCCGTGGCTACCCATTCATCTGAAGAATTAAGATCTCCTTGTCACGGGGGAGGCCAAAGACCGTAGATACGCGAAACTAATTCGAAACCCGGCCCGATCCCACTCCAAGGACCCTACCGACACCCCTTTCCTGCACGATCGCTATGATCCTCAAATCCCGCTGATCTGTATTTTCAGTATTCACTGTTACATCTTTCGAGAACACGCCGACATTGTCGATGGTTCCTACCAGCGTCAGGTTTCGGACGACTGCCACGTGTTTAAGTGTTCTTCCGGAGTTCTCTCCTCCCCTGACACTCGATTGAACGCTGTTGTCAGCTAAAGCGATCAAGACTTGCGCTGGCGCGCGTCTTCCCGAGGAGTCTGACGGACCAACTTCGATGTGCACAGCAAGCGTCTTGTCGTCTTCGCGATGAATCGAAGATAGGACTACCGGAAGTTTAGCGGTTTTGATCGTATTCTTAATTACCTGGATGGCCCGCCGCTCATCACTGCCGATCAATTCCATGTCTCCGTCTACGACCATCTGTGGCGTATAAGGACCTTCGAGACGAAAACGAAGAGCGTAATCGCCTTGACGAACACTGAATTGGTGCGATGAATACGGATCTTTCCATCCGATATCATTCCAGTAGTCAACGTGTTCGCTAAGAACGACCAGGTCTGCGCTGCCTACCGGCTGCGATTTGTCCAGCTTTTCCAATAGTGCATCCGCTGGAGGGCAACTGGAACATCCTTCCGATGTGAATAATTCCACCAGCACAGGAGTACGGCGAGTGCCATCGCTGGCTGACCCTGCTTCTGTGCTCGCGGCCCGAAGGTGTCGAACCGTGAGTGTCGCTAAAAAAGACATTGCGACCAATGCAATGATTGGAAACCTGGAACGCATCATGGTGGCCACCTTTGCCGATTGCTATCGAAATGGAACTCTTCGAGCCATTCGTTTGATTAATGGTTAGGGATAAAGTTTCAATGTTTCCAGAACTGAGAGCCGTACAGATTGAAGTGCCCGGGGACGTCGTTGGAATGCGCCAAGGGAGCGGCGAGGCTCCTGCTCAAGAGGCAGGTGCGCTCATCTAACTGTGGGCTTAGCCGAGCATTCGGGCGCGAACCAAACGGTTCTGTTCGTTCGCTCACGGCTCGGAGTTAGAAATGTCGGCTCACGCAACCACTAACAGCGCTTTCGTTAATCCGAAATCCGAATGCACTACTACGTTTTTATGACGGCGCAGCTGGACATTGCATGCATGGCGGAAGTGTGCTGTCCCCTCAACAACTTCCACGCACGAGTTCCGCTTCATCTGTTCAAGCGTTCGGTCGAGAGCCGAATGCTCTACCGAAACTCTGTAATTTCTTGAGATCAAAGAGGTTTGGCTCCCCGGGGAGGATTCGAACCTCCAACACTTCGGTTAACAGCCTTGAAACCAAATTAATCACAATTTGCCGGAGCCGAGACAAATCGAGGGGATTCAACAAGTTCTGACAAAACGGGGTAAATCAGATTCGCCTTCTCTTTTCAGTTTTTGTTCGCTTTTTGGCGTGTTTTAGCACAAGTCGCATGACACCTACATGACACTGCGATTTTTCGCGAGTCAGCAATTTCTGATTAAGTCTGACAACTCGATTTGCTCTTTCTTGTCTATCATTTTGTGCGGATTTGGGCCGAACAACATGACAATTACATGACACTTCTGGCAGCCTTCGGTCAATCAAGCGGACAAATTTGAGCTACGCGTCCTCTGGGGGTTTGGTTTTCTGTTCGATGATCTTCTTTAGCCTGTAGGAAGTGCTTCTTCCTCCAGCTTCTTCCTGCTCAATGACGCCCGAGGCGATCAGCTCTTCGATGTCTCGAAGAGCAGTGCGGGAGGAAGCTTTCGTCATTTTCATCCATTTGTCTCTCGTCAGCTTCCCTTCGAATCCGCTGAATAGTTTGTTCAGAACTTTTGTCTGCCGATCATTCAGAGAGACGTTCCGTTGCTTTAAGCTTTTCCAGAACAGTTCCTTTTCCAGAGCACTGCTTGTGATTTTATTCGATTGTTCGATGGCTCTATCCAGGCATCCGAGAAACCAAGTTAGCCACTTGGTGATGCCCAACGATCCCGCCTGCGTCTTCTCAAGAACTTCGTAATACTCCTTTCGCTCTTCAAGGATTTGCGACGACATGCTGTAGAAACGCTGAGGACTGCCGTCCGATCTGGCCAAACACATTTCAGCGATTGCTCTTCCGATTCTCCCGTTGCCATCTTCAAATGGATGGATCGTAACGAACCACAAATGCGCGATTGCGGCTTTCAAGAGAGGATCTTCTTGTTCCTTGCCGTCGAACCACGCAAGAAATTTCCCCATCTCGCTTTCGACGCGATCAGCCGCAGGTGCTTCGTAATGAACTTTGTGGCGACCAACTGGCCCGGACACAACTTGCATTGGACCCTGGCTGTCATCCCGCCATGCGCCGACGCGAAATTTATCGCGGGTCGTGCGGACGCCCGGAAAGAGATCGGTGTGCCAGTCAAACAACCGTTCCCTTGTCAGCGGCTTGCTGAATTTCTGCGTCGCGTCCAGCATCATTTCAACAACGCCATCGACGTTTCGATCCTTGTGCGCTGTGAGCCCACCGACCTCCAGCCCAAGCCGCCGAGCGAGGGACGACCGGACGTTTTCTGGGTCAAGCACCACGCCTTCAATTGCGCTCGATTTGATTGTTTCTTCCGTAAGAACTTTTAGCGTCGCCGTCCATCGAGAAGCCAGCCCGTAGCCACGCATCTTCCCGACCAACAATCCCTGATGTAATCGGACTTCGGAGAGCAAAGGAGCAAGCGCCTTCGAATCCCATGTAAATCTTGGCCAATCGAGAAGTTCGTGTATATATGTTCTCGCCATATTCTCGCCGTCAATCTCGCCACAATTCTATCATATTCTCGCCACAATCTCGCCATCAAGTTAGTCATTTCCGTTTTACCGCCGAGGCAACGCAAGCGACATGGGGGCAACTACGCGGAACGATGGTGAGGGAAACTATTGCCTAGTTAACTCGCCAACCAACGTCCTTTGGTAGTAGTTTTGTGTAGTCTATTAAGGATGCGTATGAATACTACAAAGAGCGCCCCCAAAAGAAGGAATTCTACGGCGAGGCAAGCGGAATATTTCTGACGGCAACCAGCT
>CAVQZU010000092.1:0-115502 GCA_963718485.1 uncultured Acidobacteriota bacterium
AGTCTGACCTCCCTCCCTTCCCCTCCCCCGCATAATCTTGACGCAGTAAGAGTAAGCGCGTTTACGCGCGTCTTCTACGCGCTATGTGGGGGCGCGTTGGGTGGAGGCAGCTCGCCGGCCTTGGCGAGCCGCGTTGTCCAATACTCCCAAGCGCGGCCCATCGGGCGGACCCGCAGGCTGTAGGCCTCCGCGAGCTCCGCCTCGCCCTGCGTCAGCGGCGAAATCTCGCCCAGCGCTTTGGCGCGCAGCTGCAGCTCGGCATTGCGATGGGAGAAGATCGTGCGGAACACCGTCTCCTGCAAGCTGGCGCCCACCACGGTGGCGCCATGGCGGCGCATCAGCACCATGGCGCTCGACCCGAGCGCGCGTCCGAATGAGAGCCCCTGCTCCGCCGTGGTGACCACCATCGGGGTGTCGCCGAACTCGTCACGGCTGTCCCAGAACGGCACCGCGCTCCCCATGGTGGCGCCGAGGCCGACAAGCGGCTGGAGCGCCACGCCGGTGACGCAGAACGGCAATATGGACATGGAATGATGATGGCACACGGCGTTCACGTCCGGCCGTAGCTGATAGATGCAGCCGTGGATCACGCATTCCCCGTACGGTAGCTGGTCAGTCGGCGTGAGCAGTTTGATTCGAGCGAAAACTCCAGAATGTCGGCTGGCTCGATCAGCTCCGGGCTCCGCAGCGCGCCAGCAGATAGCGTCCGAATCCGCCGGATGGCGAATGCTGATATGCCCGAAGCCATCGAGCACGCCCTCATGGGCCACGATACGGTTGGCGAGCGCCAGCTGATAGCAGGCTTCGTCGAGAGGAATTCGGCATGGGCATCTCTTTCGAAGGGGTTGTTGTTTGCTAGACGCGGCGTAACTCTCATCGAGAGGTCCGAGCTCCCCTCACCCCACCCTCTCCGCCATGGGGAGGGGGAGTGAAACGTCGTGCCCACATGACGATGTAAGGCGGTAAATCGATGCTCGCCGCAGCGAGCTTCCTCGCCCCCGGAGGGGAGAGAGTTGGGGTGAAGGGGCTCCGGCATAGCAGAAACGCGCGCGTGCGTCGCTCTGGTGACATTGGTGCCGCCTTATGGCACCGATGCTGCTTACCATGCGATGAGGAAAAACATGAGCGCTCCATCGAAGCTGCCGCCGATCCGGCGGGTGGTCACCGGCCATGATCGCGACAATGTGGCCAAGGTCATCATCGATGGCCCATCCACCAACGCGAAGAGCGGCGCTTCGGGCGCCACCTCGACGCTCATCTGGTCGACCGACCAGACGCCGGCGGACTGCGCGATCGGCGGGGATATCGAGGATCTCGGCGCCCGCATCATCGGCACGCCGCCGCCTGAGAACGGCACGCGCTTTGCGGTCATCGAGTTTCCGCCCGGCAATCCGGGCCGGATGCACCGCACCGAGACCATCGACTATGTGGTGGTGATCTGCGGCGAGCTCGACATGGACATGGATCAATCGACCGTGCAACTCAAGGCCGGCGACGTGCTGGTGCAGCGCGCCACCAACCACGCCTGGGTGAATCGCGGCACGGAGACCGCGCGGGCCGCCTTCGTGCTTCTGGACTCCAAGCCGCTCGGAATCGGCCACCCGATCGTGCGCGGCGCCAAGGCGGGATGAGCATGTCTCCGCTTGCGCAGCCCCGGGGCCCCCCGCGGCCAATCATTTGCGCCCGGCGGCCGCATGAGGGCTGCGACCCGATCGATAATTGGTTTCGGAGTTCGCGCCATCTCCTCGATCAGGGCCGTCATGTCGGCGCCCGAGATCGGGCCCACGTCGAAGCCCTGCCGTGCCGCATCGGCGCGGAACTCCCGATCCGCAAATGTATCCAGGAATGCCTTGCGGAGCGCCGCCACCCGCTCCGGGCGGACATCGGGCGGCGCCACATAGGGGCGTCCGAATGCCTCCGACGAGTAGAGAAGGCGCAACGCCTGCCTTTGCTCGTCATTGGTCGCAAGATCGAGCACGAACGGCACGTTTGCAAGTCGCGGTCAGGGGCCAATCCGCCCTGCGCGATCCAGCGCAGGCGTCCCCGAGCGCAAGGCAGCCTCGCCCGACACGAGCTGGGAAATCGATGCCGCGAGCTCATGCACTCGCCTTCGGAACCCGCCGCGCTCCATCGCCAGGACACCGCCCGTTTCGGCAGTAGCGGTCGATAATCTTGAACCGGGTGTTGATGAGAGCATCGAAGGCCGTCGAGAACGTCATGCCGCTGCCGGCCCCGTCGGTGCCGAGCGGAGCTCCGGCTCGACCTGCACGGTCCGCACCGGTGCATCATTGTCGACGAAGCAGACATCGGTCTCGCTCGGGCTGCCCAGCCAGTTGAACCGTAGCGAATCGTAGCGAACGCCCGGCGCGCCGATCAGCGATAGAACCGGCGCCTCGCGCGACAGCGCGGCGATCTCGCGGCCTTCGCGGCTGGCGACCGAATACATATAGTTTGAAGCGATCCAGCCGCCGGCGCCGCCCATGCTCTGCACGACGATGCCGGGCTGCCCAGGCAGATAGCGGCCGAGATATTGGCCGATGAGCCGCGCCCAGGCCGTATATCCGCTGCTGGGCCCAGCCTCGGAGATCAACCTGATCTGGCTCCCCTTATAGACGCTCTCGAGCGACCCGTCGGGCTCCGCGTGGATCGGGATGGTCGACGCCAAGCGCGGCGCAAAACGACCGGGAGTCGTTGATGAATTCTTCCCGCATCACTGCAACTTCAGCCGCAATTTCGTGACGAGGCCCTGCCGGCCGTGCGCCAGGCTTGGCTGATCACGCCGCCTCGACCTCCACATGGGTGGAGCGAGCCTCTCGAGCCCTTCGATCTGGACCCCCCTGTCGCGCCTGGTCCCCCGCTGCTCCTTGGGAAGCGGGCGTCCGGCCGGATCACGCAGCCAAAGCCGCAGCAAGTGCCGCCTCCGGTGCGGCTCGGGCCAGTCCTCGAAAGCACGCCGGCTGTGCAGGGTCACTTGATTGGCGAGAAATTGGATGTCGCCGGCCTTGAACTCAATGTCGACGGCGAATTCCTCGACGATGCTTCGATAAAGCGCAATCGCCTCCTGCTGCTCAGGGGTCAGCGGAGGCACGCCCGGAAGCCGAAGAACCTTGTCGATCGTCGATCCCGCCCCGATGGCACTGAAGTATCCATCGGTGAAGCAGAAGATAGGCTGCTTGTACCAAGGAGATGTACCCGGCGTCATCTCACCGTTGTGCGATCGATAGAAATCCCTGGTCAGCACCTCGACGAGATCGGGCCGTCGTTCCAGCATCTTGTTGTAGAGGGTGACCGAGCTCGCGACACGGCTGTCGCCGCCTTTCTTTGCGGGATGCAGGCACAAGAGCCCAACGTAGTCGCAAGCATCCCAATGAAAGCGAACTTCGGCGCTCGTATTGTAGCTTCGGCCGCTGGTGCCGTAGCTCTCACCCAAGTCCTTTACGTGCCCAAGCACATGGCCGTGCTTGTTCTGCACCATCTTCTCGAACGACACACCCAACGATTTTAGTTGGGCGTTTACGCACCAACAGACGCCCGGTGCAACCACCGTACCGATCTCCGACTATATGCCTGTCACCAAGACCCAGCCGTTCTACGAGATGAACCTGGACGATGCCCGCTGGATGGCCCGGCTGATCGCGCGGCTCACCGAGAACCAGATCAAACAGGCTCTGATCGGCGCAGGGTGACGCTCCAAAAGCGCGTCTCCTCCTGGAGAAATGGTGGCTCGACGCGACCAGATGGTCAAGGATCTTGGACTGGCCTCCAAATCCCACCGTTGCGCCCGCAGGAGCAGACAAGAAGTTAACGTATGACCCGAACGGGCCTACGGGGTCGCCATGATCGTGCTGGCTTTCATCGGCCTGATCGGCCTGGGGGCAACCGTCATGCTCCCGAGGTCCCAGCCCGCACCCGGAATCGGTGCGCCCAGCCCGGCCGCCGAACACCCCACCTGAGCGAACCGCTTTGTACCGACCCGCAGTCAGAAAGTGCGGTGGCGCCGTAATGTACCCGCTTGCCGCCGCCTCGGCTAGTTCCGGCGGCCTGTGGGCCTACCTGGCTATCTTCGCCCTGGTCGCGATCGGCTGGGCGGGGTGCAGCCATCGGCGGGGCCGTGATCGCCGGTTCGGCCGTGGCCGCCAGCCAGGGTGCTCTCAACCTTGGTGCCGTGCTCGTGGCCTCGGTCCTTGGCACCGAGGTCGGCGGGCTGGCCGGGTACTACATGGACTGCGGTGGGGGCGCGCCATCCTGACGCATCCTGGCCCTTGGCTCGCCCGCAGGGAGCGGACCATCGCCGCCGGTGAGGTGGTTTATGCCAGGTGGGGGCGCCTGGCTGTCTTCTTCACCCCGTGCCTGGTTTCTGGCATTGTCAAGATGAAGCTCTCCCAGTTCGCGGTGTGGAACTTCCTTGCCGGCGCCGTCTACGTGCTGTCGGTCGGGCCGGCGGCTTCCCGTGCACGCGCACCCGCGGCGCGCTGTTGGTTGAAAGGTGCAGGTCGCTTCCACTGAGTTCGATCATTTTCTTTAACAGTTCGCTTAACGTAATGCCAGCCATCTTCC
The DNA here is from genome assembly GCA_963718485.1 of uncultured Acidobacteriota bacterium. Taxonomy (GTDB): domain Bacteria; phylum Acidobacteriota; class Terriglobia; order Acidiferrales; family UBA7541; genus Palsa-295. The sequence goes on from CAVQZU010000092.1 coordinate 4,558, forward strand.
CCCCTTAGAGAACCGTCTCCCGCAGAACCTCTTCCATCGTGGTCAGCCCCGCGGCCACCTTGATGAGTCCGCTGCGGCGGAGTGTAATCATCCCCATCTCCAGAGCTTTTCTTCTGAGTTCGAGGGCGGAAGCCCCGACCAGGATCAGCTCCCGCAATTCGTCGCTGATTTCCATTACCTCGTAGAGACCCACCCGGCCCTTGTACCCGGTGCTGTTGCAGGTGGCGCATCCCCGCCCGTGCTGACACGGTTACCTTCGTCGATTCCTCCTGGGGTGTAACCCGCATCGATCAGCGCCTGGGGCTGTACCTGCAAAGGTTCTTTGCACTGCACGCAAATGCGTCGCACCAGACGCTGCGCGCAGATGAGGTTCACCGAGGTGGCCACAAGAAAAGGCTCGATACCCATGTTCATTAGCCGGCTGATCGTCGAAGGCGCATCATTGGTGTGCAGGGTGGAGAGCACCAAGTGGCCGGTGAGTGCGGCCTTTACCGCAATTTCGGCGGTCTCAAAATCTCTGATCTCGCCCACCAGAATGATGTTGGGGTCCTGCCGCAGGAAGGCCCGCAGAGCCGAGGCAAAGTTCAACCCGATCTGCTCCTTCATCTGTACCTGGTTGATTCCGGCAAGCTGAAATTCCACCGGGATCTTCGGCGGTCATGATGTTGGTATCGGCGGTATTGAGCCGCGCCACCGAAGAATACAGAGTGTTGGTCTTGCCCGAGCCGGTCGGGCCGGTCACGAGCACCATCCCATACGGCTTGAGAATCTGTCGCTCGAACTTGGCCAACGATTCGGCCTCGAAACCAAGCTTCGTCATGTCCAGCCGCAGGTTTTCCTTGTCGAGCAAGCGGAGAACGATCTTCTCGCCAAAAAGAGTGGGGACCGTCGAGACGCGAAAATCGAGTTCTTTCTTCTTCTTGTCCCTCATGTACTTGATCATGATGCGGCCGTCTTGCGGCAGCCGCTTTTCGCTGATGTCCAGCTTGGCCATGATCTTCATGCGGCTGGTGATGGCGTCGCGCAGCTTCATCGGTGGCGCCATGACGTTTTGCAACACTCCATCGATGCGGAACCGCACGCGGTATTCCTTCTCGTACGGCTCCACGTGGATGTCGCTCGCACCCCGCTTGACGGCGTCGGTCAGAATGAGATTGCAGAGCTTGATGATGGGCGCTTCTTCGGCGGCCCTCTCCAGGCTGGCCAGATCCAGTTCGGATTCTTCTGCGGCAAGTTCCAGGGCTTCGTCGTCGGCGGTGAGATCCTTCATCACCTTGTCGAGTTCCTCGACGCTCTCGGCCGCGCCGTAGAACTTATGAATGGCTTCGGCGATGGCCGTTTCCGAGGCCACCACCGGCTCAACGTTGAAGCCGGTCATGAACTTGATGTCATCCATCGCGAAGACGTTTGTGGGGTCGGTCATCGCAATGGTGAGGGTGGATCCTACGCGGGAGAGCGGCACGATCTGATAGCGGATGGCCGTTTCCTGCGGTACCAGCTTGATCACCGCCGGGTCCACCTCGTAGAATTTCAAATTGATGGAGGGAACGCCATATTGGCGGGAAAGAACTGCGGTAATGTCGTCGTCGCTGACCAATCCGAGCTTGACCAGACAAGTGCCCAGCCGGCCGCCGCTCTTTTTCTGGTGCTCAAGAGCCTGCTTCAGCTGATCTGCCGAGATCAGGCTGTCCTTAACCAGGATTTCGCCAAGCCGCGAAGACATAAGTATCCGACAGAGGCAGTAGTCTAGTACTAGGACTGCCCTAAAACGTCAGCCTAGCATGTGGCGCCGTCAAGCGAACTAGCCCGGTGCAATCGTCGTAGTGAATCTGCTAACACCATATTCACAGCCGAGAACCTATCCCTGTGGCCAGGTCATTCTCCGCTCCTGGCCATTGGTACAGGCCCTTGGGACCTTCCAGGTGACATTTCCAGTCACTGTCTAAACTGAAATTTTAATCGGGAAAAGCGGCGGCAGACCTAGAAGCAGACCTGCTCAACAAGCAGGCCGAAGCGCACCGCAGACAACACCGGGAGCAGTGCGTTGACACCCGGATTCGCAGGCATCTGTCCGGGGCTAGGCAGTGAGAGGGTTCGGTTTCTCGCTATGGATGCCGAGGTCCGCAATCGCTTTCTGGACGACCGAGGCTTGAATCTTTCCGTCGCGCATGAGTTCGTAGAGCGCCGCCAGGGCGATAAAACGGGCATCCACTTCGAAGAAATCGCGCAGGGAGGCCCGGCCTTCGCTCCGGCCGAACCCATCGGTGCCGAGCGCCGCAAGACGCCGGGGCATCCACTTATCGATCAGATTCGGCAGCGTCTTCAGGTAGTCGCTTGCGGCCACCAAGACCCCCGGAGCGTCCGCAAGGCATCGTGTCACGTAGGGAACGTGAGGCTTTTCCGCCGGATGCAAATAGTTCCAGCGCTCGGTTTCGATCCCATCGTAGTAGAGCTCTTTATAACTGGTGACGCTCCAGACATCGGCGCCCACATTGTATTTTTCCAGAATTTCCTGAGCCGCTATGGCCTCGCGCAGAATCGCACCGCTGCCAAAGAGCTGAGCCCGCAGCTTGGCTTTGGGGTTCGAGGCCGGGCGAAAGCGGTACATGCCCTTGAGGATACCTTCGCGCGATCCTTCCGGCATCGCAGGCATGGCATAAGGTTCGTTCATCACCGTGATGTAGTAAAAAACGTTCTCGCCCTTTTTGTACATGCGGTCGATGCCGTCGTTGATGATCACCGCGAGTTCATAGGCGAAAGCAGGATCGTAGGCGCGAAGTGTAGGCACGGTGAGCGCGAGGACGTGGCTGTTGCCATCCTGGTGCTGCAAGCCCTCTCCGGCAAGCGTCGTACGTCCGGCCGTACCCCCGAGCAGGAACCCGCGGCAACGCATGTCGGCCGCCGCCCAAATCAAATCGCCGATCCGCTGCAGGCCAAACATCGAATAATAAATGAAGAACGGAATGGTATTGATTCCGTGCGCCGCATAAGCAGACCCGGCCGCAATGAACGACGACATCGATCCGGCTTCGGTAATTCCCTCTTCCAGGATCTGGCCGTCTTTGGCTTCCTTGTAGTAGAGCAGCGTATGCATGTCGACAGGCTCATAGAGCTGCCCCCGGCTGCTATAGATTCCGACGTTGCGGAACAGAGACTCCATTCCAAAGGTGCGTGCCTCGTCCGGCACGATGGGCACCACGAGCTTGCCGATTTCCGGATCGCGCAGCATTTTCCGCAGCATGCCCACGAAGGCCATGGTGGTCGAAACCTCGCGCCCCTCGCTGCCGGTGTGAAATTCCCGGAAAAGCTCATCGTGATCGGCGACTAACGGTTTTGACCGGACACTTCGCTTGGGGACGTAGCCGCCTAGCTCGGCTCGCCGAGCCTGCAGGTATTTGATTTCGGGGCTGTCGTCGGGAGGGCGGTAGAACGGCGCGTCCGCGATCTGTTCGTCGCTGATGGGAATCTGGAAGCGGGTGCGGAAATGCCGCAACTCTTCCTCATCAAGCTTCTTCTGTTGGTGGGTCACGTTCTTGCCTTCGCCGCTTTCACCCAAGCCGTATCCCTTGATGGTGCGAGCCAACACCACGGTGGGGCTGCCCCGATGTTCAGCCGCCGCTTTGTAGGCGGCGTAAACTTTGCGCGGATCGTGTCCTCCCAGCCGGAAGCTGCGAATCTGCTCGTCCGAATAGCCTTCCACAAGCTCGAGCAGTCGCCGATCCGAGCCAAAAATGTGCTGCCGCACATAGGCTCCTGATTCCACGCTAAGCTTTTGGGACTCGCCGTCGACCATGTCTTCAAGACGCTTGGCAAGCAGGCCTTCGGTATCTTTTTCAAAGAGCGGGTCCCAATCGCTACCCCACAGGACCTTGATCACGTTCCAGCCGGCGCCGCGGAAGGCCGCTTCCAGTTCCTGAATAATCTTGCCGTTTCCACGCACCGGGCCGTCGAGACGTTGGAGGTTGCAATTGATTACGAAAACAAGATTATCCAAGCCCTCGCGGGATGCCAGCGTGATGGCCCCGAGCGTCTCCGGCTCGTCGGTTTCGCCGTCGCCTAGAAACGTCCAGACCTTTGCGTCGCTAGCTGGTTTCAGTCCTCGATCTTCGAGGTAGCGATTAAAGCGGGCCTGGTAGATGGACATGATCGGACCGAGGCCCATCGAAACTGTGGGGTATTCCCAGAAATCCGGCATGAGCCAGGGATGGGGATAAGACGAAAGGCCGCCGCCCGGCTTGAGCTCCCGTCGGAAATTTTCCAGCTTCTCTACCGACAGGCGGCCTTCCAAGAAAGCGCGCGCATACACACCCGGGGCGGCATGGCCCTGGAAGTAGACCGTATCGCCTTCAAATTCAGGAGTTCGGGAGCGGAAAAAATGGTTGAAACCGATTTCAAAAAGCGTCGCCGCCGAGCCGAAGGTCGAGATGTGGCCGCCGATATTGTGTTCGACTCGGTTGGCACGAATGACCATGGCCAGCGCGTTCCAGCGGATAAAGCTCTTGATGCGCCGCTCCATCTCCTGATCACCCGGAAAGGGGGCCTGCTGGCTTGCGGGAATGGTATTCACATAGGGCGTGTTCGCGGTAAAAGGAACTTCCAGCCCGGCTGATTGCGCGCGTTGCCGAATTTGCTGCAGAATGCGCCGGGCAAGCTGAGGGCCGCCTTCCTGGAGGACGGCGTCGAAAGACTCGATCCATTCCCAGACTTCTTCGAGATCGTTGAGACCGGCAGCAGGCGGATTCGATACGATACTAGCCATTTTTGTTAACCTCTCATCGGTTCGATCAAGCCAAACCGCCCAAGCGCCTTCGCGGCGCGTCCAAATTTCCTGGTACTCCAGAAATATAGCGCAAATCAGGTTCGCAAAATACCGCAGACTGCGGATGGTGAAGCACGGTGGGAGGTAGAGAAAAAACGAATCGGTTCGATTGCTGTTTCAAAGCGGTGGCGGTGAACAATGAAACGGTTCTTCACCTCTGCTCACTTAGATGCGCCTATTCATCTCGCGGTGGCCCCTGGATAGAAACATGTTGAGAGCCGTGTGTCTGAAGGCGAGATAAGAGACAGGTCATAGAGAGAACGTCGATAGATTTAAACCAGTCGGCGTTTTGGGAGGGGCGACACCGGCGGTGCGATTTGCAAAAATGGACCGGTCTTGCGCCTGCCGGCGCGATGGGTTTCCCCACCGATTCTGAAGCTATGCTCCATCAAAAGCCGTAGAGCTTGGCGGGATTATCGACCAGAATCTGTTTGCGCTCGGCCGGTTCAGGCGCCCACATCGCCACGAGATTGAGATCGCGCCCATCATCGATCTGATACAGCGGAGTTATTTCCTCGGGCTTGCGTCCGGGAATCTGTGCCGGATGCGGCCAATCGGTCCCCCAGATAATTCGTTGCGGATTTGCGGCGATGAGCGCCTTGGCGAGTGGCGCAACGTCGGAATAGCTGGGTGTCAGTTTTGAGCTGCGATAGGGCGCCGAGACCTTCACGTAAGCCTTTCCGCTGCTCACCAATCCCAACAGCACATCGAATCCTGGCTGCCCCGCACCCAGAGCCGCTTGCGCGCCTCCGAAGTGGTCGAACGAAATGGGCACCGGGGACGCCATCACCTGATCTTTGACCGCTTCGATCACCGAAAGACGCGCGTACAGTTCCACGTGCCAATGGCGGCGCTGTTTGATTCTGTCCACTGCCGCCTTAAGTTTTTGCCGTGCGATCTCTGGATCGGTCTGGCCGGCCGTCTCGAGATTGACGCGAATTCCACGAATTCCGCCTTGGTGCATTTCATCGAGGATCGCTTCCGAGGTTTTCTCACCGATCACCGCGATCCCCCGGGCCCTGGGGTCCGAGCTGCCTGATGGCGTCGAGGGTGCACGAATTGTCGGTCCCGTAGACCGAGGGATTGACGATGACCACGCGATCGGTATGCAGTGCTCGGTGCAAAGATCGCATTTCGGCGATGGATGCCGACTGGGCGTGTACACCCGCCCGGGGGCCCAAGGGAATTGTTGCGGGTCGCCAAAAATGTGCGTGTGGCAGTCGCACGCGCCTGCGGGTACCGTGAAATTCACCGCCGTCGTCGGCTGCGAGGCGCTGGCAAAAACATCCTCGGCCCGGGCGGCTAGCAACGCTGCACCCCCGATACCCGCACCGATCAATACCTCCCTTCGAGTCAGCATTGGCAAATCCTCCCTTAGCTCGGCGACTTTGTCACACGATGGTACACCTCGCGTCCAGGCCCGCCACACAGGACGTGACAGTGGGCACCCCATAGAACCGAGCCTGCCATTTGTTCTAGTGTGGTGCGCCTAATGGACAGCATGAGTAAGGAAACCATGTTTGCGGCTAATCCTGCGCTGAAAGCGCGGAAGCACGGTCACGCGGTCCATTTTTATGTCGACGATTCGGACTTGTTCGAGCAGTTGGTCCCGTTCATCGGTGCAGCCCTCGGCGGCGGCGATTCGGCGATCATCCTTGCCACCAAATCGCATCGGGACGAGCTGGAAAGACGATTGCAAGCTCTGGGTTTTGATACCCGCAACCCGAGGTTCCGGAATCGCTATCTCGTGTTCGACGCCGCCGAAACGTTGTCGAAGTTTATGGTCGAAGGCGTTCCCGATGCCGCCTTCTTTTCGCAAATCATGATCAATGCGCTCGCGACTGCGAAAGTAGCCTCTGAGAATGCCCGCCCCCGGGTCGTCGCGTTCGGCGAAATGGGCGCGCTTTTGTGGGCCGAAGGTAACACCAAGGGCGCGCTCAAGCTCGAAAGCCTCTGGAATGAGCTCGCGCATACCCGCTCGTTTTCGCGCCTTTGCGCCTACCCGGTTGGAGATTCTCCCGAAGCATGACCCGGCGCAGAACCTCTCTCTGATATGCGCCGAGCACACCCAGGCGTTTTTTATTCCGCGCCCTCTGCAACCCCTGCCATAGATTGCGGCAGACCGGCTTGGGGTGGCCCATGCCTATCTCTTTGATTGACCCGTGGCAAAGTCATCCCTCTGCGCAAATTGATAGCTAGTAAACACGCCTGCTAAAAACTGTTTACTGCCCGGATTCCTTTGCTATAGTCGTGGGCGTATTCGCGTTCTTCGCTGTGGGATCCTGCGCGACAGCGCCCGCGCCCCCACGCGAGCGAGTCCGCGCTGATTTACTAGCTGGACGACCCCTCCGAACGGCTCGACCACGCTGTTAACTCCACGCAGGCTTTAACGGGAGCCTTCCCCTTACCCAAAATTATTCGCCGCCAAAGTTTGGTGGCGGCATTATCGCCGGCACGATACACTTTTCGAGCCCCCCTGGGTTTTGGAAAGGGTAAGGGAGAGTTTGTGCGCATCCTTTCACCGACCGAAAACAAGCGCTTTAACGAAACGATCGGTTTCGTAGGGCTGAGCCTGGCGGTCTTGCTCGCGCTCAGCCTGCTTTCCTATTCACCGCACGATGCTTCCTTCAACGTCTCAGCGCCCCTTACTGCGGGTCACACCCGGAATTGGATTGGCCCGGTCGGCGCGCATATGGCCGACCTGTTCTTCCAGTTTTGCGGCTTCTCGGCTTTTGTGTTCCCGGTAGGGATGTTCGTCGTGGCGATGCGCTGGTTCCGGAGCCAGAACGCCGAAGCTCCTGTCGCCAAGGTGATCGGCGGCTTGCTCCTGCTGGTTTCCCTCTCTGCTGGCTTAACTCTGATTCATATGCCCGGCGTGCGGGGCGCGCTCCCTGCGGGAGGCCTGCTCGGAGCCGCATCGGCAGATGGGCTGCGCGCCGCCTTTAATCCCCTGGGCGCGTTCCTGGTGTCGGTTATTTTGCTTGTAACCTCGGTGCTACTGACAACCAGTTTTTCCTTCCAGACTATTTTCGATTGGATGAAGAAGCCGATGACCAGCGAAGGTTTCATCGGCAAGATGATCGCCCGCGGAAGGGATTGGCGCAAAGAGCGGGAGAAAACGCGACTGCGGAAGCGCGTCGAAGAAATAAAAATTGCCGGCCGCCCGCCCGTGAAGCAGCAGCGCGTCTCCGCCAAGGAACCCGGCACCGCCGATATGGATGACGAGAAAGAACCGGCCTTGGAAGATGCTGTCGGAGAGCCGCATCTGGCCGAAACCGGACCCACGGTGATTCACTTCGAGCCCGAAATTGCCCGTCCGTTGAAGAAAGCTGCGGCGGCCAAAATGCCGCCAGGAAAAACGAACTACCGCCTTCCCTCCACCGGTCTGCTGAAGCTAGCCGAGCGCGGCGAGAAGATGGAGGAAAGCGAACTGAAGGACTGCGCCCGCGCCATCGAGCAGAAATGCGCCGAGTTTGGCGTCGGCGGCCACATCACCCAAATCAATCCCGGCCCCGTGGTTACCACATTCGAGTTTAAGCCCGAGGCGGGTATCAAGTACAGCCGCATCACCGGCCTGGCCGACGATCTCTGCCTGGCCCTGCGCGCCGAATCCATTCTGATTGAGCGTATCCCCGGCAAATCCACGGTGGGCATCGAAGTCCCCAACGCGCGCCGCGAAACCATCGCTCTGCGCGACGTGATCGAATCGCCCGAATTTTCGCATTCGCCCTCGAAGCTCACGCTTCCGCTTGGCAAGGACTTGATCGGCCGCATCCGCGCCGCCGACTTGACGCAGATGCCACACCTGCTGATCGCCGGCTCGACCGGCACCGGCAAGAGCGTGTTCATCAATTCCATGCTGATGGGCATGCTCTATAAGGCCACGCCGGACGAATTGAAACTGGTGCTGGTCGACCCCAAGCGACTCGAACTAGGCCTGTACGTCGACATCCCGCATCTATTTACCCCGGTCGTCACTGACGCGAAAGTGGCGGCAAACGTCCTGCGCAACGCCACGCGCGAAATGGAGCGCCGGTTGAAACTGCTGGCACAGCGCGGCGTGCGGAACATCGAGCAATACAATCGCACCTTCGAAAAGGGCCAATCGCTCTCGCTGTTTGAGAAAACGGACGAAGAAGAGCATCGCCCGCTTCCCTACCTGGTAATCGTAATCGACGAGTTGGCCGACCTGATGATGGTGGACACCAACGGCGTGGAAGAATCGATCACCCGCTTAGCGCAAATGGCACGGGCCGTGGGCATTCATTTGATTCTCGCAACCCAGCGCCCTTCGGTAGACGTAATTACCGGCTTGATCAAAGCAAACTTCCCCGCGCGTATCTCCTTCCGCGTAGCCAGCAAGGTAGACTCGCGCACGATTCTCGATACCAATGGCTCGGAGTCGCTGCTAGGGAAAGGCGACAGCCTCTATCTCCCGGCGGGATCGTCACGCCTGCATCGCGTTCACGGCCCCTTCGTGGGCGAAGGCGAAGTGCAAGCTGTCTGCGAATTCTGGCGCGACCAGGCCAAGGCCGTCTACAACGAGGAACTCCTCAAGCCGCCCAGAGATGAAAACGCCATGGGCGTCGATGGTGAGTTGGGCGAGGCCGGGGAAGAAGTCGATGACGATCTCTACCAAGATGCGGTACGCGTTGTATGCGAAATGGGCCGCGCCTCCACCTCTACCCTGCAGCGCCGTCTGCGCATCGGCTACGGCCGCGCCGCACGCCTCATCGACTTGATGGAGAAAGACGGAATCGTGGGCCCGCCCGATGGCTCCAAGCCGCGCGAAGTCCTCAAGAAAAGAGAGTGGATGCGCGAATTCGACGAATCCATGAAATAGAATTTGTTTTCGCCGTTGTGGTTCTGGCGAATTTGCCGGCGCGGTTGGAGTTGCGCATGGCGCACACCAAGAGAGATCCCTCGAAATGCATACACCGCAGTGTGAGGTGTGTGTGTTGTTCGGAAGTAGTTGTCGTGGTCAAAAGACGGTAGCCCAGGGCCTGGTTGTGATTTTCGGGCAAGTTCTCGCCCGGACGCAGGCGGACCGAATCCGCCAAGCTGCAGCGAAGGTGGATTTCTCTTTCCCACTCTCCACTTTTTCCATACAATCTTTACTCAGTTCCCCGTGCCGAGGTAGCTCACCGGTAGAGCGCGGCCCTGAAAAGGCCGGCGTAGGCAGTTCAACTCTGCCCCTCGGCACACTCCACATGCGTCACCCAGGAAGTCCCAATTTACTGATGCTACGTAACTTTTGCCGTCAGGCTGCATTTGAATCCGTTGAATGTGTTGCGGCTGACTAGCGTTTGTCGTCGTTTTCAATTCGATACAGTGCATTCCGGTTGCTGAGCATCTAGGCCACGATCTTCGATACCCAACTAGACACTTAAGGCGTCCGTACCATTTCCCTGAGTTGTGAGCCCAGGTTACCGTTTGCTCAGAAGGGATAAATGCATGCGGCAGCCGATTGCTTTCCTGGCCTTCGTTCTACTTCCATGGTTCTCGCGTGCGCAGACCACCAGCGTCAGGCCGGCCGAGATCAGCGGTCATTTCATCGGAGAAAGCGCAGCGGAATTCCTGGGTAGAGAGCCGGAAGCGCAGCAGCAGGTCACTGTATGCGAGCAACGCCCCCGCGAGCCCACCTGCGATCGCCTTCTAGATGCGGTAAAGCGCGGACAGCGCGCGGAGGTTTCAACCTCAGGCCGGATGAATTTCGTCCTGGATGACGGGAAACTGGTGAAGCTAACGACGTTGGTTACTGAAGACTCTGATTTGGTGATAGCCGATCTAACGACAAAATTCGGGCCTCGCTCCAGTGAAATGACATTCCCGATGCAAAATACTTTGGGAGCGACCTGGAAAGATCATCTATCCGTGTGGCACACGCCGGCCGTCTACGTAAGGCTCCATGAAGACAATAATCCCGCATCACAGAATCACCACTTGGTTCTCGTCGTAGAATCCCAAGTCGAACACACTCGGGAGCATGCGGACCCTACTTTCCTGAAAGCTCATCCTTAAAATGACTTTCAACGTCTTCATGGCTAAGCGGGTTGTTTGCTTTGGTCAATAGCACAGAGTAGACGACCTCGTGGCGTTCAATCTGCGCAGTCATAAATGCCCCGTCGTACGGAAGTTCTTGGTAGATGAATTTCACCTTTCTGCCATCTTTAAGTGTTCTGGTCCACTCTTCGTCTGTCATTTTCGGTAGGTCACCATGGACTGGACCATTCATCGTTTTACCCTCTTGGCCCGCTTCACCTTTTTGGCGAGCCGGGCCGCAGTGCCCTTACCGTGTTGCCCAGCGCATTCCTTGCAGACCTCGATGCCATTTGGCAGGTAATACTTGTCCTTTGGGTCGAGCTTGTTCGCGTTGCAGTGATGGCAGAAAAACGGGTCGAACATCTTGCCTGCATACACCGGTTTGGACTTCGGGCTCATCTTGGCTGCTTATCCCAGGCCAGCACTAGCTGTTAATTCCGCTGCCGAATGACCCCGCTGATGTTCAATAACCCCTCGGTATTCGATGGCAATACTCTTGGCTTCGGCCGCGATAGATCGAATCTCTGATCGGAGATCTTCGGTTTCTTGCTGACCGGGCGATGCTCTCAAGCGCTCCGAAACGGTCTGGTTCCGTGCCTCCAACTCCCCGAGTCGGTCACTTAGGCGTTCGAGCCACAAATTATGGCTGGCCCTCTTGGTTCACCGCGACCCGATTCAACTCTTCATTCACGCATCCTAACAAACTGCTTGCCACTATGTCACCCGAGTTAGAAAACTGAGTGCGCGCTCAATTCCCAACGCGTCCCTCATTGAATCGAAGCTCTTCTGCCGCAAGTTCCTTTCTTCGAGGTCGTATTTATCTCAGCATTCGCTTTTTGCGACTCACGCTCAAGGTATGCAACGACCACCTTGCAAGCCATCACAACCAGGTAGATGTTTCAGGAATTTCTGGTTCCGCGGGATGCGCTTTGAGAATCTGTTATAGGGCTTCGGCACAGCGGTAATCATGGAACGAGTTTAGCTGTCGGGGTCCAAGAGTCAATTTGCGGTCTGTCCAATGCGGAGAATGCCAAAAACGAGTCGCGCTCCACACCTAATTCAGTTGAGAGCCCTATGGTCAGGAAGCTGTACGTTGTGGACCATCGGCGGGAGCCCACTCCCTGCTGTTTAGAATCAAGAGCATACGATCAGTCCCGACGAACCCCTTTTGGACCGAGACGCCCGCGGCGAGTACTGGGCTGGTATATGTCCGGTCAGCGCTACCGGCTCAGACGTCTGGGGTCACTCACGATTCAGTCTCGGCGAAGAGCTCTGGCGCAAACGGACGCGGGTCGTCTCGCTGTGCTTGAGAATGAACTGTAAGTGTTTGAAGGATTAAATTATTCCGAACAGTAATGATAGTGTTTGCCTATGGATTTAAGAACCAACCATCTGGAATCCTTTGTTGCCGTAGCCCGACTTGGTAGTTTCACCAGAGCGGCTGCGTTGCTACATCTTTCGCAACCCACTCTTACTGTCCAAATCAAACAATTGGAAGAATTCCTAGGTGTACGCCTGTTGGATCGTAATACAAGATCAGTCAAACTAACGCCCGCCGGCAAAAGGCTCGCCCCCGCGGCGCAAAGGATGATAAAGGAATTGGAAGGACTGGTAGCAATTGCGAAAAGTCTCTCGGCTGACGACAAAGGTTCTGTTCGCGTGGCCGCAATTGTGTCTGCGTCGGCCGCCATACTTCCCACAGCAGTCGCCCAGTTCAATGCAGGCTACCCTGGAATTTCTGTGCAAATAATGGAAGCGTCCACGGAAAAGATCATAAATATGGTTAGAGAGGAAAGCGTTGATTTCGGCATCGCGAGTTTTGCAGAACTACCGGCGGATATCCAAAAAACATTTCTGTTTCGAGATCGATTGATCGCGGTTTTTGCACCTAAGCTGGCGCTGGGACGCAAGAACCCGATTAGCCTCAGAAGAATCTAGTCCGTTTGCCCCTAATCCTTATGGACCCGGAAACAAGTAATCGCAGGCTTATTGATCGTGCATTCGAAGAATTGGGATATTTTGTCAAACCTGCTTTTGAAGTGACCCGCACGATGACTGCCGTAGCGTTGGCCGAGGCAGGTGTCGGCATCGCTATCCTTTCTGCCTGCCTATTCAAGTCGAAACGTCATTACCGTGTCCAAACCCGTCCAATCTATCACCCCATCCTAACTCGCGAAATCTATGCCATTCAAAAATTTGGCCGCACATCCTCAGTTGAAACCATCAGTTTCTTGAAAGTTCTTGGATCAGTGACCAGGTCCTCGGGGCTTGATACTCGCCAAACGACGTGAGATTGAGACAGCGCTTTGTCCTGCATCGTGCTACTTCTTCCCCGCTAAACAGAAATACCCGATCTTGTTGTGCAGACCGAGAGGGCGGCAAGGACGATCAGAATCAGGTTCTTGCGACCGGCCACTCTTAATCTTGGCCGTTTTGAGGCTTGGCGGATCCGTTCTCAGGCGGCATACCAAGATAGACGAGGAAGTTTTCCCAGGTATCAATCCGCCCGTGAATCGGTGCAAACGTCTTCACGTCCAAGTTAAGACGCTTGATGTTCTCATAGAGATTTTGCGCGTCGCAGCACCGTTGATATGGTCGGTCGTTCGGTTTCGGATTCACCATGCCTGGCGTCCAGGGATCGCCCTCTGTCAAAACCTTCTCTTTGGGAAGATACGTCATCACCATAGCGCTGCTGTGCAGGTTGCCCGTTAGATGATAAATCTCGAGCTTTCGAATGCCATCCGTGATCACTCGGCTTTCCGCCACGCCTTCCACATGATATTTCGCACTCGGATTCTTGGTCAGAGAGTCGGGAACAATCGTGTGGGGTGTTTGTAGCAATTCCTTGATGAACTCCACGTTATCCTGTTGTGTGATGATGGTGGCTCCAATAGCCGCGTAACCTCGAACTCCTCCCGTGTGATCCACGTGAGGATGCGTATTGATCAGGTAGCGGATCGGCTTGTTCGGAACTAGTTTTCTGACCTCCGCGATGACTGCTACGGACCGATCATCGTTCATCGGACCTTCCACGACGGTGACAAAGTCCTTGAACTCCACCACTAGGCTGCAATCATTCTGCCCCGCAATCCAATATAGGCCGTCTCCCTGTGTCATTTTCGTCGTCATAATTGTGACCGGAGGAGCTACCGGAGTGTCCTTCACACTTTGCGGAACGGAAAGGTCCACGGGAACGTTCTGCTTCACGTCATAAACGAATAGTTCGGGTCCTTGACTCTTGGCCCCCGTCAGTGCCGGAGTCGTGATGGTTTCTAGTATGTGAGCCGGAAACTGTATTCCACCAAAATCCTTGTAATAGTCGAATGTGCGCACCACGTGCTCGTCACCATACATCGGGTGATCCATCCACGTCTCAACCTTCTCGACTTCGTTCTTATCGTCGATGTACCCGTTAATCTTTTGTTCGTTCGGGCCACTCCAGGTGATGACCTCGAACTTCTTTCCATCGATCATTTCCTGCTTTACGGTCGAAGGATTGTTCATCGCGCCGATCAGGAAGCCCTGCGGCGTCAGCCACATCTGTTCGTTTCGATCGATTTCGGTATGGCTCTGGAGACCATCTCCGTCCGGCTGGCGGAGAGGATCGCCCGCCTTCTTAAACGTCGGCGGAAATGCAATGATCGGCCAGTCTTTCGGGCGTTGCGCGTCGCCAATAATCCCAGGAACACCTCCGATGTCCCACGCGTAATCTCCGTTCACGAATGTTAGGGAATGCCCCAAGCCCCCCAGCATGGTCTGCGGAGGGAGCCCTCCGATGTTCCTTGCCTCAGTTCGCGCTGCAGGAATCGAATAGTCAACCGTGTATGTATAAGACTGTATTATCGAGCGCGGGCCAGGCGTATTCCCATCCTTCAATTGAGCTCCGCCATATCCGCTGGCCGTAAATTGCAAAACCTTCATGTTCTCAGAACCCAGCGCCTTGAGGGCGTTCTGCGCAACCGTCTTGGCATCCTGCGCCCGGACGTTGCCGACAAGCAGCATCAAGACCGCAAATGTCATCGCAGCTTTCTTGTACATACTCGGTTTCCTCCAAGTACTTTCCCTGGGTCATCCCTGGACGGCCAGTGCTACTTCTTCCCCTCAAGGTAGAAATAACCGACCTTGTTATTCGAGGGAGTCGCGTACCAATTGCGTCCCTGAGAGTCGAGAAAGAATTCTCGGATCGTATTTTCGGAATGGGGAACGGATATTCGACAGTTTTCCCAGTTTTCGGATCCATACGGCCAAGAACGTCCATATATTCGGACGCATACCAAATATATTCGTCTTTATCCAGGTTCATGGCATACGGCGTGGCCATGGGACCGGGTAGAGAAAACTCCGTGAACTTCTCTGTCTGGGGATCGAACCGCCCGACTTGGCCGGCTTCCGATTCAGCAAACCAGATCATCCCTTGCTTATCGATATCAATGCGACGCGAGTAAACCTGATGTCCGCTTTTTGCTGTCGGAGTCGTCCAAAACTTAAGCTCATGCGTCTTCGCATCCACCCTGCCGAGTTTCCCTTGCCTGTCGTACTCGGTAAACCAGCAGTTACCTTGCTTGTCGAATACATTTCCATAGGCAAATGCGTTTTCGTTGAAGCGAGTAAACTGGCCTGTTTGGGAATCGTACCAGGCGATCCGACCGGTGGAGCAAACGGTTCCGTTGGGTCCAACCCGGACCGTGTGACTAGCAACGGTATCGTTATACCTCGTGATCTGCTCAGTCTTGGGATCCCACCGGGCCAGCTTACCTCCCGTCATCCAAACGCTTCCATCCGGCGCGGGATAAACCGAGTGCACCTGGATGACACCATCGCCGGGCACCTTGTATTCGTCCACCACGCCGTTTTCTTCGTTTACGCGTCCTATCCTGTTTACATCGCTCTTGTATGGCATCCATGAATATCCGTGCCCGTCGGGTACAGCGCTCCATGGCATTCGATTTGGCGCCGGCAATTCATACTCCACGTAAACGATATTCAAAGCGTCATCGCTGATGGGACGCAGAGTGCCTTTGTACTTTGGGTCGTCGGTGGGTGAAGCCGGAAGAATGGAGTTGGGACCGAAAGAAGGGTGAGATAGGAGACCAGATCGTTTTCATCCTTGTCGCTCACCGCCGTATCGGACCCTCCGCAGCACCGAATGACATTCTTCATGAATTCCACGCGAGTGCGCCAGCCTTCTTCGTTTCGCACATAGGGAGCCATCTTGTTTTGAAACGAGTGGCAAATTTGGCACGGCGCATCTCGAATGGGATTTGTCCCGTCGGTCAGCATCACTCTTTTGCCCGGCAGATTGGGCAGCAACACCTCTCCTTGATAAATAGACAGGTCGCTCCACAAAACAGCGGACTTCTGGAGGGTGAATTGTGCGGCGGCAGCCTGCTCGGTAGCCAGATTAATTCCAGTGCGCGGCTCGGCCTTGTAGCCAACCGCCCTGATCGACACGTCGTATTCACCGGCCGGCAGATTTTCAATGCGATAGCGCCCAGCCTTGTCCGACAGCACAATTGCGGTTATATGAGTCCGTAAATTCTGCGCTTCGACGAATGCCGCCCTGAAAGGCTCGCCGTCCGGGCCGGTGACGGTGCCAGTAATAGTGGCCGCTCGGCCGATTACGCTGAAACTCAGGATGCAGATCAACAGGAAAAGCACGTTGATTACTGCCGCTCTCTTGAAAGATTTCTGGCATTGTGTATCCGAAGCGGGCATAAATCATTCCTCCGAGGGAGTTAGTTCCAGCGCCGCGACTTTCCCAACTTTACTGCCGCTGCATGTTAACTTCCTGTCCATTGGCCAAGATCACCTTCACAAAACTCACGACGTGCACGTTTGGATCGACGTTGGGATGCACCATCATCGTGACTTGGTCTCCGGGTTTCAGTGTATTCTTGGTCCAGCCCGCCCTGGTCAGCATGGCCGGATTGGTGCCTTCGCAATTCCAGTGAATTACGTTTCCATTGTCATCCTTCGTGTCGAAGAAAAATTGAACGTGTGGATTCACAAATTCGAAATCGGTGATCGTGGCCTTGAGGGATAGAGTCTGCTTGGCATCGTAGGCCGCAGTTCCATGATGTGCAAAGACAGGAAACGAGAGGATAGCAAGCGCCGTCAATATCGATAAACATACCCCTAGCCTGGGTTTCACAAAGACCTCCGGAACCGGAATTTAGTTGCGCGACTACTTCTTCTCCTCCGTGGGGACTGGAATGCCTCCCGCTGGAAGCCTGATCTTGTCTCCGTATACTTCCTCTTCGTCGATAATGCAGAAATGCTCTGCGATTTCCCACGTCGGTTTCAAAGTGAACGGGAACGGAGGATTCACCCAAGACTTTGTATAAGCTTTCGGGTCTTCGATGGTAACCGCGATAGTCATCGTTTTCGCGTCCACCCGTTTGTATCGCTCGATTACGTGCATTTGATCGCTATGGGGATAGCCAAAGAACTCGACCCACGTATTTTCGTTAAAACCAACAGTATCGACGACAAATTCGTCCCCCTCCCAATGTCCGACTGAAGTTCCCATCCACGTCTGATCGGGATCTTTGGGAACAGGGCGGCCGTCGGTCCAGATCGTGCGCCAGATATGGAACATCTCAAAGAACTGAAACATCCTGCCTTGGATCTCAACGATCTCGAAAGGCTGGGGAATCAGCAGAATCTTAGGTACGCCGTACGGTTCGCACTTGAGGAGCGGATCGGTTTC
Source organism: uncultured Acidobacteriota bacterium (assembly GCA_963718485.1). GTDB lineage: Bacteria > Acidobacteriota > Terriglobia > Acidiferrales > UBA7541 > Palsa-295. The sequence continues at coordinate 22,128 of CAVQZU010000092.1, forward strand.
TTTGCCCAGCACGTCTCGCGGCCCCATGGTTGGAATGGCGGAGTCGAACTTTGCCTGGGCCCAGGGCGTCATGGGCGGATGCTGCTTTTCGGGAATCATATTTTCAATGCCATTGGGACCCAGTAGCCAGACCCCGTTAAGATCGTGGCTATCGAAACTGCCAGTTTTCGCCGGAACGTTAGCGTCTTGCTTCTTGGTTCCCGGATTCTGAGCCGCCGCAACGGATGAAAACAACAACACTGCTGATATCGCGACAATTGGGCCAAGGGCCGAACGTAACATTGGCAACTTCCTCCCCTGAAAACTCTTAACAGTGCTACGGGCGAGGCGCTGTCTGTAATCGCATGATGCGGAGCGCCTCAGCCGGATATGTCAAAAAATGAGCTTCAAACCGAACTGAATCCTTCGAGGCAGTCCGGTTCCGGTAATGCTGGGAGCGCCCGCTTCAGCCTGGGCGTTGCCAAAAGAGGCCGGCGCCCCCAGGCTCGAGGTGTTGCCGCTTCCCTGTCCCTGATCCTGATACTGTGGATGGTTGATGAGGTTGAAAAATTCGGCCCGGAACTGCGCCGTGAGGCGATCTTTAAATTTCCAACTCTTGAAAATTGAGAAATCCCAGTTATAGAACGGAATTGAGCTGCGCAATTCGTCTCTGGACATTGTGCCGAATGTACCCTGTGCCGGTGGAACAATCACGGAGCTGCCCTGCACGTAGCAACCGATCGCGTCCAGTTGTGCAATGCCCGTGCTGGGTAATCCGTTCGAACCCGCGGGGCCATTTGGCTCGGCCGTTGCCGCGTTGATGCAAGCCTGCGGAAGTCCGATCGTGCAGCCGGTCTTGCCGAACTTGCTCGATGCCGAAAACGCAAAGCACGGAACCGTGCTAAGGCCGCCAACCTTGAAATCGCTCGGCGTTCCCACCAGCGTCCAGCGGTCCTGCAAGTCACCTGTTCCGCTAACGTCATCTGTGCTGTCCACCGCAGCCCACGGGAACGCGGTCAAGAACGTCATGGCGGAGTTGATTTGCCACCCTTGCAGCAACTGTCCCGGCGCTTTGATAGCTGGAATAGCGTACGTCCACACAATCGTGAGGCTGTGCCGGGCGTCAAAGCCGGCATTGCTATAGTCCAGTTTCGGATGCCGCGCGTCCATCAGCAGCTGGTCCATCAACTCATCGGAGCCCATGTCGAGAGCGTGCGAATAGGTGTAGCCGACGCTGAAGTACAACCCGTGGGAAACCCGCTCGGCCAGAGACGCCTGCAACGAATCGTAGTTGGAGTATTCATCGTCGGTGAGGTACTGGATTGTCGAAAGATAGGGGAACTGGTTGTAATACGGCCGCCGGATTTGCTCGTTCAGCAACGGGTTCGTGCTTTTTGAGCTCGTGGTCGCCGGTCCGGGAGTCGCCGCGTTGGCGTCGACAATCCCGGATTGGTTGCCGTGATTCCCCACGTAGGAAATGTCCATCGAGAGGTTATTGTTGAAGGCGTGCTGCACGCCCAGGCTCCACGTGAGCACGCGTGTCAGCTTGAAATGCTGGTCGATCACGTTGATCGCGCAGCTTGCCGGGTTCGGCGAAATCCCGTTCCCGCATGCGAGCGACCCCGCTGCGCTGTTGAAGACAGGCTGATTCACATTCCAATTGAGCGTGCTCGGGGCGAGAGTGAGGGAGCCGGTTTGTTGCGTCCCCGGACTCGGAATCACCGAGCCGTTGGCAGCCACCAGCTTGAAACCAGTCGGAATGTTGTTCAGCGTCGCGCCTTGCGCGCTGCCAATCAGGTCCAGCAGCGGATACACGCCGTAAGTAATTCCGGAGCCCGCCCGCACAACCGTTGTACCCCGGCCCGTCACATCCCAAGCGATTCCAAGCCGCGGCTCCCAATTATTGTCGCCGTTGTAAACGGGATGCCCGTTGCTTTGCTGGATCAATCCTGTAGGAGTAGCCGGATCGAAATTTCCGAATAGGTTGTTCGCTTCCGTCACGGGCGGCACCGCCTCGTAGCGCAACCCCAGGTTCAACGTGATCCGCGGAGTCAATCGCCAGTCGTCCTGCACAAACCCCGCATACTGCTGCAACAAAAGATTCCTGAGCGGATTCCCTAAAAGAAGATTTCCGGAAGAGGGCGTTCCAGCCAGGAAGAACTCCAGCGGCGTCTCGCCAGCGAACGTGGCCGCCACCTGGGTTCCGCCAAACGTGATGGCTCCCTTCCCGTAGGTGTATTGGCCCCCGTGCAAGGTCGTAAGGTGGAATTCGGCGCCAAACTTCAACAAATGTTTCCCGCGTGTATACGAGACGCTGTCGGATCCGGCCCAAGTGTTGAAGGTAATGGGTTGATCGCTTCTGTAACCACCCAAATTCGTGAAACCGTTAATTGTAAACTGCGGGAAGCCACAATCGGGTGCGCCGGACACGAAGCCGAACTGCGCCGTAAAGTTGGGCGCTCCCAGCGCTGCCGGCGAGCAATCGTCGGCAAAAAGACTGGAATACACGTGGTCAAGCCCAAAGCGCGCCTCGTTCACCCAGGACGAATTGGGAATCCAATCCCACACTCCGCGCGCCACTCAAATTCACTGCTCCCGTTGCCGAATACTGCTGTACGAACTCTGTGGCTCCTGCGAAGGGAGCGATGAACTTGCCGTCGCCGACATAGAACTCGCCGTTCACGGAGTGATGCTCATTGATGTGATAGTCGATCTTGCCCACTCCATTATCGACGTCGCCCAGGGAATTCGGAGAATTCGCAAACGTGCCGGAATTCGTCGAATTCAAAAAGATTCCACTCGCCGCATTGCAGACGCCTGCCGCAGTGCAGCCCGCGAGGTTCAGGCTGAGCGTGTTCGGCGTGATGTGATTGTTCAGCAGGCCCTGGATGGCATCAGGGAAGCTTGTGGCCGCTCCAAGTCCCGGCGCGCTTGTCGGTTCCTGAAACAGATGCGGAGCGCCCACGGTGTAGCGCTGGCCTTCATAAGATGCGAAGTAAAAAAGCTTGTCCTTCTTGATAGGTCCACCGACAGTTCCACCAAACTGTGTAAGATCGGCGACCGCTTTTGGCTGGGAAGGGGTTAGAAACGGGTTCTTCGCGTCTAGAGCGGCGTTGCTGCCGAAAGCCACCGCGCTGCCGTGAATGCTATTTGTGCCCGATTTCAACCCCACGTTCACTTGCGCGCCAGGCTTCCACCCGTATTCCGCTTTCGGATTCTCGATTACGTTGACTTCCTGGATGGCATCGATCGGAAGGAAATTCGAAAGTTCAACAGACGCGCCGCCCTGGCCACCCAGATTGCCGGTCGCGCCGTGGTAGGCGTTCACATCGTAAAGTCCGTCGAGCATCCAGACCGTACCTTGCGGGCGGCCGCCGTTGGACATGTATGCATTCGCCGTAACTCCGGGTCTGGCCACAAGTCCGGGCTTATAACTCAAAAGCCCTGTGTAGGTGCGTCCACTCACCGGGAGATCCGAAACCGCCTGGTTCTCGATAGTGCCACCGAGTTGAGCGTTCGTCGTGTTGATCTGTGGGGCTTCGCCGGTCACCGTAACCGTCTGCGTCTGGTCGCCTGGTTGCAATGAGAGATCTACGCGAATATCTTGTCCGACACCGACCACCACATCCGCGCGCTCGACAACCTTGAAACCCTTGAATTCGACGCGAATCGTGTATGTTCCGGGGATTAAGCTCGGCGCTGAGTACTGTCCTGCCGTATCAGTGGTCAACGGGCGGGATACGCCTCGTTCTACGTCGAGGATTGTCACTGTGGCGCCCGCAATCGAAGCGCCGCTTTGGTCCATTACGGCTCCAAAAACGCGTCCATAATTCAGTTGCGAGAAGACAGGTGCGCACAACAACATCAACCCACCACTCAGGGTCAACCAGTGAATGAGTCTGCATCTCTTTATAGGCGTCTGTGAGCGAGACCAAATCGCAAATGACATTACCCCTCCTTTGAACAAATGTGAGCACGCGGGCCCCATGAGCAGAATGCCCGAGGCCAAACGTAGGCTAATGTCAGTTATTTTGCTCACGCGCTGGCAATTTGCTTCGAAGCTTTCGGGACATCACCCCAAGACGACGTGTAAATATGACGAATCTAGTAAAGAAACAATTGAATTATTCCGATGACACTAATAGAAAATAACTATTAATTAATTGAAACGTCATTCACGCGGAGAATAGAACGGACTGGGAACGTGAGCGGCCCTAGAGCGCTCTGTGCCACTGACGGCTTCTCACACGCCAGCAGGCGAGCATGGGGACGAAGATTTCATCGAGGAATGCTTTCAGGTCCGGATCGATTCCCGGCTGCATCCTCACGAGTTTTGACACCCTCGCCTTCAGCCAATTTCCTTCGCATCGGGCAGTCGGACGCGATCGCGCCATCTGTGAATCAGTTTCTTGCAGCTTGCCGGCGCGCGGAATTCTTGGAGTGCTTCCATCTGCCGCGTGCCTGGCCAGTCGGGCATCTCCTAAAAGTAGGCTGCATAATCTCCATAGATCAATTCGCTGGGGGCATGAGCCCGCACGTCAACTCTCTCGATTTGTCCCGTCACTCCTGCGGTTCCGTCGCATCCGATGTCTGCAAACGTTCAAACGATACGGCCTTCTTCACGTTCAGCAGAAACGAGAAAATACGATGTGCGAAAATATCGTCAAGGAAATGTCCGGATATGACGTAGGGCCGGTGATCCTCGGCTTGGACACCTCCACTCAATGCTTTTAAAGCTTTCGAAACACTATGATGTGGCGGGATACGGTTTGGAGCCGTTCTAAGGTCTGAACGCGCCGCCCGAACCAGACTACTTATCTTTGACAGTCCCCGCGAAACCCTCAACTGCTGCTGCGATTCAGGGCATCGGTGCTCCGGCGACGCTCAACCCATTACGTTTTTTCCTGGTCGCTATCTAAGCCACTCCAGGATGACGTTGTGCTGTCCTGTCTTCCGGCGAAGGCGTCCTACGAGAACGAAAAGTGCTCTAAGTGTTCGCGCTGACCATCCTGGCCGGTGCTTTTCGCAATGATTCTGCCGGCCAACTCTTCAGCGCCCAGGCGATTGATTAAGAGCTCACGATAGATTCGGACGATCCCTGAATCGTCCATGCAAAACCGCGCACACTCTCGGGCTTGGCGGACATCACCCGGTGTGGTGATGGATGAATCTCGCGTTGCGAGTGTGATGGGCTTCGATCGTGGTGACGATGATACGGTCAATCACAGCGGCGGGCGCGCGGGAAACAATCGTCGCCGCGACCGAGCGCGACCAAATACGGCTGCCGAACCCACCGTCGAGGCGAGCCCGACGTCCGATTTCGTTGTGCTGGGCGGGCCTTCTAACGCTCATCCGGCGTCAAACTTGAGGATTTTCCCCGATCGGTATCCGGCCTGGTGGGATTCATGCCCACGACTTGGTAGGTCCGCGTTTTTCGGTCGGGGCCCTCCGGGAATGTGAGATACATCTGATTCTTCTTGATCTTGAACTCACCCTCCTGGCCGACCGGCAGGATCGTGGCTGTCTTGAGGTTGGTGGGCCGAATTTCATAATCCATCGCGTCGCTTCTCAGTAGATACTGAGGACATAACTTCTCGCTGGAGTTTACGTGCGTGATGCCAGCCGATCCCCACAAAGTACCCAAGCCGGTCAGGCCCTTCTGATTTGCGCCGCAAGGCACCGCCTCCATTTTTTCCAACATGCCGCGCTCGGACTGTCGTTGCTTCTTGTCCTCTGCGCGCAGCGCAATCATCGAAGCGAGCACGAGGAGCACAACGATCAAACTCTTGATGTTCATGTCCGCCTCCCAGGTGGAATTACGAGAGACCGCGTATGGGAAGGCCAGCTAGTCCGGCCTTCCCATACGCTGAACCAGTATTACTGCTTAGGCTTTGGCGTGGGAGCTGGAATTCCGTTCGACCCGCCGGTGGAGTTGCCATTTGTGCCCGTATGGCCGGTTACGTTCGTAGGCGTATTGTTCCCGGTTCCTGGGTTCGTCGGGGCATTTGTGAATTGCTGCGCACCTTTAACGAAGCCCTGTGGATTCGCCGCCCATTCGTTGCGCACCTCGGGATGGGCGTTCAGGTACTCGTTGAGTTCACGATGGTTTTCAACGTATTCCTGGTTTTTAACAAGAGAAGGATTCTTCGATACGTCCTGGGCGATTCTGGTGTGACCGCCAAGGAATTCTCCGAAGCTGGCCAGATGCTCATGGGATGGGTCACGATCACGCCTGTTGGCGGCATCGTCGAAACGATTCTCTTGCCGCAGGAAGGCATTAGGGTCCTGCCTCATTTGGTCGCGGAGGCCGGGATTATCCTGCAGGTAAGTCTGCAACGCGGGGTGTTTCTGTACGAACTCACGATTCTCTACGAGCGAAGGATCTCTGCGAATCTGTTCGGCCGTTTCGGGATGACTATCGAGGAAACGGTTGAATTCCGCCAGATCCCTGCGTGAGGGATCGCGATCGCGGCCGTTCTCGGTGCGGTCAAAACCGTTTTCCTGGTGCATGAAGCCGTTCGGGTCTTGCCTCAGCTGGGCCCGAACGCCGGGATTATCTTCCAAATAGTTTCGCAATGCGGGGTGGTTCTGTACGAACTCACGATCGTCCACGAGCGAAGGATTTCTGCGAATCGGTTCGGCCGTTTCGGGATGACTATCAAGGAAACGGTCGAACTCCGCCAAATCCCTGCGTGAGGAATCGCGATCGCGGTCGTTCTCGGTGCGGTCAAAACCGTTTTCCTGGTGCATGAAGCCGTTCGGGTCTTGCCTCAGCTGGGCCCGAACGCCGGGATTATCTTCCAAGTAGTTTCGCAACGCGGGGTGGTCCTGCACGAAGTCCCGATCGTCTAGAAGCGAAGGATTTCTGCGAACCTGCTCCGCAATTTCGGGATGGCTATCGAGGAAGTGATCGAATCCCGCTACTTCGCTGCGGGGCGTCTCGCTCTGAACAGGTCTGTTGTCCTGTGGCGCAGTGGACTGAGCGAGCATGGGTGTGGCAAGTAAGAACACACCTGCTGCCACCGACAACATCGGTATTTTCTCAAGGCGCAACACGCGGTTATTCATATGCCAGGCCTCCTCTGGTATCTGTTGGGGGGCTTGGTGGCTGGTGCAAAGCAAGTGCCAACTTGCGCTGAGCTCCCGTTTTCAGTAGCTTCCAGCATTAGCGCGAACTTTCAGCCTGGAAGCCGAGAGCAAATTCTATACATCCAGGGAAAAACGCCATAAGGGACAACTCCTAACAGAAATACTCTATGAACGAGGACACAGACAATTGAGGTCGTCGGAGAACTTCGGCTAGGCCGTTTAGCACGAGCACCGCTACAGCTCGGGTTTCAGCCTGCAAGGCACCTTCTCTACACCTTGCGGTCGGTTCAGCTTCGCGGCCGTCTGCATCGTTCCCAAGCCCCTTAAGCCTGGCCGCAACTGGGTGATCCTCTATTGCTACTTGGCAGGATTTCTTATCGTCGTTGTGGGATATGGAAAGCGAAGCAAATTAAAAATCGGAACCCTTTCGACGGCCGCTTTGGAGGTGACCACTGTTTGTCTGTATTTTGATCTCGCCTTTTTCTGCGAAAAAATGAGCGCAAAGTGGGGAGGCTTGAGCCATTTAGTGATGGATTGGCAATCTCCGGTATCTTCGGGTGATGCTCTAGTGGCCGTCCTGGCTAAGGAATCCCGGCAGCAGGACTTTCTGGAGGGAAATATTTGTGCCCGTGAACGACTGCGTCGACTGCCTTAAGCAAGCCAGCGCCTCCCTGCACTTTCGATACAAATCCACTCAATTCCATTTTTTTCGCAGTTTCAACGAATTCCTTTACATAATGCATAGAAAAAATGAGGATCTGCGTCTTCGGCTCAAACCTCTTAATCAATTCAGCGGTACTCAATCCGTCTAGCAGCGGCATACTTATATCCATGATGACCAAATCAGGCTGCAATCGTTGCACTTCCTGAAGAGCGTTTTCGCCGTTGTCGGCCTCGCCAGCAATTTCCAGCTCGAAATAACCATCCAGAACGGCACGAAGTATTCTCCGCATCGTTTCGTGATCGTCCACAATCAGCGTTCGAATATGAGGCATCCCGCTGTTTTAGGCGCGCTGCGGCCCGGATGCTATAGGGTGACATCTGTATCGGGGATTATTTGTTCTCCTCTAAAGCCAGCCCCGGATAGCAATCGCTTCCTCCGGCCAGCCCCAGAGAACGCCGCGCCCGTTTGTTTGTAAATCTTTATAGGTCATCAAGATAACGGGTTTCTGAGTCCGCTACTGGGTTCCGGCCTGTTGAGATACGGAATAGCCCCCAATAATTATAATTAAGCGTTACAAGTCAGAGACATCGGCATTCTCAAATCGGAACATGACGTGGCACATATGACCGTCGTCTTGTGGCGCTTTCTGTCGTCCTCGCAATTTTCGCTGATTCACTGCATTGCACCTGGCTTGCAGGATCACAGCATCCCGCCACAAATTCCGCATGTTCTGGTTTTTCGGGGAGTCCTCTGCGTGCGATCACCGCTAACGCCAGTCTTCTGACTCCCTGCGGGGGAGCGACGTGCTTGGAAGGTTGGTACCCCTGAGCGCGGCTTGACAATGCGGGCCAGCCGAGGCATCGGAACATGCTGCTTGCTGCCGATTCGGTTCCGCTGCCCTCCAGAATTAGCCATAATGCACCTTGGTATCTGAACCTCCGACGTCCTGTTTATCGCGACCGCGCTGATAGGTTCCGAAAGCCAAAGCAGGTGCCGGAAGAAGGCCGGGCGGCGCTGAACCCATCGCTTCTCGCTGCTCGTCAAAGATCGCGCGGCCCCGAACCCAAATCAAGTTCGGGAGGTGCTTCCTTCAGGAGCTCGCGAATTCAACAGGGTGCGCGTACATTGCGAGCTCGCCGTCCGAGTTGTGCGGCCACTCTTCCTGGGGCTTGTCCCGAGTAGAGCTCGACGCCATTCCCATCGGGATCGCGCAGGTAGATCGATTCGCTGACGCCGTGGTCGGCAGCGCCGTTCACCGAGGCTTGCTCCATCAGGATGCGGCGGAAAGCTTCGGCAAGCGCGGCGCGCGTGGGATAGAGAATCGCGGTGTGATAAAGCCCCGTCGTGCCCATCGCAGAGACGCTCCGCCTAGACTTTCCCAAGTATTCAGCCGATATATGATGGTAGCGGCCGGCCGCCAGGAACGCCGCCCCATTCCCAAGCCGCTGCGTCACCTGAAAGCCCAGGACGCCGGAATAGAATTGCAAGGATCGGTCAAGGTCCGCCACTTCGATGCAGTGGCCGTCCGGGTGTGGGCATCGACCAGCTAGGCGGAGATGCGTTCTTCCGGTCGTGAGGGGAAGGCACTGGACGGCCGGCTGCGGCTTCTCAGTTCTCTGCAAACAAGAGTAGCACCTTTGCGATAGAATCGTTTTCCACGCGCTCGATGCCGCACAGGAGATTGACCGTCATGGGTTACATCGAAAAGCACCTCATCTCCGGCGAAACAGTTCTCTACCAGACTCGCCTGCACTCGATTGCCGTGTTAGGACCACTGCTGTTGGCGCTGCTGCTCGCGGCCACCGGAGGATTCTGCTTCTACGAATCGATGGCGGACAAGCAGAGTACGGCCGATCCCAAGGTGTTCTCTGTCGCCGGCCTGGTCCTGCTGATCCTGGCCGTGCTGTTGGGCGCGGCGGCCATTATGAAGCGCAACGCCACCGAGATGGTCGTAACCAATCGGCGCGTGCTGATCAAGACCGGCATCATGTCGCGGCGCACCATCGAAATGCTGCTCACGCGAGTCGAGAGCATCGTGATCAACGAGCCCTTCCTGGGCAGAATGCTCGGCTACGGGACGATCGTCATCCGCGGCACCGGTGGCACTCCTGAACCCTTCGACCTTGTCGCCAATCCCAACGAATTCCGCCGCCATGTCCAGGAGCAAATCGAGGCCGGCCAGCCTACTCCGCGATCCGGGCCCGCGCCGGTAGGCCTTCAGTAGGTGCATTGGCCTCTGAAGTACCAACGTGGCGCTCCTGCCGGCGTGCTTTTCCCCTGCCGCCCCCTTTGCTCTGGAAGTTACAATCTAGCGTCGCGGACTTCCGCACGGCACGGCTCTTTTTTACCCTCGGTCGCGCCGCAGCGCCGGCGAGCCGGCGGGCCCTCTACCGGATTTCCGCAAGCTGCGCATCACCCGAATCAGATTGGCTTTGCCTTCAAAACCCAAGCCCGGCAACTCCGGCAGGGTGACGTAGCTGTTTTCCACGCGCACAGCATCAGGGAATCCTCCGAAGGGCTGAAACAGTCCCGGATATTCCTCGTTGCCGCCCAACCCCAGTCCGGCCGCAACGTTGAGCGACATCTGATGGCCACCATGCGGGATGCAACGCTTCCATGACCAGCCCAACTGCCTCAGCACCTCGAGCGTGCGCTGGTATTCGCAAAGTCCGTAGGAAAGAGCGCAGTCGAATTGCAGCCAATCGCGATCAGGGCGCATGGCCCCGTAGCGCAGCAAATTCCGCGCATCCTGATGGCTGAAGAGATTTTCGCCCGTAGCCATCGGCCCGGGATAATGGTCGGCAAGCGCCGCTTGCAATGCGTAATCCAGTGGATCGCCAGCCTCTTCGTACCAGAAGAGCGGATACTCGCGCAGCATCTTCGCGTACGCGATCGCTGTGGCCAGGTCGAAGCGCCCGTTAGCGTCCACTGCAAGCTGCGCCGTGGCGCCGATTTCCTCGAGCACCGCCTCGATCCTGCGCTCATCTTCATCCATGCTGGCGCCGCCGATCTTCATCTTGACCACGCGATAGCCAAGATCGACGTAGCCGCGCATTTCCTGACGCAACGTTTTTAGATTCTTGTTCGGTGCATAATAACCGCCGGCGGCGTAGACAAACACCCGAGGGTTCGTGTCCCGATTGTGACGCTCGGCGAGAAGGCGGAAGAGCGGCTTCCCTTCTATTTTTGCAACTGCATCCCACACCGCCATGTCAACGGCCCCTACAGCCACCGATCGCTCGCCGTGGCCTCCCGGCTTTTCGTTCTGCATCATGGTCGCCCAAATTCGGTCAGGGTCGAAATTCGATCCTGCTTCATTCAGGAGACTCATCGGTTTGGCCTCTTGGAGCCGCGGAGCAAACCGTTCGCGGATCAGACCACTCTGCCCGTAGCGCCCGTTGGAATTGAATCCGTAGCCGATGACCAGGCGACCGTCGCGCACAATATCTGTCAGGAGCGCCACCAGGCTAAGCTTCATCTGGCTGAAATCGATGTAGGAGTTCCGTATCGAAGACTGAATGGGCACATCGGTTACACGAATTTCAACAATTCGCACGATTCAATCCTCGGTCTCAAAAATGTGCCCACGAGATATCCGCCATGAACCGCAGTTCCTGTTCCAGGGATGGCGTTCCGCAGGTATGGTAGGATGGGCCGTATCGAGCGCAAGTGAGTCTTCCATGAAACCAACACTCCCAGCAGGGTTATTGATTCTGGCTACGCTAGTTACCATCGGAACAGGACTCCTGGCCGTGCCAGGGCGGGTTCTCGCGGCCGATGATGACGGTTCGGCAGCGATCAAAAGCATGGTCAACGGATTCAACGATTCCTTCAATCGTCACGATCCGCAAGCCGTCGCCATGTGGTTCGCCGATGACGCCGACTTCATCAACACGCAGCAGGCCGTATCGCACGGACGCAAAGGCATCGAGGAACATTTCGTGCCGCTTTTCACCGGCCGCCTCAAGAATGCTCACCGCACCAGCACCATCAAGAGCATTCGCTTCATCACTCCGGACGTCGCCAGCGTCACCATGGACTACGTGCTGAGCGGCACAATCGGAGCCAACGGCGAAGCCGTTCCGGTCCGCAAGGGGCTCTATGATTGGATCGTGACCAAACAGAACGGCAAGTGGTTGATCAACATTTTGCATGAATCCGAGCTCGCGGCTGCACCGGCGATGGTTCCCATTCGTTAGCAGCTGCGCCTCAGATTTGTGAAGGCAGCTGCGGCGACCGGGCCCAGGAGCCGGCGAGCTGGCGGCGCCAAGGAATGGACGCTTGGCCGCAGAAGAGTTTTCTCGAGAGCTTTGGTTCCCGGTGTCGCTTTCAGCTATTTTTTTTCGGTGAGCTCGCGGTAAAGCATTTCTGTGAAGCGATCCGAGGTCACGCGGGTTGAATACTTTTCGTATCCGGCCAGCACTTTTTCCTGTTTCAACTGATCGACTGTCTTGCCGCTGTGGAGGCCCTTCTCCACGCGAGCCCGGCAATCCTTTAGCATGTCGGCGAAGGACTTGATGTCGGCGACGGTCATTGGCGTGGGGCCGTGTCCGGGAATCACTTTGGTATCCGGCGGATAGGTTTCCATAATGCTGTCGAGCGCGATGATGATGCCCTTCACGCTGCCGCCGTTATCCTGATCGACCAGCGGAAAGCCATCGGTGCGGTAATTGTCGCCGGTATCAAGCACGTGTGAATTCGCAAAATAAACCACCGTATCTCCGTCCGTGTGAGCCTGCGGATAGTGAGTCAGGTGAATCGTCTCTCCGTTCCAGTAGATCGTGGTGTGGTCGTTGTAGGTAAGCGCGGGCAAGTCATCCTTGGGAAACGGCGGATAATTTACGCCATCGCGCATTGTTCCCGACAGGAGAATGCGCCGCACGTTATCCTGCGCGATGATGACCGCGCCGGCTCTCGCAAAATTTTCGTTGCCGCTGGCATGATCGAGATGCCAGTGCGTGTCGATCACCAAGCGCACCGGCTTTTCGCTCAGCTTGCTGAGCGCGGCTTGGATTTTCTCGAACAGTGGCGCAAATTCCGTATCGACGATCAGCACACCATCGTCACCGGTGCTGACGGCGATGTTGCCGCCCGCGCCAACCAACATGTAGATATTACCCGCGACCTTTTGCGTTTCGATCTGAACCTTACTGAAATCCTGCGGCGGCGGTTGTTGGGCAACCAGTTGAGCGGTGAGGACCAGCAACCAGAACGCTAAAGCAGCGAACAGTCTGCGCACGCTTCTCTCCTAGGAATTCCATTGCACACGATGATCATGATATGACAAGCGGACGGCCTTGGTCGATCAAGGCGTGCACGACGCCGTATAGGCAGGCGTCATCAACGGTCAGTTCTGCGACCACAGGCTGCCTCAGCGGGCTCCACGATCGGTTGCGCGCGCCGTTCTGAATATCGACGAGCTGGCGGATGATGTAGCTTTGGTGAGCGCCCGGCAAGCGCCGGGACTGCTCTCAGCCCCTTCCAATCCGCTCCATAGCACACGCCGCACTGCGTCTTGCCCGCGCCGCCGGTGGCAGCCAGCATCTTGCCTTTCTTGATGCTTCTGACCGGAACGTAGGCGACAAATCCCGAGGCCGTATCGCGCCGCTCGCTACGGCCCAGATCGTCGGGCGTTTCGATGATCCTGTCGCCCGATCGGTTCGCTTCCTTGGCGATTTCCATCCTATTCGCGCGTGGACCCATTCGCGGTTCCAAACTTCTCCTGGCCCCGCTGCGAAAATCGGCCGCCTGCTGCTCGATATACGCCGCGGGCAACCCGGCGATGCTGGCGTTCTCGGGACGACCTAGACCGTTTGGCAAATGGCAGTCGCCGCATCCGCGAAAATCAGGTTTCCATCCGTGCGCGACCCCTTCCGGCATCGGCCGATGGCCCTCCGGGTGAAAATCACGACACCGGCCGAGTTCCTCGTGTCCCTTCCCCGATCGCCAGATGGGCAACCTCTTGAGACGAGCCCACTGCGCGGAGTATATTTCCGCAGCTAGAACGTGTCAATCTCATGCGCTAGAATGCGCCAAGCAAAGCAGACGCATCTTGAATGGAGGAAGTCATGGCCAAATCTCACGCCCGCCGATATTGTTTTGCCGCGGCAGTTCTGTTGATCTCCTGCCTGAGCACCGCAAAGGCCACCGACCTTAATCCGGCCGCGCTCTCCTACAAATTGCCGGATCAGATCTCCTGGGAGGATGAAGCAAACGGAGCGAAAACAGCCGTGCTGCTGGGTGATCCTTCTAGAGAAGGTCTCTACATCATTCTCGTGAAGTGGCTGCCGCATCGCATGAGCCACCCCCATTTCCATCCTCACGACCGCTTCATTACGGTGATTTCGGGCACCTGGTGGGTGGGCACCGGCAACAAATTCGATCCCAACAGCACGGTTCCCATGCCGGCCGGCAGTTTTGTTACCCATTACGGTAAGCAGGTCCACTACGACGGCGCAAAAGAGGAAGAAGTCACCCTCGAGATCGTTGGACAGGGCCCGCAAACCTCGACCCCAGCCGAAATGAAGGATATGAAGTGAGAGGCACAGGCGAAGCACTGCTCGCCGAGCGCCCCCGAAAGGTCTAAATCTTGCTTTGAAATAGGGCGAGCCTCCCGGCGCCGGCGGAACCCGGCGTGGAGTTCTCGAAGGTCCTCTGCAATCGCGGCCCGATCTTGGCTACATCATGATCGCCAGCCAGAACAGGATCGAGTGGCCGAAAACCATGCGTCATGAGTAACAGGTCTGGCAGCCAATTGGGTCAATCGATCTTACTGGTATTCAAGCCGGATGGTCATCCTGCTTCTAGACCGACACTTGTGACACCGCCAGGACTTCAATGACCCGGCTCGATTGATTCCCCCAAGGCTCGAAGAAAGGCCCGGCGAAGAAATACCCGTATCAGATGGCGCTTGTAATCGATGCCGCCTTCGTGGTCATCCATCAATTCGGCGGAATCCGCTATGGCTTCGGCGGCCTGCGGAAGCTGCTTTTCAATTTCGGCGCGCGAGCCGGTGAGCATCTGTTCAGCGGCCGGCACACGGCTCGGAAAAGGGCAAACGCATCCAACCGCCACTTTCGCGCCTGCGAAGCTCTGCCCGCCATCGGGCGTTTCAAGCCACAATCCAAGTCCCAGTGTGGGGCGTTCGCGCACCTGAAATTTCATGTAGGCCGCGCGCTGATTTGGCTGCGCACACGGCACGGCAATTCTCGTGAGGATTTCGCCCGGTTCGAGATTGTTTCTGTAAGCCCCGCCGATAAATGTATCGACCGGGAGTTCCCGGCTGCCGGAGGGGCCTTCCATGCTGATTTTGGCTCCGAGCACCAGCAGCAGCGTCGCGGGGTCGGAATGCGGTTCGGCAAAGCATAAATTTCCGCCCAGCGTTCCGGTGGCGCGAACGCGCACATTCGCCACACGCGATTCCAGTTCGGCCAGCACCGGCAGCTTTTGGCGAACCAGGCCAGAGCGTTCGACGCTACGGTGCGTAGACGCGGCGCCAATCTCGAGCCAATTGCCGCGCAGATTGATCGAATCAAGTCCGGGAATAACCTTCAGATCGATCAGCTGGCGGTAGCTTAGCGCCTGGTGGCGCATCGCCAGCAACAATTCGGTGCCACCGGCGTAGAATCCGGCGTCCTCTCCATAGTGCAACAGCATCTGCGACGCTTCCTGCACGCTGCTGGGCTGCCGAATCTCGAAACGGCCAAGTGTGGTCATGGCTGGGTTGCCAGGGCTGGTTTCGCTGGGGCGCTGACTCTGTTTTCCTGCAAAGCTTTCCACACGCGTTCTGGCGTGAGTGGAAGCCTTCTGATTCGGGCACCCGTCGCCTGGTACAAGGCGTTCGCCAGGCACGCGCCCACCGGATTCACCGACCCTTCTCCGCCCCCCTTCGCGCCGTACGGACCGACTCCGTCCTGGTTCTCCGCGAGCTTCAAATGAATATTCCTTGGCCATGTCCGAAAAGCGTGGCACGCGATATTCGAGCATCGTGCCATTCATCAATTGCTGGCCGTCATAGATTAGCTCCTCAAACAATCCGACTCCCATGCCCATGGTGGCCGCGCCCAAATCCTGGCTTTCGGTCATTGCCGGATGAATCGCCAGGCCCACATCACCAATTGTGGCGAGCGAATCGAGGCGGATTTGCCCGGTTTCCTCATCCAAATCGATCTCCACGCCCACAACGCCGATCTCCCAGAAAACCGGCACCGCCTGCAGATCACCCGCGCGCCGCAAATAGGCCCGCCCGATGATGCTGCAGCCTTGCATCTGAAAATATTCCTCGAGAATGTCGGGCCATGCGAGGTGTTTATCCCCATATTGCAGGCCGCCGCGCTCTTCAATCAGAGTCTGTTTGGGCACGTTGAAAAGTTCGGCGGCCATGGCCTTACACTGTCCGATCGCTTCCCGGCAGGCCTCCAGTACCGCGCGTCCCATCAGCGTCGTGGTCCGACTGGCTCCCGTAGAACGCTCAAACAGGGTAATCGCCGTGTCCGAGCCCACCAGGCGCACCTTCTCAAAGGGAACGCCCATTTCCTCGGCGGCGATTTGAGCAAGCACCGTGTGGCTGCCCTGCCCGATCTCGGTGCTGCCGCTCAGCACCGATACCGACCCATCGCCATACACCTGCACCATGGCCAGCGTCACCGGATGGGCCCCCGCATCGCTTGCCGAGCAGCAGATCGGAGCGTCCGTGCCCCGGGGCCAGTGGCCGGGTCGATTTGCAGAGCCAAGGCGGCCACTTCGCGCAGGTCCCCGGGTACATCGGCGTCGATCGGCCGCGCGATATGGATTAATCGACTCCCCGCGAGCCGCAAGATTGTTCAGCCGGAACTGCACGGGATCGCAGCCAACTTTTTCCGCAAGTTCATCCATCTGCGATTCAGCGGGAAAGGTAACTTGCGCCGCGCCGAGGCCGCGATAGGAACTGGCTGGCACCGTGTTCGTGTATACGGCGAACGAGTCGATCTTCACATTGGGGATGCGATAGGGACCGACAATGCGGTTTGTGGCTTTGCGCGCTACCATCGGGCTGTTTTCCGCGTAGGCGCCCGTATCGAAATGAACGGTCGCCTGCCGCGCCACCAGTTTGCCTTGCGCGTCGACCGCGGTGCGAATGCGCACACGGGCATCATCGCCGCGCGTCGTCAGGAACGCTTCCTCCACGCTCAGTTGCAACTTGACCGGCCGCCCCGTCTTCCAGGAACAGGCCGCCACCAGCGGCTCGATTTTCGTATAGGACTTGCTGCCGTATCCGCCGCCGACATAAGGCACGATGACGCGCACGTTATTTAGCGGCAGTCCGAAACATCGGCCAAATCCTGCCGCACCATGAAGGGATGCTGGGCCGAGGAATAGACCGTCAGCTGGCCCCTGCCGTCATAATCCGCAAGCGCCACATAGGGCTCCATTGCGTAGGCGTAGACCATCGGGAAGTAGAATTCGCCTTCCACAACGTGCGCGGCCGAGGCAAATGCCGTCTCTACGTCGCCCCAGGCGATGTGTACTTCCTGGCAGATATTCCCCTTGCTCTCAAGCGACTGATCATTGAACCCGCGAAAGTTTCCGGCGCGGTAGTCCTGGTCGTGGATCGCCGCCGCGCCAGGCGCCAGCGCCGCGTCGACGCTCAGGATCGCGGTCAGTTCCTCATACTCAACAAAAAGGTCATCGAGCGCTTCCTGCGCGCTCAATTCGTCCTCCGCAATCACCGCTGCCACCGGCTCGCCCACGAAACGCACCTTGCCGATGGCTAGCAGCGGATGGTCTTTCACGGCGTGCCCGTAGTAGGGATGCAGCCCGGCGAGTGCGTCTCCGGTGAGCACCGCGAGCACGCCGGGGCGCTTGAGCGCCGCCGCCGTATCAATCGACGCAATTCGCGCATGTGCGTAGGGGCTGCGCAGCACTTTGGCCCACACCATGTGCATCAGCGCCATGTCGCTTGTGAACACCGCGGTGCCAGTCACCTTGGCGACGCCATCGGAGCGCGGGACCGAATGATTGACTACTTTGAAGTCACTCCGCTGCTTCATTGCGTTCCTGGGAGGTGGCCGCGACTTGCTCGATGGACTTCAGGATGGCGAGATAGCCCGTGCAGCGGCACAAATTCCCGTCCATGTGCGCGATGATCTCCTCACGCGACGGCCGGGGATTTCCATCCAGCAGCGCCTTGGCCGCAAGAATCATCCCCGGCGTGCAGAACCCGCACTGAAAGGCAAAATGATCGAGAAACGCCTGCTGCAATGGATGCAGTTTTCCACCGGGGTCGGCCAGCCCTTCGATTGTGATTACCCGCTTGCCACGCGCTTCGTAGGCCAGATAGGTACACCCGCTCACCGGCAGCCCATCGACAAGCACGGTGCAGGCCCCGCACACCTGCGCTTCGCAGGAAAGTTTTACGCCGTTGAGCCGGCAGCGCCCCCGCAGAACTTCCGCCAGAGTTTCACGCGCTTCAATCTCCAGCTCAACTGGCGCATCATTGAGATACAGGGCAATCTTCATAAGCTTGGTCTCGCGAATTGTCCCTGGATATTGCGGGCAAACTCCGAAAAAAGCTGCGTGGCTCTGCGTTTCATGGGTATGGCGCCAAGCGTCGCCAATTTACCCAGAATTTCCACCGCCGCCTCAAAGTGCATCTCGGTTCCTGGCAGCAAGCCCGAAGACGACGTTTCGCCGGGACGCAGCGCCACCTGTATCGTGCCGCTCATCCGGTTAAGACTGTGCGCGTCAGCGCCCCTGAGCACAGCCTTCAAAAGCGCCGGCTCGGCGGCCTCGGTCACGCGAAGATCCAAATTCAAGGTAACCGTAAACGGCCCAATTCTGTCCTGCACGGTGGCGGCATAGGCTTCCACGCCCGCTTCGGCGAGCGGCTCCACGCTCTCCACTCCAGGCAGCAAGCCGGCCAGCCGAGGGGTATCGCGCAGCAGCTTCCAGACCTCTTCTGCCGAAGCATCCAGATGCAACTCCTCTGCGAGGTTCAGCAACATCGCGCGGCCGTCCTCGAAGCGACTTTCATCGATCGCGACTCTTTTTCCTAGGGTTGCGCCCCTGCGAAAGGTGGGCCGCAGAGCTTGGGTAACGCGCGATTATAGCAAAGCGGGCGATTTATTTTCGGGCGAAAAATCGTGTCCCGGCCGCCGTTTCCTTGTGTGCAGGCGGGGCTTAAGCGAAAATCGCAACGCCTCACACCGTCGCGGCCAGGAGGCCAAGTGATCATCGACATTCACGCGCACTATTTCCCCAACGAATATCTCGACCGCATCGACCGCTACAAAGGCACGCAGGCGACTACATTCATCCGCCGCCGAAACCGCGTCTCGCAGGGTCCAGCCGACCTGCAAGCGCAACTTCGCCTGATGGATCGTGCGCACATCGATCTGCAAGTCCTATCGGTCTCGAATCATTTCCCCTATTTTGCGGGCGAAGTCGACGCGGTCAGCATGGCCCGGCTGGCCAATGATTTGTACGCCGATGTGGCTCGCCAGTATCCCAAGCGCTTCGCCGCCTTCGCCTGCACACCGCTGCCCCACACGCAGCCCGCGCTCGACGAGATGAGCCGCGCGCTTGACCAACTCGGCATGATCGGGGTAACGGCTGGTACGACCGTGCTCGGCACAAGCATTGCCGATCCCGCATTCGATGCCTTCTGGGCAGAACTCAATCGTAGAAAAAGCGTCCTGTTCCTGCATCCGGTCGGCGCCAGCGCCGGATCGCAAATGATCGAAGCCAGCAAACTCACCTGGCCCATCGGCGCGCCCCTGGAAGATACCGTCTGCATGTTGCAACTCATGCAAGCCGAAGTGACGCAGCGTTTTCCGAACGTGAAGGTTGTCCTCCCGCATCTGGGCGGTTTCGCGCCCTTCCTCATGGCGCGCCTGGACGAATTGCAGGACCGCTTTTTATCCATCTCGGCTCCCGCACCAAGCGTGCAGGCCAAATCCTTCTGGTACGACACTGTCAACGCGCACCCCTGGGCCCTGCGCTGCACACGCGAAACTGTGGGGACCGACCGCTTGCTGATGGGAACCGACTACCCTTTCTGGGTGGATGAAGCATTCCTGCTGGCCGTCGATTACCTCAGCCAGGCCGAACTTCCCGCGAAAGCCGTGGATTTGATTGTGGGCGGAAATGCGCAGGCGCTTCTGGGTCTAGGAAGCCCGCTTTTCTGAAGCCCCCTCCGAGCACAGCAGCGAATGGAGAATGACCAACGTCAAGCCGCCGGAGATTACCGGCTGCTGGATGAAAAGCCGGGCGAGAAGAGGGACCGCCGCGAGCGCCTGGGGGGAGACGAACATTCCGCCCAGGCCAACCAGCACCGCTAGGCCCGCTACCAGGAACTTCCGGTCGTCCCAAGCCACCTTGGCGAGCATCTGCACTCCGTGCATGAAGACGATTCCGAACAGCAGCGTCGCCGCCGCTGAAACGACTGGCTGCGGCACCAGCACGAGCAGCATATCGAACTTGATGAAGCCGCCGAGCGCGATCAGCAAAATCCCCGCCGCGAGTGTTGCATAGCGAGACCCCACGCGGGTGGCCCGCAGCATGCCGATATTGTCAGGATAGGCGATGGTGCTCAGTCCGCCAACAATCGCGCCCAGCACCGAACCGAGGGCCACCGCAAAGATTCCCTCCGACATGCGTTTCGCCGAGAGTTTTTCATTTCCCCAGTCGGCAACCATCTGGTACATGGCCATGGAGCCCATGCCCGGAGGAATCAGCACCAGCAAAAATACCACGACCAGCTCGGCGCTTACGCCAAAGCCAAAGGGAAACCACCGCGGCATGACCAGCCAGGGCGCCTGTCGAACCGCTGCAAACGAAATCGGACGCATCGCGGCGTAGCACGCGGTGCCGACCGCCAGGCCACACAGAATGGCAGCGCGGCGCCAAGTCGCTCCGGCCCGTAGTGAAACACCGGCCAAAACCGCTACGGCAATCGCACCGCTGAGCAAATTCACGAGGGGAAACCCGGGAGTTCCTGGCACGCCAATCCAGTTCGGCAGGGCGACACTCGAGATTTGAATGATCACCAGCATCACGATCATTCCGGAGATGATCGGCGCCCGAAGGAACCGCGCGAAAATTCCGATGACGCTGAAGCCGCGAATCGGCACCGTCAGCACACACCAAAGGAGCGAGGCCACAAGGAACGATCCGTAGGCGGCGCCCAGCCCGCCGCTCTGCAGATGGCCCACCGCGAGCAGCGCCGCAAAGCTTCCAGCATAGGGGCCTTGCACGATCGGCAGCCGCAGCAGCAATACCGATTGCAGGATGGTGATGAATCCGGAGGTTGCAAATGTCATCCCGTAGAGGTAAGCGATTTGCTGCGGAGGCAAATTGAACGACCGGCCGAGCAGCCCTGGAAACACGAACATTCCCGTCATCCCGAACACATTTTGCAAGCCGAGAAGGAAAAATTGCGCCCAAGGCAGGCGATCGTTGATGCCCACGTCGAAAATTGGGTTGCTGATGGAGTGGCCGGGCAACGTGGCAGTCGACATAGGCGATGTCAGCCGCGCGGCTTGGCGGCGTCTTCGATCGTGCGGACCGGCGTCTCGGGCGTGATTCCACCCCGCCGCCGCGCAAATGTGTTTTCACCGTTCTGGTCCCAGGCGCCCGCCACCGCATGGCGCGCGAAGGTTTCCCAGGCTTCGCTCCAGTCACCCAGTGAATATCCATGCCAGGGAGAACGCACCGTCAGGGCGGGCAAATGCAACTCTTCCCAGATGGCGCGAGCTTGCTCCATGAACTGCTGCGCCGGCAAAGCGAGTGGCGACATGGGATGCTTCAAGGTAGCATCCACGAGCATGGTCGAATCGGTACTCAGGGCTCGCGATTTCGACGCGTGCCCCGCGGTACGATACGGCTCCAGATGCATGTCCTCGGATAGATTTGCGCGGTAGGCGAGCGACCACATCACCGCATCGGTGTTGGCTGGATCGATATCCTCGCTCACGGCAATCACCACTTTGCCGCAATCCGCCCGCAGCGAGGCCGCGCCTCGCAGCCCGCGCCAAATTTCGGTTCGCGCTGCTCGGTTCGCAAATTGCAGAAAAATCACCGGGCGGATGTTGGTCAGGGGCTCATGCATCACCACCCGGCGGATTCCCTGCACACCCATTTGGTCGCGCAGGTGATTTAAAAACATCGGCTCATAGGCCACCTTCTTAATCATGCTCGATTCGCTCGGCGTTACCTGGCTGATGATAGAGGTAAACACCGGCGAGTGCTTATGCGTAATCGCCGTCACTTGCATGGACAGGTTATAGTCCTCGAGCGCCACATAACCGTGGCTTTCGCCGAACGGGCCCTCGGGCTCAAGCAGCTCGGGATCGATCAGCCCTTCAATCACGATCTCCGCATCGGCAGGCACTTCCAGGTCAACCGTGACGCACTTCGCGGTGCGAATGGGCGCGCCCGCCAGCGCCCCGGCTACCTCCATCTCGTCCACGTTGGTCGGAAATTTCTGCGGCCCGGTGTACACGACCACCGGCGCGCACCCAACCACAATCGCGCACGGCATTGGCTGGCGGCGGTGGCGATACTTGCACCAGTGCAAATAGCCGCCCGCGCCACCAAGGCGCGAGGCCATGCGCACGCCGAGCCGGTCGGTAGCCTTCAGGGCCGCGCGGTAGGTGCCCATGTTGCGTACCCCGGTTTCGGGATCGCGCGTGACGCAGAGAGTCGCGGTCAGGTAGGGAGCGGCGTCGAAGCCCGGCGTGGAAATCGGCACGGGCAGGCTCGCCAATCCGCCGCCGGGTTTTCGCAAACCCTCGCCTTGGATGATCACTTGCTGGCAGCAGGGCATCTTTGCGGTCAGCGGTGCCAGGGGATGCGCGATCGCCCGAGTCCAGGCCGCGCCGATCTCCTCTACCGCGCAGCCCATGCCGATGGCGTAGATCTTCGGCGACGCTGCCAACGCGCCGACCACCACCGGTATTTCGTAGCGCCGCCCGCTTGAGTCGGTCACATTGGTGAAAAGGAATGCGCGGCGGTCGTCTTCGGGAATCCCGCCCTGGAACTGCCAGCGAACCAGCGGGTGCAGCTCGGTATCTTTGTTGATCGGGCGATCGATTCGCAGCAGCAAGCCCGCGGCTTCGAGTCTGGCAAGGTGGGTCTGAAAATCGAGGCTCGGGCCGTTGGCCGCTTTTCCCCGCGCGTCATCGTTCATATTGAAAAGCTATCTCCAGAAGTACACCAGGATAACGGCCAGAACCGCGGTCACCACGAGCTGCAGCAACTGCCATGGGAGGCAGGTACGGAAAATTTCGCCGTCGCGCCCCTTTACGTTTGCGAGCGACGCGGTATAGGCGATCTGTGTGGGCTTAAGCGCGTTGTTCGGGCCCATGGTGATCACCGTGACAATGCCCACCAGCACCACCAACGGGATGCCCAGCTTGGGCGCGATTCCGACCTGCATCCGCGAGAAAAGAAAATCTGCCGGAAGCCCCTGGCCGAATGCCATTCCGCCCAGGAACGCCACGCTCGGATACAGCGCGGTGTACAGAAATTTCCCCGCGCCGGAAAGGACTTTGCCGAGCTGCTGAATTTGACCGGTGTCGACCATCAGATACACGGTCGCGCTCCCGACCAGCAGCGTCGATACGGGCGCGCGGCTGCGCTTGGTGGCCGTCGCAAAATCCTTCGCCGGGTTGGCCTGCTGGACGCGGAACAAATAGCAAGCCAGCGCCGTGAGCACGATAAAAAATCCCGCCGAGGTCAGAATGTTGACGCGAATCGGCGCATATCCCCAAGCCGCCGCGCGGAAGCCGAATTTTTCCAGCCAGTCGGCCACGCTGGGCATCTTGGTGATGACCACGATCAACACTCCAAGAAGCAGAGGCGCAAAGGCCTTGAACCGCGGCTGCGAGGGCCGGATGGTCAGCTGCCGCATGGCTCCCACGACGCTCGGCACCGGTTGGCGCCTGGCGAGTGCGCCGTAAACGTACAGCGCGCCGAGCGAAATGCTGGCCCCTGCTATCAGCATCACGATGAAATATTGTGGCCAGACTTGCGTGAACAGCACGATCGCGATCACGTTTCCCAGGCTCATGGACCAGAAAAGGATCTGTGTCTTCCACTCGAAGAAATTGAATTTCAGAATTTTTATGAATCCCAGCAGGGAGAGAAAAACCAGGGGAATGCTCAACAGACCCGACACGCGCACGATATCCACCACCGCCACCTTGCTGGCAGCATTCGAAATGTTGGGCGCAATGAACAGGCTGTTAAACGGAAGCGTCCACGAAAAATAAACCAGGTAGCTCGTCACCGCGCTCAGTCCTTCAAACCCCAGGTCAACCAAGCCCGGAATCGTCACCGGATAGGTGGCAAAGCCGTTGAAGGCGCCGATGAAGCCGCCGACGATGGTCACGAGCGCAATCGCCTGCCCCTCCTGGTCCCAGCTAGGCAAGATCGATTGAATCGATTCCAGCAAAATCTGCAGCAGCCCCGTATTGCGATAGGCCTGTCCGAATATTTGGCCGGTATAGAGCACTAGAAACGCCGACCACATGGTCAAATTGCCCCATAGCGACGCCTCGATGCTCTTCACCAAAGGCATGTGGTAGTAGGCCAGAGCCACCGCCAGCTCAAAAACCCACGCCGAAAGACTCGCCCGGAAGGCGTCCAGCTTGAAAATCAGAAAAGCGCTGAACAGCACCGCAAAGGGCAGCAGTGTAACGATAATTTCCAGACTGGTTTTCACCGTCTCTCCCTGGTGATGTAGCGGGGCGGCAGGCAGGTTACCACATTCGGCACGACAGACCGAGCCTGCGACTCGACAACTCCACACTGAGAAGCTTGACCGCGGCCCGCACGCCGGTATACAAACCTTCCGGGGTTGCCTCTGCGACCTCGGAGGACCTATGCCTCTGCCTAACTCGGTTCGACCGATTCCCTGCTGGATCGCGGTCCTCGCTGTCGCAGTTTTTTCTTTGACGGCGACAGCGGGTGCCAAGGTGCGGCGGATCGTGATCGACAAAACCAAGAGCGAGTCGCCGGCCTACGGCGGCAAATCCTTCGGCGCCGCTGGGCAATATGAAAAAATCGTTGGCCGCGCCTTCGGCGAACTCGATCCGCGGGATCCTCACAACTCCATCATCACGGATATTCAGCTGGCCCCGCGCAATTCGCGCGGCATGGTTGAGTATGCCGCCACCTTCACGCTACTGAAGCCGATCGATTTGGCAAAAGCCAGCAACGTGCTGCTCTATCAGGTAGTCAATCGCGGCAGAAAGCTCGAGCCGGGCGGCAGCGAACGCGGCTACAGCTATCTTTTCAGCGGATGGCAGGGCGACATTCCAGAAGGGCCGGCCCCAGCCGGGCAGGAGCCCGAAACAATCCAGGTTCCGGTCGCCAAGAATTCCAACGGCTCGCCCATCACCGGCCCCGTGCTGGCGCGCATCATGAACAGCAGTGGCAGCACCGCGCCGCTCATGGTCTATTCGCGGCCGATGCCCTACCTCCCGGCCACGCTCGATACGACGCGGGCCACGCTGACCACTCGCACCTCGGAAACCATCGACGGAAGGAGCAGCCCGGTCTCCCCGGTTCCCAGCTCCGACTGGGCTTGGGCTGACTGCAGCAAAACTCCATTTCCCGGCGAGCCCGATCCGCGCAAGATTTGCCTGAAGAGCGGCTTTGATCCCGCGCTGCTCTACCAGCTCGTTTTCCAAGCCAAAGATCCGCTGGTTCTGGGCATCGGCTTTGCCGCCACGCGCGACCTCACCTCGTTCTTCCGCCACGCCCAGCAAGACGACCAGGGAACAGGTAACCCGCTCGCCGGAAAAATCAGCTACGCGGTCAGCCAAGGCAGCTCGCAATCGGGGCGCTTCATCCGCACCTTCATCAACCTTGGATTCAACCAGGATGAATCGGGTCAAATCGTTTGGGACGGCGCCATTCCCCACATCGCCGCCGGGCAGATGCCGCTCAACGTGCGCTTTGCGCTTCCTGACGGCGCCTCCTATCCCTACGAACTGAACACCGAAGGCGTCCTGTGGTGGGAGGACTGGACCGACGCGCAGCGCGGGCGCAAGTCCGCAGGCCTGCTCGACCGCTGCCGCGCTACGAAAACTTGCCCGAAGGTGATGGAAGAATTCGGCTCCACCGAATTTTGGGACCTGCGCATGTCCGCCGCCCTTGCCGGCAGCAACGGCGCGCAAGACCTGCCAATGCCGGACAACGTTCGCAGCTATTATTTCCCCGGCACCACGCACGGCGGCGGCCCTGGTGGCTTCAGCGCCGCGCCGCCCCCGCCGGCCCGGGGACGGGCTGGCGTCTGCGTGCTTCCCGCCAACCCCAATCCCGAATCCGACACCATGCGCGCGCTGCTCGAAGACATGGTCGCGTGGATCGAGAAGGGCACCCCTCCACCCCCGAGCCAGTATCCGCATCTCGCCGACGCCACTCTGGTGCGTCCGACCAAAGCAGCCGTGGGCTTCCCCGATCTTCCGGGCGTGCAGCTCAAAGATAACTTTGAAAATCCCCTCTTTGACTACCACTGGGGCCAAGATTTCAATTACAACGATCTCACCGGCATGGTCTCGAATGTGCCGCCTGCGATCAAGCAGGTGATCCCGCTGCTGGTCCCCAAAGTCAACCCCGATGGCAACGAAGTCGCCGGCGTGGCTTCGGTGCTCCATCAAGCCCCGCTCGGCACCTACCTCGGCTGGAACATCGTCCCGGCCGGATTCCTGAAAGGGCAGATGTGCGCGTTCACCGGCGGATTCATCCCCTTTGCGTCCACCAGAGAAGAACGCCTGGCCGCCAACGACCCGCGGCCCTCACTCGCCGAGCGTTATGGCGATCAGAAGGGCTACCTCGCCGCGGTCCGCACCGCCGCCGACAAAGCGGTGCAGGAGCGCTTCCTGTTGCCCGAAGACGCCGAGCGTTTAATCGAGCAGGCCTCCATGAGCCACATTTTGCAGCCCTAGAGGCAAGTACCTTCGCGCCTCCATCCGCCCGCAGGCCGATTGTATTGCGCCTGAGGAACCGTCAGAATAATGAAGGGACATCGCTCTCTTCATGAATCCAGTTCTAACCGCTATCGCCTCAGAATATCCGCCGGCCGAACAGGAAATCCGGGCCCAGCTGGAACGCAGGCTAGGTACGCTTCACGCCCGCCAGCGCCTGGGCATCGAGCAGGACCACGAAAGCATCTTCGGCCACGGTATTAATTTTTTTCATATCGAGAACTGGTATTCGGTCCAGTCGATCATCCGCAACACGCTGAAGGTCACCGGGTTGTACGGGCGCGGCCACCGGAACAGCGAAGAGGTGGAGCTGCGCCACAACCGGCCGGTGTTCGCCAACCTTCCTTCTTCATTCGACGAGTTCGTCATTCTTCATATCAGCGACCTGCACGCGGACATGAACGAAGGGGTGATGCGGCGGTTGATCGAAATCCTGCCGAGTATCCGGTATGACCTCTGCGTGCTCACCGGCGACTATCGCGGCGAAACCTGGGGACCATTTGATAAGGCCCTGGAAGAAACGGCCAAGCTCCGCCGCTATCTCAAGGACCCCGTCTACGGAGTCCTGGGCAATCACGACACGATTCGCATGGTCCCGGCGCTTGAAGAAATGGGCATTCAGATGCTTCTGAATGAATGGGCGACGCTATCGCGCGGCAGCCAAAGGATCCACATCGCGGGCATCGACGATGCGCATTACTACCGCGTCGACAACTTCGAAAACGCCGCCAGTTTTCCCCACGACGAATTTTCGGTTTTGCTCTCGCACACCCCCGAGGTGTATCGCCAGGCCGCACACGCCGGTTTCGATCTCCTGCTCGCTGGCCACACCCACGGAGGCCAAATTTGCCTCCCCGGTTCGATTCCGATCACTCTTGACTCCGTCCTGCCTCGGCGCCTGGGCGCGGGCCCCTGGCAATACCATGACATGGTGGGGTATACCTCGGTTGGGGCAGGCTCTTCGGTAGTGCCGGTGCGCTTCAATTGCCCGCCCGAAATTACGCTGCATCATCTGCGTTCCCGTTCGCCCTGCGCCCCGAAGGAAGTAAGCTCGCGCTAGTAGGGACGATCGCGAAGATGCAATTTATAAAGCAGGAGCGATAGCAGCACTTCCCCGGCAAAAAACAGGGCTACGCCCGCAGCAATGTCCCAGGCGCTCAGTGACAGTATTCCGCGAACCGCCAGCAGCGGAAACAACGACTCCGGGATCTGATCGAGTCCCGTGGCCCGGGAGCTGGTTTCGAAATTCATGCGCCGCTTCAAAAAGCTCGAGCAAAGATCTCCGGCCATGGCCACGGCGCTGACCATCAGCCCGATCTTCCACCCCAGTCCTATGACCTGCGCGCCGGCACAGGTTACCAGCAGCGACAAGCAAATCCCGCGCACGGTCTTCGAGGTCCCAAACAGCGGCCGCCCATCGCCTAGTTTCGCGCCCCCATCCACCGGATAGGCGAACCGCTGCCCCAAAATGTCTTTAATCGCCAGCGGCACGCCGTTGGCCAGCGCCAACAAGGCCAGCAGCTTTAGAACCAGCGCCGGATACATGCTGGCATTTTGTCACAGCCGGCCCACATTGACGGAAAGGCTCGGCCAGTGTAACTATGACCAAGCGCTCGGTCGGGGAAACCAAGGGGCTCGCGACGAAAGTTGAATGGCGAGTGAAACGATGAGTCTTTACGCGCTGCAGAAATTAATCCGTGATGTAAATCGCAAGCCCGCTTTGCGCAAAAGTTATTTCGATTCACCGGTGCAATTCGTCCAAGGCTACGACCTTAGCGACCAGGAGCGTGCTGCGCTGCTAAAGCTTGATATCGGGCAGCTCTATGCCCAAGGCGTGCACGGGCTGCTGCTGCGCCCGTTCACCATCATTCACCAGGTCTCAGAACCCGATTATCTGAAAGCCATCCGAGGGGAAAACTAGCCATGGCGATCGCTTTCGCTGCCGCTGCAAGCCACGCGCCGGGCATGACCGCCTGGGCCGACGCCGCCCCCTCCCAGCAAAAGGACACTCTGTACGGCGCTTACGGAAAATTGAGCGACAAGCTCGCGCGCAGCCGAGCCGAGGTGCTGATTGTTCTCACCTCAGAGCACTGGGCAAATTTCTTCCTCGATCACATCGGCGCGTTCTGCATCGGCCGCGGCGATAGCTTTAGCGGGCCCATCGAGCCATGGTTGAAAGTCGCCCAGGCCAAACTGAGGGGCGATCCCGAACTCGCCCGCGAAATCATCGAAGCCTGCTACGAGAGCGGATTTGAGCCCGACTACTCCTACGAGCTGGAGCTTGATCACGGCACCATGGTCCCGCTGCATTTTCTGACGCCTTCGATGAATTGCCCCATCGTGCCAATCATGTTTAATACGCTGGCCGATCCTCAGCCGTCGGCGCGACGGTGTCTCGAGTTTGGCCGCGTGATCGGCCGGCTGGCCGAAAAATCGCCTAAGCGCATTGGCCTGGTGGCAACCGGCGGACTCTCCCACGATCCCGGCGAGCGCAACCACGGCGTGATCGACACCATTTTCGATAAGCGCTTCCTGGAAGAAATGGCTGCCGGTGATTCCGATCGCCTGGGCCAATACACCCGTGCAGAACTTGCCGCGGAAGGCGCCGGTGCTTTCGAGCTGCTGAGCTGGATCGCGCTTTCCGGCGCCTTGAATGGCGCAAAAGGCCGTGTCCTCGCCTACGAGGCCGTCAAGCCCTGGGCCACCGGCATCGGCATGGTCGAATTTGATCGCCCGCCGGCAGGCGCCTAAGCGAAAATGACTTCATCCGTTTCGGCCTCAGAAACCTGCGTCAAATTCACATCCGATGGTCTGCAATTGTCCGGCATCGTGCGTGTTCCCGCCGCCGCTCCGCAAGCCGAGCGCATTCCCGCCTTTATCGTGCTGCACGGATTTGGCAGCAACAAGAATGCCGGCAACGTGCTGGCCCCCTGTGACATGTTGGATGCCATGGGCTACGTCACGCTGCGTTTCGACATGCGCGGCTGCGGAGAAAGCGAAGGCGAGCGCGGCCGCGTGATCTGCCTTGAACAGGTTTCCGACACCCGCAACGCGGTCACATTTCTCGCCACGCAGCTGCCGGTCGATCCAAAGCGCATCGCCCTGATCGGCAGCAGCTTCGGCGCGGCCGTTTCCCTGTACACCGCAGGCGTTGACCAGCGCGTCGCCGCCGTGGTTTCCTCCGGCGGCTGGGGGCACGGCGAACGCAAATTTCGCGGCCAACATCCCACGCCCGAAGCCTGGGCGCGTTTCACCGCGATGCTCGAACAGGGCCGCCATCATCGTGAACGCACCGGACGGTCCTTGATGGTTCCGCGTTACGACATCGTCCCGATCCCCGAACGGCTGCGCAAAAACGTGGTGGCGGACTCGATCCAGGAGTTCCCCGCGGAAACCGCCCAAAGCATGTTTGATTTTCGCGCCGAGGACGTGGTTGCGAACATTTCACCGCGCCCCCTGCTCCTGCTGCACAGCGCGGAGGATTCGGTGACGCCGACCGAGCAGTCGATCGAGCTGTTCCGCCGCGCCGGCCAGCCCACCGACCTGCATCTGTTTGCCGAGACCGACCACTTCATGTTCGCCGAAGGGAATGAGCGCGTGCGCGGGGTCATCGCTCGGTGGCTCGCGAAATACTTCCCCGCGCAAGCCGCTTCGCAGGCTGCGGCAGGCAATGTGGGGCAGTGCGCATCCTAACTGAGCAGCGCCCATCATGATCGGCCGGCGCTAGGTCGCGCGCAAGAAATCAGGGAGTTCGTTTAGGTGACCACAGCACCCAACAGTCTCGACCCGGCTAGCGCCGCCAGCAGAGCTGATATCGAAGCGCGGCTTCTAGCTCGCGCACGAGAATTAGCGCCAGTCGTGCAAGCCCGGGCTGCGGCCGCCGAAAGGCAGCGCCGCATTCCGGTCGAAACCGATCGCGAATTCCGCGAGGCCGGTTTTTTTCGCGTCCTGCAACCCGCCGCCTTCGGGGGCCTCGAACTGAGCTACGGCTTCCACACGCAACTCGCCGACGAAATCGCCCGGGGATGTCCTTCGAGCGCCTGGATCCTGGGCGTAATTGCCTGCCACGCGTGGATCTTCGGCATGTTTCCGCCCGACGCTCAACGGGAATTCTGGTCCGCCGATCCGAGTGCCACATTGGCCACGTCTTTTTTCCCCGATGGCGCTACAGCAAAACGGGAAGGATACGGCTTTCGTCTCAACGGGCGCTGGAAATTCTCAAGCGGCGTTGACCACTGCCAGGGCATCCTCCTGATGGCTTTCATACGCCCCGAACCCGGAAACGCCAATCCCATCGCCCCCGTGCCACCGCCGATTGCATACTTTCTTTTCGTGCCGCGCAGCGACTACCAGATCGAAGACACCTGGCACCCGGCCGGCCTGATCGCCACCGGCAGCAACGATGTGATCCTGAATGACGTTTTCGTCCCCGCTTATCGCAGCCTGGAAGTGATGCAATCGGTCAGCGGCAAGTCTCCGGGCGGCCTGTTCCACCAAAGCTATCTCTATCGCCTGCCGCTATTCGCGGTATTTGGCTATACGCTGGTAGGCACAGCCCTGGGCGGAGCGCAGGGCGGCCTCGATTTCGTCGCCGGGAACCTGAAAGGCCGCAGCCTGTCGGCTGCGCAGTCAAACGCGCCGCCGAACAAGCAGCGCGAGCAGGAATCGGTGCAGCTGCGCATCGCCGAAGCAGCCGCCGAAATCAACGCCGCCCGGGCGCTGCTGCGCCTGGATCAAGACCGCATCAATGAGCAGGGCCGCGCCGGCAATTTCCCCACCGACGAAGAGCGCGTCACCTATCGCCTGAACCTCGGATACGCCACGAAACTTTGCATCAGCGCCGTCGAGCGGCTATATCCGCTCTCGGGCGCGCAGAATCTTGGCGCTGACAATCCTCTGCAGCGCGCCTGGCGAGACGTGCACGCTGTAGGTCTGCACGTGGGCCTTCGCTGGGATTTAAACGCCGTAAACTTCGGCGCCGTGAAGCTCGGGCTGAAGTGCCCCGATCCTCGGGTGTAGAAACAATCACCCCGAAACTTTCTAGGGAGCTCCGTTAATGAATCAGCCGAAAGAAGCCAGGGCTCGCGCGCAAGACGGCTGCCAGCTTTACTACCGCGTCCATCCGCAGCCCGGCAAGCCGCGCTTGGTTCTGATCCACTCGCTCGCACTCGATACCAGCATCTGGGACGCAGTCCTGACAGACCTCGCTGGCGATTTCGAGGTGCTCGTCTATGATTGCCGCGGCCACGGCAAATCCGATCGGCGGCCGGGCTCCTACACCACGCGTCTATTCGCCGACGATCTGGCCGCAATTCTGGATGACGCCAACTGGGCCACAGCCTCGGTCGCCGGCTGCTCGATGGGCGGCTGCGTGACGCAAGCCTTCGCTGTGGCGCATCCGAACCGTGCCCAGGCGCTTGGCCTGATCGACACCACGGCGTGGTACGGGCCTACGGCCATTGCCGATTGGAGCCAGCGCGCCGCAAAAGCCGCTCTGTCGGGATTCCCGGGCATGATTGGCTTTCAGGTGACCCGCTGGTTCAGCGACACTTTCCGGGCTGAACACCGCGAGCGGGTCGACGCGGTTTCCCGTGTTTTCCTGGCCAACGATATGGCCTGCTACCAGGCCTCCTGCGCGATGATGGGCGAACTCGATCTGCGATCGGCGCTGTCCGGCTTCCGCATGCCGGTATCGGTGATCGTCGGCGAGGAAGATTACGCTACGCCGCTCGCCATGTCGGGGGCTTTACATGCGGCGATAGATGCCTCGACTCTCCACATAATCAAATCGGGGCGCCACATCACCCCGGTGCAATGCCCTACAGAGATTGCCGGACATCTGCGTGATCTGCTGGGCAGAACCTTGCGCCGCGGCTAAAGGGTCATCGCTTTCAATCATCGTCCGGGATCATCCCTGGTAAGCTAGAATCACGAGCGGTGTTCCCTCAAACACGAAGGTTCCAACCTCCTGCATGCCCATCTTGCGATGCGCCCGCAGGGAAGGTTCATTGCTCGCCTTGATGAACAGAATGCCCTCGCGCCCCGGCAAAAGCCTGCGCAGTTCTGCGAACATCATTCCCGCCAGTCCCTGCCCGCGCGCCGCTTGGTCCACGCAAACCGGACCGTAGCTATAAGAGTCCTGCGTGCCGGGATATTCCTGGAGCATGGCCCGCACGATCGCGGGCGCGTTCGCGCCCTTTTCCCGGGCGATCAAAAACCCAATCACAGCGTGTTTTCGCCGCGCCACGATCACCAACAAATCTCTGATCACGGCGGCCACCTCGGCAGCTGTAAGGTCGGCCGACAGTTGGCCCCCGCGACCTGGCGCGTTGCTCTCGGCCAGCGCCACAATCCCATCGACATCCCCGAGCTCGGCCCGCGTAATCACCAGGTCGCCGAGATTCATGCTCATCGCCCGCCCCTCAATTGCAGTATGATTTTCTCCCGTGGATATTATCCTGAACGAAGTGGAAGCAAGAGTCCTTGGCTCGCTCATCGAAAAGGACGTCACCACCCCCGATTATTACCCGCTCTCTCTGAATGCCCTAGTCAACGCCTGCAACCAGAAATCCAATCGCGAACCGCTGATGAACCTCGACGAAGACGCCGTGCGCCTGGCAATCCGCGGCCTCGAAGAGCACGGTCTGGCCGGCCCGGCCGACACCTTTGACAGCCGCGTCACTACGATCTGAACACCGCGTCCAGGAGATTTTTAACTTTGACCGCCGCGAAACCGCTCTCATCTGCGGGCTGCTGCTGCGCGGTCCGCAAACGCCCGGCGAACTGCGTCCCGCTCCGAACGCATGCATCGGTTCGGCGATTTGCCAGAACTGGAATCCACGCTGCAGCGACTGATGAAGCGCGAGCCGCCGCTGGTCAAAACTCTCCCGCGGCAAGCAGGCAGGAAGAATCGCGCTACGCGCAGCTGCTGTCCGCAGGCCTGGAAGTAGCGCCGCCCGGCCCGCTCCCGGTTTCAACCGGGGACGGTGGTGACCGGGTTGCCAAAGTCGAACAGGAAGTCACCGACCTGCGAAACGAAATCGCCGATCTCAAACGCCAGCTCGCGGAATTTCGCAAGCAATTCGAATAGCGATGCCGGGGCGCTGATGGCAGTTTTGTTGACTCCCCGCTTGATTCTGAGGCGTTGGCAAGCGTCAGACGGTGATCGGTTTGCCACCGTCAACGTCGATCCGCGAACCGCGGAATTCTTGCTGCGACGCTCTTGCGGGAGGAAAACTGACGAGCTCGTCGATCGGGCTGACCGCGCAGGGGCACCCGCTGCGGCCCCACGTCCTCTATCGCTTGCCAAGAGTCGATGGGCGGAATCGGCTATCGACTGCAGGGCATGGCAGAACGATAGGCGCCGGCGGTCTACCTGAGGAGTTTCTGCAGCAGCGATCGGCCTTCTGATTCTGTGAGCACGCCCTTTCGCAGCAGCGTTAATATCAGCTCGTTGATCACGATGATCGCGTTTTCGGCGCCCTGGGTCGCACCAGGGGTCTCATCGAGACCCTCCGGCTTGGCCGAGGCGCTCGGTTTATCAACCGCTTCGCCGCTGAGTTCCGCAATCCACTCCTCAAGCATCTGTTGCTGGCTGGGGGCAGCGTTGGTAAACGCCATCCCCATGCCCATGCCTGGCTGCGCGAACGCTACCTGGCCTTCGATTGTGAGCGTCTGCCCTCCCCGGTTAATGCGAACCACCAGCATAGTGCCCATCGGAAACGGCCCGATCGTATCGATGTAGCAACCCCCGCGGCCTAGGTCGGATATTCGCCCAGTGATTCCTGTGCAGGATTGGGCTTCGGTAGCGTCGCAGGTCGCAGCGAACGGATAACGCGTGCCGCTCCGTCGCTCTTTGCCGCTGCGCTGGCCTGCTGGATAACGCTGCCGCAAGTCGGATGGCATCCTTTTTCCCTTGTGCTGCTGTCGAGTTCCAGGCGGTCGCCCACACATCCGACAACTATGGTAACCGTTGCCACTTTGAAATCAGCGGCCCTTCGGCCAAAACGTCGCTGCATTTGTTTCGAAATCGGGCGATGTGTTCGGAATTTGCGTGCGCATCGAGAGCCGCCGTCGATGTCCAATTCTCATAGAACACAAAAAGCCCGGGATCCTCGGCTGACTGGTGGAGATCGTAATTAATACAACCCGCTTCGCTTCGGGTAGGCGCAACCAGTTCCTCCAGAATTTCCCGCGCTCTCTCTTCTTGCCCCTGCTTGGCGCGTGCATGGGCGATAACGGTCACCATTTTGGCCTGGGACATGGTTGCGGCTAGTTTTGCTGGGCTCTGCTAGGGGATCATACCCAAGATCAGGCGCTCCATTCAATCAGACCGAAAGAAGCTTACAATTCCGAGCGCGCATCGCGCGATCAAGGCTCCTGCAGAGGCAAACAGAGCGATCCCTTGGCATCACAAGAGCAGCCGGCGCGGGCCGCTCACAAAAGGATTTCGCTTCTCGTAGAACCGCAGTTTCCGGTGCGCCTCCTTGGATAAACCGATTCGCGTGGCAATCCCTATCTCGCCCGCCGGCTTGACCGCCGTCCCCAGCCAAAGTTCGCTGTGTCGCGAGCACAGATCCAGCCCGTCGAGCGACTTGTCGATCTGCATGGCCATCGCCAGCCGGCCGGGTCCCGTCGTCAGTCCCGCAAGATGCGCCCCGCCCCGATTCCTCTCCATGAGCGGGATCCCTTCGAGCGGCTCAAGGCCCCGTATCAGAACACCACCGCCCAAACCGGCCTCTTCGCTCGATACATTCATCATCCAGTACACGCCATAGTTGAAGAACACATATGCGTGTCCGGGGCGAAGAAACAGTGACTGGTTCCTCACCGTCCGGCCACGGAACGCATGGCAAGCCGCATCCCCCATCGGATAGGCCTCTGCCTCCACGATGCGCCCGCTCAGCGGCCCCTCGGCCGTGTCGTGGACCAGCGTTTTCCCAATCAAATAGCGCGCCAGTTTGACCGTGTCAACCGGGAGCTCAGCGCGACGAAGCCGGCGCACCATACGGCCATTCTGGCTTATAGACGGCAAGGATTTTTCATCCCTGTGGATGGGTACGAATTTTGAAGATAGATGCCTGGGAGGAGTTGGTCTAGCATAGACTCCGAGGAGACACGGCCATGCCCCAGACTTGCGAGCACGTGAAAGAAATCCGAAACGTAAAACCTCACAGCACCGGTTGCGAAGAGTGCCTCAAGATGGGCGATCGCTGGGTACACCTGCGCCTGTGCCTCAGTTGTGGTCACGTCGGCTGCTGCGACAGCTCCAAAAATAAGCACGCCACCAAACATTATCACGCAACGCAGCATCCGATTATCCAGTCGTTTGAGCCGGGTGAAGACTGGAAATGGTGCTACGTCGACGAAATGGAACTTGACGTCGCTCTCTAGCGGCCCTGTCATCTTCGAGCCACCGGTTCACAGGCTGCGACCTCCGCGCCGGCCTGTTTTGTGACTTGCGCTCCCGGCGTGTTTCCCGCGAATTTTCGCCTGCCAGCATCTTCACCCGGGCCGGCCGAAATATCGCTGCGCTTTACACCAGTCACCGTGATACTAAGAGATATCATGGCCACCCGCTCACGAACCTTCCAAGAAGAAGCCTGGCCCGCTCTGCCTCTCGCCGACTGGAAAGACACCTGCGACACCCTCCACCTGTGGACCCAAGTGGTCGGCAAAGTTCGCCTGGAACTGAGCCCGCATATCAACCACTGGTGGGAAGTGCCTCTCTATGTGACCGCTCGCGGTCTCACGACGTCTCCCATTCCCTGTTCTCGTGGCGTCTTCGAAGTCCGATTCGATTTCATCGAGCACGCCCTCGAATCGTGACCAGCTGGAACGAGACCAGAAAACTAGGCCTCCACTCGCGCACGGTCGCCGATTTTTACAGCGACTTCATGCGCCAGCTCCAGGAACTCGATATCGAGGCCAAAATCTGGCCCATGCCCGTCGAAGTGCCCGATCCAATTCGGTTCGACAAGGATGTCACCCATTCCCGCTACGACCCTGGTTATGCCCACCGTTTCTGGCGCCTGCTCGTAACTCTCGTCCCGATTTTCAAAGAATTCCGAGCCCGCTTCCTTGGAAAAGTGAGCCCGGTCCACTTCTTCTGGGGAAGTTTCGACCTAGCCTGCACGCGGTTCTCAGGCCGGCGCGCTCCGGAACGCCCGGGAGCGGACAAGGTCACAAAGGATGCTTATTCTCACGAGGTAATCAGCGCCGGCTGGTGGCCCGGCGGCGGTGCCGTCCCGGACGCCGCATTTTACGCCTACGCCGCACCGCAACCGTCCGGCTTCCCCGAAGCGCCGGTTTATCCCGCAGGTGCCTGGTTCCATGCAAATCTGGGGGAATTTATCTTGCCCTACGAGGAGGTGCGCACGTCCTCCGATCCGAAAGCGGCGCTGCTGGCATTTCTAGAAAGCACCTATGAAGCAGGGGCAACGCTGGGCCACTGGGATCGCGCCTCTCTGAGAACAACCCTAGCTGCCTTTCCCGGGGCGCGCCAGCAAGCTTACTCCTACTTCTCCTGGACAACCTTGGAACCCTCGAAGGCCTCCGCAATCGACGGCTCAGAAACCATCTGCGCCGGCAGAAGAGAGCGAACTGCATTCTCCAATTCCGAAGCGGTTGCAGCGTGCTGAGGATAGTTGAAGATCTTCATGTCATGCGTCAAGCGGTCAACGGCGCCGGCCACATCCTGCAATCCCTCGGAGACACGAGCCGCCACGATGCGCGCGTTCTGCACGCTTACACCGGGCAACATGATGCCGAAGGTGCCCTCCGCGAAAAGATACAGCGAATCCTCGCGGCGGAGTTTGCGGCCCATGGCCTTCGCCGCATCGCCCAGGGCGGCCATGGCTTCGGCCGGATTCATGACCTTCGGGTTCGGCTTGAGCCGCACGACCATCACGGAAAGCGTGTCTCGGGCGTTGACCGCGCGGCGGAATTCCATCGTCAGCCGGTCCTGGAAATGATTCATTCCGGCCAGTGTGTCCAGTAAATCCTTTCCGACCTGCCGATGCAGTTCCCGGTAGCGTTCCTCGGCCTGCTTGATTTCCCGTCGCAGTTTCCGAACGGTCATCTGACGATCCACCAGGTAACCCAATAAGAGCAGCGAAAGCCCACAAAATCCGAAGAACGAGATCTTAAGCGTCCTGGCACTAAAAACAATCGGGTGGCTCTCGATGGTTGGATACATCAGAATCGCCAGTCCCGCCACCAGGACGGCGATGATCGCGAGCGAAAAAACAGCCAATTGAAATTCGCGCCGTTCAACGCTCTCCGAATCGACTCGATCAAACAGGCGCATGCGATTAGTCTCTCCTGAGCAGCAACCCCCCCGCGCCGCTCACCGACCGCCACGGCGATTATGAACCGCTGAAGGGCTGGTCGGCATGTACCAGAGAGATGCTTGTTAGTAAAAGCAGCGTCTTACCGGAAAAGATGGCCTCCGAGCCGCACTCTGCGAGTCCATAGCAGATCTAATGATAAGATTCAAAGGGGGTTAGGGCGAACCCGCCGGGGGAGGCCGATAGGAGGGAAACGGCGACAGGATAGGTTACCGATAAGCACCGGGCGCCAAAATTGCACCAGGCAAGCCGAACCTAGCCCCCGGCAAAGGTTGATGCCAAAACCGGAGTCTTCACAGGCAGCAGACGGCCGCGAACCTGGCGGTGTCGCTCGAGAAAATGCTTATGAGCTCGCCTGCCCCAGGCGCGAACGAAGTAATAGTTCAGAGCCGCCGCAGCGCCGGCACCGAGCAACGGGACCACCCGCCCGGCCCACTTCTCTGCGACTTCCGCCCCAAGCTTGGCCGCCATCGCATCGATGACCCGCGGCAGCAAACGCTCGATGGCCTGCTTTTCCAGAAACTCACGGGTAAAATTTACTCCCGCAGCGGTCGCAGCAGCGACCCACAGCGCGGCAATTTCCTCCGCTGTTGAATACTCAAATCCATAAACGAGGCTAAGTTTTTGCAGCATGCGCAAAGTAATCGCCGCAAGGATGCCCATGTCGGGCAGCACGGTAGCGAAGCCTCCGATGCCCAGCCCCATTCCTTCAAGGGCCGCCATGCGCGCCGACGAGTAAACGATGCGATCGGCCACCGCAAGCAGGTGCCGCTCCGGCAGCTGATAAACATCCTTCCAGCTCTCAATCGGCAAATGGTAAACTCGACGCACGTCCAGCAGATATTTTCCGGGATTTACTTCCACCTGTGGATACGCCCGGCGAAATCCAGTCCGTACCGCGGCTTGCACAAGTCGCTTGACCACGCTCGCCTCTCGGGTACCGATCGTTACACGCCCCAGCTTAC
Organism: uncultured Acidobacteriota bacterium; assembly: GCA_963718485.1. Classification (GTDB taxonomy): domain Bacteria; phylum Acidobacteriota; class Terriglobia; order Acidiferrales; family UBA7541; genus Palsa-295. The sequence continues at coordinate 61,144 of CAVQZU010000092.1, forward strand.
AAAGAAGCTGCGTTTCCGGCAACAAGCGACCATTATAGACACCCCCGGATGAATGCAGCTCGGCGCGAATCGGGTAACTGGCTCCGCAGATCGCACACTGGAATGCGAGCAGAGTGAACTACCGGAGGGCCCTGTAGCGTGCCCCTCGTGCTCTCCTTCGGCAGGAAGCTTGAAGCGAGAATTGGACGCCCCATGGACGCAATATTCACAGCCCCAGAATGTTGCGAGCCTTCGCGGTATGGTGCCAATGGCGGCTCAGCCCGCCGTGACGCGAGGGCCGTTGGGTTGACACGATGTGGATTGCTGCAGCTGCCATTCACAACACGCATAACTCCCCGGTCACCCCCTTTTCCCCCCTCCTGAATCGTCAGTTCTACTTTAGGCAATTCACCAGGGATAACGCTTGTACCGAATCGCCTCCGCCACTGACAATTGAGTTTGAGCAGGTGTCCGAGGCTGGGTTTCTCCGGAGAGTGCTGGTCCTCGAGAGGTGGTAAGGCAAACCTATGTACGACCACGGCGGTAACAAAAACACACCCAAGACGGCGAAAGCGGGCGCAAGTCAGGCGCAAGCCGAGCGTCGCGGCGGAAACCGCCACCCCTTCATCGCCGCGGCCGAGGTGATCGATCTAGCCTCCGGCGCACGGTTTTCCACACGCACCACTGATCTCGGTCCGGGCGGCTGCTTCGTCGATACGTTAGTTCCCTTCGATGCCGGCTCACGCGTACGCATCAGCATCCGCGAGGGTCAGACTCGCTTCGAGGCCACTGGCCTGGTCGTCTATTCGCAGGCGGGACTGGGCATGGGCATTGCCTTTGACACCTTAGAGCCGGAGCAGCGCAAAGCGATGGCCGTGTGGCTGGGCGAAGAGGTTGCCGAGCATCAAAAGGCGCAGGAATGGGCGCCGGCTTCAGCGATGCTGGGCGTGCCCCACGGACTGGATCGCGAAGCGCTGGTGCGTCTGGTAAAGCTGCTGACCAACAAAGGCATTCTCTCGGAAGCCGAGGCTGCCTCCATTTTTGGCGATCCGGTGCTTTTCTAGCGCATCGCAGGTCGCTTGTGTCCGCACTCGCTCTTGTAGCGTGATTCGGCACTCATCCTGAGGAGCAATTCTGAGTTGATGAAGAAATCCGGCGGAGTCCTACGCAAGGGCGGATATTTGTCCCGTCTTGGTCTCAACGAAGGCCTCGAGGGGCCGACAAAGCTTGCGCATCTCGGCGAGCTCCTGCTGCAGCGTGGTTTGATTTCCAAGCGCGATTTGGCTACGGCGCTCACGGAAATCACCGGTGTCCCCTATTGGGATTGCGAAAAGCTGGGTATCGATTCGCAGGTCCTGAAGCTCCTGCCCCGGGCGATGGCCAAGCGTTGCTGCGCGCTACCCATTGAAGCCCAGGGAACTAGAAAACTCGTCGCGGCGATGGCCGAGCCTCAGAATTTGCAAACCATCGACGAACTGCGATTTTCAACCGGCATGGAGATCGTGCCCCGCTTGTCGTTCCGCGACGAAATCCAAGCAGCTATCGAAAAATTCTACGCCGCCGGCCAGAAGTCCGAGCCGGTGGCGATGCCAGTGATCGTTTCAGCGGGGGTCGATACTGGAGTGGAGTTTGTCTCCTCAGATTCCTTGCGCCGCAATGTCGAGATTGTTCAGGAAATGAATGCTGATCTTCTGCGGGAGTCTACGCCCGGGGTCCGCCTGCTGGCTTCTCTCATCACCACCGCGGCCCAGAAAGGCGCCAGCGACATTCACCTCGAGCCGCAGGCTGCCGACACGGTGGTGCGCTTGCGGGTGGATGGTATGCTGCGCGACCATCAGCGTATCCCGCGGTCGATCCAGAGATCGGTGGTTTCACGCATCAAGATTCTTTCCGGCATGGACCTTGCCGAGCGTGGCGCTCCCCAGAACGGCCGCTTCCTGGTAAAAATCTCTGGGCTGCGCATCGATCTGCGGGTGTCGACTCTGCCAACTCAGAACGGGGAAAAGGTCGTAGTCCGGCTGCTCGCCGAGGATGCTCCCCTGCAAGATGCCGCTGCGCTGGGAGTTCCGCCCTATATTGCGGAAGGCCTGCGGCGAATGCTGGCCCTTCCCCAGGGATTGATTCTGGTCACCGGCCCGACGGGTTCGGGTAAAAGCGTGACTCTCTATTCTTGCCTGCATCTTCTAAAAAAACCTTCCCTGAACATCGTCACCGTTGAAGATCCGATCGAATATGTGTTCACCGGTATAAACCAGGTGCAAGTGAATGCCCAGCTCAACGCTCAGCCGAATGCCAAGGCTCGTTCCGCATTCGCCAGTTCCCTTCGCTCGATTCTCCGCCAAGACCCGAACGTCATTATGATCGACGAGATCCGGGACAAGGAAACGGCCGCAATTGCGATGGAAGCTGCGGAGAGCGGCCGATTGGTGCTCTCTACTGTGCACACCAATGACGCCATTTCCGCCGTGACTCGCCTGCTCGATCTCGGCCTGCCGGCGTCTCAGGTCGCCACGTCGGTTGTCGGCGTCATCGCCCAGCGCTTGATCCGGCGACTTTGCCGATGCCACAGGGAAGTGCCGGCTAGCCCCGAATTTATCTCCCGCTTAAAAGGCGCCGGCATCACGAATCCGCCGGAGATGGCGAGCATCCCGGTCGGCTGCGAGCTGTGCGATCTGACCGGCTATAAGGGCCGCATCGGAATTTTCGAACTGTTCGAGCCCGACGACGCCACCGGTTCCGCAATTCGCGCTGGAAGCCGCAACAGCGATCTCCGGACGCTCGCCAAAGAACGGGGAATGAAACTCATGCAGGATTACGCGCGGGATCTGGTCCGCGAAGGCGTCAGCACACTCGAAGAGGTTCTGCGGGTAGTCCCTTTTGAATCGGTTTCCTCGACGCACTGTTCTGAATGCCACAGCGCGGTTTCACGGGCGTTCTTATTCTGCCCCTTCTGTGGCGAGGAACTGCGCGAATCGCCGTCACCAGAATCCCGCAATCGTTCACACCTCGGACAAGGAGTCGCGCCCCTATGAGTTCGGAAACGACCACAAACCAATCGCGGCTCGTTGATCGCTTCTCAAGCCTGCGCGATCTGTCGGTAACCTACGAAGGGCACAGCGAGGACATCATCACCCGTCCTCCCGACATCAGTCCGCGCGGCATGTTCATCAATACCACGCGCAACTTCCCGGTGGGCGCGGTTCTCTCGGTCCGATTCAAGCTTGCGCACTCCGGATTCGAGATCAACACGCGAGCAGAAGTTCGCTACTGCCTGCTGGGGGTGGGGGTCGGGGTCGAATTCATGGGCATCTCACCAGAAGCGATTCGCGCCATTAAGGCTGAAATCAACCCTCCAGCCATCAAAGCCCCGGCAACTTCAACCAGGCCAATCAAGTCCTAGAACTATAGTGGCAGCTATGCAGGAACTTCTCGCACAGGGAAGTTTTTCCCGAAATATTTCATCTTCGAAGCTTTGCCTGCGTCACAAGTCCAATGAAATCAATAGCACCACCCCCGGCGGCGGTGGCCCCGACCGTGCACAAATTGCAGTGCCTCTGGGGGACATATGGGCGAACGCCGAAAAGCAAGAAGGTACGAAGTCTCGCTGCCGTTGCAGGTCTGCGCATCACGCCAGCGCCCTGCGGAGTTCTTCACCGCTCAACTGCGGGACATTTCCCGAACCGGCATCTATTTTCATTCCGATGTGGCCATCGCCCCAGGATCGGGCATGGAACTCACCTTTGCCTTGCCCGCCGAAAGGGAACGCGGCACATCTGTTCTGGTTCGTGCCAGTGCCAAAGTGCTCCGCGTCAGCACGGTCGAAGATGATGCCACCCCGGTTTACGGCATTGCAGCCACAATCGACCGTATCGATTTCGTTCGCCCGGTAGTCACCAACGCCGCATAGAGAGTTCCGAAAAATAAGATCGGGTTACAAGTGCTGCAGGCACCTCTGCCTGTTCTGATTTCTGTGTCCTGCAGGCGAAGGCCCGCGCCGGATTCCCCTGCCGGGTTTCCCCATTCCCTTCTACAATCCGATTAGACATGCACGAGGAGAATCACTTCGCGCAGCGGGCCGAGCTTGAGCGCGAACTGCTGCGCGCGCTCTGTGCAGTCCCGGGGACAGCCACCTTCAAAACGGCGACACAAGAATTGGCTGAGTATGAATGGCAGAGCTATGAAAACCGCATCGTCTTCCAGGCACTTCAAAGCGTCTTGGACCACGATTCGCGCTGGCTGCGCGAAGAACTTGCCGCGCGCACCACGCGAGCCGGTTTCCCCGACCTAGACTGGTCTTTTTATTTCCAGTCATCCTCGGCGCGAACAGACCTAGGCGCGCTCCTTCGCAGTCTAAAAGAAATGACCGGGTGGCCATGAAGCCCGAGAAACAGACACTTGCTAGGCGCATGGGCCCGGGATACGGCGCGGGACAAAAACTCTGACCGAGGGAAATCCTCCCATCGCGCTACCGGTTCTCACTTCCCTTGGGCCAGCTCGAATTCGATAAGCTGGGCGAGTGCAGCCGGATCTCCGCCGACGACCGGGCGCCCATTCACGAAGACGGTTGGTGTGCTGTTTACGTTGAGGCCCAGACCATCCTGCTGGTTCGCTTCCACTTCCTTCAGGGCATCGGGAGACGATAGGCAGGACTTAAAAGCGTCGGTGTTGAGTCCCGCTTGCCCCGCATACTCGACGAGCTTGTCCCAGACATTCTCAGGATTGATCGCATCTTGATTCCCGAAAATCGTGTCGTGCAATTTCCAGAAGGCCTCGGGTGATTGCTTGAAGGCGCAGCGCCCGCCGATTGCGGCTGTTTTCGCCCAGGGATGAACCTGCTCGAGCGGAAAATCCTTGAACACGATCCGCACCTTGTACTTTTCAAAAGCGTCTTTCAAGATCGGCTCTAGCGCGCGGCAATTCGGGCATTCGAAGTCTCCGAATTCGACCAGCGTCACCCGCGCATCTGCCGGTCCCTTTATGGGGTTTCCTTCGATATGCAGATGCCCGCGCGCATCGGCGTAAGGATCGGCCGCCATGTCGAACATCTCTCCGCGGAACAGTGTCTTGCCGTCCTTGCTGACGTAAACCTCGCCATGATCGGTGCGGTCATTGAACGTCACTTCCACCGGAACCAGGTAATAATTGGAGGATGCCGAGGGGTTTAGCGGGCCAACTTTAACTTGGAAGGCCGCGCCCCATCCGAACAGCTTCCGGACGAATGCTTCGGTCGTCTTGAGAATCTGTTCTTGATCAGCCGCAGCCGTGCTCTGGCTGGCGGCTGGCGCCGGAGCTTTGGATGTTTGCGCGACACCCGGCAGGACCGACAGCGCGACAGCCATTGCCACAAAAATCAATCTCCTCACAGTCATGCGGAATCCTCTCCTTTGCGGCGCTGTGTCGATGGTCCGCTTGCGCGGAGATAGCATAGATAAAGACGTGTAGGGCGTCAAAACTCGTTTCACTGGCGAAGACTTCGGTTGGTATCAGGTAGGGAGTCAATGGTTGTATCGAATGTTTTGGGTAGCAGTGGCCCCGGAGCACTACACGGAGAATTTCTGAGCCAATGGGAAGCGGCGGCCGACGCTGAAGGCTTTGGATGTGACTTTCAGCCCCGGAGGCGCCTGCTTGCGCTTGTATTCGTTCCGATCAACCTGCCCGGCAACACCGCGAACCAGCTCGAGCGGAAAACCATAGTGCCGCGCGATTTCTTCGGGGCTGCGAAGGTCCTCCACATAGGCTTTGAGGATGCGGTCGAGCACGTCGTAGGGGGGAAGGCTGTCTTGGTCGGTTTGATGGGGGCGGAGTTCGGCAGAAGGAGCTTTCGTAAAAATCGCTTCCGGAATTTGCTGCGACGCTCGGTTTGCGAACCTACAAAGTTCATACACCATTGTTTTGGGTACATCTGAAATGACCGCGAGCCCTCCCGCCATGTCGCCGTATAGCGTGCAGTATCCGACAGCCATTTCAGATTTGTTGCCGGTGCTCAGTACGAGCGAGCCGAACTTGTTGGAGAGCGCCATCAGCAGATTGCCCCGGATGCGCGCCTGCAGATTCTCTTCGGCAACATCTTCGGGCAGTCCGGCGAACCTGGCTTGCAATGCCTGGCGATAGCTTTCGAAGGTGTCGCCAATCGGCAGCACCAGAAGCTCAATGCCGAGTTTTTTTGCCAGGCACTTTGCATCCGTGATGCTGCCTTCTGATGAATACGGCCCCGGCATGCTCACGCCGGTGACATTTTCTCCTCCGAGAGCCTCGGCGGCAATCGCGGCGACGAGAGCGGAATCGATTCCTCCGCTCAAGCCGATGACCACCTTGCGGAAGCCACACTTGCGCACGTAATCGCGCGTGCCAACAACGAGCGCGCGATAGGCCGCTTCGATTTCGTCAGTGATTTGCGGGCGAATATCGCCGGTGCCGACAGCGCTGTCAAAAAAGACCAGGTCCTCTTCGAAGGATCTGGCCAGCGCGGCGACCGAACCGTCGGGGAGGAAAGCCACGCTCGATCCGTCGAAGATCAGACTGTCGTTGCCGCCGACCTGATTCACGTAGACGACAGGCACCTGATGCCTCTTGGCCATGGCGCGCAGCATATCGTGGCGAATGGCCCGCTTGTCGATCGTGTATGGCGATGAGGAAATGTTGAGGACGAGCGAGCTTCCCTTCCCCACCAGTTCGGTGACCGGGTCGCGTTCGTAGAGGCGCTGCGTCCAGAAATTTTTGTCGTTCCAGATATCCTCGCAAATAGTAATTCCGAGCGTTTCGGCGCCAAACAGAAAGGCGTGCTGCGTGTGCGCGGGCTGGAAGTAGCGCGTTTCATCAAACACGTCGTAGCTGGGCAGCAGCATTTTGCGCTGCTCGAAAAGCAGTTTCCCATGGCCGATCAAGGCGGCGGAATTAGCAACCGGCTTGCCGGTTTCATCCTGCGCTTTGCCCACATAACCAACTACCGATGGAATCGGAACGCGCAGCGCGAGGCGATCCAGAGCTTCGCGGTTGCGCTGAATGAAAGCGGGCCGCTCGATGAGGTCTTGCGGAGGATAGCCGCACAGAGAGAGCTCGGAGAAAACGGCGATTTCCGCGCCGCCAGATTGGGCCAGCGCGGCGAATTCGAGAATGCGTGCCGAATTGCCTTCGAAGTCGCCTACGGTGGGGTTGAATTGGGCCAAGGCTATCTTCATCTTGAATGAATTAGCATACGGACGCGCGGCGGGGTTTTCAATGAGCAGAAGCTATAGAGTTGCCCGTCAAAAGCGTTCGGCGGGATGACCAGGCAAATACCATCGATTGAATCCCGAGACGGCGCCTTAACAGAGCCGCCGCTGCCAATGATCTGCAATGGTCGTCGGGGTGGGAATAAACGCAGAAACCGCAAGTCAGCCATCGACTCCGGCCCGCTGGATCGAAGCCGTCAGACACCCGGGGCTATGGTGAAGGTGAAAGCCAGAGGGTCTTTTCAGCGCCTCCATGCACCAGGAGGTGCACCAGCAGACGACCAGGACGTCTATCGGTGCGGTACTGCCTATTGCTGGTTTCTGCCTCGGGCTGCCCAAGAGTCGCTCGGTGACCCGGGCTAGCAGGGCGGCGCCTGGTAATCAGGCATTTGGACTATTTTCGTCAGCGGCGCTGGCCATAAGAAGGCACTTTTCAATCATTCGAATGAGTGGCTAGTGAAGGGCGTTGGTTTCTGGAGAACCAAGCGGGCCGGGCCGCTTTGCATGTTATTGATTCGGATGCCGTGCGGGCAGGTTGTGTCTGGATGGTTACTAGGTAGGTCCGGTTGGTACTGAGCGTGCGTATCAACAGGCGTACAGCGTCGAAGAGATAATAAAGATCCGGAGCTAACGCTCCTAGGAGAGAAAATGAAGAAGCAGGAAAAGGGCTTTTCGTTGATCGAGCTTTTGATCGTGGTGGCGATTATCCTGATTATCGCCGCGATCGCAATTCCCAATTTGCTTCGCTCGCGCATGGCGGCCAACGAAGCATCCGCGGTCGGCTCCATCCGCACCATGAACACGGCCGCCATCACCTACAGTTCGACGTATGGGAATGGATTTCCTCCATCGTTGACTGCGATTGGCACCTCGACTGGTGCGGTAAGCTGCACGAACGCGCAGTTGCTTGACTCGGTCCTGACTGTGGGAACCAAGAGCGGCTACGTTTTTGCTCTGCAGCCGGGCGCGACCGTTTTGACGTCGGCTGCGAGCTCCTGCTCGGGCGGTTACGGTTATTCAGACGGGTATACGGTTACCGCGACTCCGGTTACCACCGGCACGACCGGCCAGCGCGCGTTTTGTTCAGACGCGTCCGGCGTGATCCGATTTAACGCCACCGGCACGGCAACGCGTAGTGCGTCAAGCTGCACCGACACGACGATTCTGCAGTAAGCGGCGTGTTCGGGAAACAATGGGGAGGAAGCGATTCCTCCCCAATTTTTTTTGGGGTATCGCAGCACCAGGCATTTGGCCTTGCCGAACATTTCCCCTCTGGGCAATCAACAAGCCTAGCCTCAATCCAAGCCATCGAACACAGCCGAAGGTATCGAGGAATAGCACTGTGGGAATGCCAGCCTGCGTTCATCCCTTTTTTACCGAGCCACGACAGAAAATCGCCTCTGGTCGCATTCTCGGTAAACGCCGCGGAAACGCTCGCGCTGTCAATTTCGTGAAGGTCTTGTTTGGTTGAAACCCAACTCGTCGGACCAACACCCGGCGTTCGTTTGAGAGCCACGATTTCGGAGCCGAACCTTTACGGCCTGCTTCCCTGCTGTCGCCAGTCATCCGGCCGGAGGCAGCACTCGCTACTGGCCGGTGTGCTTGACTTTGGCCTGGCGGGACTCTCACCCGCAGGACTCCGCTAAGAAGTTTAACCGACTGGCCTTCGGTTTCTCCTGGTCCAAGCTTTTCCCGGCACGACCACAACTCGGTTCGGGCGACCTCAGCTCCTTTCAGCAGGCCTCAAACCGCGAGCTCCTGCAAAGTCTCACGTTTTGTTCCTAGCAGGAGTTAAAACAAGAGCTTCAGTCCGAGCTGGACGACGCGCGCGCTGCCCGAACCGATGAGTGGATTGCCCGCGGCAACGTCGGGCGTCGTTCCGGCGAAGCCAAATGTTCCAGTAGACGATGGGTCGCTCCCTCCGAGATAGCCATTGGACGCCCCGTACGGATTGGCGAAGTTGGGATGGTTAAAAAGATTGAAGACTTCGGCCCGGAACTGCGCGCCGAATCGCTCGTGGAACGAGAAATTCTTAAACAAGGAGAAGTCCAGGTTCTTGAAGCCGGAATCGCGGAAAATATTCCGCCCCATGGTCCCGAAAGTTCCGGCCACGGGAGGAACCATGACCGAGTTCCCCTCTACGTAGCAGCCACCCGCTGCCAGCGTACCAAGATCAGGGGCCACGGCGGCACATTTGGCGCCCAGCGACGAGGGTAGGCTAACGGTGCCAAACTGGTTTGTCTGTGTGCAGTTGATCGTTGATGTTCCGAAGCCCGAGCAGTATGGAATCGAGTTCGCGCCGGAGCGGAAGGCGCTGGGGCTTCCGAAGAAATCCCAGCGATCGGTGAATTCGCCCGATCCGCTGAAATTATTCGTGGAGTCGGAAACAGCCCAGGGCTGCGCAGTCTGAACGTTGAGGATCCCGTTGATCTGCCAGCCTTCGAGAATCTGGCCAAATCCTTTCTTGCCAGGAATATTATAGCTGGCCGTCAAGGTGAAGCGCTGCCGGATGTCGAAGTCGCTGCTGGAGTACTCCGCCCCGGGATCGGCGCTGTTTTCCGGGAGCAGGCCGAAACGATTCAGGGAACCGTTGTCGAGGCCATGAGCGTAGGTGTAACCGCCGATGAAAGACAAACCATGGGAAACCCTCTGAGTGAGGGTCATCTGCAGGCTGTTGTAGTTGGAATGAGCATCATTCGAACCCCAGTTGATATACCTGAGGTATGGGAACTGGGCAAACGGACGGACAGAGCCTCCGGCTGGAATCTGATTGATGTCCCGCCATCCGAGCAGATTTTCGCCGAGATTGCCGACGTAACCCACCTCCAGGGAGAGGTTGTTGCCGAAGGCGTGCTGAATGCCCAAATTGAAATTGGCGACGTAGGGGGATTTCAGGTTCGGATCGACGCCCATGATGTCGCAGGGGCTGGCGTCGGCGCCAAGGCCGTCTCCGCATTTCGCAACCGGAGGCGGAAACACAACGCCATTCCAGTTGAGCCCAGAACCGGGAATCGTCGCGACGCCGAGGGTGATATTGCCGGGACCAGCTGTCGTTGCTCCGTTGACTTGAAGCAGGGCGCCCGTGGGCACCGAGGCAAGGCTGGTAGCGGTGTCGTTCTGGAAGTCAAATTCCGCAAGGAAGGTGAATAAAACGAAGGAGGAATAAATCACGCTGGCGCCACCGCGAACGACGGTCTTGCCGTTGCCGCCAATGTCCCAGGCGAACCCAACGCGTGGTGAGAAGTTGGTGCGATCCGGCTTCCAGACAGTACCGAGCCCGCCTTGACCCTGTTGAACCATTCCCGTCGTCGGGCTGAAGCTGCCGAATTGACTGTTGGATTCATTCATGGGCGAATGATATTCATAGCGCAGCCCCAGATTGAGAACGAACCGTGGCTTGATGCGCCAGTCGTCCTGCAAATATCCGGCGAACATCTTCCAAGTTACCTTGCGGACGGCGTTGCCGGTGAGCAGCTGGCCTCTTTGCGGATCGCCCGCCAGGAAGTCTTCCAGGCCGGTCGAATTACCACCCAGAGTGGCGCCTCCGTTGAAGTGGATCGCGCCGCGGGCAATGTCACCGATGTCGCTATCGGCCTCGACGTGGGCGAACTCGCCCCCGAACTTGAAGGCATGCTTGCCAATCAAATACGAGATATTGTCTTGAAAATCAAAGTAGGGGTTGGGTTTGGCGTTTTGGGGGCGATTCGGGTTGGTGCCTAGATAGGCCCCGATACCCTGGATGTAAATATTCGGAAGTCCGCCCGGACTGGTTACGCCGGTATCGACGGGGTAGCCTTTGCCATCGGCAAGCACGTTCCCGTCCAGGTTGTTAAAGGCGAAGTCCACACGGTCATAACCAAAGCGGAAATCGTTCACCCAGCGCGAATTGGGAATCAAAATCCAGTTGGACACGACCGACCAGGTGGTAATCGGAGATAGGTCTGTGAAGGCCTTGTTTACGAAGGGGTGATCTTCACCGGTGCCCGAGTAGTTGCCATAAAAGATCATGCCGTTGATGGAGTTCTTATCGTTGGGATGGTAGTCAATCTTGGCAATCCCGTTCTTGCTGGTATTGATGTTGGGAAAAGCGCTGATGTAGCTGGTGGTGGTCGCGGAGGCTCCTGAGTAGAGTCCCCCCGTACAGGCGGTCGGACCGAGCGTGCAACCGACGAGCTTGAGGCTGACTGGACTCAAGGCCACGCCGTTCAACTGCAATTCGTTGACGGCGTCGACAAGGCTGTTAGCACAGCTGCCGGCACCACCGCTTTTGCAACTCCCGTCGCCGCCGGCGGGCCCGGTTTGCGGAACCGTGGTGCCAATGTTGACGCCGATCGATGAGTCGAGCGCCTCATACCCTCCAAAGAAAAAGAGCTTGTCTTTCTTGATCGGTCCACCCACAACGCCACCATATTGCTCCAACTCTGTTGGCGACTTCGCCGCCGTAACGGGGTTGAAGTAGTTGCGCGCGTCCCAGCCGCCGTCGCGCCCAAAGGCGTAGGCGGTGCCGTGAAAAGTGTTGGTCCCCGATTTAATTCCCACGTCCACCACGGCGCCGGGCTTCCAACCGTACTCCGCTTTGGGATCCTCCTGGAGATTGAATTCCTGGATGGCGTCGACAGGCAGAATCGTGGCCGCATCGGTAAACGGACTGGGCATATTGGCCACAGGACGGGCGTCGAAGAAATTGGCGTTGATGACGCCGTCCACCATCCAGGCGGTCTCGTCGGGACGGATGTTGTTGGTGCTCTGAGTCCAAGGGCTGCCGCCTGGCTGGATCATGACGCCTGGTCGCAACGCCACCAGGTTCTGGTAGTTCCGGCCGTTCAAGGGCAGGTCGCTGATGTCCTTGTTGGTGATTGAGCCGCCCAGGGTGGCATTGGTGGTCTCAACGAGCGGCACGGCCTCGGTAACCGTGACGGTCTGCTGCTGCTCGCCAGGCTGAGGGGTCAGGTCTACCCGGACCTCCTTGCCCACGCCCACGTCGACGTTCTGACGCTCGAGCGTCTTGAACCCTTTGGCTTCGACGCGGACCGAATAGGTTCCGGGAGTCAGCGACGGAGCGTCATACTCCCCGGCGGCATCGGTGATTAGGGCTCGAGTGACACCCCTCTGCGTATCGACGACGGTTACGGTCACGCCGGCCAGGACGCCGCCACTTTGGTCGGTAACGGTCCCAAGAATGCGGCCGAAATTTCCTTGCGAAAACGTGGGCAGGCACAGCAGAAGCACGCCAATTGCGACACCCAAGAATTGCGCGGCTCTCCAGATAGGAACACACCAATTTCGCGTCCTGGTCAAGCGTAAGAATCTCATTTCAGAACCTCCTGTCTAGTAGAGCCGATTGCGAATCAGGCTCGGGTCCCCGGCCGCATGGACATTGAACAAGACGGGAATGACACCACCGCGAAACTTTGCGCGCCGAGTCGCGGCTTGGGCGTCTTACCCCGTTCCCACCCTTTCCGCATGCGGCTCTCAGCAAGGCCGCATGTTCATCTCGACTACCCTACCGACCACTTGGCAACCTGTCTGTGCGCAGGGCAACCAGGACAAAAATTGAATGGGCGAATTTTTATTCTTATTCCACGAACTGTCAAGAAATATATTTAGTATTTATGCACTACTTGTCTTAGGAAACTTATGCAGAAATGGGGAGGCAGTTCATCTCCTGCCATCACTTTAGCCATTCTCTACAAGCTTCTGATCCTGCGCCTTTTACCTTTCGCGTCAGTTACTTCCAGCGAACACTCAAGGACTGCCGGTAGCCCGCAGTACGCGCCGGATGCAGGCAGTCCGGTGCAAAATCCGGTGCAGTTGGTCACCTGTAAGGTGATACCCGCGGTTGAGGAGTTCCTCTCCGTTTCACAACCGGAAAGGTATAGATATATCGGGGAACAATTTTTGGACCGTCGATTCGATCTACTCGCTGCCCAACATAAACAGCTCAGCATTTCAGGAACAAGTCCGTACTTGTGGGGAAACCGGCAGATCGCGGGCCGATCTTGCCCTCGAAACGGGTTCAACATTCTTCCTCCACCAATACTCCAGCCAGTTCCTTTGCCGAAATCTGCAACGCAACCATTTTTGGCCAGGCACAGGCCGCAAAACAGCTTTGTGGTGCGTTGTCCCGCATGCGTTGATCGTTTGCCCAATCACGTTTGTTCGAGCGAAATACGCGCGAATAAGGCCCTGAATACCTTACAAATTGACCGCGCTTTCGGCCAACCTCACCATTGCGCTTGACCAGTGAGCGGGTCGTGTAAAAGATTTGAGTTTGTGAATGCTAGATCTAAAACTCGCGACAGCGGGCGTTTACCGGCGTGGCCGGCGTTACTTGCCACGCCAGATGCGCAGCCACTCGATGTGGCTGGCCCGCACGAGATCTTTTCCCTCGCTGGAAGGAAACTTCGTGAACTCGGCCAAAACCGAGGGTGGACGTCTGCACAAATGGCAAGAGGCGTTTCATCACGGGAGAGTCAGGTTTGTCGATTCTCGCCAAGGGCTCCTACCGCAGCCTCAAGGGTCGGATCGACACCTTGCTGGTGACCGGCGGAATGGATCCTTGGGAACCACCGACTATGTTCATTTGCGGTGATGACCCATTGGCAAAGTCTCAGATCCACCGGCGTGAGCGCCGACCAGGAGGTGGCAGTATGAATTCCGACCAGTTCTTCAGGAAAATCAGTGCCTACGCAGATTTGTCTGAAGCCAGCAAAAAGAGTTGGCAGAAGCTCTTGCGCAAAGAGTCCTACGAAAAAGGAAGATACTTCATCGAACTAGGGCAAATCCCAAAGAAAGTGGGATTTGTAACCGAGGGCTTGTTGTCACAGAACTATATTTCGGAGTCGGGAGATACGACCATCAAGTATTTCTTCCCTGAAGGAAGATTCGCCGCTTCCGTTGGGGCCATGCTTACAGGCACCCCTAGCGCGTTTTCGGTAATTGCTCTGGAAGACACGAAAGTTCTGGCTTACAATTTCTCCGATTTTAAAGAACTGACGAAACGACATACCGACATCGCGTCCTTCTACATCCACTACATGGAGCACCATTGGATCGTTGAAAAGGAACCTCTGGAAATTTCACTTCGATACGACGCCGCCTTAAAGAGGTACAACGATTTCCTGAATGCCTACCCCGGTCTGGTTAAACGCCTCAAGAAGCATCAGATTGCCTCATATTTAGGTATTACGCCCACCCAGTTTAGCCGTCTGCTTGTCTCCAGCAAATAAAAAAGGCTCACTTCCTCAACATTTGTAAAGGAACGGATCAAAGACTCGTTCTAAGTTTGAGTCAGTGAATGGTTCGATGTTGGAAAAATCAATCAAAAGAGGGAATTCTATGCGAAAACTCATTGTTTCTGAATTCATGACGCTGGAAGGCGTGATACAGGCGCCCGGCCACAAAGACGAGGATCGTGACGGCGGTTTCGAGCACGGCGGCTGGACCCTGCCCTATTGGCATGACGACATCGGCAGGAGCTTCGGCGCGCTCATGCAGGATTGCGATGCATTTCTTTTGGGCCGGCGCACGTACGTGACGCACGCCGAAGCCTTCGAGCCGATGGCTCCGGGTGATCCCTTCGGCGACATGATGAACGCTCCTAAAAAGTACGTTGTATCGCGGACGCTCCAGGAGCCGATATGGCGGAACACAACCATCATTCGCGACAATGTTATTGAGTCCGTTCGCGAACTGAAGGCGCAGTCGGGCCGGAGCATTGTGACGGACGGCAGCACCCAACTCGTCTATGCGCTGCTTTCTCACGATTTAGTGGATGAACTGCACCTGCTCCTCTACCCACTGACGCTAGGGAACGGCAAGCGTCTGTTCCCGGAAAGCGTGACCACAAGATTCGCCTTGACATCCGCAACGCCCTATCCCAGCGGCGTTGTCGGTCTCCACTTCAGCCATCAGCGAGAAACAGAGTAACGCAAGGTCGTACCCATCAACGACCCGCCGCGGCTTGTCACATCGGCGCCTTTTGGCGCGTCTACATATATGACACGCCGAACGCAAGGAACGTGACCGATGAATGGGCTGCAGTGGCTGGCCGACCGCTTTCAGGAATAATGTAGCATTGGTGGTTTTCCTGCTAGACTGTGACGTCGGTCAATTCAGTTCTCTGCCAGGCTTCCACGTGCTTCCACCTGACCGCGCTCGTGGTTTCAACGACTCAGTGTGCGCCGCAGTCACGATACGGGACACCGCCGGAATCACGACTCGGCCATTCCAGACTCGACCCATCTGCGAAACAGCTCGACCTTTTCCTTCGGCCACGCCCCATCGCACGGCATCGTTCCATTCTCTAGCCGTTTGAGGATTTCCGATGCATGCGTGCGCAGGTCACCGAATGACCACAAATCGAAGATGAAAGTCATCGACTCGCGGTCCATCTTTCGGAATAACGGCTTGATGTGTTGGATGAAATTCACAGATTCGTTCGGACCAGGCAACGCAATGGGTTGCTGCATCTCCTCCGCCGGAGCTAACGCGGAGACCCTTGAACCAGGCTTCGCATTGCACACCCACCACCATCGCGGCACGGGCATGTTCATCGGCGGCTTTGCGCCAGGCTGAGAATTCTCCACTGCCAGCCGGGATCCCCACTCGATGTAGGCGACGAATGCCGCCCGAAACTCCGGATCGGACGGCAACCCGGCTTCGTCTGCAGAGCGACAGATCAAGCTAACCCATCTCGCCCGCTGTGCCTCCGTCAACCCCTTGCCCAAGTGCTGTGAGACCATGCGGGTATATCCGCCATATTCGTGGCTGTAATTCTTCGGCCCCCCGAACACCTCGCCGAGCCAAGCCGCAACTCGTTCTGGGTGGTCCGGTGACATGTTTGCAAAGAGCGGCCCGATCAGCGGATCCTCGGGTACATACTTCGAATAGAAAATCCGCGTCATCCGTGTTAACGCCGGAAAGCCGCCGGCCCATTCAAAGATCGTCGGCTCGTGATCGGGGGCCGGGACCGGATCGCTGAACTTCACATACCAGTGCATCCCGCTGCAAAACGGCTTGTTTTGTGAATGACCACAGCGGCACAGGCTGTAGTGTTCCAGAGACGCGCCGTCGTTGAAGCGCTCAGCGTTGCCCGGGCCAGCGGTGAGAGAAAGGCCGCCGGCAATCCGGTAAGGTCCGTCTTTGGACACTTCAACGGCCGCCGGCCGAACCTGATCAACCTGCTCGCGGGCCTCTCGGCCCTCGATCGCGAAACTAAGGGCTCCGGAGGGACAGGCTCTGACGGCGTGAACAATGTCGTCCAGCCGGCCACCGCTAGGTGCTACGAAGGGCTCTTTGCCCAGTCGGAAAACCGTTGAGAGTCGGTCGGTGCAGAAACCGGAGTGCGCACACGTGCCTCGGTTGTCGAGGATCGTTGCTTGCTCGCCAACATAGGTGTCGCGTCGATCGGGGACACGCTTCGGATCTTTTTGACCGGTGAAGTCGGATTGGGCGTGCGCCCCGTCGCAGAAAGGCTTTGTCGCCGACTGTCCACACCGGCACAACGCGGTCAGAGGACAAAGAGGAATGGGCTCTCCCAACCAATTGAATAAGCGTTCACCCTTGGTCACCAGATACGGTCCGTTGCTTTCGGCTTGAATACCTGTCGACAATTCGGCTTGTATTGCCTTGAGTTCTGACAACCGAGCCGCAATGCTGCCCTTGCCGTTCGGGCCATCGCTAATGGTCACGAGTTCGCAGGCGAGGTATTGCAACCCCGCCGCTGCCTCTTTGGTCTGGGTTGGTATCTTGGCGTTGACCTGCAGTGCCGTAGCATCCTTCGCCAGCGCCCACAGCTCGTCTTCAAGTGCTGTGATGGAGAGAACCGGTTGCGAGTCATCCGGCCTTGATGCGGACGCGGTTCGCACGTTCAGCTCGGACTCCTGCGTTGCTCGCATTTCCGCAAGAGCTGCTCGGAGAGGTCGAACCACCGTAGTCTCCAGACGCCTGCTGACAAGGCTGAACGCATTGGTTTGGGAACCCGATCTATCGGAGACCGAGAGAGCGAGCGCGATCCTGTCTCTGAGGTCGCTGGCGCGGGCCAGGATAGAATGAAGCAGAGAGTCAGGCGTTGGAGAATTCTTGTCGGGCATTACCGGTCTCCTCACAACCAATATATTCGAGGGGTTTTACTCGTTTTCCCATCGCCGCCCTCTCCTCACGCGTCTGCAAGAGAAGCGTGTGAATCCAGCACTGCTCATAGAATGTGAACGCCGCCCGGTGCTGGCCGTTGAACAAGAGATTAGGATTTAAAATGGATCGTGCACCCCTTGGGTTGATTTGTAACTGACCAGATCCATTCGTAGTTGTTTCAAGCGACCCCGCATAGTTCACCTTCGCACGGGGATGAGCGCACTCAGCCGCCTATCGCGCAAGTACAGACCCGCCCAGACGAAGACCCCGGCCAGGACCGGTCCGATGAAGGACGGATCGCCCACACGCACATTCGTGGCAGTGGCGCCGCCCAAATAGCCCGTCATCAGAATTGCGCCCAGTATCGCCGTTCGCGGGATCAGATAAACGATCGTGCACCCGACCTCAAGCATTCCAATGTAGAGAATCAGGTGTTCCGGATATCCGTAGTGCGCCATTCCCTGAATCACGGCTGCCACCCTCAGCAGCTTCGTCGTCCCGCTGAAGAGCAGCAAAAGAGCTGGCAGGGCGCTGATGATTCTTCCCGCCCACAGTCTCGTTGACGAAACCGGAGCATCGTGCGTAACCAGTGACATAGTCTCTCCTCGTTTTTCATATTTCTTGAATCTGGCTGGTCAGGCTGCCACCTGCATCCTGAATTCGCCGTGGGACCACGCGCTTGGGTTTAGCGTCGCTCGATGGTCATGCCTGTTCTTGAACGAGGCGGCAACGCAGTTCCAATGGGCCGAACTGCAAACGAGGCACAGGTACCCGTTGCTAAGAATCTCAAGGTGGCTGCCTCCAGTTTCTGACCTATGATTGTTGGCATACACCGGTCGATCTTCTAGTACGCACCTTTTTGTAACTGGGGCGGATCCAAGGACAGGAAGCTCTCCGAGTGCCCAGTCAGAGCCACCTCCGAGGTGATCGACGGTAAATGGAAACCCATGATCGTGAATGCGCTTGAAAGCGAAGCTGCTTCGGTTCGGCAAGCGCAGAGTGAAGGCCATCGGTCACGAAGTGGAACGCAGTGCCTCCGCTCCTGGTGATGGATGCGCGTGGATGGTTGGTCAGAATAAAAACCGGAGTGTGGTAAGGCGGATTGTCGCCCCACCAGCCCTTCCAGGTATCATCGGGCCAAGGTCCACGGACCGGCCCAAACATTTTGCGGGCCGAGGATCCACGCGCCGATACCTTCGAAGCCGCGCATCGCGAAGTCATTGTCCATCCCCCGTCGTGCCGTCACCCTTGCCGAACATCTGTTGAAAGGTACGTGTGCCAAATAACCATTCGTGCAGCGCAACACCGCCAACGCCAAGAGGATTGTCGGGATTCTAGCGCTCATTGGTTCAAACGCCAGAGCCATTTTGGTGTTATTTTTTGTACCATCTTTTAGAGGAGCCTCCCTGCCAAAACGCACTACCCCCTTTGAGCTGACTCTAGGCGAGAAGCCGAAGCAAATTAGCCTGACGCGCTGGCTTCATGAACAGCTTCGGCAGGCAATGCTGGACGGACGTCTGAAGTCAGGTACCAGGCTTCCTGCCTCGCGCGATTTCGCTGCGCTCTACAAAATTTCGAGGGGGACCGTCGTATCGGTTTTCGAGCAGCTTTGCTCGGAGGGGTTCTTGAGCAGCAAGCGTGGTTTCGGAACTTGGGTGAACAAACTCCCCGAACATACACGTCGGGCCAGGAAATTGTTGCCCGTTGTCTGGAAGCTTCCGTCGCCACTGACCGGTCTTACCTTTCCTCATCCCGGGCTGCCGTTCCGCTCTCACGAACCCGCGCTCAGCGAGTTTCCAGTGGCCACTTGGGCTCGGCTTGCCAGCAGGTGCATTCGACGAGCCTCAACGAGCCTGCTTCGCCAGCGGGACGGTAGAGGGCACCCTGCTCTGCGCGAAGCCCTGTCTGAATACCTTGGAGCTTCGCGAGGCGTCAACTGTAGTGCCGATCAAATCGTGATTGTCACTGGGGTCCAGCAAGCGCTAGACATCTTGGCAAGGGCGTTGCTGAGACCTGGAGACACGGTGTGGATGGAAAATCCCGGCTATTTTGGTGCAGTGATAGCGTTTCGCAATGCTGGGGTCAAGCTCGTTCCGGTACCAATCGACGAGCAGGGGATTTCGATCGATGCCGGTAGGCAGCACGTTCCCCGAGCAAAAGCAATTTACGTTACTCCGGCACATCAGTTTCCGCTGGGCGTCATGATGTCTGCAGAGCGACGGCTCCAGGTTCTATCTTGGGCAACCGATACGGGTGCTTTCGTGATCGAAGACGACTATGACGGAGAGTTTAGGTTGGATGGCCATCCGGTTTCCGTTCTGCAAAACTTAGATAAGAACGAGAGCGTCATCCTCATAGGGAGTTTCAACAAGCTTCTGTTCTCCTCTCTTCGTGTGGGCTATATCGTTCTTCCCAAGCGGCTGATCGACACGATCCTTGCCTTCCGATTCGGAATCGACCAGAACGCCGTTGGTCTCGAACAAGCGATTTTGGCCGATTTTATTGAAGAGGGTCATATGGGAAGGCATATGCGGCGAATGCGCGAACTCTACGCAAATCGGCTTCGCACGCTGCGAACTGAAAGCGAGAGACAGCTTAAAGGTGTGTTAGAGATTCCAAACGTTAAGGCAGGCTTGTATGCCGTGGGTTTTCTTCGGAACGGGATGTCGTCGCGGCAGGCCGAATCAGCGGCGATGTCTCACGGGATCGAAACGATGGCACTTGATCGGTTCCTGTTGAGTGGAACCGATCCGCAGGGTATCGTACTGGGTTTTGCCGCGTTCGATGATGAGGTCATAAAACGGGGAGTGGCCACTCTCGCAATTGCGCTCTCGAAACGCGACCAGTGATGATCCCGGTAGCACGCTGATGGCGATTCTCGGGGATCGGCGATAAAGACAAGTCGCGTGTTTCAAGATCGTTCTGCGCCGGCGGCCGGCGATTTGAGGGGTCCCTTAGCGAACCGCTGAAAGTCGGGAGGAGGAGGTATCGGGGATCTGTAACGACGATCCTAGCAGAGAACTGATTTCCTGCGCAGCTTGCCGCAAGCGGGGCAAGACCGTTGAAATCATTACTTTTGGGGTGGTGCGCGAGGGACTGCCGGCCACGCTGATTGCGGCGATGATTCGCCCGGATCGTTCCACAATGGGAACCGAAAGGGAGCAGATTCCCTCTTCGACTTCCTGGTTGGTGAGTGCCCATCCGCGTTCCTGGGCGCGCCGAATCATGCGTATCAACCGGGGAATAGAAGTGACGGTGTACTTTGTATGCTTCCTGATATTGCTTTGCTCGAGCACTCGATTCAACTCCGATTTCGTCAGACCGCCCAAAAGAACGCGGCCCTGCGAGGTGCAGTAGGCGGGAAGCCGGCTGCCAACCGAGAGGTTGATGGCCATGATTCTATTCACAGGAACCGTGGCGACGTAGACGATTTCAGTGCCATCGAGAACTGACGCAGAGCAAGATTCGTTCACGGTGCGAACCAGCTTTTCCATCGTTGGTTCCACCACGGTCCTTAGCGGCGCCGCTGACAGGTAGACGTTGGCAAGATTAAGAACGCGTGGCGTGAGTTGGAATCTTAATCCTTCGCGGCGGACATAACCCAATGTCTCCAAGGTACGCAACATGCGGCGGGCTCCCGCGCGGTCAAGGCCCGTCGCCGTAGCCACTTGGCTGACCGTCTGTATTCGAGAGTCGGCAGTGAAGCTGCAAATGACCGAAAGTCCGCGGGCAAGAGATCGGACGTAAGAGTTTCGAGGGGCCTGGGAAGTATTCATACAGAATAGACGAGGATGGCCATCAAGCGGTTGCGGAGCCTGGGCAGAGCAATTATCTGCGACCTTCCCTCAGGACGTAAACCTCCTCAAGGATTTGCGAAACGCATGCCGAGTCCGAGCCAGGCCAGAACAGCGTTGGCGCCAACGTGGATTTCGATCAACCAGGGGCGTGCCCTGAGGGACTATGATTGCGGAGTTTTGTCAGCGTGGTTCGATGATAAAATCCGGAGCTGTGAAGCGCGCCTCAGCTCCCGGCGCTCGCGTGATTTGACCTTGATTGAAACGGAGATCCGCGCGGCAAGCCAGTCCGACCTACCCCGTCTTACAGAGATATACAACCACTATGTTGTTCATACGCCCGTCACGTTTGATCTCGAGCCCTATTCTGTCGAGCGCCGTTTGAGTTGGTTTGAGCAGTTCGCTTTGCGGGGCCGCTATAGACTGTTGGTTGCTGAAGGAGAAGGCCGAATCCTTGGTTATGCCGGTACGACACGTTTTCGAGTCAAGGCGGCCTATGACACCACGGTGGAAACGACGGTTTATTGTGCCCCGGAATCGATCGGAAAAGGGATCGGCAAGCAACTCTATGCAGCCCTGTTCCAGACCATAGCCAAAGAGGATATCCATCGCGTCGTTGCGGGATACACATTGCCCAATCCGGGTTCCGAAGCATTGCATAAACGATTCGGGTTTGTCTCGGTTGGTGTATTTCACGAGAATGGCCGGAAGTTTGGCCGCTATTGGGACGTGGCTTGGACCGAACGAGCATTACAGATTGACTGAGGCTGACCGTGCTATTCCGGCTATGCCCACCCCCAATCGAACGAGTTCCGATCCCTCGCCGGAGATGATCGGCAGGCCGCAGCCATCGTCCCAGACCTCGGCACCCGGCCCTCACCGGCTTCATAGGACAATCGGATGGCAGCGGTGCGGCTTGCTGAATAGCGATGCACATTCCTAAACCCGGTAAGCTAACAGCTAACCAATCCAAGAGATGGGCACCGGGTGAGGTTGCGCCCTGCAGTTCTTATTGTGTCGCTGCTTCGGGGGGCGGCTGGCGACAGGATTTACTTCACGTTCTTGCGGATCCAGTCGTCGATGAACTTGATTACCTCGTCGCTGTTTTTGTCGAGGAACATCTCGTGCATGTTGCCATGGATACCGACATCTTCGAGGCGGACGAACTCGTCGTGGCCGCCGGCCTGGTTGATCCACTTGGGGATGCAGTGGTCATAGACGCGGTGGTAGGTCCCTTCGGCGGAAATCGAGAGGACGTGGAATTTTTCGAAGGCGACCAGCTTGTGCACCGGTTCTTCTTGCATGTAGCAGGGGACTTCGTCGGAACGCTCGGATTTGTCTTCGAGGTAGACATGCAGGTCTTCGGGCTTGTCCACCGGAGGATCGTAGTGCATGGGCATGGGCGTTAGCCCCCAGGAGTCGGGGTTCTTTTTGACGTTGGCAACTTTCGCGAGATCGACGCTGCCGATTTGCGGGCCGCCTGGCTCGATCGCGACCATTCCGGCGATCAGATTCGGACGCTCGTCGGCGACGTTGAATCCGATGCCGCCGCCTTGGGAGTGCGTGAGCAGAATTACCGGTGTGCCGATTTTGTCAAGCAGCGCTACGCCTGCCGGAACTGCCAGCTCGGCTTGCTTGCCTACGAACTGGAGCTGGCCCTTGATGAAATTGTCGAAGACCGGATCGCCCATCATGCCTTTGTGGGGCGCGTCGCTCGGCCACTCGGTGTAGAGCTTCTTGCGCGGGAAATCGCCAGCGGATTCAACCGGGGCGGTCCAGATCTGCTCAAGTTCGAGGGCGGTGCGGATATTCAAGGGGCCGTCCATACTGGGGACGTAGGGGGAACGGCCGCGCGCCGGGTAGTCGACCATGTAGACGACGTAGCCCTGGTGCAGGAGGTAGTAGGCCCAGCCGGGGCGACCGTCGGGAGTCTGGCGCCAAATCGTCCCGGTCTGGCCGTTTCCGTGGAACATGACGATAGGATATGGGCGGGTGACTTTTTTGGGGACCCAGACTTCGACGTACATTGCGCCGTGCATCACTTCTTTGCCTGAAGGGCCGGCGTATTCGCCGCCTACGTAGAAGAAGGCTTCGTGGCCGAGATCTTCGGTCGAGAAGGTCGGAATGGATGCGGGGGGCATGGCGGAGGAGGCTTTGGGAGCCGCGCCCCGGGCGCCGAGACGCATGCCTACAAGGAGTGCGAGTACCGCGGCGGCTAGGATGACGGTTGCAAGCTTCAGTCTGGGTCGGTTCATCGAGAATCCCTTTGGTGACGCGTGATTCCTGAATAGTGGTTGGTGGTTCCTGATTCTTGTGACTCGCGCCTCAAGACCGGTGCTGCATTCACACCTGTACGGGCAACTGTAGTACTTCTGCGGGTCCATTGTGGTCAAGGTGCTTGCGATTATCAAGAAGCGAATGCTTGCGCCGCTCAACATTTTTTGGCGGGTTGTTGACGGGCGGCGGCCAGGGCGTCGCCTCAAGCGCCTATCGAGCCGATAGGCAACAGAGAAAGGAAAAGCTAATACGTTATGAGGAGACCCCCTGCCTGTCCGCTGCGCGTCCTGCTTGGCAGCGCTCACTCGTTCTCCACCGGTTGCTTGATGGGGACTCCCTCAACCGACATCACGGCAAGGTCAGAACGGTAGATCCTGTGACCGTGATTTGTCGCCTGCAAATCTTGCCAGCTCCCTGTCAGCACCTGGCAGACGATAGTTTTGTGCCCACAACAAGCGCATAGGGCGAGACGCATGAGCTGCGGCTCTGCGCTTTTGCAGGCATTTGGCAAAACGCACATCGAGCGGCTTATATAACCGGTGAAACGAACTGTCTGCCAAACGGCTGCGCGGGGACGCTGGCTGCAAACAACGCGCCCAGCGCGAGAAGGCCAGCGAATCATAATGGACGAGGAATGTCGCTGTCCTCAAAGGTTTCTTCTCCGGACTCTTGTACTGCCCACGGCTTGCGCCGCGCTCGAGCGGAGAACAGATGCGCGCATCGATCAGGACGGCGTAAGTCTTCTGAGGGGAGCATACCGAAAGCAGATATGAATTACATAAGGTATTGATAATGCCGAATAAAGATCACCTCCGGAAGCATTTCGCGATCGGCCTTATTCCGGATGGTTATGGGATATATATACGGAATAGATTATGGAGGCATACGTGTCACCATATAGTGTATAAGGATCACCTAGTGTTGCGTACGGGCAGGCCTGAGGACTAGGCGCATTAGCCCCTCGCAATGAACTGAGGGAGCCGATGAGCCGCACCGGTTATCTGCTGTCGATCGTTCTGGCGCTAATTACTGGCATGTTCCCACCGAGAGCACATGCTCGCGGAAGGAAGGATACAACCTACGCTGGGGTGATTGATTTCGGCTCCCAGTTGCTGTACTTGAACGACGGTTGCGTTGCGGTGGATGGCAGGGTGACAGCCGGGAATTTCTTTGAAGATCTGAAACGAGTCGACACTGGAAACCAGTCCGAGTATAGAAAAGGCGGCGCGGTTGTGACGCAGTATCCCGAATCGGTGACGACCTCCATTCGGATGATGGGTGCCCGATGCGCCGCGGACCTTGCGGATTCGCCTTCGTC
Organism: uncultured Acidobacteriota bacterium; assembly: GCA_963718485.1. Classification (GTDB taxonomy): domain Bacteria; phylum Acidobacteriota; class Terriglobia; order Acidiferrales; family UBA7541; genus Palsa-295. Next base: position 85,857 of record CAVQZU010000092.1, read on the forward strand.
TCTTTTTGGAGGCAGCACGTATTCATTGACCTTCGGAGTCGAGTGGAAAGATGGAATGGAGATGCGACCTGCTGTTCTGACTCCTGTTGTTGCCCACTGCGTCGGGGCCCGGATCACTACCGATCCAAGTAAGGATGTCACGTTTCCTGAGTTGACTTGCCGGATGACGGTGGACAGCAGGGGGGTTCCGCTGGGCAATCATCTGATCGTTTCGGTCTTCTCAGCGGACGGGAAACGGTTGACGCGGCTGTCTGCGGCACCCTGACCATAGGACAAGTGGCGCTTAATTCGGACCCTTCCCTTCCCTAATTCAGCCGTAAATCTGTCAAAGGACATCTAGCGCCCCCGCTCGGCTAATTTCGGCACGGGCCGCTGGAAGGATAGGGCAAGTCTATCTTGAAACGGTTTCAGTGCCATCTGGAAGGAGTTGACGACACCGATGGAAACCGCTCAGAAGCTCCGCTCCCTCAATTGACCTTTCCGAGATTAGTGCCACTTGAATCGGCCCCGCTCAGTGCTCACCTTATAAATGACGCCGCGCGAGGAAAAGTTGATGGCCACCGGCGACGGGTAGAAAAACTCTGCTGGCGTTGCCTTCCATTGCACCGGATTGGCGGTTTAGAGATCTAGACCTACCGCGGAACGTAGCAAAGCTCCGGACAGTTTCATAAAACTGTATCTTGGGAGTGACGGACTCGTGCTTACACGGCCTGTGGGATTCTAAGTCCTCAGGAAACAATGCTGGTCGAGTTCACAGGTTTCTGTGACAAACGGCACATTGCGTGCATCTCTCGCTTGCAACAGTTGCCCGTGATTCTAGGGTGGGCTGGTTCTGACGCGGGAGCGCTTAGACCGGAATCCTGGGGTGTGGGGCGGAGGGGACCTTGTGAGGTCCCCTCGTTTGTTGCGCAAATACCTTGGTCACGCGCCGGTGATGCGGGTTCTCTGCGCCAGCACGGCGCGCCAGGCCCCAGCTTGGTTCACGAAGATGCGGGTTTCTCGGAATTGGCCGCTCATGTCCTTGCCAGCGCGGCTACCCTTGATAGTGGCGTGGAAAGTGACGACGGCGGTGGCGCCGTAGAGGCGGACTTGCAGGTCGGAGAGATCGAAGGAGTCGAATCTTGTGGCGTGGGTTTTGATTCCGTCGAGGGTCTCGGCACGGCTGCGGACCACGCCATTGTCGCGGATGATTACATAGTCGGCGGCTAGGGTGCGGTCGAGTTCCGAGGCGTCGTCTTTCAGGTCGGCATCGATCATTTGGCGGAGGACTTCGCGGACGGCTTTTTCGGCGGGGGCGGACAGAGCAGGAAGCGTGTTCGTGGGAGCGAGAAGGAAAATCAGGAGAGCTGAGAGTGGGGCGAGTCGGTCGAACATGGCGTGCATCCTCCCAAAGTTCGGAATGGACATTTCAGGTGCGGCCCAACTCTAAAGCGGTGGCAACCGAAAAGCCAGGGGACTGCGAGGCGATAGCATGCACACAGCTGGGGTCTTTTGGGTCGCTCGCTCGGGATGGCAGCCGGAGGCAAACACGACTGCAACGGCAAGAGCAAAGGCAAGAGGCGCGAATAACCATCGGACCACCGGGGCGTCACCGAAACGGCATGCTCGCAGGTAGTTGCGCGGGTGGTCGGTTGTATTTTCGGGCTTTCCTAGGTAACAAAAATCCAAAAAGAAGGATGGCGGACCGACCGCCTGCCGCTACCAGGAGCTATGAGCTCCAGGCGGTGGGGGCTAGCGCTTTGATGTCGCTGACCATGTCGATTACCGCGGGCTTGCCGCAATTGAGGGCGCGGTCGAAGGCCGGGCGCAGGTCCTGGGGTTTTTCTACGCGGATGCCTACTGCGCCCAGGGTCTCGGCTACTTTGGCAAAGTTTACGGCGGAGAAGTGCCACATCTCGCCCTGCTTTGCGCTGGGGTGGCCGTCGTAGGCGGACTGGAAGATGGAGGTTTCCTGGTTCAGGGCATTGTTGTTGTTGACGCAGGTGATTGTGGGGATGTTGCAGCGAACCGCTGTTTCCAGTTCCTGCAGGTGATACCAGAAGCCGCCGTCACCGGTGAAGCAGATTACCGGCCGCGTGGGAGCCGCACATTTTGCACCGATTGATGCGGGGAAGGCCCAACCCAGCGAGCCTGCGGCCCGCATGAAATCCCAGCGGGAGCTGTCAATCCAGAGTTGCTGGGCGGCCCACATGCCGGCGTGGCCGGTGTCGCAGACTACGATAGCGTCCTCGGGAAGCCAGTCGCCTAGTTCTTTCAGGATGCGCTCGGGCTGCATGGGGACGGCGTTTGAGGCGCGGACTGACTGCACTTCGAGGCGCCAGGAATTTACTTCTTGCCGCACCTCCGCCAGCCAGGCTTCGCGGCGGACTGGTTCGGCCACCAGGGCGGCTAGGGTAAGTTTTGCATCGCCCAGCAGCGGCACTAGGTTGGGATAATTCCTGCCTAGGTCACCGGGGTCGATGCCGATCTGGATGACTGCCGTGCCGATCGGAGGGATGCGCCAGAAATTTGTCAGCAGGCTCCCGGTTTGGCTGCCGACGAAGAGCACTAGGTCGGCGCGGGAGAGAATTCTGTTGGTGCAGGCCCGCGAGTAGGTGCCGGGAACGCCGATGTAGAGTGGATGATTTTCCGGGAAAAAGGCGAAGGCGTTCAGCGAGGTGGCGACCGGAATCTGTAACGTATCGGCGACTTTTAGAATTTCATCGCGGGCTCCGGACCATTTTGCGCCGCCGCCCACGACCATTACCGGCCTCGCAGCCTTTTTCAGATGATCGAGAACTTGTTGGATGCGCTCTTTATCTGGAGTGGGGCGATGAGCTGGGACTGAGGTGTATGGCTGCTCGACGATGAGGTCTGCGTCGAGCGATTCGCGTTCCAGGTCTCCTTCTTTTCCGGCTAGCTGAAGGTTGATTGGTCCCGGAGTGCCGGATGTGGCTTCGCGGAAGGCTTGGCGGAGGAGATCGGGGAGGCGGGTGGCGACGTCGACCTGGAAATTGGCTTTGGTGACTTGATTGAAGAGCGGGTAGTCGTCGATTTCCTGGTAGTTGAATTTGTGCTTTTGGGTTGCGAGGCGGCCACCGGTGAGGGCGATGACCGGGCTGTGGGCCATGAAGGGGTCGCGGAGTCCGGCGGCGAGGTTTGCCGAACCGATGGCTTGGGCGGCGCAGACGCCGGGGCGTCCTGAGGCGCGGGCGTAGCCGTCGGCCATGTAGGCGGCGGCTTTTTCACCGTGGGTTAGGACGCGCTTGATGGGCAGCTCGTCCATGCAGGCGAGGGCTTTGCTTAGGATTGTAGGGACAAAGAAAATGGATTTTACGCCGTAACCGTGGAGGAATTCGGCTACGTATTTGGCGCCAGTAATTTTTGGCAAGTGGGTTCCCCTTGGAAATCGGCATTACGGATATCCCGTGCAAGCTGCGCTCGCTTGGGAATAACGACCTGAAGCAAAAAGCAAGAAACATGTTAAGGCGAACAGATTTTGATACCCCGCTCTGGGAATGCGCCGCGCCGTTACATCTCAATCCGGAGTGCGCCTGCCTGGGAGCGGGGAAGCACAACTAGAATTTGCGGGACCACGCTTTCGGCCAGCGCTCTACTACGATTTTTTTGTCGGTGTAGAACTCGACAGCGTCGCGGCCCTGGCCGTGCAAAACACCCAGGAAGCTGTCGCGCCAGCCGCTGAAGGGGAAATAGGCCATGGGGGCAGCTACGCCGATGTTGATGCCGACGTTGCCTGCCGGGACCTCGTAGCGGAATTTTCTGGCGGAGGAGCCGCTGCTCGTAAAGATCGAGGCCATGTTGCCGTAGGGGCTGCGGGAGAGGATTTCGATGCCTTCGTCGAGCGTTTTTGCCGGGACCAGGCTCAGCACGGGACCGAAGATCTCTGTGTTCGATAGCGAGCTGCTGGCTGGCACGTTGTCAAGGATGGTGGGCTTCAGGAAATTCCCTGCCCCGTTTCCTGCCCCGCTGCTGGAACCGTTGGCGGAGCGGCCGTCGAGGAGCATTTCTGCGCCGTCGCTGGCGCCTTTGGCGATCAGGTCTTCGATGCGCGATTTGCTTTCTTTGGTAATTACCGGGCCCATGGTGACCGATTCGTTTAGGCCATCGCCTACTTTGATGGCGCTGGCGGCCGACACGATGGAGTCCTTGAAATGCTTCTGGGCTTCGCCTACTACGATGGCTACCGAAACGGCTAGGCAGCGCTGGCCTGCGCAGCCAAAGGCGCTGTCGCTGATGATGCGGGTGGAGGTGTCGAGATCGGCGTCGTCTAGGACTAGGACGTGGTTCTTTGCGCCGCCCTGGCATTGGACGCGCTTGCCGTGGACTGCGGCTTGGGCGTAGATGTATCGCGCAATCGGAGTGGACCCCACAAAGCTGATGGCGCGGACTTCGGGATGGGCCAGCAGCGCATCGACCACCGGCTTTCCGCCGTGGACCATATTCAGCACACCAGGCGGGAGTTTCAAAGTTTCCATTAGCTCAAAGACCAGCTGCGATGTGAGCGGGACTTTTTCTGAGGGCTTTAGGATGAAGGTGTTGCCGCAGGCAATGGCGTAGGGGAGGAACCAGAATGGGATCATTACCGGGAAATTGAAGGGGGCGATGGCGGCGGTGACGCCCAAGGGCTGGCGGATCATCATTTCGTCGATGCCGCTGGCGACGTCTTCAAGGTTGTAGCCCTGCATCAGGGTGGGAATGCCACAGGCGACTTCTACGTTTTCGATGGCGCGGCGAATTTCGGCTTTCGATTCCGCGAGCGTTTTGCCGTTCTCCATGGTGCAGACCTTGGCGATTTCGCCGAGATGGTCTTCAAGGAGTTGCTTCATTTTGAACAGGTACTGGATGCGATCTTCGGGCGGGGTCTGGCGCCACCCGGGATAGGCAGCGGCGGCGGCTCTTACGGCGGCGGCGACATCTTCAGCCGAGCCTAGGGGCACGCGGCCCAGGACTTCGGCAGTCGCTGGATTTACTACCCCGAGATATTCCGAGGACTTCGATTGCTTCCATTGGCCACCGAAGTGGTTGGTTAGTTCTCTTGGGCTTGTTGCCATGATAGGAGTTCCTTTCTTGTGATGGCGCGGTGCGCGAGACGCATTCGGAGTGGTCGGGATGCGTCTCTGGAGATGATGGCAGTAAGTTTACAGCTTACACTTTACCACTGAAAAAGCGTTCGTAGCGGGACGCGCGAGGATTTGCGCACAGCACAAGCCGAGAAAGGAAAGCTCGACAGGAAGTTGAGGTTTGTCTTGGACAGTTCCGATGACCGGAGACGGCCGATGAAGGGCGCCGCTCGGGACTGCCAGGCTAGCGGCCGCGGCGCTACCGTTGACCCTCCCCAGATGGCCCGCCGAAGCCCGCCGCTACGACGACTGGAAGGCACACGGGTGCGCTAACGGCGACCATGTGCTAGCGGACGGGGCTAGCTACGGTTTTGGTAATTTGCGATGGGTCGGCGCCCACGCGCTCAGAGACGTCGTTTTTGCCGGCGGCGGCCAGAGTGAAGTCGTATTTTATGCTGGGCAGATTCGGGAAAGGCGACTTGGGGTCGGGATCAGTCACCCGTACGACGAGCGAATCGGTGACCCCGAAGACGGTGTCGGAGTCGATGTGCTCGTCGCCGTGGATGTAGAGGGCAGTGACTAATTCTTTGTGGCCGGGGGCGCCGATCAGGTAGTGGACATGCGAGGGACGCAGGCCGTGGCGGTTTTGGGCCCGGATCATCTCGCCGACAGGGCCGTCCATGGGGATGGAGTAGCCCGCCGGGACTACCGAGCGGAGATAGTAGCGGCCTTCGGTATCGGCTTGCAGAGTGCCGCGCAGGTCCATGTCGTCGGCGTTGGGGCGCTGCAAGTCGTAATCTCCTTGTTCGTCTGTTTGCCAGACTTGAATTGTGGCCTGAGGAATGCCGCGGCCGCTTGCGTCGGTGACCCGACCCCATAGAACGACTTCCCTGCCCTTGGTTTCTTTAGCGATGGAGTCGCCGAGCTTGAAATGCGGAGAGTTCTGGCGATAGAAGGGGCCAAGCAGACTCGTATCGGTGTGGATGCCGGGTGTGCGGCTGTCGCTCATCAGGCCTACTAGCGCGCTTAGGCCAAGAGTATCGGAGAGCAAAATAAACTCCTGACGGTAGGGAGTGCACTTCTGGCCGACTTCTGTGAAGAAGCGGATGCCATCAAGCCATTCCTGCGGTGTCAGATTGACTTCGCGGGCAAAGGCGTGCATGTGGCGGACCGCGGCTTCCATGATTTGCTTGAATCGGGGATTGGGAGTTCCCGACATTTGTTCCAGGGCTGCGTCGGTGATGGTGTTTTCGTTGAGAGTTCGCATGGCTGGCCTTCCTCTTGCTTCGATGGCGCGTTTAGAGCCGCGCTTATCTCCTGGTTGCGTTGGCGACTAAATCATACTCCACGTTTTCCATGCCTGGCGGCTCGAACTTGAAGTTCCCTGCGCACCAGATTTGCGCCCGCCACCATGGACTGCAACTTCCTGAAGGCGACATCGCGCGGCAGGTACTTCATACCACAATCGGGGGCCACGATCACCCGGTGGGGCTCGACGAAAGGCAGGGCGCGGCGGATGCGGGCGGCAACGGTTTGCGGCGTTTCGATTTCATTCCGGGAGAGGTCGATTACGCCGAGGATGATGGTCTTGTTTTTTAAGTTTTCTAGCACCGAGCAGTCGAGTGAGGATTGCGCGGTTTCGATCGAAATTTGCTGCGCCTGACAGGCGGCTAGTTCCGACAGGAATGCGTAGGCGGGTGGGCGGCCCGGGACCATGGCAGCGTATCCGAAGCAGATGTGCACGGCGGTGGATCCTTGGACGCCTTCGAGGGCGCGATTGAGTGCAGTGACGCCATACTGGCGGGCTTTTTCGGGTTCCGATTGCATGTAGGGCTCGTCGATTTGGACGATGTCGGCAGCGGCGGCGAAGAGGTCTTTGATTTCTTCGTTTACGGCCGCGGCGTAGTCAAGGGCGGCTGCTTCCTCGCTCGGGTAGAAGTCGTTCTTGGCCTGCTGGGTCATGGTGAAAGGGCCGGGGACCGTGACCTTTATTGGGCGGCTGGTGTTCGCGCGGAGGAATTTTATGTCTTGAACTTCGACGGGATACTTGCGGCGGATTTTCCCGACGATGCGCGGGACGGTGTTGGGACGGCCACTGCGACCGGGAACGATTGCCGGGTTGGCAAGGTCGATACCTTCCAGTGCGGTGGCGAAGCGGTTGGAGTAGCTTTCGCGGCGGATTTCGCCGTCGGTGATGATGTCCAAGCCGGCGCGCTCCTGATCGCGGATGGCTAGCAGAGTGGCATCGTCCTGCGCTTGCGCTAGGAATTCGGGGGCCACTCGCCAGAGTTCTTGCCAGCGGATTCTCGGAGGAGGATGGCCCGCCAGTTTCTCGCGGTCGATTAGCCAGTCGGGCTGGGGATAGGAGCCGACCAGTGATGTGCGGAGTAAGGGTAGCGTTTGCTCATCCACATGCACAGGCATAACGGAGACCGAAGTTCAGAATGCGGAAGCATACGACAAGCGGAGGTTTGGAGCAAACCCCGAAGCAGCGGGAGAAATACCAACAATTTGGCCAGGGGTTTCCATGCAATTGACCTAAGCAGAATCGATTGAGAACCTTCTGCTGAAGCGATCCCGGATCGAAGGTCAATCTTTCCTGGGGGCAGGTGTTGACAACTGCGTTGCGATCGAAGTACTGAAAGTTCCCAATCTCAAGAAAGCCAAAGCAAGCGCGGCGGGATTCTCCAATTGGCGAGTCCCGCACAGCAGGCTGCGGCACGACAGGTAACCTTGGCAAGATCCTAGGGGCAGGTGCCGGTGTGGCAGGCGCGTTTGTTGTGCTCCCAGATTTCGTTCAGATCCTCGGGGACAAAGCCGGCGCGGTTGGGCATTTGGATTTTGGGCAACGTCTTGGCGTCCAGGACTTCGTCCTCTTTTACGATGCCGTTCCGGTAGAGCAGAAAAGCGGACAAAGAATAAACTTCGTCGGGGGTTAGTGAGCCACCTTGGCCGCGGGGCATGGCGCGGTTGATGTAGTCCCAGACAGTTGTAGGGAAGGGCCAGTAGCTGCCCACCGTTTGAAGCGGATGAATCGACCGCAGGGTGCCTGAGCCTCCTACTAAGGCGGGGCCTTGCTTGCCGCCCTCGGCGGTGGGGGTGTGGCAAGGGGCGCATTTTTCGGAGAAAATTCTGGCGCCATCTTTGGCGGTACCGCTGCCAGGCGGGAGGCCTTTTCCGTCGGGGCCTACGTCGACGTCCCAGGCCTTTATTTCGCTGTCGGTGGGCGTGCGGCCGACATTCTGGTAGTCCGGCGTTTGCGCTGCGGCGGCCAGGCACACGGCGAGCGCTGCGATCGGCACAGAAAAATTAACCAAATAGCGCATTCTGCACGCTCCCGTCACGGTTTATCCTCCAGGGTTGAATGGCGTTGAAATGGCCGACTACGATCGAGGTGCTGCGGAAGAAGTCAACCTCGACGCCCCACACCTTGGCGAGTTCGGCCATGGTGGGCTGGACTTCGCCTTGGTCATCGGAGCACCGGGTTTGCAGGACGGTTTCTGCGCCATTCCACGTCCAGCCCAGGCCGAAGCGCGTGTGGGATTTCGCGTATGCGGGGCCTTGCATCTGAGCATCCTTCCAGGTGCGGCCGTTGTCGACCGAAACTTCAACTCGGCGGATTGTGCCGCGGCCGGACCATGCCAGGCCGGTAATTTCATAGAAGCCCGGCGCGGGGAGTTTTTGGCCGCCGGAGGGGCGCGTGATCACCGATCTGGGGCCCAACTCGAATTGGAACCAGCGGGCTTTGCCGTCAAGGCGCAGGCTTGGATACTTGGTGGCTTCCATCATGCCCATGTAGGGCTGGTCGACAAGCTTGATTCGGCGCAGCCACTTTACATTGTTGATTCCTTCCCATCCAGGAACCAGCAAACGGAGCGGGTAGCCTTGCTCGGGGCGAATCGCTTCGCCGTTTTGGCCAAAGGCTACGAGCACGTCATCCTGGGCTTTCTCAAGCGGGATGCTTTTGGCGTGCTTGCTCTCTTCGGCGCCCTCGGCAATGATCCAACTCGCGCCTTTTTTCACGCCGGCTTGCTTCAGCAACAACGAGAGAGGGACGCCTGTCCAGAGGCTGCAGCTGGTGAAGCCGTGGGTGTCCTGTACGGTGGCGGTGGCCGCGATGCGGGCTGCGCCGCCTGGGCCGGCGGTGGCGCTGTTGGCATTGCATTCGACGAAATGGGGGCGGGACACCGAGGGAAGGCGCTTGATTTCGTCTACCGTGAAAATCAACGGGCGATCGACCAGGCCATGAATCATCAGGCGGTGCTCGCGCGGGTCGATGTCGGGCGGTTCGTGCGCGTGGGAAATTACGTAGTGCAGCGAGGCGGGCGTGATGAAACCGACGGTGTCCTGCAGCGGGGCCCGCAAGCCAAAATCGCGGCGGGCGTTGGGGGCGAGTCCTCCGGGAGGATACATGTCTCCCATCGTTCCGCTGCGGACGGCGGACTCGAAGGCGGAGCGCTCGCCGTAGGCGTGCAGGTCTTTGCGCGGGACGGCGTTCTCGACTGCGGCAGTTTGGGCACTCGCCGTGCGGATGGCGCCTGCGGCGAGGCCCGCCAACGCGGCAGTCTTCAGAAATCGCCTGCGAGGTTGCTTATTGGCGGCCATGTGTCCTCCTGGAGCCCGGATTGGCATTGAAGATACCAAAAACGCGGGCCGGTGGCGTGTTAATTGACACAAGTTAGCCAACTGAAAACTCACCCGCAGAAACGCTCCCGGAGGGAAGGGCTACCCGCCCAGCCCTCTGCTTTGCGGGCTCTAGACGCGGATGGTTCAACAAGGCGAACAAGGATCGCGCCCGCAAGGCATGCCGCCGTGAAGGCCGGTTGCCCGGAGCGAGACATTTTCCACACCTGCCTGGAGCTGCCAGCCGCAAAGACTCGACCAACTCACTGGCAGATGGGAGTCATCGACTCCCGGTTTCTGAAGCAATCAACAGGTTGCGCCGTGTTCATGGAGGAAATCGAGGATGGCGATTTCGGACATCACGGCTTGCGGTGAGTGGTGCTGCGCAGCCCGTCGGCGCTCCTGTTCGGTGTGCAATTCGGCCTGCAGGTAGAGGCCCAGGTCACGGCCGCGCTGGAGGATCCGGCGGTTTGTGGGCAGGCGCGCGCTCTCGAATGACTGAAGCGCGGCCGGGACATCGCAGGTGTGCTGCAATGACGTGGCGAGGGCCATGGCGTCCTCGGCGGCCTTGGTGACCCCCGCGGCTACGTGAGGCCTGCCGACAAAGGCGGCGTCGCCAACAAGCGCGATGCGGCCGAAGGCCATTTGCGGAGTCTCGACGTCGTAGATCGGCTGAAGGAACGGCTGCGGCGTGAGGTCCACGGCTTCGCCAAGCTGCGGGGCCAGGAGAGTCCGGGCTTCCGCGCGCAAAGTGTCGATGGCTTCTGCACGAACCAGAGTTGGCGGGATCGAAACCGGATGTGCGCGTCCGCTCTCGTCGGTGAGGAGGCTTTTCAGCTGAACGTCGTTGGCGGGACGGTACCAGACGAAATTGTATCGGCGGCGGCCTTTGCGCAAGTCGTTGTCGGGGCCGGCAACTGGGTAGCCGAGCATTTGCTCATTCGGAGGGAGACAAAAGGCCAGGCAGTCAAATAACAGCTTGCGCGCGCCTTCAGAGAAGGCTGTTTCGTCGACCAGTCCGCGCCAGGCGATGTAGCCGGCGTAATGCGGCTGCACTTCGGGAAGGATCTGGCCGCGCACAATCGAGCGGAAACCGTCCGCACCGACCAGCAGGTCGCACTCAACGCTCGCACCGTCGGCGAAATGCGCTACGACCGATTCTTCTCTGCTTTCAACGCTCGCTAATTCTTTGTCCAAATGGTAGCGATCGGCAGGAAAGGCGCCGCGCAACATGCGAAAGACGCGATCCCAGGAGGTATTGACTTGCGGCCATGGGTAGCTGGCGATGACCCGGCCCGTGCAATCGAGAGTTTTTCTGCCCTGCACGGCCACACCGAGATTCTTGGTGGAATCAAGACCAACCGCTTCGAGGACCGAGCAAAGCTCGGCATGAGTGACGATACCCGCGCCGCGGCCCGATAGTTCGACATCGGCGCGCTCGAATACATCGACCGTCCATCCAACCTTGCGAAGCAAAAGAGCAGCGAACAGACCGCCCATCGAGCCGCCAACAACTACGGCAACACGAGAATGTTGACTAGACACGGATTACATCGTCCCCCTATAGGTGTAACCTATCGTTCATAATATGCTGGGTTTATGGAGGAAACCATGGTTTTGACGGTTGCGCGAAAGTTTTTCGACAGCGCAGAAGGCGTGCCGTGGACTCTCGAACTGAGGGCGGAGTTCGAGCGGAACCAATATAACGGGTGCGTGGGGACCGAACTCGTTTCTGAAAGCGAGCGCGTGCGGGTGTGGATGATCCGTCTCGCGCCCGGTCGTCGGATCGCGTTTCATCGGCATGTGCTGGACTATTTCTGGACCGCAGTGACCACCGGGCGGGGGCGTCAGCACTTGCTCGATGGAACGACGATCGAGAAGACCTATCTGGCGGGGGAGACGCAGCACGAAACGTATCAATCTGGAGAATACAAGATTCACGACCTTGAAAATATCGGGGATACCGACCTGGTGTTCATGACGGTGGAATTTCTTGACAGTGCGAATGGGGCTTTGAGCGTTCCCGACAGCGTCCGGAGGCACGCGGAAGCGCAGGATGCTGTTTCCTGAGCCTTCCGGTTCACTGCATGGCTTCGGTTATTTGGGAGGTTTCGTGGTGGTGGGATCCATGATCTCCTTTTGGAAGGACTGCATCTCGGAAACCGAACAGATGGTTTCACCCATCGGTGAATTGCTGCGCTTGAACATGCGCTTGCCGCTAAAGGACTTGGTGTAGGCCTTGGGATCTTCGACGGTCATGGCAACTTCCAGGGTGTCATGGTCGGCCAGACGGACGCGCTCGATCAGGTGCAGAGCGTCGCTGTGGGGATTGCCGGTTTGATCAAGCCAGGTCTTGTCGTTGAATCCAACCGTGTCGATTACCAAGGTGTCCCCCTCGTACTTCCCTACTGAGTCACCCAACCAAGTTTGATCCGGATCAGCGGGATGATCGCGATCCATGGCAATCGAGCGCCAGGTGCGCGTGAATTCAAAGAGCATGTAAACGACGTCCTTGGTCTGGAGAACCGTGAATTCCCAGGGATAGGGGTAGATGCGAGGGATTCCGGGGGGATCGCAGTAGAGCTGCACAGGGTCGTTGATAGCCTCGAAGGTGGCTTTCGGTCCGAATGGGGGACGCGCGGCGCTGTAACGAGCGGCGCCCCAGGGAGTCATCGGGAGAGGTTGGAGATCCCATCCGCCGATGGGACCGTTGGGGCCTGGACCCCAGTAGCCTGAGAAGTCCGGGATGTGTGTTGCCGCGGCATGCTTCTGCGGGCTGTGGCCGGGCGCCTTCGAATCGTTTTGGGCTCTTGAGATGGGGAGGAGGACAAGAGTCGCCAAAGCGGCAAAAGTGAAATAGGCTGTGCGGTTTCGCATGGGGGAGCTCCTTGCGGCGAAGGTTTCGCCGCTTCACCTGCCGGGAGATTATCGCGTCGGGAGTGGCACTCCATTGATGAGCACCTTCAAGACGTTGTATTGCACTCCGGTGGTCCCGATGGGAGCGCCATTCTTGGCGGGGTGAGTATCGGCAACGATCTGGTCGCCAGGCTTCATGGAGTTCTTGTTCCAACCGATGCGCGTCATGTGGATGGGGGCCGCGAGCTCAAGAAGCCAGTGCTGCACTTCACCGTTTTCGGCCTTCACGTCCATTTGAATGACCGCGTGAGGATTGAACCATTCAAAGGCGGTGACGGTGCCGGTGAGGGTGATGACTTTTTCCATGTCGTAGCCGGCCGTGCCGTGATGCGCAGAGAGAGCGGGCGAAAAGGCGAGCACGCCTGCAGCGAATACCGCGAGAACCAACTGCTTGCATTTCATCGGGCATCTCCCATCACATTCCAAGCCACCCGAAGGCGTTTTAATTGTTATGCGGGCCGGAGCCGTCGAGCGTTCGAATCTTGCGGCGGAGCATAGTTCTTCCGGCATGCCATTTCAAATGAATTTTGCGGGGTCGAAGCACGGGGGGCGTGAGGTTCGGGCGGCGCGAACAAAATGAAAAAGGGCCGGATAGATGTGATTTCCGGCCCTCTTCCCGGTGGCATTCTGGTCTATTTGGCTATCCGGGTGGAAACTTAGCGGGTGGCAATGTGAGCGTCAATGGCCCCGCTCTGGCCCATGTTTCACAAGTGCAAATACATGAAACCATGTAAGCGGGCGTAAACGTTTGAGAAGGTTCTCCCGACCGAGCCGCGTGCTAATGATGGCCAGGCCGCGTGAGCGATGGCAAGGAATGCAGCCGCCACTTGATCCAGTCGGTACCTTCATACAGCGGGATGAGAATCAGGCCCACAATGATGGCCACCGTAGCGATGGCCACCGCCGCCACTGCCAAGACGCCAAAGGCGGCGATTCCCGTCAGTAACAGAAGATATCCCGCGGATATTTGTAATAGGTCGCGCAAATATTCCCCCTCATAGCCCTCCTGCAATCTATCGCCCTCGGCGCAAGCTCGGCTATGCAGGATTCTCCCCATTTTCAACCGAGCTTTTCCCTGGTGGTCTGCGCCGGGGGGGTTGATCATCGCGAGCGGTGATTTTTGGCGCTGGATTCATTCTGAGATGCGGATGCGGTAGATGGCAGGACAATGCAAGGGGAGGTCGGGGTGGAGATCCGCAGGGTATTGTTCCTGGTCGGAGGCGGGTTCTATGTTTGGGAGACTTGCCGAATCTGCGGAATGGCCATCAAGCCGTCGGGCCTGACGGGCCGGGCTGCGAAACGACTCTTGAACTTCAAGAAGTGCCGCTCGATCAGGTGCCAGGACAGCAGTGAGACCAGGAAGGAGAGGGAGACTCCCACGACCATGACGACCATCCACAGGCCGACCTTTTCGGGTTCTGACATTTGCGCGCCGACCTTGCCAGCGATTCGCTCAAGCGCAATCGCCAGGGGCATGTGAAACATGTACATCGCATAGCTGTATTTTCCAAACGTCCTTAATACCGGACGGCGCAATTGGGTCGACACAATCGATCGGGTATTCGCGACGGCCGAGAAAATCAGAGCGCCATACAGAAGAGCAAAGCAGGTGTAGCCGGCCGTTTGCATCGCGAGCCCACTGTTGTGGGGGCTCCGTTGCGCGATCACGCAAACCAAAATCGCAGCGGCCGCAGTGGCTGCCAGATAACGCACCCAGGGCGCGACCGCGACGCGCCATTTGCTGTTCCGCACGATCATGGCAATGAGACATCCTAGCGCCAAGGCATCTATCCGGAACGGCGTCAATCGGTAGAGGAATTCTGAGCCGAAACGATTGTGCATGTAAGCGATACGCAGGCATAACGGCGCGATGACCATCAGGCAGGAAGCACACCACAAGCCCGACGAATCAAACAGCAAAACAAAGAATGGCCATACCAGGTAGAACTGTTCTTCGACCGCCAAGGACCACACGTGGGTAAGAACCGGCACGTCGTAGGCCGACCGCGCCATCGGACCAACGGCTTCCCGGAAAGCTGAATGCCAGTTGGATACGTGCAACCAGTACCAAGCTTCGGGGGCGTTGTGGGCCGCCTGCAAGTATCCGAAATGACGAGCCAGGGGAAGGCCGACATGAAAATAGAAAAATACAGACAGCAGATAAATCGGGAAAACGCGCAAGGCCCTGCGGGCATAGAAGGATTGGAAATAGTTGGAAGAGTTCTTGGTATCGAGGAGGATTCCGCCGATCAAAAAACCGGACAGCACGAAAAAGAGGTCCACACCGGACCAGCCCAGTTGGATCGGCAGAGAAAGTATGCGCGGCACTAAACGGGGTGGCGTCCCTCCAAAGTGGAACAAGAGCACCAGCAGAATCGCCAGACCGCGAACCCCATCCAGTTCTGGAATCAAACCGGTTTTGCTTGCGGAGACTGGCTCTTTCACCGGGGCAGGTGGCGCGCCGGCAGCGGCTACCGACAATTCTGGGATGGCCGCAGCTTTGTCCGGCGTAGGGGAAGGCACCACCCCACGGTATGTTCTGCGCGCGTTCGAGGGGATAGAGCAGGCGGATAGCTTCGCTGGTACTAACGGGGGAGCGGGTGCGCCGTACTGGGGAAGAGGGAGTTTCCGCCCCCACGCAGACCACACCTGATCCAAGGTTCACTTGTGGCCGGCAATTTTGTGAAAACAGTTTCTCCCCATCGTTTGGGGGCTTCTTATAGCCTTTATTTTCAATGGGCATCGGCGGCAACGAGAATGCTTGTCACAGTTCGTATTATGCCCAGCCGGAATATGAGGACCCTAGGATGAGTTCAGCGCAATTCGGCATTATTCGCATACGGCCCGATGGCATTCCGCAGTGCATCGAGGAAGTCGGGTGTCTTTCTGAAACCAAGGCGCGGGTGATGTATCTCGCGTCGAGAGAGCCTGGTGAATTTTTCATTTATTGCGAACAAAGCGGAATTGTCGTGGAACGGTTTATTTGCGTAGCAGCCGCGGAGAATGTACCCGTCCCCCGGTTCGCGGGTTCTTAAACTGAAGCAGTTATTCGCGGGATTTCCCGGTAAGCCACTTTGTAGAATGCAAATTCTGTCTGTGAAGCACCACGGCAGGGGTGTGCAGGAGTACAGAAAAAAATAAAGCAGCAGAGACGGCCAAATCCCTTGCTGAGCCTCACAAGATGGCCCTGGGTTGATTCTGGTTTACCGCCACCAAGTTCGGAAACAATGCTCTCCATGCTTGATACAGACCGCCAAAGGCGAAGCGATGGGATGTGCTGGCCGGCCGGATTTTAGTTTGGATGGTGCGACCGAAGGGAGGGGCCAGAGCCGCTGAATTCCCGGCCCTGGCCCCCATTCTTTTTCAGAATCCCTTTCAAGTTAGTGGTCGTGGGTTCTACTCTTCGTCTCCATCTTGCTCGGCTTTGATGGCTGTGAGCGTGCCGAAAAGCCCGTCCTTCTCGGCATTAACGCCAGCCGTAAAAAACAACGAGTTATACGGGCCCGCGCCGCCGCACTGCGGCAAATTCGAACCTGTCGGAGGCGTGCTCGGGCAACCAAGCGCACTGTTGCCAAACGTGAGCCCCCACAACCCGTCGATCTGAATGACAGCATTCTTGGCATCCTTCATGAAGCCGATGAAGCGGCCATCGAATCCATTGAACGCTGCAATCTTGCCGCTTCCGAAATTGCCGATCAGTACTCTATTGCTGAACTCCCCAAAGTCACGAGGAGCCCAAACCGCGGCCCAGGGCGCGTTGAACCATGGCCCGTGTTCGAGCCGCGCCTCGAGCTTTCCCGAGGGACTATAGATATCGACGAAGCCCAGACCGTCTCCAGCCACGTCGTCGTGTTTTGGTTGGTCCTGTTTCGCATAGGTCACGAACAGGCTTCCGCCAATGTTTTGCACGTTGAACGGAGCAAAACCCCTCGGAATCTGATCGTCATCGAATTGGTTTCCAGCGCGGTCGTCCCGGTCATGATCGCCATCTGAGAGCGTTACCTGATTGAAATTCGTGTCATAGACCTCCATGCGAGCTGCACGAAAATTCGTGACGTAGAGGTATCGTTTTCCTTGGAACTCGTCGATGGTTGCCCCTTTGTAAACGGCTCCGTTGGCCGCATTCGGGACAGCTGAATTGTCGACCTTCAGCGTTGCGGCATTTCCTCCGGCCCACGCGGAAATCGTGCCGTCTTCGGTCACAAAAATGAAGTGTGCCGCAGTCGTCGTATCTCCCGGCACCAGGTCAAAATCGGTGCTGCCATTGAAAACTATTCCCGTAGGAGCTGCTTGGAAATTGGGCGCACTGCCATTTGGCCCTGGAATTGTAACCACCAATCCCTGTGGCGCTCCGTGCGTCGTACAGTGTTGAAAGGCCCGAATTGTTGTCCGATATCCACCAAGGACTTCCTGTACTGCGTGCCATTCCCCAGGGATTCTTGCGGTTCTTATCGGAATTCGCGGCGGTAAACCCCGAGTTCGGGTCCGTAACCAGGTTTGTCTGCGTGTAGTGTTGTGCAAATGCCCATTGG
The DNA here is from genome assembly GCA_963718485.1 of uncultured Acidobacteriota bacterium. GTDB lineage: Bacteria > Acidobacteriota > Terriglobia > Acidiferrales > UBA7541 > Palsa-295. The sequence goes on from CAVQZU010000092.1 coordinate 102,988, forward strand.
GGAGCCAACAAGAGGGCCCAGCCGAGTGCGATCCACGGCTTTGCCAATCCTAGGTCGATCTTCATCATTTTTATTTTTTCCTCGTGCAATCACCGCTTGAGCAGCCACGGAGACGCTGAAGGCGACATTGCCGAACGGCATCGATCGGTATGTCATGGATGCGTCTACGATTTGTAAAATCTTTGTCAAGCCGGCGCGCCGCCGCGGCGAACCGAGGTCAGCAACGCGGACCTCCTCGTCCTCCAGATGAGGAGTTCGCCGTCGAGAATTGCATCTTTGACGCGCAACTCGGGAAGAGCGCCCCAAAACGGCTGGCAACCTGTGAATCTATTGCCCTCGCGCGAGGCGAGCTGCCGCGCCGCCCGGTCTCATCCTCGACACGATCTCCAATCCTTTACAGTATCGCTTGTTAGTGATGGCCCAGCTGCTCTGCGTGGATCGAACAGGTATCAGACGCTGCGCCATTTCCTCTAGGTGGCCTTTCTGCGCGAAGGGCAGTCGAGAAACTCCGGCGAAACCTTGGCCCGGATGGCTCATGTCGAAGACGGCTTGTCGGTATAGACACATGCGGGGAGCGCAACGTTGAAATGGCGTGTGAAAGCTATAGGATGGATCTAAGTAATCTTACTGCGGCATCTAGTGCCGCCAGTCCCATATTCCGGGTCCCATTTAAATCTAGGCGAACGCAAAGAGAGCAAAATGGCTACCAGAGTTGAAAGAGCTTTCCGAGCCGGCTCCATTCTGGCTGTGATTTTATTCATCGGAACTTTCACAATGGTGTACCGGAGCACCCAGCGCTTGGTCCAGATAAATCACCTCGTAGAGCACTCCCAAGAAGTCCTGGTCAAGCTCGAGGCTCTGCAGTCGGCACTCGATGAGGCTGTGTCCAGCACCAGAAACTATGTGCTGTCGGGAAACGAGAACAACCTTGGCCGCTTCGCGGCTGCCAAGACCAACCTGACAGAGTTGTTAGGTGTAATCCGCACGTTGACTACAGATAATCCTGTTCAACAGAAATGGCTACAGAAACTAGAACCGCAGTTGACCTCTTCGTACCAGTATTGGGGGCAAGCCCAGGACAAGCGGCGCTCCGGGGATAAGGCATCGGCTGATCAGCTGATGTCTTCGACGAATTCCCTGCAATTGATGAGGGTCAATCGTGAAAGCATTGTTGCCATGATCAAAGAAGAAAACCAAGTCATAGGAATACGGTCACGCGAGGCCGAGGCCTCGGCACGTCGCGCAATCCTGATTGAGCTCTTTATGGCTATCGGTACATCAGCAATTCTGGTCAGTGCGTTCTTGTTTGTGCAGATGGACATGAACGAGAAAGCGAGAGCCTTGCAGGAGAAGGCAGCCAGTGAAACGAACCTACGAGTGGCCCACGACCAGCTGAATGCTGCCCTACGAGAATCGGAAGCTCGCGCACGGGAAAATACGGAGCTCAGCAATCTTGGAGATCTATTTCAATCCTGCCAGTCGGTTGAGGAAGCTTGCAAAATCAGCGCGAGTGCCCTGCCTCGGCTTCTTGAATCCCGTCCGGGAGCTATCTGCCTTACGAGTCCCTCTCGCAATATTGTAGAAACGATTGCGATGTGGAACGCAGCGACTGCCGAGCCGGTATTCGCCCCAGAGGATTGTTGGGCTCTGCGACGCGGCAAGGTCCATGTCTTCAGCGAACAAAGCTCTGCTCTGCGGTGCGCGCACGTCAGCAAATCGTTGACCTCCGGCTACCTCTGTGTGCCACTGGCGGCACAGGGCGAAACACTCGGCGTGCTATACATCGAAGACAGAAATCCCGATTCCGGTTCCTCTTTGGATGGCAGGACTCGATGGGAAGGTCTGGAGCGGATTGCCAAGGCGACGGCGGAGCGAATATCTCTGGCCTTAGGAAATCTCAATCTGCGGGAAATTCTCCGCAATCAGTCCATTCGCGACCCTCTTACGGGTCTATTCAATCGCCGCTACATGGAAGAGTCTTTGGCGCGCGAGCTGCACCGCGCAGCCCGCAAAGATCGCAAAGTCGCCTTAATCATGATTGATGTTGATCACTTTAAGAATTTCAACGATACCTTCGGTCACCAAGCGGGAGACCGGTTAATGCAAGAGTTGGCCGGTACGCTTAAGTCTCGAGTGCGAGCAAGTGATATCGCCTGCCGCTACGGGGGAGAGGAGTTTGTCTTGATTCTCTCAGAAGCCGACGCCGAAGGAGCAGCCGCTTGTATGGATCAAATCAGGGCAGAAATCAAACAGTACCACCTTCACGATCGCGGCCAGGCGTTAGGCAGTGTCACAGTTTCCGCGGGGGTGGCTGTTTTCCCCGATCATGCAGACGCAGCCGAGGCGCTCGTTCGGGCAGCGGACCTGGCGTTGTATCGCGCCAAAAGCGAGGGACGCGACAAGGTCCTCGTCGGGTGCTCTCTGACAGCTTGAGACTGGGAGTGAATATCGGGATCCCTGTGCGGGGCGGTCAGGCAACAACAGGCAGCTCCTGGTGCGTTGAAGCAGGTTTTCCAGGAGCCAGGGAGCTCAGCAGCCAAGCCTCGAAAGCGCCGCGATCCGCCCACTGTCCACGGAAACCGCCGCCGCATGATGGCAGCACCCAGAGTACTCGATAAGTAACTAGGCTATTGACACTGACGTTAACAAGCCCCATCGTGATAACACACCGAGGAATTCTACCGCTTATCTCAGCGCAGGAAGCTATCAGTCCTTGGTGTGACCGAGGAGGTTTGCCATGACCCAACATAGAGAACCCGACACAGACGGCACTTCTAAGCAGGCTTACGGCGAACACCGACTGTGGACGGCTGTTATTCTCAGGGCGGTGGAAGATTGGCGCAACGGCACGCTAAGAGCCAAGCGAACAGCGCAACAATTTCTGTTTGAAAACGATAAAGACTTCACTCGCGTTTGTGAGGCGGCGGGTTTGGAGCCCGGTAGTTTGCGCGTCAAGCTGCTGAAGATAGGTAACCGCGTCCATATCCAAGGTCCCTGGAAGCAACCCCTGGCCGCGTAGGCAACCACCAGGGCAGTTACAACTCGACCATAACCTTATCTGGATTAAAATCGCGGCAAAAGCCTGCTAAGGCTTTTTGCCGTGCTTTCCAGAGCGTGCTCTCGGCTTTCGCTCCCATAGCGCAAACTTCTGTCGCCCAGAGCGCCCGCAATCGCTTCCCATCTTCGGTTACAGAACATCGCCATCCTGGTCATCTAAGTGCCCGTGTTGCCACGATGCGATTTCGACAGGCTGTACCGTTAGGACAGTTTTGGGTCTTTGAGTGACGGCGCACGTCTTAGAAAATCCCGCCGTCCAAAAGAACTATAGGAACAGACGATCCCACTGGGTGGCGCTTTTTAGAAACCGATTGATCGGTCCATCATCAATGAGCCTCAGCGGGTGCCAATCTCTTTGTCAGGCGCTGACCACTTTTACGACGACCATCGGTAAGGACGCCGAGGTGACGATACCACCGCTGCCGAAAATAGCCTGACAATTGCGTATTCGTGAATAGGCTCAGGAGCCAAGGACAACTTTGTTGGGTGCATTCTTGTCTGCGGGGCGAATCTTTGAACACGAGGGGTTATTTGCCTGTCCCCGCACGGACCCGCCCAGGGCACCCGTGCGGGGAAAAAACAACAGCAAGCGTTATATAGCGCTATGACGATGCTGGTGTCAGTAAGGAAATGACTGCATTTGGAGCCCCGTAAACCTTTAGTGCACTCTACCAATGTTCCCGACCGACATACTAGATTGAATCGCGGCACGGATCTGCTAGGCTCCAACCAAGAGTCGGAAGCCGAATTCCACACCCTACTTATGCCTTTGCCCCCCGTGAACGCGGCGCAGGCGGTCGGGAACGTCGGCTCCTCGGCGGGCCTGGAAATTCCCGGATCGCGGAAACCGCGTAGACGCTCTCCTCCTCGCACGCTCGGCATCGGAGCGTAAAACTGAGAGCCGCAATCGCGACCTCTTCCTGCAAACCATGAATCTTCGCTGAAATCGGAATGGGTGTTCCGCATCGGGAACACGACACCCCACGATAACGGGCTTCGTTTGCTTCTAAGATCATTTTGGACCTCTCGACCGGGTTAACGTAATGGGGGTGCTTTGACGTTAACACACTTGGGCTGATTCAAAGGTTACAGGGTCATGAAGACATGAAAAGAATCCCGAAGCACTTCATAAGTCGATTTGCCGGGTGTGTCGTTTGAGACAGTTTTTATCCTCTGGGATCTCTAAACTCTTCTGTGTGATGACCTCCACGTACAACATTTACAGGCAACTTGGTGGGAACGCCTTAGCTTGGGTCGAGAGGGTTGACGGATTGCCACAAGCGGGAGAGCGCGTCATTCGGCTGGAAGAAGCTTTTCCGGCCAACTACATTATTTTCGACGTCAGAGAGCGGACCATTGTGTGGGCCGGGAATGCCTCGCAAGAATTTGCTATACCCGGACTCGAAGCAATCATTAGCGGAGATTGAGCTAGTGCGCGATCGAAACAAGAACGCCACATGACTCCGACATTTCAGGCCGGGCAAAGGGTCTTCAATCGTGATACGGGAGAAACAGGAACGGTTCGAAAGGTCTACGAACTAAATGGCATTATCTCCTACGAGGTAACCATCCCATCACAGCGGGGTAATGCGCGTGCTTCTAATCGGTCGGATTGGGCAGAGGGCGTCTAGCAGGTTGCTGAAAAAGTGAAAAGTTTGTAACGAAGCAGAATACAGCGCGTGGAATTGTGCATGCGAGGAAGCGATCAGCAGCAGAGTCACGTGTTCAGCTACATTTCGGGAGCAGCGAGTGCGCAGGAATCATCTCTGCGACGGATGCGCACGATGGTGGACGAAGTGCTGAAGCAGCTTCACCACGGTTCAACGAGATGTACGCTAAGGTGGGCCGCTTGTCAATTCCGCGAGAGCAGCTGTTGCGCGCGCAGCTTTTGCAGATGTTGTATTCGGTGCGCAGCGAGCGGCTGCTAATGGAAGAGATGGACTACAACATTTTATTCAGTTGGTTTGTGGGACTGAATTTGGATGATACGGTCTGGGATGCGACGGTGTTCACCAAGAACCGCGACGGTTTGTTGGAAGCGGAAATAGCCAAGGAATTTCTGAGGGGGGTGGTGGCGCAAGCGCGAGAGCAGGGGTGGACGTCGGACGAGCACTTCAGCGTAGACGGAACCTTGCTGGAAGTCTGGGCCAGCCTGAAAAGTTTTCAGCCCAAGGACCAGAAGGACGGTCCTCCGCCGGAAGATGCCGGAAATCCCACGGTGGATTTTCATGGGGAGAAGCGCTCGAACCAGACGCACGAATCGACGAGCGATCCCGAAGCCCGGTTGGCGCGCAAAGGCTTGGGCAAGGAGGCGAAGTTGAGCTACAGCGGAAACCTGCTGGTGGAGAATCGTCACGGATTGATCGTGGATAGCCGGGTGTGGGAGGCCACAGGAATCGCCGAACGTTACGCCGCGCTGGAGATGCTGCAGGTTGTTCCGGGAACCGGGCGGGTAACAGTAGGGGGTGACAAAGGTTTCGATACGGCGGATTTCGTCAGGGAGTGCCGGAACCTACACATGACGCCGCAGGTGGCCCAAAACTTGAGACGAAGAGGCGGGAGTGCCATCGATGGTCGAACGACGCGACACGCCGGCTATCAGATCAGCCAGAAGAAGAGGAAGCGCATCGAAGAATGTTTCGGATGGCTGAAGACGGTTGCGTTGCTGCGCAAGGTGCGGCATCGTGGGACGTTGAAAGTGGATTGGATCTTTACGTTCGCCTGCGCAGCCTACAATCTGGTGCGCATGCGAAATCTAATGGCTACCACAATTCCAGCGCAGTAAGTTCGGGGCGTAGTGTCTCTGGACCGCGCTGAAACGCCCATTTGGGAAGTTCGGCAGTACCGAAAATCACGCGAAGCCCCACCAGTAAGTCACAAATGACGCAAACGAAGACAGAAACTGCCCGCTCAACTCAATTTTTCAGCAGCCTGCTAGAGGTTCGCCCGGAGGCCCCCGAAGATCCCCTTTAGAGGCACCGTCATTGTTCGCTTGTCTCAGCGTCGCAACCCCCATGGCACACCTGAAACCTGAAACTCCAAATACTGCACCAGGCTTTCGCTTTTGACAAATGGACTGACGCGGGCATTCTTCGCTGCAAAACTGAGCGTCCCTTTTAGCGCTTTGGCGCGGCGGCGCATCCGAATTTTCCGCATCTGGCCTGTTACTTCTAGGCGAATCGTTTCAGCTGTCCCTTGGCCACCGCTGGGGCCACTATTGTCTGCCAGCAACCGAGGTTGAGTTAGTTGACGACATAGAGTACCCGGAATTTAGAAAACACCTGATCGAGCCCACGGGCGGCAGTGATCCGGCGGAGCCGCCCCGGTGGAGTAGTTTCCCTGACTTTTCCCAGTGGCGGCCCAGTCGGTATTCGGTTCGCGATCCGCCTGAGAACAGACCACAGCACAAGATACGCGATCCGCTTGACGCCGTCTGTGCCGTTGGGAACGCTTTGAGGGAGCCCACCCGTCGCAGTGAAATCAGGATGTTTTTTGCTGTGGGCGTTGGGCTCATCCGAGAGCGTCTGAAAAGCAGCGGATGGAGCGACGCAGTGTGAAAAAAGTCCGATGATGGGAGGGTGGACATGGAAATCAGTTCAGGATAGTGAGATTGGTCTAAACGCGCGGTACCTCGGGTCATTGTTTCAACGATCAGAAAAAGGCTAGAATTCCTGCCTCGCTTTCCCGGCAAAGGAGACAGCCATGATCTCGAATGAGGTAGCTGCTGCAATTCTGGTTCAAACGCTTGTTGACCACCACCCACAGCTCCAAGCGGAAATCCGCCAGGATCAACCCGAACCTAAAGCCCTCGCTCAGGTGCTTGTGCCGTTCTACAAAGCAATCCTGGACGAAATGAAATCCGTGTCCAATTAGTCAACTTCTAGGGCCGCGCCCGGCGAAATAATTTGCGATCGTTGTTCACTTTTGAACAGCGGCCAGAATTGTGTGATGGGAAATTGTCGTCCTCCGAGGCCCAAGAACGGGGGACGCCATGGATCGCTTTGGGAGGAACAGCCGATGCCAAGCGTCTCCCGTATATTCTGGCCCGCTGAAGGAGGTTTTCGTGGGACCCAATTCTCTGAGGTGCGTTCACTGTGGGAAGATATTTCATCGGTTCCCAGGGACCCCGTCTGTCATCCGCTCCGACGGAAAGACCTTTCACGTAACGTTGCTCTGCGGTCCTGACCCTATCGGTAGCTTTGACGGTGAAGCGATGTGTACCTTCGTCTACGCCAATGATCGAATCGCGCACGGCGATGACTTCACGTTTGTCTCTGTGTTCCAAGAGAATCGAGCCGCGGACGAAGAGTCGCGCCAACTAGAAACGGTGGCCGACAGACTCGCAGCGTTGGTAGCAGAGGGCAAGAAGCTCGAGCGTACCTATCGCTTTGAAGCGGGCCAACTCCTCCCGCGCATTGCTGCGTGACCTGCTTTTCGCAGGCCCACAGGACGATTCACCGACTCTACCCTTTGCGGCACTTACATTTGCCGGCCGAATTCCCGTCCTAATTGCTGAAAATGCTCGGTTTGCGAGTTCTGAGTCGAGAAGAGTTTTCCTGCCCAGCGAAGTGGACCGGCGACGGGATATTGTTTGCCGTCCAGACCTGGATCAAACGAAACCGTCGATTCAAGATGTCCCGTTGGTGCGCGGCTATATGGACACGCGTCACGACGGCGGAGTATTCAACACGACACCGGATTGTCTGGTGTGTTGTTCGGCACATTCCCTGATCGCCAGGCGGTTGGAAACTATATCGATCCGAGGATCGAATGGATTTGCTATGAAGGCCCATCACGATCAAGCCGCCCACCAAAGACGCTTGCTATCAGTCCGCGGTCAGGGTGTCGCTTCGCGTGCGGAAAACCAAGGATGGAAACATGCGGTGTCGGCCTGCGCGAAGCGATGCCTTCGCCCTCGTCGTCACTCACCACGGCGAGATGGTGCTGGTGAACGTGCAGACGGAGAAGTTGTTTGGCTGAGCACGAAGACCTGCTGAGTCGGCCGATGGAAATCTTGATCCCTGGGCATTTTCGAAGCCAACGCCCCGCTCACCGGAACGAATTTGTGGCCCGTCCTCGGGTGGGCGCGACCGGGGGCAGGCGATGACGATGAGCCGCAAGGTAGAACTCGCGTTCGGGTCTGCCATCTTGGCCTTACTCGTCGTGGGTGTGATCTCCTATCGGGGCATGGTCGTCTCCGCTGAAAGCAACAGATGGGTACGGCATAGCCATGAGGTTCTTGAGAACCTCGAGGATTCATTCTCAGCGATGCAGGCTGTCGAATCGAGCTATCGCGGGTTTGTAATCACTGGCGACGAGCAGTTCCTCCAACCTTATCGTGAAAGCGTATTGCGCTCTGAGCAGGAACAAACAATCATCCGCAACTTGACAGTGGATAACCCCGAACAGCGGCGCCAGCTGCTGACTCTTGAAAGGCTGGCCGATCAGAAGATCCAATACGCCGAGACAATCATTGGTCTGCGACGGACAAAGGGATGGGAAGCGGCGGCGGACTCCATCCGAACTGGAGAGGGTCAGCGGACGATGATGGAGTATCGAGACGCGATTCGCCGAATGCAGGACGAAGAATTGCGATTGTTGGTAATACGCGCCGAGGACGCCAAGCGGCGCTTGGGCCAGACCAAAATTGTGCTGATCCTCGGAACCGTCCTGGGCTTGTTGATCGCCGCCGGCGGAGGATGGAGCGTCCAGCGCGGCAACTCCGCGCGCGGGCTTGCGGAAGATGCACTGCGCGAGGCTGAGGAGCGCTTTCGCACCCTGGCGAACAACATTGCCCAGCTGGCGTGGATGGCCGATGAGCACGGCTACATCTTCTGGTACAACCAGCGATGGTTTGATTACACCGGCACCACCTTGGAAGAGATGGCCGGCTGGGGTTGGCAAAAGGTGCTCCCTCAGACCACGTTCAGGAGGTTGTGGCCAATATCAGCAAATGCTTCCAGAGCGGCGAGGTTTGGGAAGACACGTTTCCCCTTCGTGGTCGGGATGGAAACTACCAATGGTTTCTCTCGCGGGCCGTTCCCATTCGCGATCCGGAGGGGAAGGTATCGCGCTGGTTCGGCACGAACACCAACATCAGCGACCGCAAGAAAGCTGAGGAGCATCTGGTGAAGACGGTGAGGGAACTGAAACGTTCTAATGACGAACTGCAGCAATTTGCCTATGTCGCATCCCACGATCTCCAGGAGCCGTTGCGCATGGTGGCCAGCTATACGCAGCTTCTAGCCAAGCGCTACAAAGGGCGGCTGGACTCCGATGCCGATGAGTTCATCGCCTATGCAGTAGATGGGTGCAATCGCATGCAGGGGTTGATCCAGGATCTGCTGGCCTATTCGCGCGCGGGGACAAATGGAAAGGCACTCCACGAAATTTCCGAGTGAAAACGTATTGAAGGAAGCGCTCGCAAACCTACGAGTAACGATTGAGGAGAGTCGGCGCGGTCGTGACCCACGATTCGCTGCCAGCCGTCAGGACCGACGCCACACAATTGGCCCAGGTATTCCAGAACCTCGTCGGAAACGCCATCAAATACCGCGGTGCTGAAGTCCCTCATGTACACGTCTCTGCGACGAAAAACGGCGACAATGAATGGATCTTTTCCGTACGAGACAACGGGTTAGGAATTGACGCTCAATATTTCGAAAGAATCTTCGTCCTTTTTCAGCGGTTGCACGGGCGGAACGAGTTCGAGGGACCGGAATCGGATTAGCTGTTTGCAAGAAGATGCTGGAGCGCCTGGGCGGAAGAATCTGGGTGGAGTCGCAGACCCGAAAAGGGCTCCACCTTCTACTTTGCCCTGCCGGAAAGAGATGACAAATAATGAAATCGATTGGAACAGACGCGGACGCATCACAGTTCTACTGGTTGAAGATAGTCCCGGCGATGTCCGGCTCACACAGGAAGCATTTAAAGACGCCAAGGTGCATATCAGTTTGCATGTGGCGTGGGATGGGACAGAAGCGATGGCTTTCCTCAAGCGGGAGGGCGAGCACGCCAATGCTCCTCGCCCGGACCTATCTTGCTGGATTTGAACCTGCCCAAGAAAGATGGCCGGGAGGTCCTGGCGGAAATCAAGAAAAGTCCGACACTGAAGAGTATTCCTGTCGTTGATCTTGACGACCTCCGCGTCGGAGGCGGATATCCTCCGGAGCTATTTGCTTCATGCGAACTGTTACATCACCAAGCCTGTCGGCCTGGATGGATTCTTGAACGTCGTGAAGAGCATCGATAGTTTCTGGCTGTCCGTAGTAAAGTTGCCACGCGAAGCGCGCTCATGAAAGAAAAAGCACTCCAGGTTCTTCTGGTTGAAGATAACGCGGGAGATGCCCGTTTGGTCCTCGAAGATGTTCCGCAGCGAGAAACCGGGTAGCGTCGAAGTTGACTCACCTTTCACTCATGAGCGAAGCCGTGACTCATCTTGAGAAAGGAGGGGTGGACATTGTGCTGCTGGATATGGGATTGCCGGATGGACACGGCCTCGATACGGTGCGGCGCGCGAAGGCGGTGGCGCCAACTGTCCCCGTGATCGTGCTAACTGGCTTGGACGACGAAGCACTTGGCCGCGGGAGCTATGAAAGAAGGCGCGCAAGACTACCTGATCAAGGGCCAGATCGAAAATCGCGCTCTCCCCCCGGCTCTTCGCCATGCCATCCAGCGACACCGCATGCAAACACAAACCGACGCCATCCGAACAGTATCAGATTCAGTTCAAGGATGAATTCTTGTCCCATGTGTCGCACGAACTTCGTTCACCACTGACCGCGATCTATCAGTTCGCCACCATTCTTCAGGACAGATTGGCCGGTGAATTGAACCCGGAACAACACGAATATCTGGAAATTGTCTTGAGGAATGCAAAGCAGCTCCAATCAATGATTAATGACTTGCTTGAAGTCACTCGCGTTCAGGCAGGCAAACTGACGATCGAGCTGCGATGTGCTCCGTTTCCGATGCCATCGTCTATACCGTCAACACACTCCAGGGGCGGCGACAGCCAAAGGAATCGCCTCTTCAGATATCCAGAGCCGGTTGCCGTCTGTCTGTGCCGACCCAACACGCATCCGACAAATTCTCATCATTCTGGTCGATAACGCGATCAAGTTTACCCCATCGACGGCGCAGTGAAGGTCCAGAGGCTCGTAGCATGAGAAAAATCCGGACTTTTTGCTGGTGGAGGTTTCCGACACGGGATGTGGAGTCGGTCCGGAGATGACCGAACGCATTTTCAGCGCCTCTATCCGATGACGGATCCTGGCCTAGCGGGACGGAAGGGCTTGGGGCTAGGTTTATACATTTCCAAAGAGTTGGTCACCGGCAGGGCGGAAAAATCTGGGTGAGCAGCGGGCCGCAAAAAGGAAGTCACTTTTTCTTCACCGTTCCCATTTTTTCTTTGACGAGTTGGATTGGCCCGCCGGTGACCCATAAGCAGGATCCCGGTTAAGTCATAGCGTTGTTCGCGGTGGAGATCGGCTCTCGGGACGGATGGCTGTCGCCGGATGTGCGGAAGGAAATGCCAATGTGGTGCGAACGCTTCTGCAACAATGTTTTCGTCCCGAAACAGACGTACTCCTGCCGAACATCGATTCGGCAAGTGCGCGCCATCTTTTTTCGCCGTGGTCTACACACAAGAGCAGGGCGCCGAGATCATCAGCGCGCGTATTCGAAGAGAGTTCCAGCGCTGCAAAGAGTTTCAACCGGCGGACCTCACGATTGAGGTTTCTCACAGTTTTCTCGCACCGATGTCGAGAAAGGGAAACGAATCGACGCAAACCTTCCTGGAGCGGGTGGCTGCTGGAATTCAACATCGCATCAACGCCATATACTTACCAAGGAGTGTCTAGACATGAGCCAAAAGACCATTCTGATTGTTGATGATGATCCCGATGTGCGGCTGGGTCTGCACGTACGTCTTAAGGCAAACCATTACGACGTTATTTTCGCAGCAGATGGAATAACCGGGATCGCGGAAGCGCGAGAACGCATGCCGGACCTGATCATCCTGGACCTCGGTTTACCGGCCGGGGACGGCTTCAGCGTCCTGGAGCGGTTGAAAGCAAACGACAGTCTGTCTTCGATCCCGGTGATTGTCGTGTCTGCGCGCGATCGCAACGCAAATGTGGACCGAGCGATCCAGGCAGGCGCGAAGGCTTTCCTGCAAAAGCCAGCAGATAATGCCGGACTGCTGTCAGTGATTCGCGAAGCCCTGGGCGAAAAGCACCACTCCCCTGTTCCGGTGTTTGATTTAGGGGAGATGTGACCTCAATCTCAGAGGCAAAAAACGATTTCTGTCTCTTGCGGCGTGGCTGCGCCGGTTAGACATCCCACCAGGACGAAACAGCGCCGATCACAGACCGAATGCCGGAGGCCACCGCTTCCGACGCACCGGTTTTGGGCCGAGCAATAGAAGTTGTCCTGCAGTCCCTGGAAACGAAAACTTG
>CAVQZU010000093.1:0-8635 GCA_963718485.1 uncultured Acidobacteriota bacterium
GCTGTGGATCTCGGTCGGCGACGCGGTTTCGAGGGTACCGACGAAGTTGCGAGATTGTCGGCTTCGACATCATCCGCTGGTGAAGACGATCTCGCTCGATTTCGCGCCGATGAGCATGGCCACGGACTCGCGGGCGGAATCAACGGCGCTGCGGGCGCGTTGCCCGGCCGAGTGGATGGAGCCGGCATTGCCGAAGGTGTCGACGAAACGGTCATGGCGTCGAATACGGCGCGGTCAACGGGAGTGGTGGCGTTGTAGTCGAGGTAAATGCGCATTTTCGAGGATCACCCGGTATCAGGATAGCGAGTGGGCGGAGGGGGGTCAAGGCGCGGGGCCGCCTCTGCGCAAGCGGCGCTCTGGCACGCAATCTTGACACGGCCACGTGGAAGCGAGGCTCGGGATGAACTGACTGTCGCCGGGAAGCGCCGGTTTTATTGACACCTCCGTTACCGTCGGCTAGCGTCGATGTATCAGGCGGCCGTTCTTATTGAGCGGCGAATTGCGCACGGAGAATACTTGCCGCTCAGCGGCGCGGCAGCGGCACCGATCACGCCGTTGGGGTGTTAACCCTGTTGGGGCTCTCGGTGCCGAATTTTGCGCTGGGCCCCGTGCTCATTCTACTGTTTTCCGTGATCCTGGGTTGGCTGCCCGTCTCGGGCCGCGGCGGATGGGGGCATCTGGTCTTACCTGCGATCACGCTCGGCGCTGCCCTTGCGGCGATACTCACGCGTATGGTGCGCAGCTCGGTGATCGAGGAGCTTTCCAGCGATTATGTGCGCACCGCCCGCGCGAAAGGTCTTCCGGAATCTGCGGTCTTGTTCCGCCACGCTTTTCGCAACGCTTTAATTCCGATTCTTACGATTCTGGGCTTGCAGTTTGGCACGCTACTGGCAGGCACGATCGTGACAGAGACGATCTTCTCCTGGCCGGGAATCGGGCGCCTCGCTGTCCAGGCGATTGAAGCGCGCGATTATCCTTTGTTGCAGGGATGCATTTTGCTAATCGCCGTGTCCTACGTAGTCGTAAATCTTTTAACCGATCTGGTATACGCGGTGGTCGATCCGCGCGTGCGCCTGGAATGAACGGGCTTGGCGAATTCCTGCGGGAACATGCGACCGGGCGTTGGGGTTTTTTTCTCACCATGGTCCTCGTGTTTCTGGCCATTGCCGCTCCCTGGCTTGCGCCGGCCGATCCTACATCGCAGCATCTGGCCATTCGGCTTGCCGGCCCGACTGCCTCGCACTGGATGGGCACCGATCAATTGGGCCGCGATATCTTCTCGCGAATTATTTACGGCGCGCGCATTTCGATGCTGGTCAGCGTGAGCGTCGTGGTGGGAGCCGGAATCATCGGCCTGGCGATCGGATCGATTGCCGGGTATTGGGGCGGCTGGTTTGATCGCTTCGTGAACATCATCTTGATCAATGCGTTTCTGTCGTTTCCGGGAATTTTGCTGGCGATTGCGTTCGCGGCTTTTCTGGGGCCGGGAATCGACAAGGTGATTTTTGCCCTGATCATCACCGGATGGGCTGGTTATGCGCGGCTGGCGCGCGCGCAGATTCTGCAGGCCAAGGAGATGGAATATGTTCTTGCGGCGCGGTCACTGGGCGCCTCGAATGCGCGCATTTTGATCCGCCATTTGCTGCCCAACATTCTTCAGCCGGTGCTCGTGCAGGCAACGATTGCGATGGCCGGTGCGATTCTTGCCGAGTCGACGCTGAGCTTCCTCGGCTTGGGGGTCCTGGCGCCGATGCCAAGCTGGGGTTCGATGCTGAATGACGCGCGCAGCCACCTTTTCGATGCCCCGCACCTGGTGATTTTTCCGGCTCTTGCCATTATGGCCGCAGTCCTCGCGTTCAATCTGCTGGGCGATGCGCTGCGCGACTGGATGGATCCGCGGATGCGCTCGTTCATCATTGTAACTTCTCTGGCGCGCTGATCGGCTGGCGCTGCTCTGTTCTAGAAGGATTGAGGAATGCCACCCGAAGGAACACTGTTTCCACGCAGGCCGCTCCAGCCGTTAGCTAGGTCATTGTAAAAACAAGGTTTACCTTAGGACGGACATGGTACTAGGTGTGCTTTTTGCTGTAGCGATCGCCCAAGGAGCCCCCTTCCATGGTTCTGGCTATCGCTGCCGTGCTATTCCATATGGCTGCCCCGGTCCGGGTGCTGTGCGCTGTCCGAGGGCCGCTTTCGGCGGAGTCCCGGGATTGTGGTTTGACCACCTCGGCGCGGAATCGGCCGGATGCAGCGCCACCTGCTAATACTCCGGGTCCGCTCGCTTCCCAAGGCGAAGTCATTCCCGCGGCCAGTTCTGTGCCCGTGGCGGTAGATCCTGCATCGTTCGCATCCGCGATACGCAATTCCGATTCGTTGGCTACGTTGCGTATTACCGAGCCAGAGTCGAGCAAACCGCTTCGATTCGTGTCCCCGGAGTCTTTGCCGTCCCGGCGGGAATGGATTGCCTTGTCGATTCTGCAACATGCGGCCGCGACTTTCGACGCCTACTCCACGCGGCAGGCGATTCGCCAAGGAGCGGTTGAATCCGATCCGTTGATGCGGCCGTTCGCGCACTCCTCCGCCATGTATGCGGCAATCCAGGTAGCACCCGTTGTTTTGGACCTTGCTGCGAGGCGCATGCAGCGCAGCCAGAGCAATATTCTTCGACGCTCATGGTGGTTGCCGCAAACCATGGCCACCGGTATGTTCGTCGTTTCGGGGGTGCATAACCTTCATGTTGCGAGCCAGCTCCAGTAGTTCGAAGCCTTCCGCGCCGGCGGCAGGGCCTGCGGGTTGTCCAGCTCAGCCCAACGCGAGGCGGCATTCCTTCAAGGCGTAACCGCTCGCGCCCACTTTTATCATTTGCGCCGCCAAATTCAAGATGCGGCCCGCGGCATCAGTCGTGGACACCCCTCGTGCGTGGATATTCGATATCAGGTTCCGGTCTGAGTCGGAATGACCATGCCGTGGACGATGGGCCATGTATGCCGACAGGCTTTCTGCGGTGGCCAGGCCCGGGCGCTCGCCAATGAGCAGCACCACGACACCAGGGTCCAGCAATTCGCCAATTTCGTTCAGGATGCCGACCCGGCAGTAGCGGACCACGAAAGCCCGTGCGGGCTTCCAGTCACGTAGCCGAGCACCTTCATACAGCAAAGGCAGGAGCGCGGGAACCTGGCTGGAAATCGCCGAAACCGAGAGCCCATCGCCGATCACGATTTGCAAGTCACTGCCGCGAGCACAGTGCTCGCGAATCCGAGAGCGGGAATCGTCGCTGAAGTGTCTGCCAAGGTCGGGCCGCAGCAGATATTCATCCTTGCCGGTGGCTCGCGTCTGAACCTCGAACAGGTCCCATTGGCGCACGAACTCCTCACCAAAGGTGCTCAGTAAATCCATTTCCCCGCGCACCGCATCCCGCGCCGCAGCATGAGCCTCACGCAATTCCAGTTGTACGTTTGTGGGATAGGCGGCGCCTGATCTCCCCGTCAAAAGGCGCGCCGGGGTTTGCGCGCGAATCTTCTGTAAAAGCTGGGGCAGATCCGACGCGGCGAGAGTTTTTCTGAGCTCATCGGCCATCAGAGGATCTCCGCGAGGGAAGATTCCAGGCCTTGCATCAGCTGGCGTCGCTGCGGACCTTCCAGTCGAGCCGGATCGCCATCGCGATAGAGGCCCTGGGCCTCCAGCCATTCCAGGAACTCCGGCGCAGGATGCAGTCCTAGCAAGCGTCTTACGGCGAGGGCGTCATGGTAACTGGTCGATTGGTAGTTCAGCATGACATCGTCGGAGCAGGGTACTCCCATGAAGTAGTTGCATCCCGCCACCGCCAGAAGAATCAGCAGATTGTCGGCCGAGTTCTGATCGGCCTCCGCGTGGTTCGTGTAACAAACATCGCAGCCCATCGGGAGTCCGAGGAGTTTCCCCATGAAATGGTCCTCGAGACCGGCGCGAATGATCTGGCGTTCGTCATAGAGGTACTCGGGTCCAATGAAGCCGACGACGCTGTTCACGAGAAATGGGTCAAAGCACCGCGCAAGGCCGTAGGCGCGTGCTTCGAGCGTCAATTGGTCCACTCCCTGGTGCGCCTCGGCTGAGAGTGCACTGCCTTGGCCGGTTTCGAAATACATGACGTTGTGGCCCTTCCAGGGCACATCCCGCTGGCGATGATGTTCGAGAACTCGCTCGCGGCCTTCGCTTAGCATCTCGAGCGTGATTCCGAAGCTGCGGTTCGCGGCTTGCGTTCCGGCCACGGATTGGAACAGAAGATCGACAGGCGCGCCGCGATCCAAGGCGGCCAATTGTGTGCTGATATGCGCAAGACAGCAGGTCTGTGTGGGCACTTGATACACATCCACGAGGCGCCGGAGTGCTTGCAGGATCGCACGGGTGGTCTCCACTGAATCCGAGGACGGGTTTACACCGATTACCGCATCCCCGCAGCCATACAGAAGCCCTTCAAACGCGGACAGAAGAATGCCGCCGATGTCGTCGGCCGGATGGTTGGGCTGAACCCGTATGCCCAGCACGCCGAGCTCGCCCATGGTATTACGGCAGCGGGTTACGTTCCGGATCTTGGCTGCGGCCAGGATCAGATCCTTGTTGCTCATGATTTTGGTTACTGCGGCGGCTATTTCCGGGGTGATGGCCCAGTGCAGTTCTCCTAGGTCAGTGGCAACCGTGGTGTCGTCGAGGATATGCTCGCGGAATTCGCCCACCGTCAGGCTTTGAATGGCACGAAACGCTTCCTGATGAAAGCTTTCAAGAATCAGGCGGCTAACCTCATCGCCGTCGGGGTCGATCAAAGGCTGCCCGACGATTTCGGCGAGAGTCAAATCAGCAAGCTTGCGTTTCGCCGCCACCCGTTCCGTTTCTGAATCCGCGGCTAGCCCGGCCAAACGGTCGCCGGACTTCTCCTCGTTGGCCTTGGCAAAAATCTCGCGGAGATCGTGAAAAGCGAATGCAGGCATAGAACTCGCTGGCGCGCGGGTAACCTCTGGATCGTGTGACGTGCTGATAGTAACGCAAAAACAGAGACAGGGGTGGGTTGGAACTGGGGGCTGCGCTCGAGTGCCGAAAATTCGGGCCTTCCGCCAGCTGGCAGGATCGGCACGGATGTTCGGAATCAATCCGGAGTGAATTTGCCGCGGATCAGGATTTTTTCTTGGGAACCTTGGCGCCTTTCTTCCGAGCTTCGGAAAGGCCAATGGCGATGGCCTGCTTGCGGCTCTTGACCGTGCCGCCTTTACCGCCCTTGCCGGACTTGAGGGTGCCATGTTTCTTCCGGCGCATGGCGCTTCTGACGCTCTTAGCGGCGGCCTTTCCGTACCTGCGGGCTCCTGATCCGGGTGCCATGATTTAAGTCCTCCCTGAAGCGAGATGAGTGTGAGGAAAAGCTAACTTGCAAGCGGGTCGACAGGCGCCCCAGGATGTTCCGGATCAATCACATTTCCGGTCGACGGGTCAAACAAGTAGTATTCATCGTTTGTGCCCGCCCGCAATGATGCGAGCACGGTCTTGGCTACCTCCAGCCCTTTCACCGCCTCAACCGAAACGGTCGTGTTGTCGGCGCATTTCTTGAAAACTTCGTAGGTGTTGTGGTCCACCATCCTGGCCTCCTGTCGCGGCGAAGACTTCGCCGCCGTTAGGGCACGCAGGAACATCATGGTGCGATTGGCAGGGACTTTCCATACGCGATTCACGGTATCGGCCGCGGCAGTCCGCTGTAAACGCGTCCACGCAGAAAGGTGTCCGGCAAAAGGGCACAGCGGTCGGGCGAGTGCGCTCGAATGTTGTTTGACAATGAATTCAGGCAAGTGCATATTCTCGGCGCAACCGGGACAGAGCCTTCGATGCGCGCAGAAAGCGGCCGAATTCGGCTTCCTAGAAAAGCGGGCGTTCAGCACGAGGAAGCGAAGGGTGTCGGAGAGAGTGATATGACTCTGGGGGAGCGCTGGAAACAACGGCCCCAGAGCGTGTGGCTGCGCAGGGCGCTGTTTCAAGTGCACCTTTGGATCGGAATCGGGCTCGGCATTTATGTCCTGTTAATCAGCGTGAGTGGCAGCGCCATTGTTTTTCGCAACGAAATCTCGAAATCTTTCGGGTCTCCTCAAAAGAGCGTTGCGATTTCCGGCGCAAAGCTTAGCCGCTCCGATTTAAAGAACGCCGCGCAGAGCGCGTATCCGCAATATGCGGTCTCTTATATCTGGGAGAGCAAGCGCCCCGACGAGGCCACTGAAATCTGGCTCGATGGCCACGGAAAAACCAAGATGCGGCTTTTCGATCCTTACACCGGGAAGGATCTGGGAGATTCGGTTCCCTTCATCATCCGGGCTCTTACGTTTCTGATTGATTTCCACGTGAACCTTCTGTGGGGCAAGACAGGGCGTCTGGTGAACGGTATCGGAGCTATTCTTATTACGCTTGTGGCCTTAAGCGGAGCGGTGATTTGGTGGCCGGGGATTCAGAGCTGGCGGAATAGTCTGCTGATCCGGCGAGAATCCAATTGGAAAAGGTTGAACTGGAATCTTCACAGCGCTGTCGGAATATGGACCCTGGCATTTGCGCTTGTCTGGGGGGTAACCGGCGTCTTCGTTGTGTTTCCGAAGCCATTCGAGAGAGCGGTGAATTTCTTTTCTCCCCTGCAACTCTATCAGCTTGACGTTTCGGCGCCAGCTCCCGCAAGGAAGGTGGGGCCTGCGCCGCCCTCAAGGGTGGGAGCTGCCAACACCCGCAACCAGCCGGCGCTGGCGCCGCCGATCGAGCGAAGCCTTGGCGACAAGATCCTCCGCTGGTTTTACTACCTGCATTTTGGTAATTTCGCCGGGGCAAGCGTCAAATCGATCTGGGTAGCTTTCGGATTCGCGCCACCGTTCCTTTTTGTCACCGGTTTTCTGATGTGGTGGAACCGAGTGCTAATCAAAGCACTCGATCGCAAGCCCGTCGCTCGCCTGCATCCTCAACGGGCAAAGCTATCCAGCTAGCAGTGGCAGTCCGTCCAGAAATGCGCATCGACAGCACGTTCAGATAGGCATTTCGCGGAGATTCGGCGCAGGAACGCTCGATTTCGCGGTCACTGGCTGGCAGCAGCGTTTCTTGACGGCGCGCCGCGCCGGCGCGAGCGACGCTCTCAACTGAGTCTATTTGAATCATGAGACCACTTCCTCCAACAGGAATCTACGGAAATGGTCAGAGCAAGAAAGGGGAGCGGGAAAACGAAAGGAGATGAGGCTTAATTCGGGAAGCAGTAGAGAGTCTAATCGTCTTCAGCGAGCAGGATCGCTGCGGCAAGTACGGTCGTCCACAATCCACGTTTGTCGCCTACCGCTGATTGGGTGATGTTCATGGTGCGGACAATCTTGTTCGAGATTCGGTAAACTTCTTTTTTCTCGTCCCACGACAAATCGGGATCAAACTCGACGTTCAGCGTTGTGGCGAGCATCTCGGCGGCGAGTTCCTCGGTGTACTCTCCCGCCACTTCTTCGGTTTCGCCAAAGGAATGGTGCTCGGAGAGATATCCGTACATGGATTTGTCGCCGGGCAGCGCCAGCCCCACGCCTGCTGCGATCAAGCGGTGCGGTTCACGAGTCTGGTTCTCGCTGATGACCGTGAAAGCCACTTGACCGGGCTTCAAATGCTTAAGTCCTTCGGTTCGGGAAATCAATTTGCAGTAAGGCGGGAAAATGGAAGAGACGCGGACGATATTGCAGGCCGCAATTCCTGCATTTCGCAACGCTAACTCGAAGCTCGAGAGACGCTCGCGGTGTTTTCCGACTCCTTTTGTGAGGAAGATCTTCTTCGCGACGAACGCCATGAGCAGTGCCGGGTTGCGGTGCCTCCAAATTTTCTTGGAAATTTTACGCGTTACGGAAATTAACAAGCACAGACAGTGAAGTCAATGATTATTACGCCGCTCTTGTTACACACTGGTAAAAAAACGGCGCCGCACGGGAGTCTACTTGGTCTGCGCCGCGACGTTTGCATCGGCCGCCGCTTCGATGGCGGCAACGGCGTCGGGAGGGGTCATTCTCCAGTTCCCAGACGCTTCGCCCGGGATGATTTTCGTTCGTGACAGGTAGTCGATTAGCAACTCCCGAATTTCAAGCGGACGACCGATACAGGATCGGCAAGCCTTTGTACACCTCGTATCCTCCTCCGCCAGTGTAACGGTAATTGTTGATCGCCACCCGCAAATCCTGGGCCGGATCAAGGGGCTTGCCATGAAATTCCAAATTCACAATCCGCTGTCCGACCGGTCTCCTAAGATCGATCTGATAGGAAACGCCCTGCGCTTGATCCGCATTGTAGGACGGCAGCTTTATCAGGCCCCCGGGTGGTAGGGGCCACTCGGAAAGAAACTCGCCGCGTGTTCGAGTGCGTCCTTCAACTGCGCGCCGGTCATTTGCACCACGTACAGCGTATTTTCGTAGATGTAGAGAGAGGCCGCCTGTCGCACCGTCACCGGGCCCACGCTGACGTGAGCGCCGGCATATAACATCGTCGCCATGGAAACATCCGCATGTCCTGCTTCCAGTTGGGTGTTCTGGATCAGGTCCAGCAGGGGACCATCCTGGTAACGGGCATATTTACCCGAAAGGTCCCTCTCGGAACGCGCAATCGGCGTGTCCAGATATTTTAGGAC